>CAMYOD010000022.1:17210-32224 GCA_947259975.1 uncultured Gammaproteobacteria bacterium
AAAGACGCCTGACGTTTGCCAGCTCCTCTTCATTCTGGAGCAGCGATCCCTGCAGTTCGAAAGGCATCTCGAAGGGTGCTTCGATCCACGGACGATCGAGAGCGACGATGTACATGCCCACCGTGAGATGTTGGACTGCGACCTTCTTTCTCATTCGCTTATTGAATCCCGGATGTTAACGGGTGCGGACAGCGCAATCTCTCCGCCGGTCGTCGTTATGAGGGTGTGTCGGTGGCCGCGCTGCGGCCGGGGCTAGCGCGAGGTACACGTACGCACGGCGGACGGGCCATCGTCCCGACCGGCGTGTACACCTTTCCTCCGCAGACTCGTAGTCCCCTCCATTAATTCTTGCACCAAATTCCTGAGTTGCAAATGGAATTCGGGGTTTTATGGAGGCTGGCGCGACCCTTGGCCGCAAAAGAACAGTATCGAGTCTTAAACGTCAAGATGTTGACGCAAGATCCGGCGCTAATCCGAATTCGAGCGGGTCACAAACTGCCGACATCATGCGTCATGAACAGGCCTGGATCGACACGGCTGTCGTTCAGACTCAAAGACCAATGCAGGTGCGCGCCGGTCACGCGACCGGTCTTACCCACCGCGCCTAACCGGTCGCCACGCTGGACCTTTTGCCCGGCTGTGACCGCGAAATGTTGCATGTGACAGAACATACTGACTAAACCCTGGCCGTGGTCGACAAACACGGTGTTGCCGTTAAAGAAGTAGTCACCGACCTGTACGACGGTGCCGGCAGCCGGGGCCGTAATATCGGTGCCCTCCGGTGCCGCGATGTCGATTCCGCTGTGGGGTTTGCGTGGCTGATCATTAAAGTAACGCCGCAGGCCGAAGGGACTGCTCATGGGACCGACGACCGGTTTGTGGAGTCGCAATTCCGGCGTTGCGATATCGGTCCACGTGCGAAAAGCGGCACTAATCTCCTTTTTCTCCCGGCCGATGCGCTCTAAATCCATCGCCGTCGGATTGACCATACGTTTGTTCTTGATGGTCAGTCGCTGGACTTCATACTCTTTTGCTTCGACGGTAAAACCATGATTCTCAGATCGATCGGCTGAACCCGTTACCTGCACGTGGTACTGCCCGGGCTTGAGCCCCAATGGCAAGCCGACGATTGCCGTCCAATAATCATCGTGTTGAACGACCATCACACGTTTTTTGCGAAATCGCACAGTCGGTACACCGGCACCGTCGACGCGGAACAGTTTCAGGGTGGCAATACCGCCCGGCACGGCTGCTTGGCGCGGCAATTGGCTCTCCTGCGCTGTGGCGAGGGCCGCGAATACCACCATAGCTATGGTGGACGTCAGTCTAAGCGCGCTGCGCTTTTTCCACGATGCAGACAAGTTTTCCCTCCTGCAGAGTCGTTTTGATGCGATCTCCTGCATCCACTTGTGACGCGCTGCGAATCACGGCGTTGTCCGAACAGCGGCGTGCAATCGCGTAGCCTCGCGCCACCGTGGCGAGGGGGCTGACGCCGTGCAGGCGCTCGCTGAGGCCGGTCTGCCGTTGTCTGGCGTATTGCAGCCTTGTTCGCAAGGCGCGAATCAGTCCCTCATGGCCGACGCGACAGCGAATTCCGAGGGTGGCGAATCGCGACTGCGGCGCGTGGGCCTGGGCGCGCGCCGATAGATCTCGCAAGTGCAGCCGGTATTGCTGCGTCTGCGCCCGATGCGCCAGGCGCATGCGTTTGTGTAGGTCGTCGATGCGTTGCCGGTGAGCGCCCAGCCGCTGCGCCGGGTGCAAAAGCCTGTGCGCCGCCCAATCGAGCCGCTGGCTGCTAGCGGTGATGCGATCACGCGCCAGGCGGGTTAGCCGTGCGGCCTGTGATTCGAGTTTCGCGCGCCATTCATATTGATCCGGGCTAACGAGCTCCGCGGCCGCCGTCGGCGTTGCGGCACGCTGATCGGCGACCAGGTCGGCAATCGTGGTATCTATCTCGTGGCCGACACCGCAGACCACCGGGATTTCGCATTCCTGGACCGCACGCGCAACGACTTCTTCATTGAATGCCCACAGATCTTCCAGCGAGCCACCGCCGCGGGCCAGAATCAGGACGTCGCAATCCCGCCGCGCCGATGCGAGTCGTAGGGCGGCAGCGATCTCTGCCGCTGCACCGTCGCCTTGCACACGCACGGGATAGACGCGTACGGGAATAGCGGGGAAGCGGCGTTGCAGGGTGGTGACGATGTCACGAATCGCCGCCCCGGTGGGTGAGGTGACAACGCCGATGCGCCTCGGTAATTTCGGCAGGGCGCGTTTGCGCGCGGCATCGAACAGACCCGCCTCGGCGAGTCGTTGCTTGAGCAAGTCGTAGGCTCGACGCAGGGCGCCTTCACCGGCCTCTTCGAGGTAGTTTACGACCAGCTGGAACTCGCCGCGTCCCTCGTACAGGGTCACACGGGCGCGTAACAGCACATGCATGCCGTCACGAGGAATCGCTTTCGCGTGCTGCTGCTGGCCGCGAAAAAGGGCGCAGCGCACCTGGGCGGCGCTGTCCTTGAGGGTAAAGTAAAGGTGGCCGGAGGCGGGGCGGGCGAGATTGGAGATCTCACCTTCGACCCAGATCAGCGGCAGAGCCTGCTCGAGCAGGACCTTGGCGGTCTGGTTCAGACGGGCGACGCTGTAGATCTCGCGGGCCGTCTGCGACGGCGGGTGTGAAAGCGGTTCCAGTTTCATGCCCTGAGGATACCTGCTCGCCGCGCATAAAAAAAAGCCGGGCAATGCCCGGCTTTTTTGTTAGGTGATTCGCGAAGACCTGGGTGCTTAGTAGGACGGTCCCGCGTTGGCCTGATCCTGAGCCTGCTTCTGCGCCAATTTGGCCTGCTTGAGGGCCTTTTTGACCAGTTTCATGGCTTTGGGGTTGTCCATGTCGCCACGGGCGGCATCGGCCTGTTTCAGCATCTTTTCGGTGTCCCGCCACAGCGCGTTCATCTTCTTGGCTTTGCCGATCTCAGTGACCGCCTGTGCGCGTAGTTCGCTATAACCCGGGCCGCCAGACTCGGTCCCGGCGCAACCCCCCAGGGCCAGCACAGCAAGAGATGCCGCGGTGATAATCGTTTTTTTCATGCACTGCTCCTCCGAACGGTTGAAAAATCTATCAAGTTGGCGACCGTGTAAACCCGGACTGCCGGCGCCGCGTTGACCGTCGGACCCCTGGATGTTGCCGGACGGCTGCGGACGCATGAGCGCGAAGTTATACCATACCGATTGCGTCTTGGACACCCCCTGGCCGCCCTGCCGGGACGGGATTGGGCCGTGACCGGACGGCTTGTCGTGAGGCCCGTGAATCCCTATAATTCGCCGATGCAGATCGTCCAGGAAGCCCTCACTTTCGACGACGTCCTGCTGGTTCCCGCCCATTCGACTATCCTGCCCCGCGACGCCAGCCTGAAAACCGCACTGACCCGGCATCTGGCTCTAAACGCCCCACTGCTCTCGGCCGCCATGGACAGCGTCACGGAGGCGGACATGGCCATCTGTCTGGCTCAGGAAGGCGGCCTCGGGGTGATTCATCGAAATCTCACCCCGGCGCGCCAGGCGGAAGAGGTCGAGCGGGTCAAGAAATTCGAAAGCGGCGTCATTCTCGACCCGATTACCGTCACCCCGCAGGCGACGGTACGGGAGGTACTCGAATTGACCCGCCGGCACCGTATCTCCGGGGTACCAGTCACCGAAGCCGGCAAACTGGTCGGCATTGTCACGAGTCGCGATTTGCGCTTCGAGACCCGTCTGGACGAAGCCGTCGCCGCCGTCATGACACCGAAAGAGAAATTGGTGACCGTCAAAGAGGGCGCCTCGCGGGATGAGGTGCAGCAGTTGTTGCATGCCAACCGAATCGAGAAGGTCCTGGTCACTGACGACGATTTCGGTCTCGCGGGTCTGATTACGGTTAAGGATATTCAGAAGTCATCGGAAAAGCCTAATGCCTGTAAGGACACCGAGGGCCGGCTCCTGGTCGGCGCCGCTGTCGGCGTGGGCGAGGGTACCGACGAGCGGGTCGAGCGTCTGGCGGCCGCCAGAGTCGATGTCATTGTCGTCGACACCGCGCATGGTCATTCACAGGGCGTACTGGATCGGGTCCAGATGATCAAGAAGAACTTCCCCGACGTACAGGTGATCGCCGGCAATATTGCCACCGCCGAAGCGGCACGGGACCTGGTCAAGGTGGGTTGTGACGCGGTCAAGGTCGGAATCGGCCCGGGTTCGATCTGCACGACGCGGATGGTGGCGGGCGTGGGCGTACCGCAGATCACGGCAATCGCGAATGTCGCGCAAGGTCTCGAGGGCACCGGCGTGCCGCTAATCGCGGACGGCGGCATACGCTTCTCCGGAGATTTCGCCAAGGCAATCGCGGCCGGCGCACATAGCGTGATGGTGGGTGGTTTACTTGCCGGCACCGATGAGGCACCGGGGCAAATCGAGCTGTATCAGGGACGGTCCTATAAGACCTACCGCGGCATGGGTTCCCTGGGGGCCATGCAGGAGGGTTCGAAGGATCCGATAAGCTGGTACCGGAAGGTATCGAGGGGCGTGTGCCCTACAAGGGTCCGGCGGTGAATATCATCCACCAGATGACGGGTGGACTGCGCGCGAGCATGGGCTACACCGGCTCAGCCGACATCGATCATATGCGTACGAAGACGAATTTTGTTCGTATCACGGGCGCAGGCATCCGCGAAAGCCACGTCCATGACGTGACGATTGTAAAAGAAGCGCCGAACTACCAGCTCGACCGGTAGCCCGGTCGCTGCGTACCGCCAGGCACCAGCGCAAAGAACGACACGGCGCTGACAGGCCGGCCTGGATGAAAATGACAACAGCGGCCAGAGCATCCAGGAAAGTCTCGTGACCACCGATCCCCATTCACAGCGCATACTGATCCTCGATTTCGGTTCGCAATATACACAACTCATCGCGCGGCGGGTGCGTGAGGCGGGAGTCTATTCAGAAATCCACGCCTTCGACATGACATCACAGGCGATACGCGATTTTGCGCCCAGCGGCATCGTACTCTCCGGTGGGCCGGAGACCGTCACTCTCAGCGCCACGCCGCGGGCCGATGCTGCCGTGTTCGAACTCGGGGTTCCGGTGCTGGGTATTTGTTACGGCATGCAGACCATGGCCGCGCAGCTCGGCGGCGAGGTCGCGACCAGCGCGAAACGTGAATTCGGCTATGCGCAGGTCGCGGTGCACGGGGATTCGGTCCTGCTGCGCGATCTGGAGGACCATTCCGGCCCTGAAGGCGTGGCCATGCTGGATGTCTGGATGAGTCACGGCGATCGAGTGGAAGCCCTGCCGCAGGGATTCAATGTTATTGCCAGCACCACCAGTGCACCCCTCGCCGGTATTGCCGACGAGGCGCGCGGATTTTACGGTCTGCAGTTTCACCCTGAAGTGACGCACACGAAGCAGGGCGAAGATATCCTGCGTCGGTTCGTCCATGATATCTGTGGCTGTGCGTCGCTGTGGACGTCGGGCAACATCATCGAAACCCTGATACATGGCATTCGCGAACAGGTCGGTGACGACGAAGTCATTCTCGGGCTCTCCGGCGGAGTGGATTCGTCGGTGGTCGCGGCCCTCTTGCATCGCGCCATCGGCGATCGGCTGACGTGCATTTTCGTTGACAATGGCCTGCTGCGTCTGCATGAGGGCGATCAGGTCATGTCCACCTTCGGCAAACACATGGGCGTCACGATCGTGCGCGTCGACGCCGGGGAGCGCTTCCTCTCCAAGCTGGCAGGCGTCGCGGATCCGGAGCAGAAACGCAAGATCATCGGCGGGACCTTTATTGAGGTCTTCGAAGATGAGGCCGCGAAGATTGAGAACGCGAAATGGCTGGCGCAGGGCACGATCTACCCGGACGTCATCGAGTCCGCCGGCGCCAAGACCGGCAAGGCACATGTAATCAAGTCGCACCACAATGTCGCGGGTCTGCCGGAAGACATGAAATTGGGTCTGGTCGAACCCTTGCGTGAATTATTCAAGGACGAAGTTCGCAAAATCGGTGTCGAGTTGGGCCTGCCGCATAAAATGGTTTTCCGCCATCCCTTTCCGGGTCCCGGCCTGGGGGTGCGTATCCTCGGCGAGGTCAACAAGGAGTATGCTGATATTCTGCGTCACGCGGACGCGATTTACCTGGAGGAGCTCTACCGACACGACCTCTATGATCAGATCAGCCAGGCCTTCGCGGTGTTCCTGCCGGTGAAATCCGTCGGGGTCGTCGGCGATACGCGGGCCTACGAATACGTCATCGCCCTGCGTGCGGTGGCAACGCTGGATTTCATGACCGCGAACTGGGTACACATCCCCTACGACATTCTGGCGACCATTTCCAACCGCATCATCAATGAAGTGCGTGGTGTCAGCCGCGTAACCTACGACATCTCCGGCAAACCGCCCGCCACCATCGAGTGGGAGTAGGCCTCGTCATAGAGTTACAGCGATTCCGCGGTGATCGGAGAGATAACGCCTCGAGTGAGCGTTCAAGCGGCCAGAGTACTTTAAAAACCATAAAATCTTTTCAGGTCCTCTGACTCCTTGAACTATCGGCACGCGGACCCAGGGGATAGATACACCCGCCTTGCCAAGCCACCCTTCGGGGTGGCGTTTTTCTATTCACGCGCAGCTTATGGGGTCCCGGCGCATATCATTTGGGTCGATCCGGTCCGCCAGCGGTGTCACGGTGCGCTAGAATCGACCCATGAAAAGCATGTTCCACTCGCTGCTGTGGGTTTCTCTGGGGCCGGTCTTCGCGCTCACGCTTGCCGGCTGCAGCGCACTCGTGACCGTGAGCCAAATCAGTCCGCAAGACCATTATGTGGGCCGCTCTGGCCTGGCCTTTGGTACCGCACAGCGTCAGACCCTGGATATTTACCGGCCCAGGTATCCGATCGGCGAGCAACCAGTGGTGGTATTTTTTTATGGCGGTGGCTGGAGAGGCGGCGCCAAGGAAAAGTACCGCTTTGTCGCGTCCGCATTGACCGAACGCGGAATTGTGGTGGTGATCCCCGACTACCGGGTTTACCCGGAAGTAATGTTTCCCGCTTTCGTTGAGGACGGCGCCGCCGCTGTTCGCTGGGTGATGAGCAACATCGCCGACTACGGTGGTGATCCAGAACAGATCTTTGTGATGGGTCACTCGGCAGGCGCCCACATCGGTGCGTTAATCAGCTTCGATGAGCACTATCTGCGTGCAGTGGGAGGTGACGCCAGCCGCCTGGCGGGATTCATCGGCATATCCGGGCCGTATGATTTTCTGCCGCTGGACAAAGGCTACCTGCAGCAAGTGTTTCCGCAGGTCTCGCGGCATTCCAGTCAGCCGGTGAACTTCGTCGACGGGAACGAGCCGGCGGCGTTGCTGATTCACGGCGGCAGCGATTCCACGGTCAGTGCGGACAATGCGCGCCGCCTGGCGGCGCGCATCGAGGATGCCGGCGGTCAGGTGGAACTCACCATTCTGGACGGCACCGGACACGTGCGAACGGCCCTGGCGCTGTCACCAGCGCTGCAGTTTCTCGCACCGACGGTACTGGAGCGCAGCGAGGCATTCATTTGGCGCCGGGCGACGCCCGCGACTGTGCCCGCCGCGCGTTGAATTTACACACTCAGGCGACGGCGGGGTTAATCTTGATTAGGTCGGTCGGCTCGAATTACGATTGAAACCGTCCGATTGAAAACGGCTCGATCGGCAGGCTGCTGCGCCCGCCCACGATGAGTTCGGACAGAATCCGGCCGACCACCGGTGCGAGCTGAAAGCTGTGGGCATAGAAACCAAGGCGTGATAAACGGAGGGGGTCAAGTCTTGCGTTGACGCACATTTGCCGTCGTACGTACTAGCTGCATCACGGGGTGTATGTCCTCGGCCACTTCAGGCTAACGCCCCAAACCAAAGAGATCCAGCAATAGAAAGGCAGCAAGGATAGCTGAAATCCAGAAGACCATGCTCCCGGTAGGCCAACTCTCCGAGAGATGGTATTTGGCCATCGGAGATTTGCCGAATTCGTTTTGCATACCCCGCATGTGTGCCGTTACCGTTGTCAGCGTAGCTTCTTTTGCGCTGCGCAGAAGGTTCAAGGTTCGCTGCGCGCCAGCAGGCAATAACCGGCGATAGAACCACTCCGCATCCAGATTGACCGAGTGCAACTCCGGCGGATACAGCCCCTGTTTATTCAGCCAGACAAAGGCCAGGGCGGAGAAAAAGAGTAGCTGCATTTGGGCCAGGACGTGGGTCAGATCATAGGGCCAGTATTCCACCTCCCAGGGCAGCAACGCGTAGAGATATTGGGGCTGGCTGCCAATAAAGATACACAGAGCCGCCGCCACACCCATTGCAATCAGCATGTTCAGAGGCGCTTCTTCGGTGCGGATGCCGGAATCATGGTGAAAAAATGCAAAGTACGGGATCTTGATGCCTGCATGGTGGAATACACCGGCGGAGGCGAACAGCATCAACAGCCAGAAATAGCCATAATTCTCCTGCATCAGCGCGGTCATCACCATCGACTTGCTGACAAAACCGCTGAATAGCGGGAATGCCGAGATGGACAACGCGCCGACAATGCAAAGTATGGTGGTTTTGGGCATGGACTTGTAGAGCCCACCCAGATCCGAGCCGTTGATGTTACCCACCCGATAGAGCACTGCACTCATGCTCATGAACAGCAACCCTTTGAAGATCACGTCACTGAACGCGTGGGCCACGGCGCCGTTCAGCGCCAGGGCGGTGCCGATACCAACCCCCGTCACCATGAAGCCGACCTGGTTGATCAGGCTATAGGCCAGCACCCTGCGCAGATCATTCTCGATAACGGCGTAGAAAATCGGGAAGCAGGCCATGGTGACACCGATATAGATCAGGATCTCTTCACCGGCAAAGCCGCGCGCCAGGCTGTAGACAGCCACCTTGGTGGTAAAAGCGGAAAGCAGGACCGTGCCGGTCACCGTCGCCTCAGGATAGCCATCGGTAAGCCAGCTGTGCAGAAACGGGAAGGCGCTCTTGATCCCAAAGGCGATAAAGATCAACCAGCCCGCAACACCCGCCTCCAGACCGATGTGATTAAACGCCAGTGAGCCTGTTTTGTGGTAGTAGACCAGTGCGCCGGCCAGCAGCAGTACCCCCGACAGGACCTGAAACACCAGATAGCGCATACCGGCCTTCAGTGCCCGCTCCGTGCCGCGTGCCCAGATGAGAAACACGGAACTTATCGCCAGCAACTCCCAGAAAATGAACAGCGTAATCAGATCACCGGAAAATACCGCGCCCAGCGCACTGCCCGCATACATCAAGCCGGCAATGTGCTGCTTTGTATCGGTCACGTGGAGCGAGAAGATGCCCGCAAAAAAGCTGGCGATACAGAACAGGTAGCCGAACAGCAGGCTGAGTTTATCCGCCCGTACGATGGTCAGCTCATAGCCCATCAGGGTGTAAGCGACATTGGCTCCGGGATCGATGCCTAGCCAGAGGTAAAGCCCCGTCACCACCGGGGTTGCCAGCAGTATCAGCTGTCGCGGCAGGCCGCGGGTAACGGCGACCAGAAGTGCCGCGACAAAATAGAGCAGAAACGGGGGCAGCTCACTCATCGTAATAGTCTTCCTTGCGCATCACGACGTTGCGCATCTTCTTTGCAATGAGGACCAGCAGAACACAGGCGACAAAACCGTAAATGGCATAAAAGGCCGGTATCTTCTCCCAGTCAAAGCCGATGTGGCGGTGGAACACAAAGTCGGCCAGCACTAACAGAATGCAGATGGCATAGAATCCCTTGAGCAGCCGTGCAACATTCTCCGGCCGGTCAAAAAGATGGGTTCTTTCTTTTTTATCCGACATATCAATTGCCTCCGACAGCCAAACCCGCCAGTCGATAGAAGGGGTCGGGGTAGAAGAACAGAATGACGCAGGCGCTCGACGTGACTACCATTGCCAGCAGCATCGACTTCGGCGCCTCCGCGATCTCCGTATAGTGTTCACCGCTTGCCGGCTTGCTGAAAAAAGCCCGGATCGGGATGGGCAGCAGATACATAATGTTGAGCAGGGAGCTGATCATCAACACTGCAAGCAGCAACAGCTGTGCCGTCTCTACCGCACCCAGAGCAAGATACCATTTGCTCCACATGCCACCGAAAGGCGGCAAACCGATGATGCTCAAGGTGCCGATAAAGAAGGCTGCAAAGGTGACGGGCATGGCACGACCCAGCCCGTTCAGCTCACTGACCTGCTTTTTATGACTGGCGACGAAGATGGCGCCGGCGGCAAAAAACAGGGTGATCTTGGCGAAGGCATGCATCGCGATATGCATGGAGGCACCGATCAGCCCCGCTTTGCTGGCCAACATGGCCCCCAATGCAATGTAACTCAACTGGCTGACGGTGGAGTAGGCCAGCCGTGCCTTGAGATTGTCCTTGGTCATCGCAACCAGGGAGGCGATCAATATAGTGGCCGCCACAACCCAGATCAGCCCGCCGGTCACGTCATTGGAGAGGATGAATTCACCACCGAAGATGTAGAGCGTCACCTTGAGCAGGGTGAAGACACCGGCCTTGACCACGGCGACCGCATGCAACAGGGCGCTGACTGGAGTGGGCGCCACCATCGCCGCAGGCAGCCAGCGATGAAAGGGCATCACGGCGGCCTTGCCGATACCGAACAGGAACAGGGCGTAAAGCAGACCGGCCCAGGCGGGATCGACATGGCCGGACAGTATGCCGCCCGCCTGGAAATCGACCCGGCCGGTCAGGGACCAGGTCACCAGAATTCCCAGCAGGAAGAGGCCGATGGATGTTCCCAGCAAAATGCCGAGATAGGTCCGTCCGCCCTGCTTAGCCGCCGGGGTGCCGGCATGGGTGACCAGCGGATAGGTGGCAAGGGTCAATAGCTCATAGAAGAGGAACAACGTAAGCAGGTTGGCCGAAAAGGCGATGCCCATGGTTGCGGCAATGGACACCGCAAATGCGGCGAAGAATCGTGTCTGATTCTGTTCATTGTGACCACGCATATAGCCGATGGAGTAGACCGAGGTGACCACCCACAGCAACCCGGCAACCAGCGCAAACAGCATTCCCAGCGCCTCGATCTCGAAGGCAATGGCGATGCCCGGTAACGGCTCGATCAGGGTCAAGGCAAAAGCCTCCCCATCCAAAAACCGGGCGGCCAGCATCACCACCAGGACGGCAACCAGCGCCGCGCTCAGAAGCGTCACCGCTTCCCTGACATTGGGGTTGTGCCGGGTAATGACAATGCCGACCGCGCCCGCCAGTGGCAGAAGCAGGATCGTCAGCAGCAGTGTCTCGGCACTCATGGCTTCATCCCGCCAAGGATAGCCGCCGCTTTTTCAGCAACCCCCACCGTCAAGTCGGTATTCAGGCCAAAATAGACGTTGGCGAACACCAGGCCCCAGGTCGGCACCAGCAGTAGCAGCGGCGCCTCACTCACCGCTGTTCCCGTGTCAGTAACGGGTTTGAAGTAGAGCGCCTCGATCAACTTGCCGACATACACCACGGCCAGCAGCGAGCCCATCAGAATAACGGCAACCGAAATCCACGCCTCCTGCTCCAGTGCCGCCACTACCAGGTACCATTTGCTGATGAACCCGGCGGTGCCCGGCACGCCGACAAGGCTCAGGCCGCCGATGACGATCGCGCCAAAGGTCCAGGGCATCGCTCTGCCCAGGCCATGAATCTGATCCATACGGCATGCGCCGATACGGTAGATAATGGCACCAACCGCCATGAACAGCGCCCCTTTCATCAGGGCATGATTGAACAGATGAACCAGTGCGGCGGTCACACCGGCTGCGGATGCAAATCCGATGCCCAGTGCCATATAACCGACTTGCGCCACACTGGAGTAGGCCAGCAACCTTTTGACATTTTGCTGATAGATGGCGTAGACCGATGCAATGACAATGCCGGCGATTCCCGCGACGATAAACAATTCATCTGCGGGTGTTGTCAGGGCGAAGCCCTGTGGAAAAACCGTGCCCAGTATGCGCAACATCACGTACACAGCCACCTTGGTGGCGGTTGCCGCAAGAAACACGGTGACCACCGAGGGCGCGTAGGTATAGGCATTGGGCAGCCAGAGATGCAGGGGAAACAGCGCCAGCTTCAGCGCGATGCCGATCATGATGAAGGCAAAGCCGGTTTCCACCGTCTTAAGGTGCAGGACGCCGGGCAGAAGGGTTGCCAGATCCTGCATGTTCAGGCTGCCGGTTTGTGAATAGATCAGGCCCACGCCGATCAAATAGAAGGTGGCGCCGATCGTACCCATGATCAGGTATTGATAGGCAGCGGTGAATGCCTGCCGGTCTCTTCCAAGGCTGATCAGCGCATAGGAGGCGAGTGACGATATCTCCAGGAAGACGAAGACATTAAAGATATCACCGGTCTGGGTGATTCCCAGCAGGCCGGTCAGACAGAGCAGCATGGCGCTGTAGAAAAGCGGTATCTTTTCCTCGGGGATCTCCCGCTCCACGCTGAGCAGCGCATAGGGCAGTGTGATTGCGGCGATGGCGGCGACGATCAAAGCCACGAAGGCGTTGACTGCATCGATGCGGTATTCAATCCCCCAGGGTGGCGCCCAGCCACCCAATTCGTAACTGATTGCCCCCTCAGTCAGAACGGCCCACAGCTGCATCCCGGCCAGCACGGCACACGCGGCTGCAACAATAAATGCCACCGCCCAGGCCGATCGGCCACGGGGCAATACGGCGACCACGGGCGCGGCAATCAGCGGCACAACGACCAGCAGCAGGCTAATATGATCTTCCATTACAGCGAATGATCCAGATTATGAATCTCATCCTCTTCGATGGTGCCGTAGGACTCCTTGATCCGCACCACCAATGCCAGCGCCAGCGCCGTCGTTGCCACACCCACCACGATGGCAGTAAGGATCAATACATGGGGCAGCGGATTTGAATAGACCTCAATGCCTTCAGCGATAATAGGTGCTGCCCCTTCCTTCACAGTGCCCAGGCTGATATAGAGAAAAAATACCGAGACCTGGAAGATATTCAGGCCGATAACCTTTTTTATCAGGTTGCCACGGCTTATCACCGTATAAAGCCCGACCATCATTAGAATGATCACAATCCAGTAGTTATAGTGGCCGACAATGAAATCCGTCACTCTCTACCCCTGCCCGCAAAGGCGAAAAACAGAATCAACATGGCGGCGGCTACTGTGATGCCTACGCCCAGCTCCACCAGCAGAATACCCAGATGCTGCCCGGCAATCTGATCGCCGGCTAAAAGTGTGTAATCGAGATAGTTACCCCCTAACAGCAAGGACAGCACCCCAACCCCGGCATAGATCACCACGCCCAGTGCCGCCAGTACGCGCAGCCAGTGTGCAGGGATAATCTTTTCCGCGGTATCGAGCCCGAACACCAGGGAATAAAGGATGAAGGCGGCACTGAAAATCACCCCGGCTTGAAAGCCGCCCCCGGGCCCAAAATCACCATGAAACTGGACATAGAGCGCGAAGAGGATAATCAACGGGATTAAGAACTTTGCAACAACATGCAGGATAAGATTAGGCCTCATCTTGCTTCCCCTCATCCTTTGTCCTGGCTGCCGGTCTCGAGCGTCGCCCACCGAGCAACAGCAGTACGGCCACGGCCGCGGTAAAGATCACCGTGACTTCGCCCAGGGTATCGAAGCCGCGATAACTCGCCAGCACGGCCGGTTTCCGACAGCGCATTTTCGATGTAGTAGCGCGCTACATGTGTCTGTGCAGGCGCATCAGGGGCACCAAACCCCGGGATATCCCAGGTGCCGTACACCAGTGCCGAGCCGGTGACCGTCACGACGATCAGCGGTAACCACGGGCGGTGGGCTCGAGGTGCCTCGGCGTAGTAGGGTTTCTGTGACCTTCTGACCAACGCCAGGGTGGCCAACATTAATACCGTAGAGATTCCCGCCCCCACTGCCGCCTCAGTAAAGGCCACATCGGGGGCATCCATAACTACAAACAGGCCGGCCGACAGCAGACTGAAAACCCCAAACAGCATGACGACGGCAAACAGGTTTGTTATGCGTACGATCGCGACCGCGGTGATCGCCAGGAAGGCCAGCAAGGTGATATCTATAAAAACATCAATCATGATGATTCAGTCCTTCCCGCTTATCTCTGTCCAGCCCGGGTTTCAGACCGCTATGCAGTGCCGCGTTTGCCAACGCATGGGAAGCGGTCGGGCTGGTGAAAAAGAGAAACACGAAAATCAGGGCTAATTTGAAGGCGGCGAGACTCCAGCCGGCCTGCAGCCCCAGGCCCAACAGGATCAACATCGCGCAAAGGGTATCGGTTATTCCGGCTGCGTGCAGGCGGCTGTAAAAGTCGGGAAAGCGATGGATGCCGATACCGCCAACGATACCCAGCGCCCCGCCGGCCAACAGACAGATCCAACTGAGGGTATCGATAATCACTCCGGCTCGCCCTTGCCGGCTGCACTCGCATCGGTGTCGGTGGAGTGGAAATTCCCTTGAGTAACCAGTTTTAACGCCGCGACGACACCTATAAAGTTGATCAATGCGTAGACCAGCGCGATATCCAGCAGGTCGGTTCTGCCCGATAAAAACGCTATAACAGCGATGAGCAACACAGTCTTGGTGCCAAACATGTTGACCGCCATAATACGATCATAGGTCGTAGGTCCGGCTAGGGCGCGCGCGAGGGCTAATCCCATCGTGACCAGGATTGCCAGTGAAGCTGCAATAAACATTATTGTTTAAAAAACCGGTTGGAGATCTCTTGTGACATGGCGCCTGCAGCGAGTTCGCCGGCCGCCTCCCCGCTTAGCGCATGAACGGTGAGAGTGTCTTTCGATAACTTGATCGTGACCGTGCCAGGGGTCAGGGTGATGGAATTAGCGTAAATCACCGCCCCCAGATCCGTCGCTTGCGACTGAGGGACTTCGATCATTCGCGGGCTGATCGGCGCCTTTCTCCAGCTCAGGATCCGTGTCACAACATCGATATTTGCCTTTACGATCTCTC
>CAMYOD010000023.1 GCA_947259975.1 uncultured Gammaproteobacteria bacterium
CTGGTTATCGAGGAGAAAAAGATCGAGATCGACGACGAAGAAACCGAGGTGTGGGCAATGACCTTCGGCGGCACCATACCCGGACCTCTGATAGTCGTACATCAAGACGACTACGTGGAAGTCACTCTGGTCAATCCCAGCGCCAACAGCATGATTCACAATATCGATTTCCATGCCGCGACCGGCGCTTTGGGTGGCGCCGAGTTCACCAGGGTTGGGCCGGGTGAGGAGGCGGTACTCCGTTTCAAGGCGACCCGGCCAGGCGTGTTCGTCTACATCTGCTGCGCACCCGGTGGGGTTCAGGGCTGCAGCGCCCCCGGCGGCGTCATGACCCCATGGCACGTCATCTCCGGGATGAACGGCGCGATCATGGTGCTCCCACGCGCCGGACTGACCGATCAAAACCGCAATCCCATCCGTTACGACCGCGCCTACTTCATTGGCGAGCAGGATTTTTACGTGTACCGCGAACCTTCGGGCGAGTACCGCACCTACGAGACCGCGGTGCATGCGCTGAGCGATATTGTGAACACCATGCTCGGACAAAATCCCAGCCATGTGGTCTTCAATGGCGCGGCGGACGCCCTGGTCGGGCGCAATGCCCTCAAGGCCAAGGTCGGAGAGACCGTACTCATTGTCCACGCCCAAGCAAACCGCGACACCCGGCCGCGCCTGATTGGCGGGCACGCAGATTTCGTGTGGCCCTACGGCTCGTTCAACAATCCCCCGCTGACCGACGTCGAGACCTGGTTCCTGCCGGGAGGCTCCGCGGGTGCGATGGTCTACACCTTCAAACAACCCGGGCTGTATGCTTATGTGAACCATAACTTGATCGAGTCGTCACTCAAGGGGGCAGTAGCGCAGATAAAAGTCGAGGGCGACTGGAACGATGACCTGATGCATCAGGTGAAGCCACCGGGGCCTATCTCGAAGTAGGATTCCCGGCAACCGAAGCCATTCAGCGACGGGAAGCACTCGGCATAACAATGATTCGATCCCCTAGATTGCTCACCTGTGGAGAGCCGACATGAGATACCGCGTCCACCTCTGGTTTGTCTTGTTCATGGCCGCATGGATGCTGCCTTTCCACGGCCTCCAGGCCGCCGGTGCGCAACAGGATGTCGCACTGATAATACGCCTGATGGGATACGACGGCGGCATCCACAACTTCAAGAACTATGTCCTGCGCGGAAGGCAAGAGTACTACACGGCTGCGCGGGAAAACTTCGCGCAGATTCTTGAGATCATCCCCCGACTCAAAGACAGAGCGGAGCTAAATCCCAAGGACCAAGCGGCCCTGGACATCGTCACGGCGGTGGTGGAATCCTACAATACGACCCTTGATCGGCTCGCGGGGCTGCGGGCAAAGGGATGGCGCACCCAAGACATCGACCGCACGGTGATCATCGATGACACCCCAGCCAAGGCGGCGCTGGATGCCCTGCGTGCCAAATGGTCCTGGAGCGACTTTGAAGAAATGGAGTTCCAGCTCGGTTACGGCAGGGCAATCCATAACTTCAAGAACTACCTCCTGCGAGGTCAGGAACGGTACCACACCGATGCGCTGCAAAATCTGCTCGCCGTGGATGCCCTCACCGCGCGCCAATTCAGCCTTCCCGAGTTCGCCCATCCACAGTCGGCAGCGCAAACAGCTGTCGATCGCGAGGGCAAGATCACGCGCCAAGACCAACATGCCTATGACCGGGCAGTGCGAGACACAGAAAACCGCTTCCGCCAGGATCGGGCGGCTCTGGAAGCAGTGCAGCGGGTTGCTCGATCCTACCGCGATTATCTGCAGCTGATAAATAAACTGATTGCGGCGCAACGCCCGGTGCAGCAGATCGATCAGGCGATCAAGATATACGACACTCCGGCCAAACAAGGGCTTGCGCGCCTGCGTCAAGCGGGGGCATATCTGTACTCGCCGGCGACCCGCAGCTTCGCGGACTAACCCTACGTGACGTAACCTGAAACGCATACGGCCTCGATGCGACGGCCGCTCCCCGATGGCGTCGGCGCTCAAGTGCCGATGAGTTTCCCGCGTAAGTTGTATTTGATCACGCGCGTTTTGCTGAATCTTAGCGCCAAGTTTGAGATGATGCCTTCCATGTCATCGGAGCAGCCGATGATAGCGCTGTTTAGGGTGTTAGGCCCATTGATTGATAAGCTCCGCCTCTGGTACAAAATTCCCACGAATCCTATCTCGCCCGCATATTTCACCAGTCGGCCACCGGCCTTGAGGTAACTGATTGAAAAACGGTTGGTATATATCGAATCTAGAACACGTGGCTCAGGTACGTTTTGTATACGGCCGGTGTCCTATCCGGGCTAGACGTTCACATTCAATGCTCGTGTTTCTGTTTTTATTGGCGTTATGCCTGCCGGCCCCGGTGTGGGCACAGGGGGCAGTGATTATCAGCCACGCAATCGCGATGCATGGTGAACCAAAGTACCCGGCAGGATTTACCCACTTTGCGTACGTCAATCCCGACGCACCCACAGGCGGCACCATCCGCGTCGCCGATCAAGGTACATTCGATAGCTTTCACGGATTCATCCCCAAGGGCAACGCAGCGGCCACCGGATCGGTGGAGACACTGCTGACCTCCAGCGCCGACGAGCCGTTTACCGAGTATGGACTCATCGCCGAGACCATCGAGTACCCTGAGGATCGTTCCTGGGTCATCTTCAACCTGCGCCGCGAGGCGCGCTGGCATGACGGGGCTGCCCCAATACCGGTTTTACTACGCCAGTGTCGCCGGCGTGCAGAAGCTGGGACCGCGGCGGGTCAGGTTCACCTTCGCCGAAAAGGGCAACCGCGAGTTGCCGCTGATCGTCGGGCAACTGCCGATCCTGCCCAAACACTATTGGGCCACTAGGGACTTTGCCAAGACCACCCTCGAGCCGCCGTTGGGCAGCGGCCCCTACCGCATCGCCGAATTCGAGGCCGCGCGTTATTACGTGCGCGAGCGCGTCAAGGACTACTGGGGGAAAGACCTGCCGGTCAATGTCGGCCTCAATAATTTTGACCGCATCCGCGTCGACTACTACCGCGACGACACCGCCATCCGGCTGGCGCTCAAGTCCGGCGGCATCGATTTCCGCGAAGAGAACCAAGCCAAGGCGTGGGCGCTCGACTACGACGTGCCCGCGGTGAAAAAGGGCTGGTTGAACAAACAACTCATCCGTCATCAAATGCCTACCGGCATGCAGGCGTTCGTGTTGAATACCCGGCGTGCGGTGTTTTCTAATAATAAGGTGCGCGAAGCCCTGGGCTACGCATTTGATTTCGAATGGACCAACACCAACCTTTTTTTCAGTCAATACACCCGCACCGAGAGCTACTTCTCCAATTCCGAGCTCGCGTCTAGTGGAATCCCCGAGGGCGAGGAACTAGCGATCTTGGAACGCTATCGTGATCGACTGCCGGCACGCGTGTTCAGGACGCCGTACCGGGCTCCGGCCACCGACGGCAGCGGCTGGCCGCGGGCCAATCTGCGCCGCGCCTTCGCGCTGCTGAAAGAGGCGGGATGGATCGTGCGTGACCTCAAGCTCGTCAATCGCGACACCGGTGAGCGGATGCGTTTCGAAATTCTGCTGGTGAGCCCGGCCTTCGAACGCATCGTCCTGCCGTTCGTGAGAAACCTGAAACGGCTCGGCATCGACGCCCGCGTGCGGCTGGTGGACCAAACCCAATACATCAACCGCCTGCGCAGCTTCGACTATGACATGTTCATCTTCACCTGGGGGCAGTCCGAGTCGCCCGGCAATGAGCAGCGCAATTTCTGGAGCTCGGCAGCCGCCGACAATCCCAGCAGCCGCAACTTCGCCGGCATCCGCAACCCGGTCATCGACGAGCTCATCGAACTGGTGATCGCGGCACCCACCCGGGAGAGCCTGGTGGCCCGCACCCGGGCCCTCGATCGCGTGCTGCTGGCGGGCTTTTACGTGATCCCACAGTGGCATATCCGCGCCGACCGTGCGCTGTATTGGGATAAGTTCTCGCGTCCCACTATTCCCATCCGCAACGGCGTACTCACCGGACGCTGGTGGTACGACACGGCTAAGGCGGCGAGTTTGGAACGGGCGATGCGCGCCGACACATCATTGACGCCTGCCGAGTCCGATACCGGCCGGCCCGGGTTCGGCACCGCGGCGATGGTGCTGGCAGGCCTGCTGTTGATCGGCTACCTCGTGCTGCGGCGCGCGTGGCGCACCCGGGCCCTGTGACGCCATGACTGCGTACCTCATCCGCCGGCTGCTGCTCATGATCCCGACGCTGTTCGCGATCAT
>CAMYOD010000024.1 GCA_947259975.1 uncultured Gammaproteobacteria bacterium
AAAACCCCGGGTCCGATCCCAGTTTGCTTTAATATTAGAAGAAAGCAACAAAAGAGACAGATTTATTTTAAAAGAAAGGTAGAAAAGGGGTCGGAGTGATTTATTTTCAGGCACTCCAAGAAAATCCGGGTCTTGTGGAGGGCAAAAATGTTACTCGAAGGTTCATGTCATTGCGGGAGCGTACACTTCACGGTTAATTCCGCGCAGCCCTATCCCTTCAATCGTTGTTATTGCTCGATCTGTCGCAAGACCGCGGGCGGCGGCGGTTATGCGATCAATTTGGGCGCTGACTACGAGACCTTGAAGGTGGAGGGCGAGGACTCTATCAGAGTCTACCAGGCACGTATCAAGAATCCGGACACCGGCGAGATCGAGGAGAGTTCTGCGCGCAGACATTTCTGCAAGAACTGCGGCAGCGCGCTCTGGGTTTGGGACCCGAGATGGCCGGAACTCGTGCATCCATTCGCCTCGGTGATTGATACCGATCTGCCGGTGCCGCCGGAGCATACGCACATGATGCTGGATTCCATGGCGGCGTGGGTGGAACCCGCTTTCAGCCCTGAGGACCAGCAATATACAGACTATCCGAAAGAGTCTCTCGCGCAGTGGCACCAGCGGCTGGGACTCGAGGCCTGAAAAGGGGGTCGTGGAAATCGGGGACAGCATGCTTAATTCACAAGCATAAACAGCGGCACGATCTTTGGCTTATTGTAAGTATACTGTCCCCAGATTTCGTACCGTACGAGGAGAAGTAAAAATATGACGCTCAAATACCGAGTCTTTGTGAAGGCCGCGCTACTGGCAGCGGCTCTCGGCACGTGGTTGCCCGGAGTGGTGTATGCGCAGGAGCGCGATTCAAATGCCGCCGTTACCGTGGGTCCTGATGGGGTCAAGGTGGGCGACTCCATCAGCGTCGGTCCCGACGGCGTGCGGGTTCGTGCGCCCAATGTTTCCACTCCCGAACGTGGCGCCGGTGTCGATGACGTGCCGGTCAGCGGCGCGAAACATGTCGGCACGGATTTTTCCGCTCAAGACCTGCGCGGCCATTCATTCGCCGGATCCAAGCTGGTAAAAGTGAATTTCGATGCGACCAATCTGCAGGGTGTGGACTTCTCCGGCGCCAAGATCGTTGACGTGGACTTCGATGCGGCAAATCTGGCCGGTGCGAAATTCGTCAACTCCGACCTGAAAGATGTCGATTTCGACGCGGCGGTGTTGCGCAACGCCTGTTTCGTCAAGTCGAAGATCGTCGATACCGATTTTGATCATGCCGATTTGACGAATGCCGTATTTGCCGGCAGCAAGCGTTTGAATGTCGCATTCGATGGCGCGGTCATGACCGGTGTCCGTTTCGACGGTGAGCCGACCTGCCCGGGTGCGACGGCAAGCCGGCCGCAGGTCACCGCTGCCGCCCAGATCGAACAAAGCCTTGCCGCCGGGGTCGGATCGCAAATCGCACTTACGGTGAATTTCGCGCACGATTCGGATGCCGTCACCGGGCCGGCGCGGGCACAGGTGCTGGAGATTGCCAATGCGCTGCGCTCCGAGCGCCTCGCCAAGGTCCGTGTCCGCATCGAAGGCCATACCGATTCGCAGGGCGAAGAAAACTACAATCTCGATCTGTCCTACCGGCGTGCGATCGCCGTCGCGCGTGCCCTCAGCGAGGAATATGGCATTGCGTCATCACGCTACGAGGTGCGTGGTTTCGGCGAATCCCAGCCGATCGCCAGCAATGACAGCGCACAGGGCAAGGCGCTCAATCGTCGCGTAACTCTGGTTAACATCGGCACGCTGTAGAAGAGCGCTGCAAGAAAGGGTTGGGGCGAGTTATTTTTTGTCGCGCCAACCCTTTCTCGATAACAAGAACTAGATCATGTCTGACCAGGAATCTGTTGCGGCGTCCAGGTCGAACGCCATTCCTGCGCCGGTCCCATTTCGCGAGGCCTTCTTCTATTGGCTGAAGCTCGGCTTCATCAGCTTCGGCGGGCCGGCGGGCCAGATCAGCATGATGCACCAGGAACTGGTCGAGCGCCGGCGCTGGATCTCGGAACACCGGTTCCTGCACGCGCTTAATTACACCATGGTGCTGCCGGGCCCGGAGGCGCAACAGCTGGCCACCTACATCGGCTGGCTCATGCACGGGGTGTGGGGTGGCATCACCGCGGGTGTGCTGTTCGTGTTGCCGTCGTTGTTCATTCTCGTCGGCCTGACCTGGCTGTACCTGGCCTACGGCGACGTGCCGGCGGTGGCCGGCATCCTCTACGGCATCAAGCCGGCAGTGACGGCCATCGTGGTGTTCGCCGCCTACCGGATCGGTTCCCGCGCGCTCAGAAACAATGTGCTGCGCGCCATGGCGCTGCTCGCCTTTGTCGCGATCTTCGCCCTCGACGTCCCGTTTCCCTATATCGTATTGAGCGCGGGTGTGATCGGTTACATCGGCTCGCGGGTTTCCCCCGGCCACTTCAAGGCCGGTGGTCACCATGCGGAATCGGGGCACTCTTTCGGTCCTGCGCTGATCGACGACGACACCCCGGTGCCGGAACACGCGCGCTTCAAGTGGGCCCGGGTGGTGGTGTATGGATTGGTCGGTCTCGCGATCTGGATCGCGGCGATGGCGGCCCTGACAACCGCCCAGGGTTGGGCGGGCACCCTGACGCAAATGGGCTGGTTCTTCACCAAGGCCGCACTCGTGACCTTCGGCGGTGCTTATGCCGTGCTGCCGTATGTCTATCAGGGCGGTGTCGATCATTACGCCTGGTTGAGCGGCACGCAGATGATCGACGGGCTGGCGCTCGGCGAAACCACCCCGGGCCCGTTGATCATGGTGGTCGCCTTCGTCGGGTTTGTCGGCGGCTGGACCAAGGAGATCTTTGGCCCCGACCTGTTACCCCTTGCCGGGGCGGCAGGGGCCGGGGTCGCGACGTTGTTCACCTTCCTGCCGTCGTTCCTGTTTATTCTGCTCGGCGGCCCGGCGGTGGAGGCCACCCGCCATGAGGTTGGCTTCACCGCGCCCCTGACCGGAATCACCGCCGCGGTCGTCGGCGTGGTCCTGAACCTGGCGGTGTTTTTCGCCTACCATGTGTTGTGGCCGCAGGGGCTCGAGGGGCCGTTCGAGTGGCTGCCGCTGCTGATCGGCATCGCAGCCTTCGTCGCCCTGTTCCGCTACAAGGTCGGCATCGTGCCGGTGATCGCGGCGTGTGCGGTGGTCGGACTGGGGACTTCTTTGTTTTAGAAATGAACTCGGGGTCATCCATGCTTGGTTACCCCGGCGCCCATTGAGAAGTCGTCTAACTGGTGTTCGCCGACCTGCGCGTGGGCGCGAACCGTAACACGAGATAGCCCATGACCGCCGAGAGGGTCGAGCCGAGCAGGATGCCGAGGCGGTCGTCGACCGCAAAGTCCGGTCCACCCTGCTCGAAGGCAAGCGAGCTGATGAACAGGCTCATGGTGAAGCCGATGCCGCAGAGCAGAGCGACGCCGTACATCTGCACCCAGTTCACGCCCTGTGGCAGCTGCGCCAGGCGCAGCTTGATGGCCAGCCATGACAATCCCATGATGCCGATCTGATTACCGAAAAACAGGCCTGCGGCGATGCCGAGCGGTACCGGGTGCAGTAACGCATCGAGACCCAGCCCGGCGAAGGTGATGCCACTGTTGGCGAAGGCGAACAACGGCAGAATGCCATACACCACCGCCGGGTGCAGGTCGTCCTCGAGCCTCTCGAGTTGCGTCCGCTCCGCGCCCGGCACCTTACGGTAGGGGATGAAAAAGGCAGTCACCACGCCGGCCAGGGTGGCGTGCACGCCGGACTTGAGCACCGCGGCCCAGAGAAACATGCCGACGAGCAGATACGGTGTCAGGCTTAGTACCCGCCGTCGGTTCAATGCCGCAAGCGCAGCGATGCCCACCGCCGCCAGCGACAGTGAAGTGAGTGATAGATCGTCGGTGTAGAACAGCGCGATGATAATGATCGCCGCCAGATCGTCCACGATTGCCAGCGTCATCAGAAATAGCTTCAGGGAATTGGGGATGCGGGTGCCCAGCAGGGTGAGAACCGCCAGCGCGAAGGCGATGTCCGTGGCCGAGGGGATGGCCCAGCCTTTCATCGCCACCGGGTCGCCCCAGTTTATATAGGAATAGATCGCCGCCGGGATCGCCATGCCGCCGACGGCACCGATCACGGGCAGGACGACCCGCGCCGGTTCGGACAACTCGCCGTCGAGAAGTTCCCGTTTAACTTCCAGACCGATGAGAAAGAAGAACACCGCCATCAGGCCGTCGTTGATCCACAGCAACAACGGCTTGGCGATCTCGAAATCGCCTATGCGAATCTCTACCGGCGTGCCCAGCAAGGCGTCGTAAAATATTCTGAGCGCCGAGTTCTCCGCGACCATGGCCAGCACCATGGCAATGAGCAAGAGGATGCCGGCGGAGGCCTCCAGCCGCAGGAAGTTCGTTAACGCCTTGATTACCATAACCCTTCAACCCCGAGCTGTTTTTGTTTGCAGACCGCCGGGCCCGGTTGGTGCTAACGGAGATGGGGGCGCGTGCGCGGGAATAAAGATGTCGGCACGCCTAATCAGAAATCAAACCAAGCCTATCATTCCTGAATTCCGTCTCGCCGTAAGCATGTAGTTTACCCCCATGAAGCGGCTCAGGCGCATGTTTCGTGTGAATGGATTGACCTGCACGCCGCTGCGCTGAAACACCGCCAGCCCCTGGTCGTGCATCAGGCCCTCGAGCTCGTGCGGGCGCGGGAACCTGCGCCA
The DNA here is from genome assembly GCA_947259975.1 of uncultured Gammaproteobacteria bacterium. GTDB lineage: Bacteria > Pseudomonadota > Gammaproteobacteria > HyVt-429 > HyVt-429 > CAMYOD01. Next base: position 4,770 of record CAMYOD010000024.1, read on the forward strand.
CTGATGGGTACCGCGGGGCAGCCAGCGCAGGATGTATTCCGCGCCGACGATGGCCACCAGCCAGGACAGCCAGGTGCGGTTGATGGTGGCGATGAACATCAGGCCTGCCGGGTCCGTCAGCCGGCAGCAGGCGGCAACAAAGCCGGGCAGATCGGCAACGTGTTCCACCACTTCCATGTTCAGCACCAGGTCGAACTTTTCGCCGGTAGCGGCCAATTGCTGTGCGCCGCCGACCCGGTAGTCGATGTCGAGGCCGGCGCAGTGTGCATGCAAACGCGCGACCTGGATGTTGCGTTCGACCACGTCCACGCCCGTCACGTCGGCGCCAAAGCCGGCCATAGCCTCGCTCAGGATGCCGCCGCCGCAGCCAATATCGAGCACCCGCAGGCCCTTCAGGGGCGCGGCCGCATTCGCCGGACGGCCAAAGAACGCACATGCCTGCTCGCGGATGTAGTTCACTCGCAGCGTGTTCAGACGATGCAACGGCCAGAACGGCCCGCGGTCGTCCCACCAGCGTGCAGCGAGTTGCTCGTAGAAAGCGACTTCGTTGGGATCGACAGTGTGATCGGTGTAGTTGCTCATGATGGCGCCCTCCGAAAGGCGGTGGATGGGATGGCGAATGCCTGGATTGGCCCTGCAGAATTGAACTCGTACGGCACAAAGCGACTCCAAAACCGGTACACGCTACTGAATGATCGAGAGGTCCGACTGATGTTACGAGTCCCTGGGAGCTGGATTTTGTTCGCCGCGATGTTGACGAGTAGCGTTATGCCGCCGCCGGCAAATGCCATTGATCTCGCACGGTATGAATGGACGCACCGCCTGTTACTGGTCTTCAGTCCCCGGACGGACTCCGCCGCGTTTACCGATTTGCAGATACGTCTGGCGGCACGCCGTGACGCCTTGGTGGACCGCGACCTCATCGTGTTCACCGTGCTCGAGACCGGAATCAGCCATGCCGGCGATGACGCCATCACGCCGGCGGAGGCGCAAGCCCTGCGCCGGGAGTTCGACATCGCGCCCGGCGAGTCGGCAATGTTGCTGATTGGCAAGGACGGCGGCGTGAAATTACACACGCAACTGGACGACGACCTTGCCGAGGTCTTCCGGCGTATCGACGGCATGCCTATGCGTCGCGACGAGATGGCAGAGAAGCGTCGGCGCGGCGAACCGGTGACCTCACCGGATTGAGAATGACAAATCTGGTACGTCATCGCGGCAGCCTCATCGGCTCGCGATTTGCAGGATCGCTGCCGGCAGCGTGTCGGCGCCGCCCAAATGGCCGCTGATGGCGATACGTACGTCGGGATGTTCCGCGCGAAAGGCGTCGACCTCGTTGGGAATGTCCTCCACCACGTGGCGCCCGGCGGCGAGGAAGTAGGGGAACACTACGATCTCAGTTGCGCCCGTGCGCACGCACTCCGCCAAGCCCGCCGGAATCGACGGCGATGCCAATTCGAGGAACGCGCTGACGACACGGGCAAACGCACCGTCGCGTTGTTCACTCACCCGTGTCGCCAACGCGTAAACCTCTTCGTTCGACGACGGCCGGCGACTGCCGTGGGCGACGATCAGTAGTATGCGCATGTTTGATTCCCGTTAGGCCGTCGCCGGGCGGCGGTTGATTCGTTCGATCAGGGACTCGTACTCGGCGGCACGCCGGAGTCCGTGGCCGCACTCGTCGCCGGTCATCTGCTCGGCGACCACATAACGCAGGGTCTCGGCATCCCGATCCCCTTGCATGACCGCGAGGCTCAGCCAGGCGTAGGCCTCTACCGGGTCCTCCGCGATACCGCGGCCCTCGGCGTAAATAAGGCCGAGGGCGTACTGCGCGTCAGCGTCACCGCCGAGGGCCTGCTCCCGTGCCGCCTCGACCAACGCTGGGTCGTTGCGCAGCAGCACCATCTCTCTAAGTATTTGGGCTGATCTCATCGTCGCTCCTCGTTCAGGCCGGCGGGGACACCCGACCTGTACAGGTGTTGTCCCGGGTCGGCCCGCGATATGTGAAACAGGGTTATACCACGTATATTTGTCCTGTACAAAACTTTGACAATATTGTCCGAAGGCGCTATAAGGATGGTCAGTTTCCGAACACAGGGCCGCGTGGCCCGGGGGCAAATCAGGACGTGACTACACCCAACATTGCAATGTTCTACGATGGCGACTGCCCACTGTGCCGCCGCGAGGTGGCCCATTACCGCCGGCTCGATCGCAGCGGGCGCATCGACTGGATCGATATCGCGCGCGACGCCGAGGCTTTGGCCGCGCACAAGCTGGACCGCGCCGACGCAATGGCGCAGCTGCATGTGCGCGATCGGGACGGTGCGCTGGTTACCGGCGCCGCCGCCTTCGCCGCGGTGTGGGCCGAGCTACCCTATTACCGTTGGCTGGCCCGCGGCGTGCGCGCGCTCCGCCTGGTCGGTCCACTCGATCTCATCTACCGACCGTTCGCGCGCTGGCGACTGCGCCGCCGCTGCGCCGACGCCGCGTGCGTGGTGAAATGAGTCGACGGGCTCGTTGACGAATGACCGGGAAGAGGTTCCATGGCTGATCATCGAGAAACCAGCACCATGATGTTCACCGCGATCACCTCCACGGGTCGTGCCTTCGACATCGAGTTCCCTCTGCATCCGGGTACCCGCTCGGGCGAGCAGGTCTCGCAGCTGGTGACCGACCTGCTCGACACTCTGACTCGCCAGGTTGACGGTGAGCCCGATATCAGTCACGGCGATATCCTGCAGGCATTGGCGATTACCCTGGCGATCCGTACCCGTATCATGGATGCACACCCGGAAACCGTGCGCGAGGTGATCGGCCGGCTATTCGATACCGCTTTCGCGGCGACCCACGAAGCGCGTAGCTACACGGCGACCCGCGCATAATACCGCGCGAAAAAGTGAGAGATGACGTGATGATGAGCAAATCGGAATCTGAAACGGTCGCCATGGAAAATGTCTTCGGCGAATCCCTTGAAAGTTGTTCGCTTAGTCCGCGCACCGGCTTCGCTCGTTCCGGTTCCTGCGAGACCGGCCCGCGGGACAGCGGTTCACATACGGTGTGCGCGCAGATGACGCAGGAGTTCCTCGAGTTCAGCCGCAGCCGCGGCAACGATCTGATCACGCCGCAGCCGCAATACGATTTCGCCGGGCTCAAGCCGGGCGATCGCTGGTGTTTGTGCGCGGCGCGCTGGCAGGAGGCCTTCGCGGCCGGGCATGCGCCACGGGTCTATTTGCGCGCTACCCACGCGCGGGCCCTTGAAATCGTCGAACTCGAAGATCTGAAAGCATACGCGCTCGATTTGAGTTGAGCGCGAAGGGTGGGTCAGGTGACTGCCCGCCGCTTAGGATTCGCTCCGCGACGCGCTAACTAGATTTCCTCGAGCTCTATCCGCTCCGCATCCGCGACCCGCGCGAGCGCCTCTTCCATCATCGCCCGCGCCCGCGCAGTGGTCACATGCAGGTAGGCGTGCAGGGCGGCGTCCTCCGGACTGCCGCTCTCGCACTGCGCACTGTAGGCCTCGAATGCCGCCAGGTTAGTGATCAGGTCGGCGAGGTGATGGGGACATTCGCATTTCACCGCAGTGGCCATGCCGGTGACGCGTGCCAGGGTGGCATTGTCGTAGCGACGTTTCGGCACCGGTGCCAGCATTGCGACCTCGGGGATCGCCTCGGTCTCGGCGGCCTGTGCCCGCGGCGCCGCCGCGCCGATGCACAGTCGGGCCAGGGCGGTGGCGTCCACCGGCGCGCGCACCGTGGTAGCGAAAGAGGTATTGAGTCGTTGCACCGCAGCCTGCGCGCCGAAGCCGAAGACTATAAAGGTATGCCCCGCGCCCACTGCTTGATGCAGCCTGGCTGCCTCGGCGGCGGAGTCCTCGCTGATCGTCGCAAACTCGACGACCAGTACATCCGGCGTCTCCGCCGGCGGCTCCGCCGCCAGCCGCACCGCGTCTCGATAAGCGGCGACCAGTTCGATATCGTTAATCTGCTGCCACGGTTCGCGCAGCCGCATGCCGAGCGCCTCGCCGACCACGACCACCTGCACCGGTCCGGCCACCGCGGCACCGAGCATCACCGGCGCCGGGGTTGCCGCCGCGACCCGCGATTCCAGTTCTTCACGTGACAATCCGGCGACCGAGCCAATCGCATCACCGCTGTCGACCAAGCGCTTGATCAGTGCCAGGCGGGTAACGTCGTCGCGGGTATACACCCGCGTACCCGCCTCGGTGCGGTGGGGTTCGACCACCGCGTAGCGCCGCTCCCAGACCCGCAGGGTATCCGGCGCGATGCCGGTCAATTTCGCCACCGCGCCGATGCGGTAATTTGTGGCCTGGGACGTTTCCGATTCTGTCGGCATGGTCGCTCCTCTTTGAAATCAACAGCTTAGGGCCCACGGCAGGGCCAATAAGCCCGGATTATGCCATAAAACTGTCCTGAACAAAGACTTGACAAGGTCGATATGACCAAGTATTGTACTGGACACTAGTTGAACAACGAGCCATAACCGACGTTATCGTCTGAGGAGGCATTATGAAACGTACGACTAGCCATATCACCGCCTTACAGGACCGCAAACACTGCGCTTTGACGGTCCTCTTTATCTACTCGCCGCTGGTGCTGCTTATGGGCTTCGGCGCTGCCATCAGCTTATGACGCGACGCGAACACGCTGCCGCGCCTGGGAATAGAACCATTTGATCGATAACAGACGCATCCCTTAGGAGGATCGAACAATGACGACTCGTAACCTTTTTGCTCAACCCCTGGCCGTAATGTCGGCCGCCACTTTAGTGCTGACCGCATTTGTCGGTGTCCCCAACGCCCTGGCGAAGGACGACTGCGCCATGGATTTCGCCAAGCATGCCACCTACTCATATAACGACGCGCGATTAGTCGCCATGAAGACGGGTGGTTACGGCAAGGCCGCGCACGCTGCCAAGTCTATGGACATTGTCGAGACCGCGCGTCACGCCGGTTCATTCATGACCTTGGTGCACGCCCTGGAGAGCACCAACCTCGACAGCGTGTTAAAGGGCAAGGGCCCGTTTACGGTGTTCGCACCGACCGATGCGGCCTTCGCCGCTCTGCCGCGGGAACAGCGCATGGCCCTGACCCAGGATCCGGAGGCGCTCGCGAAAATACTCAAGGCGCATGTGGTCGCGGGCCGGGTGACGGCCAGTGATGTGCTCGAGTTGCGCAGCGCCAAGTCCGTGAACGGCACCGAACTTACGATCGACACCAGCGATGGGGTGAAATTGAACAACGCCAAGGTCGTGACTGCGGACATCAAGGCCAGCAACGGCGTGATCCACATCATCGACCAGGTGATATTGCCGAACTCCTGATTCCTACCTCCCTCCCTCCCTACCTCGTTTAGCCGGGACTCTGTCCCGGCATTTTTTTGGCCGCAAAATAAAAAACGGAGAAAAAGGGGACGGAGGGATTATTATCTAATCCCTCCGTCCCCTTTGTCTTATCTCCGGTCTGGAGTCGACACGCACATTAATATACTTTCTGCGCTATGAAGATCTGGGTCGATGCCGATGCCTGTCCGGGGGTGATCAAGGACATCTTGTTTCGCGCCGCCGAACGCACCGGGGTGCCGCTGACGCTGGTCGCCAATCACACGGTACATGTGCCGCCTTCGCTCCACATAAACTTTCTCCAGGTCACAGGCGGTTTCGATGTCGCCGACAATGAGATCGTCAAGCGGCTCAGCGCGGGCGATCTGGTCATCACCAGCGATATTCCGCTGGCGGCGGAGGTGATCGAGAAAGGCGGCCAGGCGCTCAATCCGCGCGGCGAATTGTATTCCGCGGACACGATTCGGGCACGCCTGAATATGCGGGATTTCATGGATACGCTGCGGGGCAGCGGTATTCATGCGGGCGGCCCGCCGACCCTCAGCCAGGGAGACCGGCAAGCCTTCGCGAACCACTTGGACAGACTATTGACTAAGGAGAGGTCGAAGTGATCTATTTCTGATCATGCGATTCATCTAACTATCGGCGCCTCTTGCCAGAAGGAGCCCAATTGAACAGCAGCTTACCGAGAGCTTTTTTTCTCGCCGCCATTGTTGCACTTATCCCCCTCGTACCGGCGACTGCGAAGGACTTCAAGGACAGTCAGGTCACGCATATCGAGAATCCGGCCTGGTTCATCAACAGCCCGTTTCTCGATCTGCAGGAGGATCTGGCCAAGGCGAAAGCGGACGGCAAGCAGGGCCTGATGGTCGTGTTCAATACCGAGGGTTGTTCCTATTGCGACGCCTTCATCAAGCGCAGCCTGAGCGACCCAAAGATTGCCGCCAGCGTACAGAAGCAATTCGATTCTATTGGCCTCGAGATCTTCGACGATGCAGAAATGACCGGTCCGCGCGGTGAGTCGCTGGCGGTGAAGCAGTTCGCGCAGCGGGAGGGGGCCGGCTTCTCGCCCACCTTACTTTTCTACGGCGATGGCGGCGCGCGCATGCTGCGGGTGGTGGGCTACCAGTCGCCGGAACGTTTCACCGCGATCCTCGCTTACCTGGCGGAGCAGCGATATCAGCACGAGACCCTGGCGGCATATTTTACGCGCCTGCGCGAGGCGGGCCCTGAGGCGGAAGGCTATACGGAACTGAAGGGTGATACGCTGTTCGGCAAACCTCCTTATGCGCTCGATCGCAGCCGTTTTCCGGCGAGCAAACCGCTCATGGTGCTTTTCGAACAGACCGGCTGTACGGAGTGCGGCGACTTCCACGCCGCGGTGCTGGCGTTACCCGAAGTGCGCAGCACGCTGGAAAAGTTCGAGGTTGTGCGCCTCGACGCGCGTGATGACACGACCGCCGTGCTGGCGCCGGACGGTAGACGGGTGACGCCGGCGGCCTGGTATCAGCAGCAGGCCTTCACCCGCCTGCCGGCGCTGATGTTCTTCGACCCCAAAGGCAACGCGGCGCTGAAGACCGACGCGCTGGTGTTGCGCCAGCGCATGATGAACTCGCTGAACTATATGCTCGAGCGTGCCTATGAAAAAGACTGGACCTACCAGCGCTTCGCGCGCGCGAAGGGCATCGAGAGAAGCCTGAAAAGACAGCAGCAACAAAAGGGGTCGGAGTGATTAACAATTAATCACTCCGACCTTTAACTGTGAAACGTTTTTTCGCGATCGTCCTTCTTCTAATCGTCGCGATAATTGGTTATTTCGCGGTCGGCGTGTTGCTGCGACCGCAAGCGAAAGTTACGGTAAGCACGGAAGAAATTGGGATCTGACCCCGGTTTGTTATACGCCGGCCCGGTTCGAGGAGATGGTGGCGATCGCTTAACTGACTGTCCGTGAGTATGGGGCTAGCTCATACTGACCCCTTTTCTTTAGATTCAAAAGAATTAAAAGAGAAATACCAGAATGACCAAGATAGCGATTATCCAGGAATCTCCAGTCTTGCTCGATCGGAAGAAAACTATTGAAAAGGCTATTCAATTAATCGATCAAGCTGCGTCAGCCGAAGCGGAGTTGGTCGTATTTCCTGAAGCATATATTTCAGGTTACCCGGCGTGGATATGGCGCCTGCGTCCCGGTGGCGACTGGGGAACAAATGAAGATCTCCATGCGCGTCTATTGGATAGTGCTGTTGATATAGATGCCGGCGATCTCAAACATCTTTGTGATTCAGCAAAGAAAAATAAAATTACTATTGTCTGTGGCTTAAACGAGCGAGATAGCAAATTAAGCAAGGCAACGCTTTACAACACAGTCGTAATAATCGGAAAAGAAGGAAAAATTCTTAATCGTCATCGAAAATTGATGCCGACTAATCCGGAACGAATGGTATGGGGCTTTGGGGATGGCTCTGGTCTCAAAGTTGTGAACACCCCAGCAGGAAGAGTGGGAACACTATTGTGTTGGGAAAATTACATGCCACTCGCGCGATACGCGCTCTATTCGCAGGGTGTCGAAATTTATGTAGCGCCCACATACGATAGCGGAGATGGGTGGCTAGGCACCATGCAACATATTGCCCGTGAGGGGCGTTGTTGGGTTATATGCAGTGGGGTTGCGCTCACAAACAGTGATATCCCTGCCGACTTTCCAGATAGAGAGACGTTGTACCCTTCTACGGAAGAATGGATAAATCCGGGAGATTCCGTTGTAGTCGCACCCAAAGGAGAGATTGTCGCGGGACCTATGCGCAAGGAAAAAGGTATTCTTTTCGCAGAAGTCGATTCAAAACGTGCGAGCATATCAAAACGAGACTTTGATATTACGGGGCACTACTCCAGGCCGGATATTTTTACACTCAGTGTCGACACCCAGCCACAAAGCCCGGTTAAGTTTAAATAAATGCAAAAAACCGGGGTCAGATTTGAATAAATGAAGATGATTGTCGGTAAAGCCAAGGATTTCACTACAGACCGGGTCGCAGCCCCCCTTTTATGGGGGATACCCCACATTGTGTTTGTTATCGGCATTTTTACTGACCCTGCACCACGCACCATTCTGTGGTCTTCCGCGCTATTGGTTGCTGGAACAGCCTGTCTCATAAATGCATTTCGGTGCGGACGAGTACACTGTTATTTCACTGGCCCTTTCTACCTATTGATGGCCGTGGTATCAGTGTTATATGGCATAGGAGGTCTCCCATTTGGACAGCTTGGGTGGGTTTGGATAGGTGGTACGGTTGTAATCATAGGGCCTCTACTTTCTAGAGCGCCTGAGCGAATTTATGGCAAATATACAAATTAAGGGGGGTCGGAGTGAACCTACCCCAGTTTACGGATTCCTCTACGAGCCGCGATATGACTGATCAATTCGATTTTGAAAAAAAAGATGGATATTTATTGGTCACCATCTCGGATACTGTGATAACCCCCGAGCGCGCCCATGAAGTATTAGAGTTAATTGGCGACGAGTGCGGAAGGTTAAATTGCAATAAGGTGCTCTTGGATGAAAGAACCGTCCAGCGCCGTGACGTTCCACGTCCTGAGATCTTGAAGTTGGGAAAAGATTTTCCGGCAAAGGCGCTGAATAAAGTAAATATCGCATTCTTGTGCAAAAAACATCTAATTGATGAAGATGCAAAATTATTAAGAATCTTTTCTTTTGCGAACGAATATTTGATTAAGCATTTTGCTGATATTGATGAAGCCATCAATTGGCTTAAAAAGGCATAAAACAGAAATCCCCCGATCCCGCACGTCTTATAGAAGTGAAACGAAATGAGAATATGGGTCGACGCCGATGCCTGTCCGGTGGTGATCAAAGACATCCTGTTTCGCGCGGCCGAGCGCACCGGCGTACAGTTGACGCTGGTCGCAAACCATATTGTTCACGTGCCGCCGTCACGCTGTATTAATCTTCTTCAAGTCACAACGGGCTTCGATGTCGCCGACAATGAGATCGTTTGAGAAATGCATGATGAAGCATTTAAAGCGTTTCCTCATTGCCGCATGCTTGCTCATCGTTGCGGTGATGGGCTATTTCGTGGTCGGGATACTGGCGCGGCCGCAGCCTGAAGTTATGGTGAGCACCCAGCACCCGACCCTGAGCCGCGACAGCTGTATCGACTGTCACGCCCCGATCGCCGCTGAATGGCGTGAGTCTTATCATCATAAGGGTCTTACCGGACCGTTCTGGCAACGTATCAACGACAAGGGTTTCGCGGATCTGTTCGAAAGGCTGCGCCTGCCCTGTAAGAGTTGTCATGCGCCGGCCAACGTGCTCGATCTCACTGCGGAGGATCATCCGGTGCTGCGAAGCGACGCTGTAGCGCTGGGAGTGGACTGCGTGTCCTGTCATGTCTCGAGTCGAGGCATCATGGGGCCAGGGCGCGCCGTGGACGCGCCCCACGAGGCGCACGCCGATGCGCGGTTTCGCGTGCCGGTGCGTGCCGCCACGGGCCTCTGTGCCCGCTGCCACGAAGAGCGGGCGGGCGTGGGTCGGGTGGTCAGTGCATGGCAGCGCTCGGAGTTCGCCGCCGTGGGGGTGGGCTGCGTGGATTGCCATATGCCCAGGATCGACGCCCCGGTTGTCACCGGCGGCGAACCGAAACGGCGGCGTAGCCACCGCTTTGCGGCGGATAAGAATATCGAAATGCTCAAAAAAGCCCTCAACGCCTCGATCGTGGTGACCGAAGATCGAAAGGCCGTCGTGCGGGTCATCAACGACCGTGTCGGGCATGACTTTCCGGCCGCGGGCACCAACTCGCTCATCGTCAAAATCATCGCGGAAGATGAGTCGGGCCAGATCCTGGCGGAAAAGGAACACCGCTTCGGCACTCGTGAATTGATCCCGGGTTATCTGGACTTCTGGCCGTTTCTGCGGGTCTCAAGGATACCGGCGGGAGAGCGTCGCGATATTGTGCTCAGGCTGCCGGCAACGCCCGGCAAGATCACTGCCGAGTTCAGCTACCGTGACTGGTTTGCCATCACCGACAAAGACGTCTTGTTCGCGTCTATGACTCGCAACTATTAGCATTAAAAAAGGGTCGGAGTGATTAAAAATAAGTCACTCTGAGATAGCCCGCTAAAAATGGACACCTCGGTTAAGCAACTACACTGATCCTCTCATAGTCCACCGGGGTTTGATAACCCAGGGTCTGGTGGAGCCGTTGGCGGTTGTAGAACACCTCGATAAATTCGAACAGCGCGGCCTTGGCCTGCTCCCGGCTGGCGAAGTTCTCGTGGTGGACCAAGTCATTCTTGAGTGTGCTGAAGAAGCTCTCGGCCACCGCATTGTCCCAGCAGTTACCCTTGCGGCTCATGCTCTGCACCAGCCCGTGCGCCGCCAGAAGTGTCTTGTAGCGTGCGCTGTTGTATTGCTGGCCTTGGTCGGTGTGCACGATGAGACCGCGGCCGGGGCGGCGGCGTTCGAGGGCCATGGCCATGGCGTCACACACCAGTTGTTGATCCGGCTTTGCCCGCATCGACCAGCCCACGACACGGCGCGCATACAGATCGAGATACACGCACAGATACAGCCAGCCGGCACGGGTGGGGATGAGGCTAATGTCGCTGACCCAGACCCGGTCGGGACGATCGGCGGTAAAGGATTGGCGTAACAGGTTCGGTGCCGGGGCATAGTGATTTGTCGCATAGGCCCGCCGGTAGTGGCGGGTGCGCCGGGTGGTGAGGCCCGCGGCCCGGCGCACCCGGGCCACTTGATGTTTGCCGCAAACGACGCCTTGGGCATTGAGTGCGCGCCACAGCTTCACCGCGCCGTAAGCCTGTTTGGTCTCGGTATGCATCCGCCGCACGATGGCGGTCAGGGCGTGATCGCGCCGCATCCGGGACGACGGACCGCGGGCGCGCCAGGCGTAATAGCCGCTGCGTTGCACGCCGAGCACCCGACACATCGCCGCCACCGCATGCTGGCCCTGGTGGGCCTTCATAAACGCGAACCTCATGGATTTTGCTTCGCGAAGTAAATGGCCGCTTTTTTTAAAATCTCCATTTCCTCCTTGAGCCGCGCATTCTCGCGCCGCAGCCGGGCCAGTTCTTTCGAGGTCTCGGTGTGCTTGCCGGAGCCGGGAAAGGCCGCCTCGCCCTTGGCCTCCAAGGCCTCTTTCCACTTGTAGAGCTGGTTGCGTTTGATGCCCAGTTCGCGGGCCACCTCCGCAGCCGGGCGGTTGGCGGTCTTCAACAACCGCACCGCCTCCAGTTTAAACTCTTTGGTATACGTCGTTCGCTTGCCCATACACACCTCCCGGGGATATTGTCCCCTTTATGAGGTGTCCACCAAAGCTGGGCTATCTCACTCCGACCCCTTTTCTACCTTTCTTTTAAAATAAATCTGTCTCTTTTGTTGCTTTCTTCTAATATTAAAGCAAACTGGGATCGGACCCGGGGTTTT
>CAMYOD010000025.1 GCA_947259975.1 uncultured Gammaproteobacteria bacterium
CCTTGCTGGCTACGCGGCGCGCCGCCGACGAGGTCACGCTGGATCATTTCACCCGAGCGATCGAGCGAATTATCGCCGGGCTCGAGAGGAAAAACCGACTGCTAAATCCCAATGAGCGTAACGTGGTGGCCTACCACGAAATGGGCCATGCACTGGTCGCGATGTCGTTGCCTGATGTCGATCCGGTGCACAAGATTTCGATCATTCCGCGCGGCGTCGGCGCGCTCGGCTACACCATCCAGCGGCCGACCGAGGACCGCTTCCTCATGACCCGCGAGGAACTGGGCAACAAGATGGCCGTGCTGCTTGGCGGTCGCGCTGCGGAATACCTCGCGTTCGCACATTTGTCCACCGGTGCCGCGGACGATCTTGCGAAAGCGACTGATATTGCCCGCAGCATGGTCACCCGCTACGGCATGGACGAGGCATTGGGTCACGTTGTTTATGCGGAGGATACACCGGTGTTTCTTGAATCGGCATCGGCGGTAAGCCGCCGGCGCGAGACGAGTAATGAGACGGCGGAGAAGATCGACCAGGCCGTGCGCGCATTGGTGCAGGCGGCCTTTGACCAGGCAACCCGTATTCTCGGGCAACACCGCGACACCTTGGAGCGGGGTGCGGTGTTGTTGTTGAGTCAGGAGACTCTCAATGAACCAGAGCTGGCGGCGTTGCGACAGCGCTTGCCGGTGGCGGCGGCCAGTCCGCCGGAGGTGGGCGCGTGAGCGAACGACCCGGGCTGGCACCGGCCGCGCTGACCATCAATGCCGGGAGTTCCTCTTTGCGCCTGGCGAGCTACGTGTTGGACGCGACACCGCGCTGCGTCGCCGATGCGCATTTCGCCCCCGCGCCGGTCGCGGACGCCGCGGTATTGACCGCGTTTCTTGCCGAGCATGCGCTGCCGAGCACCGCCATCGCGATTCATCGCGTCGTACACGGCGGCCACCGGTTGCGCGCCCCGTGCGTGATCACCGCGGAAGTTGAAGCCGAAATCGCGCGGTTAAAGACGTTGGCACCGTTGCACAATGGCGTGGCCCTGGACTGGATTGGCGCGTCACGTGCGGCGCTTGGCGCCAACGTGGTGCAGGCAGCGTGTTTCGATACGGCCTTGTACGCGGACCTGCCGGCGGTCGCGGCGCAGTACGCGTTGCCCACCGAACTGTCGGATCAGCACCAGGTGCGCCGGTACGGGTTTCACGGGCTGGCGCACCAGTCGATTGTGCGGCAGTGCCGATATCTACCAGCGCTCGGGGAAAGGACCGGTAAACAGCATTAACTTCGTCACTTGCCACGACGGCTTTACGCTCAATGATTGGGTGAGTTACGGCACCAAGCACAGTGAGGCCAATGGTGAAGACAATCGCGATGGTACGGATGCAAACTGCAGCGCGAATCACGGTGTCGAGGGACCGTCCGACGATCCGGCAATTGAGGATGTCCGAATTCGCCAGATCAAGAACCTGCTGGCGACGCTTTTTGTGTCGCGTGGCGTGCCCATGTTGCTGGGCGGCGATGAATTCCGGCGTACGCAGCGCGGCAACAACAATGCCTACTGCCAGGACAATGCACTGTCATGGTATGACTGGCGATCGCTTGAGGCCGATCGTGAGATCTTCAATTTCGCTGTCGAGATGATCGCGCTGCGCAAACGCTACCCGATTCTGCGGGCACAGCAGCATTACACCGACGACGAATTGATGTGGTTCGACGCCAGCGGCACCGATGCCCGCTGGGGCGACTCGATGACCGGACTGGGTTGCATAGTTGGGCCCGGCCGCGCCAATTCCCATTGCCTGTTGTTCAATCCGACCCCGTCACCGCTGGAGTTCTTCCTGCCGACCGCTGTCACAGATCCGGGCTTGTGTCTGGCGGTCGACACCGCACAGCCTTGCGTCATTGCGAGGCCAACGTCAGTGTCCGACCGAGCATTGTTGACAGGGTGCTCCATGCAGGTGCTCGTGACAGATCGAACACATTAGGCAGGGTGAATCCAGCTATGGCACGGCGGCGATCCGTCCCGGTATTGAAGGGCGACTTACGTCAGCCCGATCGTACTCCCGGGCACATGCGTATTGACTTGGATGCAGGATACAACCCGTAAAATTCCTCAACAATCTCAGGAAACGAGGATTGATGGCGACCGACCGACTGTCTCGACCGGGTCAACCGGACGTGCGTGACGGCGGATTGGTCCCGGTCAGTCGAATCAGGAGAAACACATGCAAGTATATCCACGGTGGACAACACGGCGTGACCGGCTGACGGAGCGCACGGACGTTTGGGCGCCACGTAGGGCTCAGGGCCGTCAGTCGCGAGAGACATCGTCCCGGTGAGAGGCGGCGTGGCAAATCCCGGCACCCCGCGTGATGCGGTGAATTCGGCTGTGGCCGTGATTCTCGCCGGTGGCAAGGGTACGCGGCTAGGTGCGTTGACCCGTGATGAGTGCAAGCCGGCGCTACCGTTTGCCGGCGCGTACCGGACCATCGATTTCTCGGTATCAAATTGCGTCAACTCGGGCATCGATCGAGTTGGCGTCGCAAGCCAATACAAGGACAGAAGTCTCGTAAACCATCTCCAACGGGCGTGGCAGCATGGCGCGGGGCGTCGCGGGGAACAAATCGAGACGTGGCGGGCTTCTGCGTTAACTCATGCG
>CAMYOD010000026.1 GCA_947259975.1 uncultured Gammaproteobacteria bacterium
CAAGGTCGTCTTGCCGTGATCCACGTGACCAATCGTGCCCACATTCACATGGGGCTTCGTACGTTCAAACTTTTCCTTGGACACCGTTTTGTACCTCGTCTTCGATTCTTATGTAGTCAATCAACTTTACTGCCGAAAAGTGCCGTCTATTTAAGTATGCCTAACCTGGAGCCCATAATCGGATTTGAACCGATGACCTCTTCCTTACCAAGGAAGTGCTCTACCGACTGAGCTATATGGGCAATAAAACCAGATACAAGATACAAGCTTAAAGATACAAGCTGTTGCCCAATTAGCTGCGGTTTTCTATATCAACCTTGTAACTTGTATCTTGCAACTTGTATCTCAATAACTTTGGAGCGGGTGATGGGAATCGAACCCACATCATCAGCTTGGAAGGCTGAGGTTCTACCGTTGAACTACACCCGCGTGCGGTTCCAGAACCTCACGTATACAGACGAGCGGAACCACCGCATCCCGCTGTCTGGTCTCCGCCCTCCATTTGGTGGAGGGGGGAGGATTCGAACCTCCGAAGGCTGAGCCGTCAGATTTACAGTCTGATCCCTTTGACCACTCGGGAACCCCTCCAAAAACGTAAGCGGCGGATTGTGCTGGAGCCGGGTCTGGTTGTCAATAATCCACCGTTATGCTAAAAGCGGCGCCGCTAGCGACCCCCGCGCAGCTTATTCAGGGCCGATCCGGCCTCAAACCAGCCGATCTGCTCCGGGGTGAGGGTGTGGTTTGTCTCGATGGCCTCGACCGCGCCGTCGGCATGGCGGATCTCCACCATCACCGGCTGCCCGGGCGCCAGGCGATCCAATCCCAGGACGCTGAGACGGTCATCGCGGCGAATCTTCTCGTAATCATCCGGGCTGGCGAACGTCAGGGGCAGGACCCCCTGCTTTTTCAGGTTGGTCTGGTGGATGCGGGCAAAACTGCGTACCAGCACGACCCGGCAGCCCAAGTGTCGCGGCGACATGGCGGCATGCTCGCGGGAGCTGCCCTCGCCGTAATTACGGTCACCCACCGCGATCCAGCCCGTGCCACGGGCCTTGTAGTCCCGCGCGATCTCATGCAGTGGCTGCTCCTCGACCCCGGAAAAGACGTTGAAACCGGCCCCCGGCGCCTCGGCAAACGCGTTATTGGCGCCGGTAAACATATTGTCGCTGATGCGGTCCAGGTGGCCGCGGTACCGCAACCAGGGGCCCGCCGGCGAGATATGATCCGTCGTGCACTTGCCCTGGGCCTTGAGCAGCACGGGCAGATCGGCGTAGCCGGTCACCTTGTCGGCCGGCGCAAAGGGCTCCAACAGGGCCAGGCGCTCCGAGGCCGGGTCGACCTGCACCGCGGCATCCGCGCCGGCCCCACCCGGCGCCAGGTAACCGGAGGCGGATTCCGCAAATCCGGCCGCGGGCAATTCATCGGCTTGTGGCGGCTCGAGTTTCACCGTCGCGCCGTTGGGCCCGGGAATACCGTCATTAATCGGGTCAACGTCCAGGCGGCCGGCCAGGGCGAACGCGGTCACGACCTCGGGGCTCGCGATAAACGCATGGGTGGCCGGGTTCCCGTCATTACGACGGGGAAAATTCCGGTTGTACGATGTCAGGATCGAGTTGCTCTCCTCACGCCCGATATCGGTTCGCTCCCATTGGCCGATACAGGGCCCACAGGCGTTGGCGAGCACCGTCGCGCCGATCGCCTGTAAATCGCCCAGCATGCCGTCCCGCTCGATAGTGGCGCGAATCTGCTCGGAGCCCGGCGTCACCAGGAAGGGAGCGCGGGCCTCGATGCCGGCGGCACTGGCCTGTCGCGCCACATGCACTGCGCGACCGATATCCTCGTACGAGGAGTTGGTGCAGCTGCCGATCAGGGTCGCCTTGAGCTCCGCGGGATAACCGTTGTCGCGCACATCACGCGCCAGTTCTGATACCGGCCGCGCCAGATCCGGCGTATGCGGTCCCACCACGTGCGGTTCGAGGCGGCTCAGGTCGATCTCGACAATCTCGTCATAGAACCGCGCCGGGTCCGCGGCGACCTCGGGGTCCGCCACCAGATGTTCCGTCGCGGCCGTGGCCAGCGCCGCGACCTCTTCGCGACCGGTGGCGCGCAAATAGTCGGCCATGCGCTGATCGAAGGGAAAGACCGATGTGGTCGCACCCAGTTCGGCGCCCATATTGGTGACCGTCGCCTTGGCAGTGCAACTCAATGACTCGGTGCCGGGACCGAAGTACTCGACGATCTTGCCGGTACCGCCGGACGCCGTGAGGATCCCTGCCAGCTTGAGAATCACATCCTTGCCACTGGTCCAGCCGGAACACTGTCCGCTGAGACGCACCCCTACCACCTGCGGCCACACCACCTCCCAGGGCATATCGACCATGGCATCCACCGCGTCGGCGCCACCGACACCGATCGCCAGCATACCGAGGCCACCGGCATTGGGGGTATGGGAATCGGTCCCGATCATGAGGCTGCCGGGAAATGCGTAGTTCTCGAGTATGACCTGATGAATGATGCCGGCGCCGGGCTTCCAGAAGCCCATGCCATAACGGGCCGCGGCAGCGGCGAGAAACTCGTAGACCTCGAAATTGGTGTGCTCGGCGATCTCGAGGTCCTGCAACGCGCCGACCTTGGCGCGGATCAGGTGGTCGCAATGCACCGTGGTTGGCACCGCCACTTCGTCGCGCCCGGCGGTCATGAACTGCAATATCGCCATCTGCGCGGTGGCATCCTGCATCGCAACCCGGTCCGGGCGAAGCCCGACGGTGGTTCGGCCGCGTTCCGGAAGTTCAGCATCCGGAGCATCGAGATGCGCAAGCAGTATCTTCTCCGTTAGCGTCAACGGTCGATCAACGCGCGCGCGAATCTTTGCCAGGCGTTGCGGGAGGGCCTGATAGAAGGCGCGGATCATCTCGATGGCATCGGCGGGGTATTTTTCGGTCATTCCAGAACTCTCTTCGCGTCTCGCGAGCTACAAGTTTCAAGATACAAGTTTCAAGATACAAGTCACAAGAAGAGCGTCACTTGTAACTTGTATCTTGCGACTTGCGACTATATTGAATATGGAGCCCGCAGAGGGGATCGAACCCCCGACCTGCTGATTACAAATCAGCTGCTCTACCAGCTGAGCTATGCGGGCTTATTAAGATCGCCCGTGCCTGGCCAGTTATGACCAGGCACGGGCTGCAAGTTTCAAGATGCAAGTTACAAGACGTTGTTCACGTGTACCTTGTGACTTGTAACTTGAAACTTGAAACTCGTGCTAAAATCCGGCGCGAATTGTATGTGACGCCTATGATGATCGCAATTTAGGCGCCGCGGGTCCTAGAGACACGGCCGTTCCCAGACGGAAACATCCGGTATACCCCACTCCATTTGCTGCAGCACCGCGATGACGGGGCGCCCGGTCGCCGGGTCCTGAAAGTCGATCCAGTGCACCAGGTCCCCTTCGCGCTCGCGCACGATCAGTTCGCCCTGTACCCCGATCGCCGTGAGGCGTTGCAGCAGTTTCTCCGCGTTCGCCAGCTCGGCAAAGAATCCCAGTGCGACGGCACTGCCCTGGCGAAAGCGAATCACGTAGTGACCGTCGAACCCCCGCTCATTCAGGTGTGTTTGCAGGATTTCCGCGGCGGCGGCGGACTCGAGTCCCGCCACGAGAACCCGGTAGCCTTCGACGACTTTCTCTTTCTCCGCGCGGAAGCCGTGTACCAGGCGCAGATCCTTTAATGCAACGGCGGCCTTTGTCGCCGCGTCACGTGTCGCGAACGGACCCACCGCGTAGCAGGCCCGCTGGCCCGCGGCCGCACTGCCGCCCGCCACGCCGGCCTGGATCCCGGCGGCCGTGAAGGCGCGCGGCCGTTTGGCATCGAGCAGACGCATGCTGTCCGGGTTCACCGGCGCCCGTGGCTGCAATGACGCATCAGTACCGCTGTCGCCATAGGGCCATAGAAAAATGGCCAGATTGACCAAAACGAAAAACCAGAAAAACCACTTCATATGCCTTGATCCGCGATCACTGCCAGACCCTGAAGCACGAGATCCGGCACCAGGATGCTGTCAAAACCGAGCAATGGCCGCACGTTCAGGGCGTCGCCCCCGGTCACATAAATCGCCGGCGCGGTGCCAAGGTGACCGGTGTATTCGGTGACGATCCGCTCTATGGCGCCGGCGAATGCGTAAAGTGTTCCCGCGCTCACAGCCTCGGCGGTACCGCAGGCAGGCAGCCGATCCGACGCCCCGGTGGTGGCATGTACGCCGCTTGCCCGTTCCAGCAACGCGGTCCGCATCAGCTGCAATCCCGGAACAATGGCGCCACCGATAAATTTCCCTTGTGCATCGACCGCATCGACAGTAAGTGCCGTGCCACAATCCACGACACAAAACGCGTCGTGTGTCAGTTGACGCGCACCGATCATCGCTGCCCATCGATCACTGCCCAGATCGGCAGGTACGCGATAGCAGTTGTTGATACCGTAACCCGCCGCACCCGCCGATACAAAGTCCGGCGTTGCCGACCAGCGTGTCTGGGTCCAGCCCTGTATTGCCGTAGCCGTTGCCGCGCCGGCCACATTTGCCACCACCAGTCGATCCGGGCACGGCATACCCCCCCAGGCGTGATCCAGCGCCATCAGCAAATTGTCGTCGTGCGCGAAACTGCCAAGGGTCGTAAACCCGCTATCCGTCATCGTGACAGCCCAATCGATACGACTGTTGCCGACATCCACCAACAGATTCATTTTGCCAACCTCAGCGTGACATCTCCCGCCAGTAACTGATGCGTGCGGCCGTGATCGTCGAGCACGAGTAATGCGCCGGATTCGTCGGCACTTAATGCCGTACCCGAAAAATCACCGGTCGGCGTGTTCACGGTGACTCGCTGGCCACCATAAGCATGGAACTCTTCCCAACGATCACTGAATTCACTCAATCCTACGCGTTCGAAACGCAAGAACATGTCATAGAGAGCGCGCACGAGCACGGCGACAAACCGGTTTCGATCCAGCGCCGCCCCGGTGACCGATGCGAGGTCAGCCCATGGTTGATCGATATGCGCAGCATCCGCGGGATCGATCGCCAGATTCACCCCCAAACCCAGGATCACCGTACAAGGGCCGGCCGCCTCACCGCGCACGTCAATCAGAAGACCGGCAAGTTTGCGGCCGTGCCAAATTACATCGTTGGGCCACTTCAGTTCCACCTGGGCCCCGGCAAAATCCCGCATAGCCTCGGCGACCGCGACCCCGGCGGCCAGGCTCAGGCCGGCCACGACCGAAGGGCCGGCCTCGAAGCGCCATGCCAT
The DNA here is from genome assembly GCA_947259975.1 of uncultured Gammaproteobacteria bacterium. Taxonomy (GTDB): domain Bacteria; phylum Pseudomonadota; class Gammaproteobacteria; order HyVt-429; family HyVt-429; genus CAMYOD01. The sequence goes on from CAMYOD010000026.1 coordinate 5,300, forward strand.
GGATAACATCACGTTGCGATAAGGAGTGGCAACCCAATGCCGGCCGCGCCGACCACGGCCCGCTGTCTGCCGCTCCGCGACACACACGATCCCCAAGGTATCCAGAAGTTCGGGGTGCTCAATCAGGAAGCGGCTCGTCGAATCGGTTTCCTCAAGCACAACAATGGCGTCCTGGCGCGCGATCGGCAGACCCGCAAGCTCATCGATGATGGCGGCGCGATCGAGTAACTGCACCGCCGATACCAGGCGGTAGCCACGCCCGCGCACGCGGTGAATATCCAGCCCAGCCCGCACCAACCCATCGACCGCCTTTGCGACTGCGCTACGGCTGATACCCAGGTGCTCGCCAATCTTGGTTCCCGATCGAAACTGGCCGTCGGCGAGGATACGGAGAATTTCATTGCGCGTCGTCATAACGGCCGGACTGGGTGGGGTGGAAAATGGCTCGATTCGTTTACCGGCCGGGCCATTTTAGTGAATTTTGCCGATTTGCGCATGTGATTCCCGCGCCGCGTGGCTATAAATCGGACCGTCCCGCCGCCGCGTCCGCCAGGTTTGTGGATTGCGGCGGCACTTGATGGATTCCGGTGGTTGTGCTCGAATCACTCACCGTAAATGTCGAGACCAAGCCGCATGACCCCTCTTCTCTACAAGTCACTGACCGCTGGTTTGGCACTGCTGTTAGCCGGTGCGCCAAGCCTGGCGGATACGGCGCTCGCCAAGGCCGTGCCGGTGGCGGACTCTGTCGCACAGCAGACCCTGAAAACCACACAGGCCTGGATCGATACTCATAGAAGCGGGCAACACCAAGAGGCGCAATCAAGCTTCCGGCGCGGCCTGCAGCTCGCGAATGAAGGCAAGCGTGACGCCGCCATCAAAGTATTCGCGGCCCTGACCCGGGAGTATCCCGCCTGGCCGGAACCCTTCAACAATCTCGCCGTACTGTATGCCGAACAGGGCGACTATACGAAGGCGCAGGAAACCCTGCTTGCCGCACTCGACACCCATCCAAGCTATGCAACGGCGCACAAGAACCTGCGGGATGTGTATGAACAGATGGCAAGCCTCGCCTACCACCGGGCCTTTGAGCTGAACAAGAACAACCCGTCGCCCACACTCAAACTGGCCCTTATTCGCGACCTCCCGGAGCGCGGTGTGGCTGCACCCGCGCCGTCGGCGCCGCTAGCGACGGATACTGCGGCCGCGATTATTGAGCCGACGCGCACCGCCACCCCCGCACCGGCCCCCCGGTCCGTAGCTGAACCCGCGCCGACAGCAACCGTCGCGGCCGTGCCTGTAACGCGCCCGGCGCAACAAGCCACTTCGCCGACCTCAAAGGCCGCCGCCATGACCGCCGCGATCGCGGCCGTGCAAGGCTGGGCCCGTGCATGGACGAATCAGGATGTGGACGGATATCTGGACTACTACACCGCAGACTTCCGGCCCGACAGCGGTGTGCCCCGGTCCACCTGGGAACAGCAACGGCGCGAGCGGTTGCGAGGGCCGCGCTTTATCGAAGTCGTTGTGGAACAGCCACGTGCCGAGTTCGTGAGCCCGACCGAGATGGAAGTAACCTTCGTGCAACGCTATCGATCCGATAAATTCGCCGCCACCGCACGCAAGCGGCTGACCCTGACCCGCGCCGGCACACTTTGGCGTATCCGTGCCGAGCGCGTCCTGCGCTAAGGCAGGGCCGCCACGCACCGCGGCCCGTCGCCCCTGGATCAAATCGGAGTTGCACCCAGACTCTCAGTGCATAGAATTAGGGGTATCTACCTAATTGATCTGATTCCTATGCGCATTATTGGCCTTTTGATCTTATGTGGCGGTCTGTTGCTGTCGTCGCCCGCGACGCGGGCCGACGACGTGACTGCGCTGCACGCCATCCAGGCCCACTCGGCGATTTCTCACCAGTACGAACGGCTCCTGATGAGCACGCTGGGACAGATCCAGAGCACGCGTTTCGAAGCCGCATTCGATAATATCAGTGAACTGGTCACGCAGAATCCGAAATTCCGCCTCGCACAGCTCATCTATGCCGATCTGCTGGCCGCCCGGGCGCGGGGGCTGACCCAATTCGGTGACTATGCCGACGCACCGATCGAGCAGTGGACCAACCTCAGCGACGAGGCCCTGGTGCGCTGGCAGCACTATGTGACGCCCCCCACGAACGAACAGATCCTGGCGCATGTCGTGGAGATGGGTTTGACTCAGCCCCATGTCGTCATCGTCGACCTGGCGCGATTCCGCCTGTATGTGCTTGAGAATGTGGGTGGCGAGCCGCGTATCGCGAGCGACTACTACATATCAATGGGCAAGCAAGGTGCCGATAAGGTGCGCGCGGGCGACAATCGGACACCGGTGGGCGTGTATCGCATCACGCAGCACCTGACCGCCAATCGCCTGCCGGACCTCTATGGCGCCGGCGCATTCCCGGTCAGCTATCCAAACGAGTGGGACCGACGACTCGGACGCACCGGCTCCGGCATCTGGTTGCATGGCACACCGAGCAACACCTATGCACGGCCACCGCGCGCGAGCGAAGGCTGCGTCGTATTGAGTAACGACGACTTCAACACACTGGTCGACGTGCTGGAGTCAAACGGCACCCCGGTCATCTTTGCCGATCGGCTCGATACCCTGGACGTTGATCGCTGGAATCGCATCAAACCGGAGTTTCGCGACGCGCTTGCCAATTGGCGTACCGACTGGGAAAGCCTGGACGCGGACCGCTACCTCGCGCATTACTCGAGAGATTTCCGCAGCCCGGACAAAGATTATCGCGCCTGGCGCGCGTATAAGCAGCGTGTAAACAGTGCGAAGACCTATATAAAGGTCGAAATCTCCGCTCTCGACGCGTTTGTCTATCCGGGCGAGCGGCAGATGATCGTTGCGACGTTCAAACAGAATTACGAAAGTAATAACGTCAACAGCCAGGTGACAAAACGCCAGTATTGGCGCCTGGAGGCGGACGGCATCTGGCGTATCGTCTACGAAGGCACGGTTTCCTGAGCCGCCTGCTGGATGCCGCGCGGCCGCCGCGGCACGTTTCTCTTTAGCCAGCGGACCAGGTCCGTCCAGATTCGTGTGGTCTGCGCTTTCGTCGGCATAAGGCCGGCACGGGGCAGCTCGATGGTGATCATCGGCAGCTCACGTTGCACACCGGCATAATTCCCCAGCGATCCCGGGTAGGTGCCCAAGAGATTCAGGCGCAGATGCCCCAGCCGGCCCGGTCCTTCCGGCGGCCCGTCATAATCCACCACCCCATGCGGCGCATGTACGGAAACGATCGCGTCAGGACGAAAATTGTCGATGGCCTGCGCCAGCCATTGGCTCTCGGGCTCACTGAGGGGTGCCGGGCCCGGATAGCGGCGCGGATTCTTTCCGGTACGCTGCACCCAGTATTTGGTACTCGCCTCAAGCCAGTTCGGGGTCGGAAAATTACGGTTCAGGTCGACGCCGTTGGCGTTCATTCGTTTCGATTTCTTCTGCAGCAAACCGTCGGGATTGAGCACCGGAACCACCATCCAGTGAAACAGCCCCGAATGATGCTTGTCCAGCATCTTCATCCATTTGAACACGATACTGACGGACGACAGTTCGTCGCCGTGAATGCCGCCGATCACCAGGACGCGGGCCTGAAACAGACGTGGCGGTAGCGGCGGATACTCCTTTGCCAGAATAGGGATACCATAGGTGGATTTGCCGCTTGTAAGCTGCAGGTCGCGCTCCACACAATCGGCCAGTGAAACACTGCCGAGCTTGTCGGCGATGCGTTCGCAAACGTCGTCCACCTTGTATAGCAGCTGTACTGCGTTTGCATTCCATGCAACGAACATCAAAAGCAGGCCGAAAATCCATCCGCTTCGATTGACCACTCCATCCCCCTTATAGGCCGGCTGAGCCCGCAGGTGCGTCTCAGTATTAGGCCGGATATTATCTCAGATACTCCCACCGGCAAAAGCCCGGATTCGCGGCGCCCGTACCCTCAAACAAGCCTGATTTCCTGCGCCCGGAGGTTTCTTAGCCGCCGCAGGCAAGCTATATTCGTTCGACCCAAAGAAAACGCGCGTGACTCTGTCGACGCCACGAAATCCGGACCGCCATGCCAGCAAAGACAAAACGAATGCCCAATGTCGAGGAATTCGATCTCGAAAATGGCAGACGATTGGCGGGCAAGTACGAGGTTATTTCGCTGCTCGGTCGCGGCTGGGAAGGGGAAGTCTACCTGATTCGCGAGCTCGCGACTGGAATCGAGCGCGCGGCCAAGTTCTTCTTTCCGCAACGAAATGTCCGTGACCGAACCTCGAATTTCTACGCCAACAAACTGTACAAGCTGCGGCATTGCCCGATCCTGGTGCACTATCACACGCAGGAGCGATTCACCTATCACGACATACCGATCACGGTCCTGATTTCCGACTATGTGGAGGGTGAACGTCTCGATACCTTTCTCGCGCACCAGCCGGGCAAGCGCCTCGGCACATTCGAGGGCTTGCATCTCTTGTATGCCCTGGCCGCGGGCATGGACAAGATTCATCGTGCCCGCGAGTACCACGGCGATCTTCACGATGAAAACATCATTGTGCAAAGACGCGGCATTGGCTTTGACCTCAAGATCCTTGACCCATTCCATTGGGGTCCCGCGCGCCCGGAGAATATTCGCGATGATGTCTGCGACATAATCCGCATCTTCTACGATGCGATCGGCGGTCAAAAACGCTACGCAAAACACCCCAGGGAAATCAAGGAGATCTGTTGTGGTTTGAAGCGTTCATTGATCACACGAAAATTCAAAACGGCGGGTCACCTCGTGGAATATCTCGAAAACATGCGGTGGGAGAGTTCCGCCTGACGTCCCGATGATGCAGTAATCGAACAGGAAGCACGGTGAAAGCAGCGCATCTGTTCCTCAACAAGAGCCTGGCCGAACCGGAGCCGCATTTGCTGCCTGCGGGCGAAGTCGTCGTCTACACCGCGCACTCGCCCGACAAGGACGGTGCGAATGAGGATTGTGCCGGCTGTTTCCTGATAGCGGACGACAGTGTCGTGCTGTCTGTCGCCGACGGCGCCGGCGGGATGGCGGCCGGCGCGAAAGCGTCCGCCACGGCAATCCGTAAACTGCATACCGCGCTAAAAACCGCCGCATCTGAGCCGGGGCGCCTGCGGGGTGCGATTCTGAACGGGATCGAACAGGCGAATTCCGAGATCGTATCGTCGGCTGAGGGCGCGGCCACCACCGTGGCGGTTGCCGAAATCTGCGCTGGTATCATCCGGCCCTATCACGTCGGCGATTCCATGGTTCTGGTGGTCGGACAGCGGGGCAAAATCAAGCTCGAAACCGTATCGCACTCCCCGGTGGGTTACGCCGTCGAATCAGGACTGTTGGGTGCCGAGGAGGCCATGCACCACGACGAGCGCCATATCGTCTCGAATCTCGTCGGCAGCGCCGACATGCATATCGCGGTCGGCCCACCGACACGTTTGGCGGCGAAGGATACCGTACTGCTGGCGTCCGACGGCCTGTCCGACAATCTCCATATCGGCGAGATCGCCGAACTCATACGCAAAGGGCCCATGCGGCAGGCGGCACGCGGCCTCGCACGTCGATGTCAGGAACGCATGCGCGGTGCAGTCGAGAGTAAACCGTCAAAACCGGATGATCTGACCTTTATCCTGTATCGGCAGCGAATCGGTGGGCGGTCGCGCACGCGCCAAACACAGGCGCCTTAGCCGTAGGCGAGCAGACTTTCCCGATGCGGCGCCGCGGCGCGTTCCACGCGCAGCCCGGCGGGAAGATTCACTTCCATGGCAATCGGCAAGTGGTCCGATAGCGGGTAGTTGAGAACGCGCACGTCCCGCACGTCTATCGACGGCGACACCAGGATATGATCGATATTCCGCTGTGGCCGCCAACTTGGGTAAGTGTGCAGACCGTGGGTCGGCTCACTCAATCCCGAAGCGCGGAGGAAGCCGCTCAGCTCCGGGCTGTCCGAGCGGGCGTTAAAATCGCCCATAACAATCACATGCTCGTAGTCACTCACCAGTTCGCGCAAAAACCCGAGTTGGCGTAGACGCGCCCGCCGCCCCAAGGCAAGGTGTACGATCACCAGGGCGAGCGACGGTTGCGCATCACCCAGATGCACCACCAGGACGCCGCGACCCGGAATGGCCCCCGGTAGCTTGTGTTCACTGATGCCCGTGGCCTCGATTCGGGACAGAAAGCCGATACTGTGCTGCGCAATCTTGCCGAGGCGACGATTGGTCCGGTCCTCCCAGCAGGGAAAATGGGCCGTATGCGCGAGGTATTCGGTCAGATTGATAAAGTCGCTGCGCATGCTGCCGGCATCGACCTCCTGCAAGCCGACCAGATCGTAATCCCGGATCAGCTGTGAAATTCGGTCGAGATTCTGCAGTCGTTGCGGATGCGGGAGCACGTGCTTCCAGCTGCGGGTGAAATAATGGCGGTAACGCGTGGTGGCAATCCCCGCCTGAACGTTGTAACTCAATAAACGCAGTCGATCGCGCGCGCCACTCCGGGAACGGGCGCCGAAGCCATTCATAGGGGAAAACAGCTTCACATTGTCTCCAGCATGATCAGTTCGATTTTCCAGGTGGCTGCCAAACACAATTGATCGTTACTTATGGTTCCGCCCTGATAGGCCAGGAGCGACCCAAAACGCGCTTGTTAAAGCTTCTCGGCCCGGCCTGAAAGATCTTGAGCGTAGTACTAGTTATAGGGCGTTTGCCTCCATGAGGCAACCGACACGAATAATCAATTGCGTGAGCTGGTTCACATAATCGCCTGTAATTGTGGCATTTATGTGAAAGATTGGCCTTCCGTGACCGGCCGCACGTAGCGCTCGTCGGCCCACCGACTTGTACTCGAGCGGTGCAAGGCCGTCCGGCAACATCCGTGGGGCACGTCAATTTCCACGCAGTTCCGACAAGCGGAATGAGTAGGCAAGCCCACCGAAGAGTATCGCGAACAGGCGGAAGTCCATGTGCATCATGCGGAACTCGATCAGCGCCCAGAGTCCCGTCACAAGAAACGTACCGATGAGAAACAAATAGAGATCCCTTGGCAACGCCCCGCTCCGGTATCCCTGTTGCATCGCGCGGAATACCCAAAGCGCCGCCAGACCAAAGAACATCGCTCCGACCACGCCGAATCTGACCAGCACCTCCAGATAGCTGTTATGCAAGTGCGGGTAGACCTCGATCTGCGCCATCGCCGGATCATCCAGTACACGCCTAAGTGTCAGGGCTTCGAAGTCAACACTGCCCTGTGATCCGACCGCGCCGATACTGAAGCGGTAGGTACCGGAGACGTCGTTCTCCTGACGATAGATCTTGCCGCTGAACGGATACCATCGACCCCGATCCTTGATCGGAATGCCGTGATTGCCGAAGGAGCTGATGATGCCGGTGCCGACGTAGTCAGTTGTCAGCACCTGGAGCAGCAGTCCACCATCAAAGTCCTCTGATACGAGGGCCTTGCCCTCGATCACGAAGACATCCCGCACCACGACATCGAAAAGCGCATCCGCCGACTGTTGTGGTCGCTCGTGTGTCGGGGCAAACCGGAAACGCGCGCGGTCCGGGAGGGCCAAATCGTACCGATCCAACGGTACCCCGCGTAGCGACCAATATCCGCGTTCGTCCGGTGCACCCATGACTCCAACTGGCGGTAGTAAATTACCGGAAAGCTGCAAATACTTTGGCGAATCGGAAATTGCGTCATACGCCGGGCCCCAGCCAAACCAGGGCCGCTGCGCCCACTGCGCGAGACCGAAGCGGTTCATATGAGTTCTTGCGGCAATCGAAGTGTATGGCGCGTTCTCGAGCTCGCCGGCCATCATTGCCTGGATCGTCGCGCTCTCGCCCGTGAAGCGCGCCTTGATGGTATCGGAATAGTTCACCAGCACGCCGACGATGAGCACCACGACGAACCCGGCGGCCGCGAGGACGACCCGACGACTATGTGCGTGACCGGAAACACCACGCATTCGGTAACGGAGCAGCATCATAACTGGTAACACCACTGCCACCGCGATCCAGATCGCACGCGATTGCACAATGATCAAAGCAAACAGGCACGTGACCAGAACAATCGACCACAGGGCGATCCGCAGACCGAAGGCAACGCGTCTCTGCGGGTCGCCCCACAGGCGCGCCGCCAGCAGGATCAAACCCAACAGTGCGACACCGCTGAGCAGCGCCATGTCGAGCGCGGTCATGCCGAAGCTGAAGCGCTCACCATATAGCAGTGCCCGCCAGTCTACCCAGTCCACGCGGCGCACGACATCCAATGCCAGCCCGATCCAGGCCAGGCCCAGCACGTGGGTGATCCGTTTGACATTGCCCTGCGTCCACCAGGCGACCAGGGGAAACAGCCAAAGCGTCACCCAGGTATTGGCGTCCTCCCATTGCGGAGCGACTTCCGGTGTTGGCGCCGCGCCCATAAGGAGTGTCCCTAAATACGTATAGCCGGCGAACACGAGGAACAACAGAGAATACCAATCGCGGCGCGCGACCGGCCACGCCCGGCGCCAGTCCAGCACCAGAGCGGTCAACATGAGAACCAGCCCGAGATAGGCGATGGAACTGCCGAGCCAGGCGAATAAAGCGAAGGTATAGAGGCCGAAAACACCCAGCCTTTCGATGCCATCCCCAGCCGCGCGTGTCCTGTTTAAAAACGTCTCAGCCAGCATCGTGACGGCTCATCCTGATACGATCCCATAGCGCTTCGAGCGAACCCTGCAGCAGGCTCAGCCACCAGATACCGACGTTATCTATCTGACGCACCTGTTGACGCAACCCGACCTTCGCCAGCCATGAATACCTGACGTATCGCACAACATAGTTGTAGTGCTGTCGAAATGTACAATAGCGACAATGGTCATTTGCCATCTCCCGAAAGGCCAACCGGAAACTGTTGGGGCTGCTGGTTCGACGCTCAAAGGGCTTGCGTGACAAGCTGTCCGGCTGTTGATCGAGAATCTGAATTGTCTCATTGATATACCGAAACCTGTATCGGTGCGCCATGCGACACCAGATTACCGATTCACGCATATGTTTCTCGCCGGAAAATACCGGAAATGGATACTCTTTCATTACATCGGTACGCAGAGCGTGTCGTGTCTCGCCGCTACGCTTGTGTTTGAAACTGACCTCGATGAAATTGGCATCGAGCGGGCTTTTCGGGAAACGTTCCCCCAGTAACGCCATCCGGGGATACTTCACGCATAGACCTTCAACCCCGGCAAAACCGCCACGCTCGGACACGGGAATCTGTTCCCACGCCGATTTGAGGATTTCCAGGGCACGAGTTACCAGTTGGTCATCCGAGTCGAGAGGCACGGTGAAGTAGCCGTGTATCTTGTCCAGGGCGTTATTGTAGGCCGCCGGCTTGCCCTGGTTCTCCTGCCAGACGTAATTCACGTGCAGGTTTGTCGATTTTGACCATTCGGCGACTGCCTCCCGCGTTCGGTCCGTGGATCCGTCATCCACGATAAGAACTTCACAATCGCCAAAGGTCTGCTGCGCCACGCTGTCCAGCGCCCGCACCAGCAGCTCCGCGCGATTGTACGTGGGGATAAAAACGGTAAACAGATACTTGTAGGGCGTAACTGACGGGTATGCGTCTGGATCACGAATCATGGCGCGGCTAGGCTGAGGGCAGCTCAGATATCGGCCTTAAAGGTACAAGGTACAAGGTACAAGGTACAAGGTACAAGGTACAAGGTACAAGGTACAAGGTACAAGGTACAAGAGATTGTACGTGAACCTTACAGCTTGGAACTTGAGTCGGCAGCGATTCATCGCCAATGGCACAGACATAAAAAAGCCCCGCAGCCGAAAAGCTACGGGGCTTCAAAATTAAAGCCTGGCAGTGTCCTACTTTCACACGGGAGCCCCCGCACTATCATCGGCGCTGAGCAGTTTCACTTCCGAGTTCGGAATGGGATCGGGTGGTTCCTACTCGCTATGGCCACCAGGCAAACCTTTCACCGCCTACGGCGACGAGATACAAGGTCCAAGCTTCAAGATACAAGTATGGTTTCCTTGTATCTTGTCTCTTGTATCTTGTACCTCACGTTTGGATAGCTGTTCAGCACTTTGATGCATGCCGCATCTTCAAAGCCTGTGTCTGTTGTCAGACTGCTTTGGTGTTATATGGTCAAGCCTCACGGGCAATTAGTACCGGTTAGCTTAACGCATTACTACGCTTCCACATCCGGCCTATCAACGTTGTAGTCTTCAACGGCCCTTCAGGGGGTTCAAGTCCCCAGGGAAATCTAATCTTGAGGGGGGCTTCCCGCTTAGATGCTTTCAGCGGTTATCCCGTCCGTACATAGCTACCCGGCAGTGCCACTGGCGTGACAACCGGAACACCAGAGGTACGTCCACTCCGGTCCTCTCGTACTAGGAGCAGCTCCTCTCAAATTTCCGACGCCCACGGCAGATAGGGACCAAACTGTCTCACGACGTTCTAAACCCAGCTCGCGTACCACTTTAAATGGCGAACAGCCATACCCTTGGGACCGGCTTCAGCCCCAGGATGTGATGAGCCGACATCGAGGTGCCAAACACCCCCGTCGATGTGAACTCTTGGGGGGTATCAGCCTGTTATCCCCGGCGTACCTTTTA
>CAMYOD010000027.1 GCA_947259975.1 uncultured Gammaproteobacteria bacterium
ATCGCCGAACAGGGCGGCAAGCTGGTCCTTGGCGGCATGCGCCTTGGATTCGTCAGGTGCCGTGTAGGCACCCGTCTGCGGCGTGAAGTAATCACAGAAATTCGCGCGCTCCTTATTCATAGCCACTTCCGCCGCCTCTTCCGTGCATCGGTCGCTGACACGCGGGTCATAGAACCGGCACAGGCGGCAAACATGCAGCTCAACATCGCAGGCGGGGCAGACGGCGAGCCGTAGCAGCGGCTGCTCGACTTCCGCGAGGGAGGTACCGCAATTCCAGCAAACCAATTCGTCTGACATCAGCGGAATATAAACCTGCAGCCGCAGGCCTCACAAGAAGCTCGCTTACACCGGCGGTAGGAACGGCGCATGAGCAGTCCGACCAGAGTGCGCTTAATGCTCTGAAAAATAATGCTCCAGATACTCATCGAATCCAACCGTATCCGACTTCTCGATTTCAGCCTGTTCACGTAACGAGGTCTCCGCGGCCGCGACGAAATGCCGCTCACGTTCGGCCGACAAATTCAGCCCACGGAAATAGTCTGCGTGCTCTCGCGCCTTACGCAAACCGAAATCCACAAACGACTCGCGTTTATTCGCCATCTCCACCAGCATGCGGGCTGCGGGCGTACGCTCCGCGTCGCGCACAGTTTCCGTCTGTGCCGCCAGCGTGTCAGCATAGTCTGGTGACGCACGCTGCTGATCCAGTAACTCGCAGATCGGTTGCATGTCCTCGAGTATCTGCCCCGCCCACTCCTTGAGCAATATCGTTTGCCCGCGGCGACTCAGCATCACCCGGGCATCACGACCCCGCAGCGTCACCAAATCCTGATTTTCGTCCATCTCCCGGCGTTCTTGCGCCGAAATCGGCGGGCTTTCATCAAGTGCGCAGTAAATCATCAACGCCTCGAGAAACCTGAGCTCCTGCTCGTTGACGCCCAGGGGGGCGAACGGGTCGACGTCGACAACACGAACCTCCACGTACTCTACACCCCGCCGGCGTAACGCCGATGTCGACCGCTCGCCCGACTGAATCGGTTGTTTCGGGCGCACGCAACTATAGTATTCGTTCTCAACCTGCAGAATGTTGCTATTGAGTTGGCGATACTCGCCGGCGACTTTCGTGCCAATGCGTTCATACCCCGGATACGACGTATTCGTGGCCGCGGCCAGCGCGGTTACGTAGGCCTCGATACCATCATACGGAATATCAAGTTGCTCCTGCGTTTTATTGTGATAACCCATATCACTCATGCGTAGCGACGTTGCGGTCGGCCCGATACAGGTACCATCGGTCCCGCGCTTCAGACGTTTACAGCCCCCTTCAAGAAAGGATTCATCGACGGCTGGCGATGCGCCGAAGAGATACGCCACGATCCAGGCGAGTCGCTGAAAATTTCGCACCAACCCGAAATAGGTCGATGACATGAGGTCCTGTTGCAAAATAAGATCATCGCTCCATTCTGCGAACACCGGCCAAACTGTCTGCGGCAGCGAATAATTAAAATGGACGCCGGCGATCGACTGCATGGTGCGCCCGTAACGATGCTCCAGGCCGCGTCGATAGATATGCTTCATCATCCCGATATTGGATGTCCCATACCGCGCAATCGGTATACTGGCATCACCCCCCAGGCGACAGGGCATGCTGGCCGGCCATAACAGCTCGTCGCCTAGCGCCGCGTCCACGATCTGATGGATCTCGCGCAGGCTGTCCAGGGTTTTCGCAAGACCCACCAGCGGTGGCGTGCGTAATTCGAGTAATGCCTCGGAATAATCGGTGGTGACATAGGGATGGGTGAGCGCCGAACCGAGCGCACGGGGATGCTCCGATTGCGCAATCAAGCCGTCCGGCGTGACGCGCAGGCTCTCCTTCTCGATACCGATCTGACCGCCTTGCAGCGATCGCCCGCTATCGACTTTCTGTAAGCGCTCAAGGCGCTGTTCGAGGACCCGCCTCAAGATACCGTCCTCATCTCCAACCTGTCGACTCAATAATGGTGTAAATATACAAACGCCCAGTGGGTGCGAATCAAATCGGAATCAAAACGAACGAAAGCAACGCATCTTGCGTTGCTTTCGTAGTTGGATCAATCGGCCGATTGGCGGCGTCAGGATTTTTCCGGCGTTTCCTCGGGCTCGCCCTGCCAGAGCATCTCGTAGCCGATTTCATAGGTGTCCGTACAATACTCGGCCAGGTTCTGGAATTTTTCCTTGAATGTATGATCCGCATGCGAACGCTCGTGCTGCTCGAAAGACTCCCAGTAAGTCACGATCGCAATGTGATCGTCCGTCAGCTGGGAAGTATCAAATGACCCTTCTTCCGAAATGAAGCCGTTAAACCGGAAAACCTGTCCGCCGATAAAGCCACCGGCCTCGTCACCGTAGGTATTCTTGACGACATTACACATCTCGCCGATCGCCAGCTCCACATCGTCTTGCGTGATGCCCTTTTTCAGCTTTAGAACGTTATAGAGCATCACCGCTCCGAAAGGGATCTCTAGTGGCATAAACATTCGAACTATCTCCTGGTTAGCTTTATGTAGATGTCAATCTTCGTTCACGTTTTCTGCAAGCATATTACAGAATAGTGCGCCCTGCTCAATGGCGTCATCCAGCGCCACATGGGTGTGCGGCAAATCATCATCAAACCAACGATTGGGCAGATAGGTGCGCGACGTACGCTGAAAGGTCGCCTTACGCATCCCCATGGCGTAGGAGCGAATGTCGATACCGTGCTCGTGAAACGGTCGCGAATCCGTGTAACGCACCAGATACCAGTAGACCCACATGAAGTCCCATGTCGCCGGCCAACCCACAAACACCGCGCGACCCGGCAACTCGCTTACCCATTTCGCATATTCGGGCATGACCTCTTGCGGTGAGCGAATATCGGTACGGCACGCCGCCCAGGCCTCGGGGAAATGCTTCCACCATGCCTCGGTACGGGGGTGTGGCGCGGCGCCGGGCAGGGTCTCCAGATTGGCGCTGAAGGTGGTGACCAGGGTCTTGTCCGCGTCATAGGCGGCCGAACCCAGGCTCAACATAGAATGCGGTCCGGGAATGGGTCCATCCGCCTCGATGTCGGTGCTCACGTAGATTTCGGTTTCTGCCGGCATGGGTCCCGCCATCCAAACCTGCTTATTGTTCGGCATGCAGCAGTCGCATGCCCGCGTCGCTATTTTCGCCGCGTCCTATTGTACTCGAGAAACCGCGTGCGTGCGGCCACCGTCTCGCGTCGGCCTAGACCGCCTCCGGTAAGATATGCGGTAGACCGTTGGAAGCCCACGCAAACATGCCGCCGCGCAGATTGAAGACTTTGGTGAAACCGTGCTGCTGCAGGAACCGGCAGGCCTGGGCCGAGCGCGCACCGGATCGGCAAATGAACACGAGATCCTCGTCGTTCTTGAATTCCGTGACACGCAGCGGTAGGGACGCCAGCGGCACGGCCTCGGCACCGGGAATGGTGCCGGCAGCGATTTCGCGCGGTTCACGTACGTCGACGATGCGGAACGTCTGTGCTTTATCCTGCATCCAGTCCGCCAACTGCGGGGCTTCGATTTCTTTGATTTGCCAGGTCATAGTCCGATCCTTTGAGGTCGCCAGGGGGCAGTATATTAGTATTTTCTAATATTTCAACTCCCAGGCGCTTCCTGGCCGATCCGGTCCCCGGTGCCGCCGGCAGCCGTGTTAGAATCCCGCGCCGTTGTTCCCGGCACCGTGCCGACCCACCTAACGATTTGGAGTACATGATGCGGATTGTCGCCCTTTGTCTCTGCTTAATCGCCGGATCGCTGCCGGCCCAGGCCGCCGACCCGTGGGGCTACACCTACGACAAGAGCTGGGTGCGCTACCTCTATCCCCAGGACGAAGATAAGGACAAATGGTGGTGGGACGATGACTGGTGGGAAAACGGCAAACTCGACACCGCAACCAATCATGACGTGATCATGGAGCGGATCTCCTACCGGAGCGGCGACACCGAGGTGCCGGCCTATGTCTTCCGTCCTAAGGACGGTAAGAAATATCCCGGCATTCTATTTCAACATGGCCGCCGTGGCCTGGATGAACTCACGCTGCTGCATCCGCGTCGGCTCGCAGCACGTGGCTTCGTCGTACTGGCACCGGACCTCTGGTTTGCCCGTTTCATCGATAAATATCCCCTTGATCATGACCCGATCGTCGAGGGTGACTCGGCCCGCGGTATGGAATTCCTGCTGACGCTACCGCAAGTACAAGGCGACAAGATCTGCACCGTTTCGCACACCCGTGGCGGCTACATCACACTGAAGGCGCTGGTCACCCACAAGAAGCAGGAGAAAGAGGTCGCCTGCTGGGTGTCCTATTACCCACATCTGCAGGATCCGGATGCCGCCGAGCCCATGCAGATTTATAAGTACGCCCCTGAGGCCGAAGACTTACGGGTTCCGACCCTGATGTTCTTTGGTGAACATGAGCAATATCAAAGGCACCGGCCTATCATTTATGTCTATGAGACGCTGAAGGAGAAGGGCCGCGACACGCGTCTCATCGTTTACCCCGGTGTCGGCCGCGGTTTCGAATTTCGCCCGCCCCATGTGCGCACCTTCGCCGATGACCTGGCGGCGAAAGATGCCATGATGCGTACCGCCCGCTTCGTCAAACGGCACCTGGGCCAAAAGTGATGGAGCGGTTCATGTTTGAACTATGAGCCGCATCCTGACGGTGGGTGTCGCCACGCTGGACATCATCAACACCGTCGATCATTACCCGGCCGAGGACGAGGAACTCCGCGCCAGCACACAGTCTGTGTGTCGGGGTGGCAATGCGGCCAACACCGCCGCCCTGCTCGCACAGCTCGGACACAAAGTCGCGTTTATCGGCACACTCGCCGATGACGCCGGCGCCCGCTTCATCGAACAGGAACTCCGCGGCGCGGGTATCGAAGTCGATTATTGTCCCCGGATCGCGGGCGGACGTACGCCCACTTCCTACATCACCCTGAATGAGGCCACCGGTTCGCGCACCATCGTGCACTACCGTGAGCTGCCGGAACTCGCGGCCGCACAGTTCGCAACACCGCCGCTGGCCGATTTCGACTGGTGTCACTTCGAAGGCCGCAACGTCGGCGCGACGGCGCGCATGCTCCGGCGTCTGCGCGCCACGTCACCCGGTGTGCGCATCTCGCTTGAGATCGAAAAACCGCGCACGGGGATCGAGACGCTCTATCCGCTGGCGGACATACTGATATTTGCCCGTGCATTTGTCGTCGCGGCGGGATATTCCGAGGCAGACAGCTTCCTCGCGCAGCTGCAACCGGAAACACGGGAGCAGCTTTTGGTCTGCACCTGGGGGTCGCAAGGGGCATTCGCGCAAATCGGTGGCGGCGCAACGCTGCATGCGCCCGCCGTGACACCGCACGAGGTAATCGACAGCGTCGGTGCCGGCGATGTCTTCAACGCCGGGCTTATCGACGCGCTGGCGCGGGACATCCCAACAGTTGATGCCCTCAACCGGGCCTGCCGCCTGGCAGGCCGCAAGGTCGGCCGCAGGGGCTTGAAAAATATCCTCTGAATTGGGATGCACAACGAACGCCGGCGCGTCGCCCGGCGCTGTCAGCGAACGGATCCACCGTGATGCAGTCGTAATAGCTATGCAACCTTGACCCGGGCGAGACCTGTGGAAAAGCACGCCAGACGAATTGGGTTCATTTTACTCGGCGCCCTACTTGCCGGTGCGCCCTGGGCCGCGGGCGCAGAAAATCCATCGACCGCAGTCACCGCCGCCGCGCCGGCGGATTTTCCGCTGCCCGCCGACCGTGCCCGCGCCGCGCGCGGCGAATCGATGTTTCGTATCGACGGTGGGCGCTCCGAAATTCGCATTTATGTTTACCGCGCCGGACCGCTCGCCTGGATGGGCCACAATCATGTGCTTTCATCAACCGACATGCGGGGCTATGTCGCTCTTACGCAAGCGCTGCGCGATGCCCGGGCGGACCTTTATGTGCCGGTTAGCACCTTGATTGTGGACGATCCGAATCAGCGCCGCGCGGCGGGTAAGGCGTTCGCAACGACACCCGATGCCGCGGCAATCGCGGGTGTACGTCGTAACATGCTGCGCGCGCGGTCCCTGGACGCCGATGCGTTTCCTTTTGTGCGCCTGAACGTAAGAATTGCGGACGCCTCTCTGCCGCATGTGACGCTCGCAGTATCCCTCAGGATTCGCGGAATCACCCGTGAGCTGACCGTGCCGGCTGAGGCCGCCATCAGCACAAACGAGGTCATCGTTTCCGGCAATCTGCAAATTCGGCAAAGCGACTATGGCATGACGCCCTATCGTGTCTTCGGCGGGGCGCTCGCGGTTAGAGATTCAGTCGACGTGGAGTTTCGGTTAGTGGCCGAGCGCGCGGCCGCTACTCAGCCGCTAAGCCACTGAATTAGAGCTCCCGGCACAATTTATTGCCGCGCCACGACGCCACGGGTAAGATGACGCGCAAATAATTAAAGACTCAAGACCTCGATCGTACGGTTGAGAACGCCAACTTCGTTTACTGGTTATAAACATGCACCCAGATGCTGAGCGCCGGCGTGGCGAGCGCCGACGTGCCGCGGTTGTTGTTTATATGCGTACCGCGGATCGCGTCTACAAAACCTGTCGCACCCGGGACATCAGTCCCTTCGGCGTGTTCCTGCGCACCCATGCACCGGATACCCGGGTCGGCCGCACCGTCGAACTGGTGTTCGTGTTGCGCCCCGAGCGGGGGCAGGGACGTCTGATCAAGACGCATCGCCGTCGCGCACGTGTAACCCGGGTGACCGGGCGCGGCATCGGGCTCTCGCTGCGCGACCGCTGACCGCCAGTCCTCACCCCGGCATCCCGTCGAACCGCCAACTTGCCCCCGCGGGCATCCTCCGGCAGTGGATCAGTTTGCCGCTCACGGCGACGGCGACCCTGCCACCAGACCACGCTTCGCGCGCTACCGGCAGGTACCGCGAGATTAAGCGTGGCGGGTGTCCCGGCGGCGCGAGAAGCAACTGAGCTACATCGATCCCGGCGACGACCCGATAACTTCCTGCTAGAATAGTGACTTGCGACCCCGCCCAGACCTTTGTCCGCACCTCTGACCCGAGCCCAAGCGCTCTCCTCACCGCGTGCGCATGAACGCCGGCCGTGAGCGCGTTAATCCGTGAACAGATTTAGGAATGAATAGTTATGCAAATTAGTAAAGACAAAGTCGTAACCATCGACTACACCCTGAAAGACGATGAAGGTACCGTCGTCGACACCTCGGAAGGCCGCGACGCCCTCGTCTACCTGCACGGCGCGAATAACCTCATCCCCGGACTCGAGGTCGCCCTCGAAGGCAAGGCCGTGGGCGATGATCTGGCCGTGCGTATCGCTCCCGAAGACGCCTATGGCGCACGCGATGACGAGAAACTCAAGGCCGTGCCGCGCCACCTGTTTGGCGACGATGAGATCAAGGCCGGTGCCCAATATCACGCCACCGGGCCCAACGGTGAGAGCATGGTCGTAACCGTGACGGAAGTGGGTGACGACAATGTCGTCGTCGACGGCAACCATCCGCTCGCGGGCGCGCATCTGAATTTCGATGTTAAAGTCGTCGAGGTACGTGATGCCACAGCGGAAGAAATCAGCCATGGCCATGTCCACGGCGCCGGCGGTCATGAGCACGACTAACACCTCCCCTGCTCCACACAAGCCTACCGGAGCCCGGTAAGGATACCCGGGCGACGTTAGTCGTCTAGCGGCCAATCCAGTGGATCGCCCAGGTCGCATTTCACACAATCCAGCACGGTGCCCAGATGCGACCTGCGGCCCGCCTCCGTTAGCACCCAGGGCCGCAGCTGCCAGGGTGGGCGGTGGCGCACGTGCTGATTGTGGCCACAGGCAAGCCGGGCCACCCAGTCCTTTTCGTCATCCATATGATAACCAACAATCGGTTGTTGCATTTTTTTAGTAGCTTATCATCGATACCTCAGAAATAACGCGAACTCATCAATGGAACACAAACTATCTTTGGTCGTGCCGGGACAGTTTGTTACCATAATTGCACCGGGGAAATCATAACAACCGCACACCTTTTCCCCGAAGGAGGAGCTCATGCACCCACTTGGCGTGTTTTACCCTCGTTCCTGCCTCGCGTTGTTGATATTCATTTCGGGATTGTTATTCGCATCACCCGTGCTGGCGTGGTCGGACTTCAAGAGCAGTCTGCGCGCGAAAAGCAGCAGTTTCGGCTCCAAAGGCCCTAACTACGAGTTTTATATTGAAGGCGGCTTTGACGTGTACGATTGGGACAAACCCGGCGCGATCCTGCGTGACGACCGGGAGTTCATTAAAGCCAATATCCCTAATGTGAACTTCGATGGCTCGGTGGACGATTCCGGCACCGGCGGCATGCTCTATCTCGGCGGCGAATGGAAGATCAACGATGAAGGCCCCAGCC
This sequence comes from uncultured Gammaproteobacteria bacterium, assembly GCA_947259975.1. Lineage (GTDB taxonomy): Bacteria > Pseudomonadota > Gammaproteobacteria > HyVt-429 > HyVt-429 > CAMYOD01. Next base: position 8,444 of record CAMYOD010000027.1, read on the forward strand.
CGGGATCGAATCTCTATCTGGGCACCCGCGTCGGTATCGGAATTTTTCCGGATTTCAGCGTGACGGAACGGGCCCACTGGCGGGAGTTCCAGTTCGTCAACGGCAACAACAATTTCAACGGCAACGATCCGGTACAGGAGATCGATAACCGTATCGACGCGGAAATCGAGCTCGACGGTGGCTTGACCTACGGGCTCGAGTTCAATGCCCGCTGGGAGGTTACCAAGAACGTTTCCATTGGGCCCTACATTCGCTGGGATCGTTTCGAGATCGAGCGCAAACTCGAGGCCAGTTTCTTCATGAACAACGTGCTCTACGACCGGACCAGCGAACGCAGAGACATCGACGACACCGCCTTCGGTTACGGGGTGCATCTGGGCTTGTCGTTCGGCGACGACAACCCCTGGTACGCTCGTCTCAGCTATGGCGTGGCGGAGGTCGATGAGTTCGATCTTGATCGGATCAGCCTGTCGGTTTACCGGGAGCTCGGTGGCCACGACCATCACGTCGAACGGAATTAGGCGCCGCCAAAGGACGGCTTGGTCGCTTCCCGGCCCGGGGGCGCTGGCGCTGGCCATGCTCCTGGGGCTGGGGTCGAACGGCTGTGCGCATATCCCCGCGGACGTGCAGGCTGAGTTTCGGGCCACCGCCGACCCCATCGACAACAACTTCGTCCCGCGCCCCGCTGTCGCCGAAGCGGAAGCGCACATGCGCGAGTAGCATGTTCAAGTCCGTAATCATGGTGGTCGCCGCGACCATCATTTGGAGCGCGAACGCATGGGCAGAGCCACGCATCGACTACAAGGGCCTGACGCTGCGCCCCGGCCAGATTGTCGTCGCCGACGGCCTCGATGCGATCAGTGTTCTGATCTCATTGGCGACCACCGAGTTCCGGCCTTTCTCCCACAGCGGCATCCTGGTAATCGAGGATGGCGACCCCTATATCTACGAGTCCATCGGCAAGTACGCCTTCTGGCAACGTGAGACACCCACCGACGTCACCACCGGCGAGGTGACACGCACGGAGTTCGCGAAGTTCCTCAAGCGTCAACGTCACGTCGAGATCTATGAACCGCCGGATCATGTGGATCGCGGCGCCGTGGTGGCCTTCGCGCGCAAGAGCCTGATCGACAAGGTGCCTTTCGATGCACACTTCGGCCTCGATCGGGATCGCTACTACTGCACGGAGTTTGTTGCCTACGCCCTGGAAGCAGGCGGTCACAGAATTGATCCGATCCCGTTTCGCGACAACGCTTCGCTGGCGGTGTTACGCCGTTGGCTCGGCATCCGCGAGCCCAGCATGATTCCTCCCGGCGCATTGGTCGATCAGGAGAATTATGTCGGAACCATCACCAGCTTTCCCTCGCGCACCACCTACCACGCCTTCTCGGCCGCAAAGATGGAGCTGCACCGACGTTTTACCGAGGACCAGAAACTGGGCAATGTATTCGTGGTAACAAACAACCGGCTCGATCTGCGTCCTGCCGTACAGACCTTCGTTGAAAACGCCATGGCGGCGTTTCCGGAAAACGAGGCGCAATTCTCACTCGCCCGGATCGAGGCACGGATTCAGGCGCTGGGTGAAGCCTATTTCGGTTCGTTGCAAGCTGGCCGCAGGAAAGCCGCGGCGGCAACACCCCGGGAGGATGGTGCGCAGGGAGAGACTCGAACTCTCACGGGTTACCCCACTGGATCCTAAATCCAGCGCGTCTACCAATTCCGCCACCTGCGCGTACGCTCGGCGCTATTGTACCGGGCGTTTTACCGCATGTATTCCGCGATCAGCGACGGTGTCGCCTGGTCGCTGGCCCTACCCGCACCGCCCACGAGTCGGGCAGATGCTTTTGAGCTCAAGCGCGCGATGAATTCAACCGACGCTCCGACACCACGACTCCGGGCCGCTTTACGCCACCGATTCCATTAAATATACTGCGTTTTTTATTATCCGGCATCGCGGCCGAAAACCGGCACGTCGATGCGACCGGATGAGATTACAGCCAGGGCAATGAACGCGAATATCGACCGTAGATGAATCTGGAAATTGTCAGCCGTCGCATCTCGCCATCCGCAAATTCCGCGCAACACAAGATCAAGCACAGTTAAACACGAACCCTAGGAGCACTTAGATGATGATTCGGAAGTCAGCCATTGCCATGGGCATGGCATTGGCTCTGGCAACCGCCGCGACGCCGGTTGCGGCCGCGCCCACGGTGGCGGTTGTCGACCTTGGTATCAACTCCCATCCGCTGCTGGACGGCAAACTCCTGCCCGGTTTCAATTACCTCGATAACACAGCCGATACCTCCGACAGTGACCCGCACGGTACGCCCGTATCGCTGATCATCACCTCGCTCGCACCGAGCGCGGAAATTCTGCCTTACAAGGTCGGCACGGTGGTCACCGGCAACGCAGCGGTGAGCGATGCCGCGGTGCTGGCCGCCGCCGCACGCTCCGACGTTCGCATCATCAACAAGAGTGACGGCGCCTTCTCTACCGGTGCCGCCCTCGTCGCCGCGGCCCAGGCCGGAAAAGTCATCGTTACCAAATCCGGCAACAGCGGTCGCGACATACCGGAAGGGGATGCCTTGCACGTACCCGGTCTCGGCGGTCTCGGCATTATCGTCGGCGCCCTGGGTCGCGATGGCGTGATGTTGAACGTCAGCGATCGCGCCGGGTCATTTGCACCTCATTACGTGGTCGCCAACGGATTCACGCCGTTTTCCGACATCCGCGAAGGCACCTCCTTCGCCGCCGCCCAGGTATCCGGCATTGCGGCCGCGATACTGGCCGCCTCCCCGTTTCTTACCGGCGCACAGGTGGTGCAAATCATTCTGAGCACGGCCATCGACGTGGGTGAGCCGGGCGTCGACGCGGTTTATGGCAACGGCTGGGCGAACCTCGCCGCCGCCCTCGCAGCCGCCGGTCAAATACAAGTCGCCACGGGCGCGACCGCCGACGGCGGCGGCGGTTCTTCCGCCGGCGGCGGTGCCCTCATTCTTGCTGCCGCCCTCGGTTATGCGCTGATCAACAAGGGCAAAACCGCGGAACAGGCCCTGGTCCTCGATCAGTACGGCCGCGGTTACCATGTCGATCTGACCAAGATGGTGACTGTGCGGGACGAACTCTCCGGTCGCTTGCGGTCGGTCTTCAACGCCCTTCACGCTATGACCGCATGCAAGCGGAGATCGATCCCTTCTTCCGCCTCGATGACCGTGACATGTCCGAGTACAGCCTGTCGATCTATGGCGGGACGAACAAGAGCGTTGGCTATGAATTCGGCTTTAATACCAATTCGCAGCGTGATTTCGGCGCCTTGGCATCGCTCTCGAAGGATGCTGTATCCACATCGTTTCTTTCCGGCAAGACGTTCTCGGCGCCTTATTTCGGATTTTCCGAAACCGGCTTCAGCGGCAAGCTGAATCTCAGCACCAGCAAGCACCTCGACTTCAGTTTCGGTCTGGCGACCACGGATGAGGAGAAGGACTTTGGACTGCGCAGCAACGCGGCCGTCCTCGAGGGCACATACAAGGTCGGCGAGCGCGCCACCATTGGCCTGCAGGCTGGGCAGCTGTCCGAGTCCGGCAGCCTGTTCGGTGGGTCCTCGGGTGGGGCCTTCAGCGTCGACTCCAGCGACAGCTTGTCCGTCGGCGTGTCGGGAACCTACCGACTGAATGACAGAATCACGCTCATCGGAAATTACAGCGAAGCGCGGACCCGGGTCGCACAAAGGGACAACAGTCTGTTACATGACTTTTCCGATATTCGCAGCAACGCCTACGGGGTCGGCATGGTCATCGACACCCCATTCACGCGGCGTGATCAAGTCGGTTTCGCCTTCTCGCAACCGCTGCGTGTCACGCAAGGGCATGTGAACCTTGAGGTGCCCTACGCCCGCGACTTCGAGGGCAATATCTACAAGAACTCGGAAATCGTCGATCTGGCGCCGGACGGTCGGGAGCGCACGTTCGAGGCGTACTATAAGTTCAATCTGCATAAAGATACCGACGTCTTCACGTACTTGATGCATCAGCAGCAGCCCGCGCATGACAACACCGCGGACGACGCGGCGACGGTGTTTATGACCTTGCGGCACCGCTTCTAGGCCGCGGGCGTTCGCCGCGCGGCGGCGCCCGTGGGTAATGGCTCAGTTTGCCTCTCGCGCCACCCGCACCCCCGCCAAGCGTCGTCCGGCCTTGCGCGGCGCGGGGACAGCGAAGCGATAGGCCGCGATTCGAGCGGGACAATGACGTCCCGCGAGATCAAGCGCGGCGGGAGCCCAGGCGGTACGAGGCTTTTGGGCAGACTGATCCATTACCCGGCCGTGGCGCGGTTCACAAACCGCGGCCATCGGGTGTTAGAATAAATTCTAATCCGACAATCGTGCGCCGTTCAGGTGCAATTCGTCATGGAGTCCCGGCAATGAAACGTCTTGTGCGCGTACCGTATGTCGATTCCGATTCCTTGAATTCGTTTTTGGCGCCGATGCTGCTCGCCGTGCTGCTGCTCGCGCCCCAGGCCTGTGTCGCTAAAAACAATGACACGCCATACAAGATCCTCTGCCTGGGGGACTCGATCACCCACGCAGAAACGTCACAGGCAAGTTACCGCTATCCGCTCTGGAAGAAACTGATCGACGCCGACATTTCCTTTGATTACGTGGGCACCATGACCCGTAACCGCGGCAAGGGCGAGCCGCCCCACCCGGACTACAAGGGACGGCAATTCGACAAGGATCACGAAGGACATTTCGCCTGGCGCGTCGACGAAGTGCTGAACGGCGTTCCCTATACCCCAGATACCGGCAGCGGTAGCCTGAAAGACTGGCTCGAAACCTACGACGTGGACATCGCGCTGGTGCATCTCGGCACCAACGATGCATTCCACCGGCAGAGCAACGACTCGACCCGAGAGGAACTGAAGGCTATCGTCGGCACCTTACGCCTGGATAATCCCCAGGTGGTGGTGATGCTCGCCCAGGTCATTCCCACGTCCCGCTCGCCCGGCGACGCCGCGGCCGTCGTCGCATTAAACGGTGTTATTCAGGACGTCGTCACCGAATTACACGTCGAACATGCACCGGTGATTCTGGTAGATCAATTCTCCGGCTTTGATGCGGCTACTGACACCTATGACGCGGTGCATCCAAATGCGGCGGGCGAGGAAAAAATGGCCCAGCGCTGGTTTGAGGCCATCAAGGCCTACGTGGACACCCGGTAATACGCCCGGATTCTCTGCCTAGGCGCCGCGTTCGCGGATGACCCTGGCCGGCACCCCGGCGCAGATCGAGTTGGCCGGTACCGACTTGGTGACCACCGCGCCCGCGCCGGAAATGCTGCCGGAATGCATGGTGACACCGCCGAGCACGGTCGTTTTTGCCCCCAACCAGACATTATCCTCCAGGGTCACACCGCCATCCGGTTCAATACCCTGCTCGCGAATCGGCACGTCGAGTCGGTCATGGTGATAATTGCCGCCGCCGGCGATATAACATTGTGGACCGATAATCGCATCCGCACCGATAATTACGGGACAGTCATTAGTGGCGTGAATCACGGTCTGGGCGCTGAGTCCGGTACGGGGACCGACATGAACACAGCCGTTCTTGCACGAAATCATCACATTGATAGACAGCATGACATCATCGGCCAGGACCAGCACCCGGTCCTCATCATCATGACGCGCATCGAGAACGCTGCCTTCGCTGAGGACGACATGGTCACCAAGATGAATACGCTTCGGGTGGCGCAACACGATATTGTCGGCGAACATGACCCCCTTGCCGCAACTGCCGAATAACCTGGGCCAGAATACCTTGCGCAGCACAATCCCCAGGGCCCCCGGAATCTTCCCGAACCAGGAACAGATTTCGAAGTAAATCAAATACGGTACCGACCGGGTGCCCAGGATCACATGCTGGTACTTGGCCAGGGCCGAGCCTTTCTCCGTGATGACTTTGTGGGTCTTGTTGATACGGGTGTTCATGGCGTGCGGCCAGTCTACATCAGCTGATCGGTAAATTCTCGCATCGACTCGGGCGTCATACCTTCAAAATAGAGTCGGTACCAGATCTCCAGATTTAGCAGCACCCAGATACGGTAGTTGTGATCGACCTTGCCGGCGATATGTTCATCGAGCAGCGAATCGATGTAGCCTGGGTCAAAGAGTCCGAGTTCTACGAAGCGTGACTGGGAAAACAGATTACGGAGAAAATTCTTGAGGTCGGTGCGAAACCAGATGCCCAGCGGGAACCGGAACCCCTGCTTCTCGAGTTGTGTCACCTCGTCTGGCAGATAGCGGGTTGCCACTTTGCGCAGGATGTATTTCAGCTGATGGCCTTTCAGCTTTAGCCGCGGCGGAATTCTTGCCGCAAATTCAACGATTTTATAATCGATCAGCGGCGAACGATTCTCCAGCGAATGCGCCATGGTCATGCGGTCACCGACGGTCAGGAGGTGATCGGGGATTCGCGTCATGAGATCCGTATAGAGCATCTTGTCGACCACATGATCCGCATTCTCTGCCTCAAAAAATCGCAGGATCTTCTCGGATGACGCACTGTCTGTGATCTGGCTGCGCGCCGAGTCCGTGAACAGCTTCTGTTTGGCATCATGAGTAAACCGTAAGACGCCCAGGCTTTGTGCATAACGCTCGCCGCCGGAAAAAAGCGACATTTCATTCACCCAGGCCGCCTTCTGGGCCAGGCTCTTATAGCCGAAGGATTCCGGGATCCGGTCGCTGATTCTTTTAACAATCCCCTGCCGGAACCATTTCGGCAACAGGCAATAGTAATCCACCAATCGTTGGCCGACGTAGCGATCATAGCCGGCGAAATTCTCATCGCCACCATCACCGCCCAACACGACCTTGACGTGCGCGGCGGCATTCTGTGCGACCAGGTAGACACCGAAGCCGAAAGGATCGGAGGGTTCATCCATGTGGTAAATCATGGCAGGAATCGTATGGATCAGATCAGGCTCGACGACCTTTTCATGCGATTCCATATTGTATTTGTCCGACACCAGGCGCGCCTGGGGCAACTCGTTGAATTCCTTTTCCCGGGTACCGATGGAGAAACGCGGTATCCTCTCTTCGCTCAGGGTCGCCATCATGGCCGCCACCGTGCCTGAGTCGATGCCGCCACTCAGGAACGCGCCGACCCGAACATCGCTCAGCAGATGGCCCTTGACCGTATCGAGCAACAGATCATTCAATTGGCCTTCTATCTCGTCTTCACTCCCACCAAGTTTGTCCTTGAAATCCACATCCCAATAACGTTGGGTCGAGACCTGGTTGTTTGCGAACGTCAGGCAGGTCGCCGCGGGTAACTTCTGCACGCCTTTGAACAGCGAATACTGATCCGGAATGAAGCGCAACGACAGATAGTGCCAGAGTCCTTCGAGATCGATCTGCGGCGCGACTATCTCGGAGGCCAATAGGCTTTTCACTTCGGAGGCGAACGCGAATGCGCCGTTGCGATGACAGAAGAACAAGGGTTTTTGGCCCAGATGATCGCGGGCCATAAACAGGCGCTGGTTTTCCCTGTCCCAGATCGCGAATGCGAACATCCCGCGCAAATGTCTTACACAGTCTGCGCCATGGTCTTCGTAGAGGTGAAGTATGACCTCGACGTCGGTTTCAGTCTTGAATCGATGACCCTTTTTCTTCAGTGCCTCGCGCAGTTCCGGGCTGTTATAGATCTCGCCGTTGCAGACCAGTTGCAGCGTGTCGGTCTCGTTGGAGATCGGCTGGCGGCCGGACGTCAGATCGATAATACTCAAGCGCCGCTGGCCCAGGGCGATATGGTCATCATGATAAAACCCGGAGTCATCCGGGCCGCGATGAATCATGACATCCGTCATCCGCTTGATGACACGGTCCCGCTGAGAGCCCGTGATACCGGCAATACCGCACATGCTAGATCAGGCCCTGCGCTTTATACCAGCGTACCGTCTCGCGGATACCCTCCCTGTCGTCCACCTTGGGATGATAATCGAGCATCTCCCTGGCCTTACTCAGATCGAAGGCGCGGTTATGGGTAAAAAAGCCCACGCGACGACGAAAAATCGGCGGCTTGATGCGCAAGGGGCGACAAATCATCTCGCAGACCAGGCCGGCCAGCCAAACGGGGGCGACCGGTATCTTGAACCTGGGTAGCTGCACACCCGCGGCCTCCGCAATCCAGGCTGCCAGCTCATTCAGTGTGATGTACTTGCTGGATGCAATGTTGAAGGCCTCGAGGTGCACCTTGGCGCGGGGTTGCACGCCACCGAGCAGCAGCGAATCGACTTGATCGTCGATATAACCGAGATGAGCCAGCACCTCGCCGGAGCCGATCATGATGAACTTGCGCGCCGCGATCGCCTTGAACAGCTTCATCATGCGCACATCCCCCGGTCCGTACACCATGGCCGGCCGATTCACGGTCACAATCATGCCGTCTGCGGGCAACCCCTTGGCGAACTCCAGCACTGCCAACTCGCCCTCGAGCTTTGAGCGATGGTACTCGTCCATCGGGTTGTATGGGCTGTTCTCCGTACAGGGGACCACCTTGACGTCCCCGTGCACACCGACGGTACTGCAATGAACGAAGCGCTTCACACCGGCGCTGGCGGCGGTCTTGATCAGCTTCAGGGTCCCGTCCACATTGACCTTACGGTACATGGCCTCGCCGTGCTCGACTTCCTGAAACATCGCGGCGATATTAAACACAATGTCCACGCCTCGTAACAGGTCATCCCAGGCGTCCTCGCTTGCAAGATCCAGAACTGCGACATCGTAGCCCTGATTACGCAGCTGTTGCGCCTCCTGCGCATACAACACGGTACCCGTAACATCCAATCCGTATTCCACGAGTCGCTTGAACAGTGCACCACCGATAAACCCGGCGGCGCCGGTCACGAGAAGCTTTTTGCCCGCCAGATCCTTGTATTCCCCAGGTAGCGCTAAATTCCGTTTTTCTTCTAACAAAGTAAGATTGACCATTAAGCTGCCTTCAATTCTTTTGACATCTGATTAATACAACGCTGGTAAACAACTTGCCTTTCCAAAAGTATCGCCTGATGGACTGAATCACCGATGCATTCCTGAAACCGGCATGGCGAAAAAACTGCAAAAGGACGTGGCGATCATAGAACTCCACTTGATCCTTGATATAGATGCGATGCAGGAATCCCCATAAACGGGTCAATAGCGAACGCGACTTGTCTCGCTCCAGCACATAAAGCACGCCACCGTCCGCCAGCAGTCCATATAACTTTTCCGCTGCCCGCTGCGGATCAAGAAAGTAATGAAATGCACTCGAGCATACGATGACCTTGAAATTATAGGCTGCGAACTCCTGCGGATCGATCGCCTCGAAGTCGCCGTTAACGAACTCCACATTATCGACCTCGTCTACCTGCGCCTTTTTTCCTGCCTCATCGATCATTGCTGAAGATATATCGAGACCCACGCCTCGCGCACCCGGATTATTCTTCAGGTAGTTGCGCAGGAAATGTCCGGTCCCGCAGCCCACATCGAGGATATCTCCCGCCTCCAGGGGTGGGCAGTGTTTAAGGATTTCCGCACCATGCGCCTGATACCAGGGCGATAATCGGTTGTTTTCATAAACCGACGCCAGATTATCGAACTCTCTCTTGATAACACTCATCGAGACCTGCTCACTTGTGTTCCGATGCATAGAACAGCATCGCAAGAGTGCACAGTTTGGCTTCGGTCTTGGCAAGCAGCCAGTCATTGACGCTATGCTTAGCCGGCAATTCAGTGGCATCGATATGCATGACAGGCTGCGGTAATGCTTACTCAGGCCGCGACGGCGTTGAGCGCAACGACCCGCCGAATTCGAACGCGCCGCCCACGAGCGCATCGATGATAGTCTTTGCGCGCATGAGCAGCGCCGTGGTCAGGCCCAACTCGGCACTGTAACCGAGCCACTCAAAGCCCAGGGTAAATGACGCCTCCATGAGACCGAGGCCACCGATGGATACCGGCAGGTTCATTACCAGCATGATGAGGGGCACCGCGATGATCATATCGACGAGGTCCACATGACGGTCGAAGGCCAAGGCGCTTACCCACACATTGAGGATGGCCAGCGCATAGAACAGCACTGAATACACCGTGATGTTGGCCAGAAAGCGGCGATTCCCGCCGAGGCCGCGAATCGACTCCTGGAAACCGTGGAATTTCTCCGCCACTTTACCCAATAGCTTACTGCTGAAGCGGTTTGCCCAGGATCCCAGCATATCGGCAAAACGGGCGTCGATCGCGGCCCAGCCGAGAAACAGGCTCACTGCAAATACAAAACCGAAACTCAGAACAAACAATTCACCGGCATCGCGAAAAGTGAACATCACCGAAACGGCCGCGAGGACGAGCAGTATCAGCATCCCGGTAAACCGCTCGACGAATACCGATGCCGCGGCACGCTCCATGCTGGAATTGAGCTGGCCGAGACGATAGATGCGGATAACATCACCCCCCATACTGCTGGGTAAAATGAGGTTGTACAGTCTTCCCACGTACAGGAATTTCAGTAATCGATACATGCTTCCCTGCAACTTTTTCGCGACTACGACCAATCGCCATTTGAGGACACTGACGAGATTCTGCACGAACGCGACGATAATGGAGGCTACTACCAGGAACCAGTCGGCACCGGCCACAAGTGCACCGAACCGGGCGCGGCCGCTTTCTGAAAAGACGCCCGCCTTATAACAAACGAAAAGGATTAATCCGATGGTGGCTACACTGCGAAGTAGTCGACCAGTTCTTGAATTCCACATTTAATGGACCAGGGCGATTTTCGAATGATCAACGGCGAGCGAGGGTCCGGGAGACGATCGCCCAACGACGATGGCCGCAAGGCGGCGTGTAGTTTTGTTTATATCCACAGGGCCGGGAGTTTAATGTATTTCTTTAAAAATGGATATAATTCCCTGATAATACAATCAATTTCGACCGAAGCCTGCCGCCGGTCCGCGCCGCACCCGGTATTCGATGAGGGTCTGGATTCGCGGACACAACCAGGGTTCGTAGAGGTAGCGCCGGACGGTTTAGTCTTGTCAGGCACGCATTAATATCGCTTGGAGATCAGTGGCTGTGACCGCACGGAAAATTATTGTCTTTCTGCTCGTACCGACCTTCCTGCTGACGCTGTTTGTCGCCGCGTTCATGCGACACCAACTCAAGCAAGGTCGCAAAACACCCCCGCCCGCCGGCCACGCGGCGCTCGCGGTGGGTGCCAGCGAGGCATCACAACTCCCGCGGGGGTTCGTGGTGTGGAGTTCAAACCGCCATGGCAATCATGACATTCTGATGATGGAGCTGCCGGAGCGCCGCATCACGCGGCTTACCGAGCACCCGCACACCGAGTATTTTCCGCGCATCTCGCCCGACGGCCGCTGGCTTGTGTTCTCCCGTTCACATCAACCCTGGGTATCCCAGCGCAATCAGGGCCCGTGGGACGTCATTCTGTTGGATCTGAAGCGCGGCAAAGAACGACTCCTGGCAAAGAACGGCAATACCCCAACCTGGTCCGCGGACGGTAAGTATGTCTACTTCCAGCGAAATATCCGGCAGTTCATCGAACACGAGGTGAAAACAGGCAAGGAGCGGGTTGTCTTCGAGAGCGGTCGCGGCAAGATCAAGCCGGAGTCTGGCCTGCAGACGCCACATCTCAGTCCCGGGCGTGACTACGTGGCCGTCACGCTACGGCATAAGCAGCACTTGATGGGAATCGTGGACCTGGCGGGTAATCTGACCCGTATCTCGGATGGCTGTCAGCTGACCTGGAGCAAACGCGGTGACTTTCTTTACTACATCGATTATGGCGGGCGCATGAAGAACGCGCTCTACATCTACGATCCCGCCACCGGCAAGTCCCGCCAATGGCTGGATATGCCGGGCGAACACAGTCACGAATACTTTCCGAAGCTGTCCAACGACGAGCGCTTTCTGGTTCTGGGCTCCAGCTCAGGCGGTCATGAACACGACAGCGCCGACTACGAGATCTTTTTGTGGCGCGTCGACGCACCCGCGGATTCCGCAACCCGCCTCACGTTTCACACGGGGAATGACAACTGGCCGGATGTCTATCTCTATCAATGAAAGGGGTCGGAGATAAAAAAGGGGTCGGAGTGATTTATTTTTGAGCAGTAATCAGTGAACTGCTTAAAAATAAATCACTCCGACCCCTTTTTTCGCACTATTTGCGCAGTGTCGCGCGCAAAATCAGGCTGTGGCCCGCGGCGTGGTACAAGAGCTTGTCCATGATCGCCGCCAGCCAGACAAAGGGATAAATTAAGGAGAAGATCTTGAATTTCTTTTCGTGCTTCTTGAGATCGGCTCCGGTCACGACATTCCCTTTGTTTGATACCGCCCCCGCACTCATCCGCTCCAGCGCGGTACTGATAAAAACATCTATCAATTCGACAAAGAACCCTGAATAGGTCTTCACTTTCTCCACTACGAAATGCGGCGCTAATAAAGCACGTAGGTCCGCCTCCGTGTAGCCGGGCCGGACATGGCCGTGCTTCTCGTCGGTGAGTCCCAGCCCCAGGCGCAGCTTGCGGATCAATGAAAACGGCTTGCTATGGGGCACATTCACCACCAGCTCACCGCCGGCTTTCATGATGCGTGCCAGTTCGCCAACGAATTCCTTGTCCGTATGGATATGCTCGAGCAGATCGATAATGATCACTGTGTCGAAGTAATCATTTGCATACGGCGTACTCTGGCCATCGATTAAATCGACGTTGTCATGAACGAGCGAGCGTATCGACGCCACGGTACCGGGATCGAGATCGGCGCTGTGCCAATGTCCGCCCCGCTGGCGTAGCAAATAGCTCAGCACTCCGTTGTCCGCACCGATATCCAGGCTGACCTTGCCCGTCGACGGCTCAAGCAAGCGCGCAATCGCCTCGTGCTTGGCTTTTTTCATGACGGACTTGTCGTACAGCTTCAATAGCAGATCGCGATATTCCTGCTCTTCGCTGCTTTCGGTATACGCCATATCACTCGATCTCATTGCGAACGGCCGCGGAAATAATCGTCCAATTCGCGGATATTGTCTTCTTTTGCCTCATCGGACCAATCCATAATCGCGGCCATGGCATGTGCACAATAAGCGATCGTCTCGTCACGCGGCCGGCCCAGGCTGCCAATACCGATCCGGCGCGCCATCACGTCCGTGAGTCTCTGCGCCAACTCTTCGCGCACCGCAAAGACTATCTGCGCCTTGATATTTTCAGTCGTCCCGGGAATGGTCTCATAGAGGGAAGCATCCTGCGCGCCATAGGCCAGCAACTGATCGATCGACGATCCATAGCTGCGGAGCAAACTCCCTAATATGCGTTCATCGACAATCGCGCCGTATTGCCTGAGCTTGGCGCGATAAAACTCGTCATAGTTTCCGATATCCCCGCCATAAAGCGGCTGCCTGCGTGTCGTCGACGGCGATCCGGCGCCAAGTGGCCCGGCAATCATATCGATAGTCCGTTCCGCTGTCGCCCGAGCCGTCGTGTACTTTACACCGCACACCGAGATCAACTTGGCGGGGCCACCGGCCCGACCGTGATCGGTGACGATGGTGTCTTCCGCAAGGCGGGGATACTCACCGGACTCGAACGCACCGACGACCGGAACCAGTCCGATGTGGACCAACGACGGTGAGGGCGCGTCATCCGGCATGGCGCACAGTCGGCGCGCGTCGGCGTTGCAGATCGCGTATTCTTCCGGCGTCAGTCCTTGCGTGGTCCTCGGGTCGGCGACGGGAAAATACCATGTGCCCACGATGGTCCGGCCGCGCCACGGGGCCGCGAACAAGAGTCTGTCGGCTTGATCCACCCCATCTCGCTGCGCCGCGAGTTTCATGCCGAACGCGCCGCTCGCCACTTGCGCCGGATACACCAGGTTGACCGCCTTGGCCAGAACCTGGTGCGATGCCTCGCGCAGCCCCCATGTCTGATGATTGCGGCCCAGCCAGGGCCCCGAGGCATCGATTATTTGCTCGCCGTGAATCGTGTATTCCCCGCCGTCGAGTCGATCCTCCGCCACCACCCCGCGCGCGCAACCTGCGGTTACGACGAGCTCCTTGACCTGCATGTGATTGTAAATGTCGGCGCCTCGTTGCCGGGCCGACAACACGAAAGCCAGCACCATGCGTTCGGAATCATAGGCCTGCGCGTCATACCAGCGCACGCCGCCGTTGATACGCTCCATCCCGCCGCCTGGCAGGTAGTTCTGAATTCGGCCTTTGCTGACGACCCCGGCCCGCAGTTTGCCATCGACATGATCGCAGGTCAGGTCATCGTACGCGCTCACGAGATTGTAAAGACCGGCGCCGATCGCGGTGGCGATTTTGCCCTTTGTCGTCCAGGCATAAGACGGCATCACACAGGCGAGCGGTTGCACCAGATGCGGCGCGATACGCATATACACGTCCCGCTCACGCTTGGACTCAAGCACGCGTTTGATATTCAGGTTTTGCAGATAGCGAATGCCGCCGTGTATTGTCTTCAGGCTGTTGGCTGAGGTCGCGGCGCCGAAATCAGTCTTTTCTAGCAGAATAACGGACAGCCCCCGTGCAGCCGCCTCCCATGCGTGCGCGGCACCGTAAATCCCTGCACCAATGACGATGACGTCATAATGATCGCTGAGCGTGATGCGCCTGCCGGTCGCTACCCGCTCACGGCTCATGCCTGCGACTCGCCGGCCATACGCTGGTCCATTTTCCTGTAGATGAACTCTACCGTTTCCCTGAATTTCTCGTAACTGTGCTCTCGCGCCACATAGTTACTCGCATTAGCCGCCAGCCGGCTGCGTAATTCAGGATTATTCTTTAGCTGCACTATTCCGTCCGCAAACGACTGCTCGTTCGGTTCGACCAACAAGGCGATGTCATCGTTCAACACCTGGGTATGGGTCAGCAGGTCGGTCGCCAAGACCGGCGCACCGGAATCCAGATAGGAGTAAATTTTCATCGGCGTGTTCACGCCCTGGGTGCGCGGTGAGACCAGGACGTCCGCCTGCGCCATATAGGCGCCGATGTCCTCGACGCTGCGCGGGCCGAGGAAATGGGTCGCGGCGCGAATCTGTAATTCCTCCGCCATTGTCTGATATTTTGCTATGTCATCGCTGCGGCCCCCGATGATGACCAGGTGTAGGTCCTGGACCTCTGTCAACGCCCGCTTGAACGCTGTCAGTAACAGATCGATACCCTGGTAAGACTCGAGATTCCCGATGTACATCAAAACAAAACCGTCGATGCGCAATTCATCCCGAATCGTATCGCTCGCGACCGCGGTGCCATTGTGTTGCACAAGCGTCACATCCCGCAGCACAATGACGTCTTCCGGGCGCCGGTATGCCTGCACATCTTCGGCGAGCCGGTCACACATCGGCACCACCAGGGCGGCATGGCGTATGGGCCGGGATTCAAGCCATCGCAATACCGATCCGGTATGCCTGAAGGCCGGGTATCGATCGATGATCTGTGCCGATATCAGCGAGTCCATATCGGCGATATACGGTGTCCTGATAAACGGCCGCAGAACCATGGCCATGAACGACGACTCTTCTACCGCGTGTATGACATCGTAGCGAGTCCTCGCCACGAGCGACAACATACGGAAGAAGAAAAAGACATCGCAAACGATTTTTTTGAATGAGATTCCGGGACGAATGTTGGCGATCCCGGGCAGTCGGGGGGTTCTGATTATGCGGACGTTCGCGTAGTCCCGATCGCGCCCTTCGTGAAACGTGAGCAAATCCACCTCATCGCCGCGATCGCTTAGCACGCGCACCAGCATGTCGACCGCAATGGGAGTGCCCCGTTCCTGGTAAAACGGATGCGGCGCCAGGACTAATACCTTCACGGAAACAGGCCTCTAGCGCCGCGGACCGATATGCAGCCGTGAAACGCCAATATCGCGCAGCACGACCGGCGCCTGCCCCATCGCCGGATCGAAACGAATCTGTCTGCAGTCGTTCACGGCCAGGGATAACATGGTTTCACGACTACCCGGTTCGTAGCCTATTTTCACTGACCGCCGTTCGGTGAAGCCGTCGCCCTCGTCCATATAGACCTGGAACTGATCACGCTGCGTCGCCTCCAACGTAAATCGCAGCACGGTGTTCTTCTGTACATAGCCGCACAGCTCCGACGACCACACTACCCATGGATCCGCGCCGGTGGGCCGCAGTTCAATTTCCCTGCCACGCTTTATCACATCCAGATTATTCACCGACACCGGGATCAGGTCAGCGGACGCGACCGGGCGGAAGTTTCCCACCTTTATGTTGTACAAGGGCGGGTTATAAAACGGGACGACATAATTTATCAGCGCGTCCAGATGAACCGCGACGATACCGATGACGACGACAATGAGCCCTCCCTGCGACACGACACGTGAAGTGAGCGTGATCTGCCTGGCTCCTGCCTGCGGGGTTCTTTCCCGAACCCACGTGCGTATCCAATCGACGGCCAGAAAGAACAGCAGCAGCACCGCCATCAGAATCGGCAACAGATACTTACCCTGGATCTGAATATCGTTCCTGATATTGGTCCAGGTGTACATGAAGAACTGAAACAGGATGGCCGCGAATAACAGGGTCTCAAACAACAAGCGGCGATCAAACACTCGCCAGCTACGTCGCCCCACAGCAACGAGTACACATCCCGCGAGGCGCAGCAAGTAATAACCTATCGCAACCCAAAGCACTATCTGGTACAGCAGGTACTGAAGCGGGCCCACCCGCAAGCGCAGCCAATCCAGGTTGCCCACGGCAGACTTGAATGTCTCGCCGATAAAGTTCTTATAGTTGTCGAACCAGAGCTCGCTGAACCCGATGCCTATCGCCGCGTAACCGTGTGCCTGGGACACATCCAGCGTGCGATGCTTGTCGATCATCACTTGCTGAATCTTCCAGGCCACCGGATCGCTGATGCCATAGTGGTAAATATTAAATAGAATCCACCAGCCGCCCCCGATCACTGCCATCACCGCGGCCAGCGAACCATAGCCAAGCCATTGGCGTGGCTTGAGCGTCGTCAGCATAATGATGCCCGCAAATGTCAGCACAAATGGCAGCACCAGCCAGGCGCTGAATTTGGCCAGAATCGCCAGACCCGTCGCCAGCCCGAGGAGCGCAAACCGCCCCGGACTCAGACCCCGTCGGTAAATCACGGCCATCAATGCAAACAGCAGAGTACCGGCAAAAATCGCACCGCTGTCGTCGTTACTGTATGACGCGATAAACGTAAATTGCGGCAGCAGACCAAACAGTGCGGCGCCGATGAGGGCGACGAAGGGGCTTTCGAACAACACCAATAAGCCGTAGAAACAGATCGCTACCGCGGCCGCGGCCAACAGGCTCGAGCCTTTACGGAAGGCGATAAAGCGTTCCTGTGACGTATCGGTGGGATAAAGCTTCGCCACCGCCGCCGAGACGATATAGCTCAGCGGCGGACGCAGCACGCGCGTGCCGCCATGCGCCGTAAAGTAGACCTGCTCCTCATCGTCCGGCAGAACGGCCAACCGATGATGATCGAAGATAAACGCCGTGGCCTCGTTGTTGGAGCGGTAGTCCGGACCAGCGCCCTGTGGCAGCACGCTGGAGGTCCACAGGTAATAGCTCAGGAACACGAGGAAGATCGCGCCACTGGCAAGAATGTTCTTATTTTCGCGGACGGATGCGGGCAGCATATAGCCAGTGCTCAAAAATACGCGGCGATTATAGCAGCCCCGTTTCACGTTCTACAGCGCGGCTGCATGGGCCGCCCATCGCCGGGTCACGCGTCGTGGTCATTCATCGAATGATACACATGCCGTGCCGGCGATCTGGGAATATAATCCGGGTATCGTCCGAACCGATGCAAAACAACACGAACTGACATGGCTTCTCCTGTTGCGCACTCCTTGATTGGTTTGAGTGCTTACGTGCTGGTCAAGCACCGGCATCTCGACGGTCGCCTGCTGCTGGCATGGCTGGTGTTGGCCGCCAATCTGCCGGACCTGGACTTTATCCCCGGACTCCTGCTCGGCAATGTGGACGAAATCCACCACAGCGCCAGCCATAGCCTGGGCTTCGCCGTCCTGGTCGCACTGTTGGTAGCAGTCTTTCTATATTTGAAAGATCATGGCCAGCGACTCCAGCTCACGCTCTTGTCCGCCGGGCTGGTGTCATCTCATTTACTCGTGGACTGGCTGACACGGGATCGCGGCGCGCCCTACGGGATTCCCCTGTTGTGGCCGCTGACGTCAGACCGTTTCCAGTCGCCTACGACAATATTTCTCGACATCCGGCGCAATAATTTTTTCACCTGGGAAATCATCAGCCATGATCTTCGGGCGGTGGCGATCGAGTTGCTCCTGTGCGTGCCGTTGTTGCTGGCCTGCCTGTACGTGGCCCGCCGTATGCGTGGCGGCAAGAATTACCGGGCCTAGCGCACGGCGGCGCACCTTACGCTCGTCGAGTGGCGCAGTGGTTAATAAAATACACGAGAAATAGTATTTAACCTGTTGTTTAATAAATCTTTTGCCTCATTATTGGGCCTGGCGCGAATCTTGCTCCCAATTTGGGTGTGCGCCGTATTGCCAAATATTGACGGAGGGTGTCCATGGCGGCGACCAGAGCAAACAGACTCTGTACGGTCCCGGAAGCACCGGAAACAGTGGCGGAATCGCTTTGTCAGGCGGCGACGCAGTCCGCGCCGGATATCATTCTCTTCATCGATCGGTATGAGATAATCGTCTTCGCCAATCAGATGAAGGACAGCAAAAACTTTCCCGAAACGAATTTCGCCGGACGAGTTCGTTTTGTCATGGTGGCCGAGCTTGGCACGTCGCAGCACAAGGCCGGTAGCGCACCCTTATGACACCCCTCGAGCGCTATGCGACGGATCTGCGCCAGCCCGATTTTCAGGCCGACGCGGCCCAGCGTCGCGCGGTGGAACACACGCAGCGCCT
>CAMYOD010000028.1 GCA_947259975.1 uncultured Gammaproteobacteria bacterium
CGGCTGCACTCATACTTAGGATACAAGGCACCCCTGGAGTATGAGAGGATGAATGCCGTTGGTTGATTACAGTGTCCGGAGAAGTGGGGGAAGTGCAGAGAACAATTGTTTCTAATATTAGAAGAAATTGTTCTCTGGCCCGGTTTTTTAAGAACAATTAACGCTAATATTAGAAATAATCGTTCTCTGACCCACTGTTATATGGAGGTCCAGTCGTGATTCGAATTGCTGTTAGCTTGCTTCCGGCATTGCTTTTTGCCCAACCCCTTTATGCCGGCGCCGTTTTCGCGTTGGAGACGAAGGACCATGATCAATCGCCGGCCAAGATCGAGCAGACACAGATCATGGTCGAGGGGCGCAATCTAAAAATGGGCTTTAGCGAGGACGGGCGTCCATCCAATGATTCCATGGTGTTCCGTGGGGACCGGCGCGAAATGTTGGTGTTCGACGCCGACAGCAACGAATACCACGTGATCGACAAACAGGCGATACAACAGATAGGCGCCCAGATGGACCAGGCCAAGGCACAAATGGCCGAGGCACTGAAGGATGTGCCGCCGGAGCAACGGGCGGCGGTCGAGCAGATGATGCGTCAGAGCATGCCGTCGGCAAGCGCACCCAAACCGCCCGAGACCACGGTCACGAAGACCGGCGCCAAGGCCACGCTCAGCGGCTATCCCTGCGTGAAGTATGAGGTGCGCCGCGGCGGTCGGTTGATCCGCGAGGTGTGGGCCACGAACTGGGACAACATCGAGGGCGGACCGCAAGTGGTCAAGGCGTTCGAGGAAATGTCCGATTTCCTGCGCGACATGATGAAGGCCTTAGGTACCGGCGGGGGCGACGAAGCAATGGACGACAACCCGTTTGCCGAACTGCGCCAATACAAAGGTTTTCCGGTGGTGGCCAAGGAATTTAGTGGTAACGGCTCGCTGGTGAGCGAGTCAACGATGCTGTCCGCCAAACAGAAAACGATCGATCCCGCCGCGTTCGAGCCACCCGCGGGCTACAAGCGCCGTCCGATGTTCTGACGGGAAATCGGTGTCAGAGAACATTTTTCGCTAATATTTTAGAAGAAATTGTTCTCTGACCCGGTTCGGTTCGGTTTTCGATGTTCAAGACTTGACCCGTTTTTTTAAAGGGCAAGACAGCCACGAGCAATCTTGGTTAGTATTGGCACTTCCTGTCCACTAATTTTGTGTTTTCCGAGGCGCAACAGCTATGGCGGAGCAGGAATCCATTGCGGCTGAGTCCTGGCACACGCACGACGCGGAAACCGTGTTCCAGCGCATGTCCTCGTCGGCGGCGGGCCTGGCGCAGCCAGACGCCCTGAACCGTCTGCAGACATACGGACCCAATCGCCTGCGGCCGGCAAAGAAGAAGGGGCCGCTGGCGCGCTTCCTGTCACATTTCCACAATGTGCTGATCTATGTGTTGTTGGGCGCCGGCGCCGTTACCGCGCTACTGGGTCACTGGGTGGACAGTGGCGTGATCCTCGGCGTGGTGCTCATCAACGCCATCATCGGCTACATACAGGAGGGCAAGGCGGAACGGGCGCTGGACGCGATCCGCAACATGCTCTCGCATCAGGCCATGGTCAAACGCGATGGCAAATTCCTCAACCTCGCGGCCGACCAGTTGGTGCCGGGCGATGTCGTCATGCTGCAGTCCGGCGACAAGGTCCCCGCCGACCTGCGCCTGTTCAAAACGCGAGAACTGCGCGTCGAGGAGGCGATGCTGACCGGCGAGTCGGTACCAGCCGAAAAATCCATCGTGCCGGTCACCGCAAATGCGGCCATCGGCGACCGCAAATGCATGGCCTATTCCGGCACCCTCGTCACCTACGGCCAGGGCCACGGCGTCGTCGTCGCCACGGGTGACGGCACCGAAATCGGTCGTATCAGCGGCATGCTGCGTCGCGTGCAGGTACTCACGACGCCGCTCCTGCGGCAGATCGCCACCTTTGCCAAGTGGCTGACGGTCGCCATCGGCATTATCGCGACCGCAACCTTCGCCTATGGCGTACTGGTGCGGGATTTTAGCGCCGGGGAAATGTTTCTCGCCGCGGTGGGTTTGGCGGTCGCCGGCATCCCCGAGGGCCTGCCCGCCATCATGACCATCACCCTGGCCATCGGCGTGCAGCGCATGGCGAAGAAGAACGCCATCATCCGGCGATTGCCGGCCGTGGAGACCTTGGGTTCGGTGACGGTGATCTGCTCGGACAAGACCGGCACCCTGACCCGTAACGAAATGACGGTAAAGTCCGCGGCTACCGGTGCCGGCATCTGTGAGGTCAGCGGCACCGGCTACGATCCGCATGGTGTTTTCAGTCTCGACGGCGATGCGCTGGCGCCGGAGGAATTCCCGTTGCTGCACGAGATGGCCCAGGCCGCGATGTTGTGCAACGACGCCAGTGTGGTCGAGGCGAACGGCCAATGGGTCGTGCACGGCGATCCGACAGAAGGGGCGCTCGTTACCCTGGCGCGCAAGGCAGGGCTGGATCATGACCATACGCTGGCCCAGTATCCGCGCATCGACGCCATCCCGTTCGAGTCGCAACACCGCTTCATGGCGACCCTGCACCACGATCACGCCGGGCATGAATTCGTCTACCTCAAGGGTGCGCCCGAACGGGTCCTGGAATTGTGTTTTGAGCAGCGCATGCGCGGCGAGGATGTGCCCCTCGACAAGGTGTATTGGGAGTCTTGCATCGAGGCCATGGCCTCCCGCGGCCAACGGTTACTGGGCGTGGCTTTCAAGCCCATGCCGGCCGGGCAACAGAGTCTCGCCTTCGATGACGTGCAAGACGGTCTGACGCTGCTCGGAGTGGTGGGCATCATTGACCCCGCGCGCGAGGAAGCGATTCAGGCGGTGCACAGTTGCCAGTCGGCCGGCGTCCGCGTGAAGATGATCACGGGCGACCATGCCGTCACCGCGCGGGCGATCGGTGCGCAGATGGGCATCGGCGATGGCGTCACGGTGATCAGCGGACCGGACCTGGACACCTACGATGCTGATCAACTGGAGGAGGCGGCGCGGCGGTCCGACATATTCGCGCGGGTCTCACCGGAACAAAAACTGCAGCTGGTGACTGCCTTGCAGGCCGCCGGTGAGGTGGTCGCCATGACCGGTGACGGCGTCAACGATGCGCCGGCACTGAAGCGCGCCGATGTGGGCGTCGCCATGGGACTCAAGGGCACCGAAGTCGCGAAGGAAGCCGCGGAGATGGTGCTCACCGACGACAACTTCGCCTCCATCGCTCATGCGGTGGAGGAGGGTCGCACGGTTTACGATAACCTTAAAAAATCCATCATGTTCGTTCTGCCCACGAACGGCGGCGAGGCGCTCACCATCATCGCCGCGATTGCGCTGGGGCGCGTATTACCGATCACGGCGGCGCAAATTCTCTGGATCAACATGATCACGGCCGTCACGCTGGCGTTGACCCTGGCGTTTGAGCCGCCGGAGCGAAACGTGATGCAGCGAACGCCGCGGGATCCGCGAGAACCGATCCTGTCCGGTTTTCTGGTCTGGCGCATCATTTTCGTATCGCTGATTCTCGTTACGGGAACATTCGGCTTGTTCCTGTGGGAACGGGATCAAGGGGCATCGGTCGAGCTGGCGCGCACCGTGGCGGTGAACACGCTGGTGATGTTCGAAGTGTTTTATCTGCTCAGCGCCCGCTATCTGCTGGCCCCGGCATTGACCTTCGAAGGCTTGGCCGGCAACCGTTACGTACTGTATGCCATCGCGTTACTGATTGTTATTCAGCTGGCCTTTACCTATCTCGGCCCGATGCAGGCATTGTTTGCCACCACAGCCATGGATGCGGATGCGTGGGTACGGGTGATCGCAGTATCGTCCTCGGTGTTGATCCTGGTCGAGATCGAAAAAATGCTGTTCCGTACATTCAGGAGAACTGAAGCTGGTTCCTAGCTTTTACACGTTTTAGATCAATTAAAGGGAACGGAGGGATTAATTTTTAATCCCTCCGTCCTCTTTTTAGTAATTGTTCTCTGGCACCGTCGTCTACTAACTCGCTTGCTGGTAGTGCTCGACTTCGTGGTCCAGGCGCGCACCGAGCCGATCTTTCTCAACTTCCAGATCATAGCGGGTCTGAAGATTCAGCCAGAAGCGATCGGACATGCCGAAGAAGCGCGACAAACGCAACGCAGTATCGGCCGTAATGGAACGTTTGCCATGCACGATTTCGTTGATCCGGCGTGCCGGCACATTGGTCGACTTGGCCAACCGGTATTGGCTGATCCCCATCGGCTGCAGGAATTCTTCGAGCAAAATATCGCCCGGATGAATCGGTGATAGTTTCTTGGTGCTCATGGCTTCGACCTAGTGATAGTCAACGATCTTGACGTCATGTGCGTGACCGGATTGCCAGCGGAAACATATCCGCCACTGATCGTTAATGCGTATGCTGTATCGACCTTTGCGGTCTCCGGTCAGCTTTTCCAACCGGCGCCCCGGTGGTACGCGCAGGTCCTCGACGGACTCCGCCGCATCGAGCATGTCCAGCTTGCGTTGCGCGAGCCTCTGCAGCGGCAGCGCGAATCGCTTGACCCGCTGTCGACCGTAGACCTTCTCGGCATCCCTGTCGCGAAAGGATTTGATCATTTATAAATAATAACGTCTCTCGTTAATAACGTCAAGCGTTATTATTTTGAGCGAGAGCAAACAGGGGTCAGATCCTAGTTTCTTATAATATTATCTAAAACCGGGGCCTGACCCGGATATTGTCTTAGAGCCCCGTCAGCCCTGCGTCAATGCAAGACTGGGCTGAGTGTCTACCGAATCGAGTCAAGTCCACTCCGTCCCCTTTTTATATTATATGTGGTGAAAGCGTAACGCCGGGCACGGGCTATGGCAATGGATATGATTCTCGTTTGTCACCGATCCCTTTTATTAGAGCTCAACGCCGAAATGACGCAGGACGGCAACCATGAGCCAATAGCAGCCAACGGTAATCAGGACGGCCAGGCTCAGACTGAAATAAAAGTTCAGCCCCTGCTTCAGAAATAGCGGCAGCGTCACGAACAGGGCCAGCGACGGCAATACCAGCCAGAAGACGCTCGAGGCCAGCGCGCTGACCTTGGCGACGTCTTCGGTATCGATATAAAGCCAGACCATGGCCAACACCGAGATCAGAGGAATGGAGGCCAACAGCGCCGCGATAAAGGAGCTGCGCCTGGCGATCTCCGAGATCGCCACGATCAAGGCGGTGGTGATCACAATCTTGATGACGTAGTAGGTCATGCTTGGTCTCGGCTTGAAACAGGGGCACAGTCTACTGGTTTATACCGCGGATCCTGGCCCTGTCCGGACCTGTGAATCACATATCCTACCCCCGGATTCATGTCTCACTCCTGACATTCGCATGCGCCAACCGATATAGCGCCGGCAGCACGACCAGCGTCAACAGAGTCGAGGAAATGATCCCGCCGATGACCACCGTGGCGAGCGGGCGCTGGACTTCGGAGCCAATCCCCGTGTTGAGTGCCATGGGAATGAATCCGAGCGCCGCCACCAGGGCGGTCATCAATACCGGACGCAGGCGTGTCAAGGCGCCTTCCACGATCGCCTCATGCAACTTCTGGCCATGCACACGAAGGTCGCGGATAAAGGACACCATGACCAGTCCATTCAACACCGCGATACCGGATAACGCGACAAACCCGACCGCCGCCGAAATCGAGAACGGGATATCGCGCAGGAGCAACGCCATGACGCCGCCGGTCAGTGCCAGCGGCACACCGGTAAATATTATCGCCGCGTCCTTGATGGAACCGAGCGCCATCACCAGCAGGCCGATGACCAGCACCAGCGTCAGCGGCACGACGATAGACAAACGCCGGCTCGCGGATTGCAGCTTTTCATAGGTGCCGCCGTACTCCACCCAGTAGCCGGCCGGTATTTCGACATTGTCCTCGACGGACTGGCGTACATCACCGACAAACGAGCCGAGATCGCGACCGCGGACGTTAGCGGTCACCACGATGCGCCGCTTGCTGTTCTCACGATAGATCTGGTTATAGCCGAGCGCCAGTTCCAGATCCGCGACCTCGCTCAAGGGGACATAACCGCCGTCCGCCAGCATCACCGGCAGGCGCCGCAGCCCGTCGGGGTCGCCGCGCAGCCGCTCCGGCAGACGGACCACGATATCCGAACGTCGGTCGCCCTCGTAAAAGCGCCCGGCCACGCGACCGCCGAGCGCCGTGGTCAAGACGCTCTGCAACTGGCTCACGCTCAAACCATAATAGGCCATGGCCTCGCGGTTGGGCTTGATGGTCATCACCGGCAATCCGGTCGCCTGCTCCACCGCCACATCCGCGGCCCCGGCCACTTTGTTGACCGCCTTTTCGATCTCGTCGCCCAAGCCGATCAGCCGGTCGAAGTCATCGCCGAAGACCTTGACCGCGAGCTCGGCACGCACGCCGGCCAACAATTCATTGAAGCGCATCTGAATCGGCTGCAGGAATTCGTAGCGATTCCCCGGGATCGGCATGACCTTGGCTTCCAGTTCGGCGACCACCTGGGTTTTTGGTTTGCGCGGGTTCGGCCACTGATCACGGTCCTTCAGGATAATGAAATTGTCCGCCACGCTCGGCGGCACCGCATCGGTGGCCACTTCCGCGGTACCGATTTTCGCGAACACCGTTTCGACCTCCGGCATCTTTTTGATTTCCGCCTCCAGGCCTTCCTGCAGATCGATGGCCTGCTGCAACGAGGTGCCGGGGATTCGGAGTGCGTGCATCGCGATATCGCCTTCGTCCAGATTGGGCACAAACTCAGAACCCAGCCGCGGAATCAGCAGCGCCGACCCGATCACCAGGACCAGCGCCAGTGCGACAACGGCCGCGCGGTGTTGCAGGGACAAATGCAGGATGGGCCGATACAGGCTATGGGCGGTGCGGATGAGCCGGCCTTCCTTTTCCCGGATCGGGCCACGGAAGAGCAACGCAACACCGGCCGGCACGAAGGTGATCGACAGGATCATGGCGCTGACCAGGGCGATGATGACGGTCAGCGCCATGGGGTGAAACATCTTTCCTTCGACGCCGCTCAGGGCAAAGATCGGGATATACACCGCGGTGATGATGAACACCCCGAACAAGGCCGGCCGGATCACTTCCCGGGTGGCCTCGAAGACCAGGGCCAGGCGTTCCTTGGGCGGTTGCACAACCGCATGACTTTCCTTGCTCAAGCGGCGCAGACAGTTTTCCACGATGATCACCGCGCCATCGACGATCAGCCCGAAGTCCAGTGCGCCGAGACTCATGAGGTTGGCGCTGACCCGGCTCTGCACCATGCCCGTGATGGTCATCAGCATGGCAATGGGAATCACGGCGGCGGTCAACAAGGCGGCGCGTATGTTCCCGACCATGAAGAACAGGATCACGATCACCAGTAAGGCACCTTCGAGGAGGTTCTTGCGCACCGTGGCCAGGGTCTTGTCCACCAGGTCGGTGCGGTTGTAGGCCTCGGTGACGGTGATGCCGTCCGGCAGGCCGGACTTGATCTCCTGCAGCTTGAGGGAAACATCATTCGCGACCTTGCGGCTGTTTTCCCCGATCAGCATGAACACGGTGCTCATGACCACTTCGCGACCGTTCTGGGTGGCCGCGCCGGTGCGCAGCTCCTGGCCCACGCTTACCGTGGCCACGTCCTGGATGCGCACCGGCACCCCTTTTTGCTGCCGGATGACGATATTGTTCAGCGCATCGGTGTCTTCCGCCTGGCCGGGCACGCGCATCAACCATTGCGCGCCGCTGCGCTCGATGAAGCCGACGCCCCGGTTGTCGTTGTTTTGTTCCAGCGCCGCGACCACCTGGTCATAGCTGACCCCATAGGCCAGCAACCGTTCCGGTTCCGGCGCCACCAGGATTTCCTTCTTGTAACCGCCGACCGGATTGACCTCGGCCACCCCGGGCACGCGCATCAATTGCGGCCGGATGATCCAGTCATGCACCGAGCGCAGGTCGGTGGGCGTGACCCGGCTGCCATCGGCGTTGGTGGCACCGGGTTCCGCATCCACCGTGAACATGAATATCTCGCCCAGACCGGTGGCGATCGGCCCGAGCGTGGGCTCCAGCGCGGCCGGTAACTCCCCCTTGGCCACGTTGAGCCGTGAATCCACCAGTTGGCGTGCGAAATAAATGTCGGTGCCTTCCTCGAACACCACGGTGACCTGCGACAAGCCGTAGCGCGAAACCGAACGGGTGTAGGAAAGATCGGGCAGGCCGGCCATCGCGGTTTCAATTGGAAAGCTGACCCGTTGTTCGGCCTCAAGCGGCGTATACCCCGGCGCCTCCGTGTTGATCATCACCTGGACATTGGTGATATCCGGCACCGCATCGATGGGCAGCTGGGTAAACTTCCACGCGCCCAGCCCCATGACCAGCAACACCAGCGCGAAGATCAGCTTCCGCCGGACCAACGAAAAGTTAATGATGTATTCCAGCATGGCAGGCCCCTAGTGATCGTGCGCCGCGCCGGACTTTTCGATGTCCGCCTTGATGACATAACTGTTTTCGCTGACATAGCGCGTACCTGTATCGAGGCCGCCGAGGACCTCGATCCAGTCGCTGTCCTGGCGCCCCAGCTCCAGCATCCGCACTTCGTACTCGTCACCGATCTTGGCGTAGACCACGGTAAAGTCCCGGAATGCCTGCAGGCCGGTACGCTTCACCGCCAGCTCAACCGGATGCTCAGCCACCTTGATGCTCGCCTTGACATAGCTGCCGGGAATGAAGCGGCCGTCCCGGTTATCCAGCACTACCCGCGCCGTCACCGACTGGTTGGCCTCGGCGGTGATGTTGATGGTGTCGATCACGCCCTCCGCTGAAAGGTCGCCAGCGGCATGGCGGACGGTTACCGGCGCACCGGTATTGATGCGCCCGCGATCCGCGGGGAAGATCGACAGTGCGGCCCATACCGTGGAGGTGTCGGTGATGGTAAACAGCGGGCTGGCGCCGGCCTGCTCGCCCGTGTTGGCGTCACGCTGCGTGATGACGCCGGCGATCGGCGCCCTGACCTCGTAGCGCTTCAGGCTTTCATTACTTTCGATCGTCGCCAGGGTCTGCCCCCGCCTCACCGCCTGACCCAGCGACACGGACACCGACTTGACGACGCCCGCGAAACGGGCACCGACCTTGCTGACACGCTCGGCGTTCTCGGTAATCCGCCCATAGACCTCGACGGTTTCCTGTAACACGACGGGCCCGGCAATGCGGGTTTCGATGCCCAGCGCCTCCGCCACTTTGGCTTCGATTTTGGTGCGCCCCTCGAAGTTGTCGTATTCCCAGCTGTGCCGTACGCCGTCATGGATGGCATTGATCGTGACGACGAACGAATGGGGCTCATAGATCACGGTGTCCCCGCGCAGGGCATCGCCCTGCGGCGCGAAGTTGATGTCATCGACCTTGCCGCCGAGGCGCGTCAACTTGATATTGAGGTCCACCGCGTTCGGCGGGATCGGCGTGCCGTTCAGGGTCGCCCAGACACGAAACTCCGGCGGCACCCCGGTTTCGAAGATGGACAGCTCCAGAGTGAAGCCGTCGCTGACCAGCAAACGCCCGCCGTGCGGCCCCTTGACCACTTCGGCCTCTTCCGCCCCGTGGCCACCGCCGTGGGATGCGGCCGACCCCGGCGCGCTGCTGTCACACGCGCCCAAAACCGCGGCGAGAAATATGATTCCAATAAATCCTGTTGCTGCTTTCATTGTCACCCTCATGATTCAGCACCCGGCTGTGTGATGCGTTCGCCGGTCAGGCGCTCGAGTTCGATCAGTTTGAAATGGGCTTCGACGCTGGCGTCGAGCAATGCGGTATGCGCCTCGAACAATTCGGCCTGCACACTCTGCCATTCCAGAAAACTGTAACGACCCAGGTCATAGGCGCGGCGCGTTTCCTTCAGCGCCGCTTCGAGGCGGGGAATGATTTCTTTCCGATGGGCCTCGACGACGTGCCGGCTGTGTTGCAGCTCCTGGTACAACACCTGCAGCGACGTCAGGTAGCGGATGCGAACCTCCTCGGCCCGCGCCTCGGCGCCGGCCAGATTCGCCCGGGTTTCGGCAATGCGCCCGCGGTTACGGGTGCGCTCACCGAAGGGGATCGCGATACCGGCAACGAGCGCCTGATCGTGTGTGGTCTCGAAATGACGCAGCCCGAGGTTGAGCTGCCAGTCCGCATGGCTGCGGGCCCGGGCGAGATTCAACTCGGCCTGCTGCAGGCGCGTCTCGGAGACGACGCGCAGGTAGTCCGGGCTCTGCTCGAGCCGCGCGCGCAGCGTCTCATAGGCGATAGTCGCCGGCACGGTATAGATATCCCCCGCCACCTGCGCAAAACCCGGATCGGTAGCGCCCCATTGCGCGGCCAGCAGGTAGCGGTTCGAGTAAAGCTCATGTTCAATATCCTCGTACTCGAGCAAGCTGCGCGCGACCTCCGCCTGGGCGCGGGCCCGCTCCGACGCCAAGGTCTTGCCCGCGGCCACGCGTTTACCGATGGCCGCGGCGATGGCGCGGGTCTGTGCAACCTTTTTTTCGGCCTGGACCAAACGAGCCTGGCCGGCCAGGTGTCGATAATAGATTTGCGCGGTTTCCGCCGCGACATCCAGTCGCAGAATATCGGCTTCGGTCTGTACCGATTGTTTGCCGGCCTCGGCGACATCGACATAACGCCGCCGTTTGTCACCCTCCAGCACCCAGCTGATGCCGAGCGTCGCCTGTGCGCTACCGAAATCCTTGAAGTTGCCGCTGCCGAACGCATCGTCCAGGGTCAGGCTCACCTCGGTGGCCGGGCGCGCCGCGGCGTCATTAAGCCTGCCTTCGCGGGCCTCAAGTTGATAGCCGAAGGTGCGTAGCGAGGGATTCTTCTCGAGAGTTTGGGTAATGGCCTCAGGCAGGTTGATGGTGCCTGCGTCCGGTTGCGCGCCGGACTCGGCTGCCAACGACACGCTGACAAGCAATATGACCCAAGCTGGAAAACTGACTTTCGCAATTGATCGCATTTCGCTTCTGTTCCTGCGCATGGGCTGAGGGTCTTGGCAACAGCCCATCAGGCATGACCATGCCGATTTAAGATGAGAACCGGGTATCGCTTAACCGAGCTGCCGCATGCCGCGACATGGCCAGGCGGCCAGTGCGAGACGGTCGGCTTCGGTTAGCTCGAGGGTCCGGCGGAGCGGTGCTTAGTGCGCGGGCGGTGCGCGCAGCGGAGGTGTGAGACGAAGATATTGGGTTGCGAGGAGGTGTCGCTGTCGAAACGGACCGTAGCCGCCAATCAGGCGCGGCACGACGAACAACAAACTCACCAGAAAGGCAACGACGAACAGGGACTCCGATACTTTGCTCTTTTGTATCAGGTAGTCGGCACTGACGTCGATCATTTCATGATGGTGTGCAGCATGATTTGAATCACCCCGGGAGTCATCATGATCCGCGTGTGCAGCCACATGCAGTCGATGCCCGGCAATATCCTGCAGGTCGACGATATGCCCCGGTTGTGAATCCGCGTGACCGGTCTGCCCGATATGCATATGCAGGCCGCTCAGCTGTGATAGCAGCATGATACCAAGCACGGGAATCAAAAGCGCCCGGGCAAGCGGTGAGCGGTGCCGTTTCATGCCAGGGAGTCTATCAAAATATAAGGGGCGGAGGGATTAAAATCTAATCTCTCCATCCCCTTTTTCTCGACACCGCTTTCTTCTTCTAGTTATTCAGGGCAGCCGGATGAACGCGACGATCAACAGCAGCCACGCCACCAGAAATGCGCTTCCGCCGATGGGGGTGATCGCGCCGAGCCAGCGAATCCCGGTGATACTCAATACATAAAGACTGCCGGAGAAAACCACGATGCCGGCGAACATGACCCAGCCGGCGATCTTGATCAGACCCACCGTGGGCCATTGGCTGACGAGTAGGCCCACCACCAACAAACCGAGCGCATGGTAGAAATGATATTGCACCGCGGTCTGAAATACCGCGAGCATGTCGGCAGACAGGCGCGCCTTAAGGCCGTGCGCGCCGAAGGCACCAAGGCCGACGGCAAGAAAGGCGTTTAACGCGCCGAGGATGAGAAACACTTTATTCATGACTGATTAAATTGAAAATCGGGACGGGGGGGATCAAATTTTAATCCTTCCGTCCCCTTTTTCCCTTAATCCGGCAAATTAACTTATTCTGCAGTGACCAGACCAAGTGAACGGGCGGCGTAGGGGGCCTTTCTTATAATATGGTCGCGCACGAGCTGCGGAAACTCGGGTAACACGGACTCCTGTACTGCCGGCAGCGCCAGCAGTTGCTCCGCCCACGCCGCTACTTTTCTGCAGCTCTTCGCGCCGTAAGACTTCTGTGCCAAACCCAGCAATTCGGCACGCATAAAAAATGGCGCATAAGCGAAGTCCACCAGCGACAGATTGGCGCCGTTAAACCAGGGCCCGTCACCGAGTATGCCGGACAACCAACTCAGCTTCTGCGACACGTTTTTCATTCCTTTGCTGTAATGCTCCTCACTCTTGGCGTGCATGACACCGGATAGATCCATCATCAGCACCGAACCGAACTCGATCCAGCTGCGATCGATGGCACGACACACCGGGTCGTCGGGCAACAAACTGCCCTCGGTGACTTCATCCAGATATTCATTAATGACCGCCGACTCAAAAATGACCGGGTCGGCCTGACCGCTTTGACAGACGCCGTGGCGAGCCGGCCCGCCCGGGGGTGAATCGGCGGCTTCGCGATGCAGGCGCAATACCGGTACTTTGCCGAACGGGGAGACCTCCTTGAACCATGACGGCGGATCGGCCAGATCGATATAGGTAATCTCAAACGGTACCTGTTTATAGCGCAACGTAATGACCGAGCGTTGCACAAATGGGCATATCTTGAAGCTGATGAGTTCGAGTTTCATGTACATGATCCATTTTGTCCGACGGCGAACCAAAGACAAACCAACAGGCGGTGATACGACACGTTCGACGCGGTATAGGAATAACCACGGTAAGATACTCGGTTCTTCTAGTATTAGCGAAAATCGGGACCTGGCCCGGATATTGTCGTAGAGCCCCGTCAGCCCTGCGTCAATACAAGACTTGACCCCTTTTCGCTGGTGTTTAATCTTGTAGCATGGCCCGAATGTACTCCAGAACCCTGCTCGCGCCTTTTATTGGCCTGGTGCAGATTGTCGAGACCATCCGCGGCCGGGCGCTGACCATAGACGGGCGCAATTGGGAGATTCAGTATTCGCCACCGGGCTTTCCCGACTCCCGGGAAGTCACCCCGGATGGAAAAACCAAACTAAAGTATGCGCTCATTGCCACCCTCGAGCATGGCGAAGTTAAGACGCGTGGCATTTACCGCCATCTGGATCCTGTGGTCGCCGACACGGTGATCGAGGGTCTACATGAACTCGTGGCCGCGGCCCAACTGCCGTTTCCGGCCTGCGATTGCTACCAGTACTGGTTGCTGGATGGCGAGGACGAAACCCCCCTGGCCCTGGTGCATTCCTGCACCAGCGAAGCGGAGATGGCGCACTGCCGACCGGAACCGGTGTGGATTCCCATGCCCGCCGTGCAACTGAAAGTGCCCGACCCGGGCGCCGAGCAGTCGGGCTACGTGCCGTCGGTGAACTACCGGCTGGAGAAGCTGGTCGAGGAACGGGCCGGGCTCAAACCACGGGCCGCATGGTTCGAACGCTCGCCCCAATCGGATCAGGCGGATCAGGCGGATGACGGATTTCCGCCCTACCTGATTAATGAGCACTGGGAGACCGAATCGCAACGGCAGCTCTGGGAGCTGTACATCAAGCGTCTCTCACCACGACTGTTGATGTTGCAGGGACTGCCCCGGCCGGTCAGGAGAGAGCTGGAAGTGGCGGCACGCCGGCATGTGATGGACGTGGCGCGCTTTCATGCCGTTTACCCGGAGGTGGTGGATGAGCAGATCATCGCCGCCGCGCGTGTCGAGGCGCGAATGCGTAGATCTAGTTAATTCTGAGCGAAAAATAAATAAAGAAAATAGAAAAAAGGGGTCGGAGTGATTTTCTATTAAGGATGAGAAACACTTTAATCACGACAAAATTAAAATAGAGGGGGCGGAGGGATTAAATTCTAATCCCTCCGCCCCCTTTTTCTTGTTTTCCAATATCAGCATTATGTGTTCTCTGACACAGTTTTTCTTGCAGTGTTGCCAAGCCCAGGGCCCGCTACATCCTTAACAATTGTTCACTTTTAGGACCCGGGTGTCCGTGATCTAATGACGGACGAATTTTAGCGGAGGAATACATAATGGATCTCATGAAACTGGGTTCACAGTTGTTGCAGAGCAAACTGGGTGGCGGCGCCGATTCTGGGGCTATCTCATCCATTCTTGGTAATCTGATGTCGGACAGTGGCGGCGGTGCGGGCCTCGCGGGAATGGTGTCCGCCATGCAAGAGAAGGGATTGGGATCGGTTGCCGAGTCGTGGCTGGGCGACGGCGACAACGGCGAAATTTCCGCAGATCAAGTCCGCGAAGTCGTCGGCAGCGAAAAGATTTCGCAGATGGCATCGCAGCTCAATACCGATGAAGGCTCGCTGTTGGATGGCTTGAAGGACGCCTTACCGCAGATTATCGACAAGTCGAGCCAGGGCGGGTCTTTGCTCGACAACGCCGGTGGTCTACTGGGAATGGCGAAGAAGTTATTCTGACCGACTCGACCTGACTTTTTAAAAATAAAAAGGGGACGGAGGGATTAAAATTTGATCCCTTCGTCCCCTTTTTTTCTTGCACACGTAACGCTGGACACCGGCTATCGCATGGATGAGCTTCTTCATTTAACTTTCATCTCGATCCCGAAAAAAAGGGAGCAGAGTGATTTTTTATTAGGCAGTATTGTTTGTCATTAGCGCTGTTGCTCCTTCTACGGTAACTGCTTAAAAATAAATCACTCCGACCCCTTTTTATTAAGTCGCCAAATCAAATGTTCGTTTGCCCTTAGAGGGGTGATGCCTCCGTCATGCTCGGTAGGCACCAGGTGGCGTTCCTTGACCAGTGTGATGGTATCGGCATTGCGGGGCAGGCCGTAGAAATCGGCACCGAAATGGCTGGCGAAAGCCTCCAGCTTATCCAGCGCATCCGCCGACTCGAACACCTCGGCATACAGCTCGATGGCGGCGTGGGCGGTGTAGATACCGGCGCAGCCGCAGGCCGCCTCCTTGGCATGAGTGGCATGGGGGGCGCTATCCGTGCCGAGGAAGAACTTGGGATTGCCGCTGGTGGCGGCGGCAATCAGGGCCTCGCGGTGCGTCTCCCGCTTCAGCACCGGCAGACAGTAGTAATGGGGCCGAATGCCGCCCTGGAACATGGCGTTGCGGTTGTAAAGCAGGTGGTGCACGGTGATGGTGGCGGCCACGTTGGGCGGGGCGGCGGGCAGGTGGTGCACGGTGATGGTGGCGGCCACGTTGGGCGGGGCGGCGGCCACGAACTCTGCTGCCTGGCGCGTGGTGATGTGCTCCAGGACCACGTTGAGCCCGGGCTGGCGCTGCAGCAACGGCGCCAGTATCCGCTCGATGAACACGGTCTCGCGATCAAACAGGTCCACATCCCGATCCGTGACCTCGCCGTGCAACAACAGGGGTAGTCCGGCCTCCTGCATGGCCTCGAGTGCGGCCTCGACGCGGCGTATGTCGGTGACGCCGGAATCCGAATTAGTGGTTGCCCCGGCGGGGTAATACTTCACGGCGTGAACGAATTCGCTGTCCTTGGCCTTGAAGATTTCTTCCGGCGACGTGTTATCGGTCAGATAAAGGGTCATCAGCGGCTCGAAGTCCATGCCGGCGGGCAGGGCCGCCAGGACGCGCTCCCGGTAAGCGGCGGCGTCCGACACGGTGCGCACCGGTGGATTCAAGTTGGGCATGACGATGGCCCTGGCGAAGCGCCGTGCGGTGTCCGGTAACACGGCGGCCAGCATATCGCCGTCGCGCAGGTGCACGTGCCAGTCATCGGGACGGGTGAGAGTCAGCGTGTCCATGTTTCAGTTTCTTGCTTCAGGCTCGAGCCCCTTTAATTATGCCGCAGATAGCTTTTCGACTTTCAGCGATTTGCGCTTCTTCTCCGCTTGCCATAAATCGTACTGCGATTGCTGATTGAGCCAGCTTTCAGCCGTTGTCCCGAATGCCAGGGAAAGACGCACAGCCATCTCAGGACTAATGCCCGCACGACCGTTAAGAATCGCCGAAAGCGTCTTTCGGGTTACGCCTAGCGCCTCAGAGGTGCGAGTGATACTTAACCCCATGGGCTCGATACACAGCTCACGCAGCACTTCGCCGGGATGTGGGGGGTTATGCATCTTCATAATTTTGTCTCAATGGTAATCCTCATAATCGACTAGCTCTGCGTGTTTATCCACAAACCGGAATGTGACACGCCAGTTGCCGCTGACCCATACCGACCAGCATCCTTTTCGCTTGCCGCCGAGCTTATGAAGGTTCAATCCGGGTAGCTCCATGTCTTGTGGGCACGTTGATGCATTCAATCGGCCCAGTATGAGCCTCAGGCGACCGGCATGATTCGGCTGAATCCCTGATTTGCTTCCCTTCAAAAAGAACCGCTCAAGTCCTTTGTGCCTGAAACTCCGTATCATTCAATAAGTGTAACCTGTAACGTTACAGGTTGCAAGGTGATTCGCTATATGGTCTGGTAAGACAGCGACTGGAATTAATTCTCGTTTGTCGCCGACCCGCTTTAATTCAGGGCAGCCGGATGAACGCAATGATCAACAGCAACCACGCCACCAGAAATGCGGTGCCGCCAAGGGGGGTGATCGCGCCGAGCCAGCGAATGCCGGTAATACTCAATACATACAGACTGCCGGAGAACACCACGATGCCGGCGAACATGACCCAGCCGGCGATCTTGAGCAGGCCCACGGTGGGCCATTGGCTGACGAGTAGGCCCACCACCAACAAACCGAGCGCATGGTAGAAATGATATTGCACCGCGGTCTGAAAGACCGCGAGCATGTCGGCCGACAGGCGCGCCTTAAGCCCGTGCGCGCCGAAGGCGCCGAGGCCGACGGCGAGAAAGGCGTTTAACGCGCCGAGGATGAGAAACACTTTGGTCATAACGAAATGAAAATAGACGGGGCGGAGGGATTAAATTCTGATCCCTCCTCCCCTTTTCTCTTGCTACCTAAGAACGATGATAAAAGCGTAACGCGAGACGTGGCCTATGACAATGGAAATGATCCTCGTTTGTCACCGACCCCTTTTGTTTCATTGAGGTAGATTCGAGAATGGACACAAAGTGTTTATGTGGGTTATCGCGTGGCTGATTTGATGGTGCAGATCTCCTGGCAGAGACGGCCCCGATATGGTGGTGGCTATTTACTCGCTATTAACGGCCTTTGCAGGCCGTGTTCCTCATAGAGGCGTTGCGCCGTGTCGCTTTTCAGAAAGGAAACGAAGCGTCCGCCCCACTGACCACCGTTCCCGACCAGCCCAACATGATAACGCGTGGTTTGATTCTCCGCGGAACGCTCGCCATCAGGTACGCCGCCGAGGCTGACCACGTCGAACACGTCGGGGAATATGCGGGTATAGCGGAGTGCCAGATGATAGTAGACGACCGCAGCATCGGCCGCGCCGTTCGCCAGCAGTTGCGGCACTTCGCGATGATGGATGGTGCGCGAATGCACGGTGCGCGGACCCTCGATGGACAGTTTGTTCACCAGCGCGTCGGCAGTTCCGGCGCCTGCCAGACCGGCGAGGGTGTCCCGGTAGACGACAAAACTGGCTTTTTCCGTCGCCGGATTCGAGCACGCCAGGGTGACCGTGTCGGACAAGAGATCGGTAAGCGACGTGATCCCCTTGGGGTTTCCCTTGCGCACCAGGATGACGTTGCCCCGGCTCTCGGCAAAAGGTGTGTGCTCAGCCATCACGTCCGCTGCCACCAACCCGTCCAGTATCGGGCCGGGGCCGATGAACACTTCCGGCTTGCGCGTAATGCGCAGGTTGCCAATAGCGAGTCCGTCGCCCAGCAAGGCATCCACCAGGGGCGCCGGCGGCGTGGTCGTATAGAAGACGTCGCCGACGTCCGGATACTGTTCGACAAAAGCCCGCACCACCGCTTCCAGCGCCATGTGGTGGTTGCCATCGGAAAACACGGCCAGACCCGACGTTGCCGGGTCACCATGAAAATCGAGCGCGATGTTGCTGCCCACCGCAGCGAAGGCCCGCACCTCGTCGCCGGGATCCCGTGCCAATTCCGGCGGCCACGGCAGGTGGCTACTTGCTGTCTGGCTCATGATTGATGTATCTCGGACTCGCCAAGCCGTTGCGATTCAGGCCGCACCCGGTTCCATCATGCGTCGCAGGTAGTCCGGCCTGGTGATGTGGATGTGCTTCTTCACCGTCCGCACGGCACCTTGTTTACGGAGCTGCATCAGGGTCGACGTCACGGTCTGCCGGCTCGCGCCGATAAGATTCGCAATATCCTGGTGTGTCAGCCGCACGTTGACACACAGCTCATTGTCGCTGTGCACGTCGCAGCAGCTCGCGCCCGACGACACCGCCGCAAACCGCACGAGGAGCCGTGCAATGCGCGTTTCCACATTTTCGGTCGCCAAGCCGACAAGTGCATGTCCGAGCGTGCGAACCCTGGCGGACAGGATACCAATGGCCCGCATGGCGACCTCGGAATGTCTGCCCAGAAACCCGGCGAAATCGCTGCGCCTGATAGCGTAGACCTCCGATGTCTCGTTCGCCTCGGCATAGATCTCGCGTTCGCCGCCGCTGCACAGCTCCGCGATACCGAAGATCTCACCGGGGAAACTGAACCAGAGGATGGTCTCCTTGCCCGACGGCGACACCTGGAACAGCCGTATGCAGCCATCGGCGACGATGTATACGTCATTGGAACGGTCGCCGGCACCAAAAAGCTGGTCGCGGGGTTTCAGTATCCGGCGGTTCGCGCACTTGAGCAGGTCGGAGGTCTCTTCCGTAGACAGACTCGACAGGAAGTTCGCGTGAGCATCGGTCCAGGAGCCCCACAGTTCATCGTATCTGCGATAACTGTCGAAATCGAGAGACGAACCGGAGAACAGATTGGAACCAATGGCGATATCGTTATGCACGACTATAATTTCCTCCCGCGCATCACAATTAGCATGTTGCAGGATAGTTGCCAACAGGCCTGGTATCGGTAATGCCCGCACGAATCACGTGGCAACTTGGTGAGGGAAAAGCGTGGTTTGGCGGCACCACCTGGTATGCCTTTCAAGCCCCCTCACGTGGTCAAATTTGCCCACCTCGAAGGGGCGCCGACTTACGGATCATGTTCACCTGTGGCGGCTGCCGCGTTGAGGGCAGCTCCCAAGCCAACAAACAGCCCTTCTATTATCGTTTTCTAATGTGCCGCTGCTTTCGCCTTTTGTCATCTGGGCGACATAGACAGGCGGCAGCACTTGATACTATCGTGTGTTATTAGAAGTGACAAATGCCTGGTATCAAAGGCTAAATGACGGCAGTCACGTTACAACATCTTGGAGGAGGCAGCATGAGAAGAATACTTATGAGTGGGCTTGGTCTGTTGTTGGCAATGACAATCGCAGGTCCAGGTTTTGCGGCCGACTACCCGAGCCGCCCAATAACCTTTATGACCATGACCCAGCCGGGCGCACAGATCGACCGTCTGACCCGCGGCCTGGGACAACGTTTCAGCAAGATCCTCGGCCAGCCTATCAACGTCAAGAACGTAACGGGCTCCCACGGCACCGTGATGGCGACCACGCTGGGCAGGGCCAAGTCCGACGGCTACACCATCGGCGTCACGTCGCTGACCGCATACACCTACGCACCCCATCACGGCAAGCTGACTTACACGCCCGAGGATTTCGACTACCTGACCCTGGTGGCGCTGAATTCCAGCGGCTTCATCTCCAAGGCGGACAAGCCCTGGAACACGGTGAAGGAAGCTTTTGCCTGGGCAAGGGAGAACAACAACGGCACCCTGATTGCCATGTTCCACGGCGCGGATGACCGTGACGCCATCCAGCGCATGGCCAAGAAGGAAGGGGTGAAGCTGTCGCTGATCCCGTCCAAGGGCGGGCCGTCCGTGATCAAGGCGGTGACCGGCGGTCACGCCGACATTGGCTATGTCGGCGCCATTCTTTACAAGCATGTGGAAGCCGGCACCATCAAGCTCATCGGCGCGGCGCTGGGCGATCGGCTTCCGCCGATCCCCGACGTTCCGACACTCAAGGAGCAGGGCTATGACGAGCAGGTGGAAATGATCGTTGCCCTGGTGGCACCGAAAGGGATAGACGCCGATGCCAAGAGCAAGCTCCTGGCCGCCGCCGACAAGCTGGCCAACGATCAGGAGACCCAGGACTTCATCACGGGGAACCTGTTGATGCGGCCCGTGAGTTGGGGTGAGGCGCATGCCGACCAGACGGTGAAGGACCTGTACGCGACCTTCGAAGAACAGGCCAAGATGAAGTAAGCCGGATCGCCGGGCCGGAGGGCACTCCGGTCCGGCGACCCTGCTCCCGCCGCGCGACGTGGAACGGGTACGGTCAGTCGACCCGGATTGTCCAGGCCGCCTTGCCGCCGCACAGAGATTCAACACCGGTGCCGGGCACCCTACAAGGAAGAGGCAACGCCGGCACGGAGCGATCGGCCGAAGGAGGCATCGCGCGTGACAAGAATTCAACGAGAAACGATCGCTAATCTGCTGATTGTCGGTTTTGGCCTTTTTATGCTCACTTGGGCCATTCCCACCTACACACCGCCCTATCCCGGTTACGGTGCGTCCCCCGCGCTGGTGGCCAACGTGTCGATTGGGGTCATGATGGCGATGGCAGGCCTTTCCCTGGTCCGCCTGCTCCTGGCGCTGTTCGCGGGCAAAGCGCTGCCACCGCAAGAAGGGGAGTTCCCGGACGATGCCCAATCGACGGGGTTCACTCAGGTCGGACGGGTCAATCTGTATCACCTGGCGCTGTTCATCATCCCCTGCGTCTTGCTGATCGTCGGGATCGAATACCTGGGCTATGTGCCGACCGCATTCCTGTTCCTGTTGGTCCTTCAATATGCCATCGGCAACCGGAATTGGTTCAAGATGACGCTGTTTGCCATCATTGCCGTCGCAGTGATGTACGTCATTATGCGCTACGGCTTCGGCGTGCCGGTGCCGGGGCCGCAACTCTTCTAATGACAAGACGAAGCACGCGGAACACATAAACCATGGAAATGATTATCGCGGGACTGCTGGATGCCATTTCGCCGGCCAGCCTCATGTATGTCTTCATGGGCGTCGCTATCGGCGTCATGGTCGGGGCGATCCCCGGCATCAACGGCCCCATGGCCATCGCGCTGTTTATCCCAATCACCTACTACCTGACGCCACTGACGGCCATCGGCTTTCTGGTCGGCCTCAACAAGGGGGCCTTTTTCGGCGGCGCCATTTCGTCGGTGCTGCTGCGCACGCCGGGCACGCCGGAGGCGGCGGCCACCTCCTGGGACGGCTATCCGCTCACCCAGCAGGGAAAGGGCGAAAAGGCGCTGCGCATGGCGCTGTACAGCTCGGTGGCGGGCGACTTCATGTCCACGGGCGTCCTCATCGCCATCGCGGCGCCGCTGGCGGCGGTGGCGCTGTTCATGGGGCCGCCGGAAATCTTCGCCCTGATTTCTCTCGCGCTCACTGTGATCGCGGGCATCGGTACCAATTCCATCTGCCGGGGCCTCATTGCAGCCGCGCTCGGTCTGCTGGCGGGCCTTATCGGCACGGAACCGGTGACCGCGCTGCCCCGGCTCACCTTCGACATCTATCAACTGGGCGGCGGTCTGTCCC
Source organism: uncultured Gammaproteobacteria bacterium (assembly GCA_947259975.1). Taxonomy (GTDB): domain Bacteria; phylum Pseudomonadota; class Gammaproteobacteria; order HyVt-429; family HyVt-429; genus CAMYOD01. Next base: position 21,836 of record CAMYOD010000028.1, read on the forward strand.
TGATTCCGGTGGCCATCGGCCTGCTGGCGTTCTCGGAAATCCTGATCCAGCTGGAGCGCTTCACCGGCAAGGGCAGCGGCGAGCACGCAGCGAACGTATTTTCGACGAAGCGCGAAGACCGGTTGCTTTCGCTCAAGGAGTTCTTCGCCAACACCCGCACTCTGATCCGGGGCAGCGCCATTGGCATCGGCGTCGGCGCCATGCCGGGCCTCGGTGCGCCGGTCGCGTCCTTCATGTCCTACGACCAGGCGATGAAGCGTTCAAAACACAAGGAGGAATTCGGCAAGGGCCGGCTGGAGGGCATCGGTGCGTCCGAGTCCGCCAACAGTGCCGTCGTGGGCGCCAGCCTCATTCCCCTGTTCGTACTCGGGATCCCGGGAAACCTGGCCGTCGCGATGCTGATGGGCGCATTCATGATTCACGGTATGCAGCCCGGCCCACTCATGTTCCAGGAGAACGCCCAGCTCATGTATGGCATCTACGGCAGCCTCGTCATCGCCAGCCTGTTCCTGGCCATCATCGGTCGGTTCGGGCTGCGGTTGTTCTGCAAGGCCGTCGAAATCCCGGCAATGTTGCTGTATCCCATCGTGATCTTCACCTGCATCATGGGCGCATATCTTGGCAGGTCTGACATGTTCGATGTGGGGGTCATGCTGACCTTCGGCGTCATCGGCTACTTCATGCGCAAGTTCGATTTCTCCTACGTCGCCTTTCTGATCGGTTTCATTCTGGTACCCGAATGGGAACGTGCGCTGCAGCAGGTGGTGATCATTTCCGAAAACAACCCCACCATGTTCTTCGAGCGGCCCGTCGCCATGGGGCTGATGGCGCTGACCTTGTTCGTTATCGGCAAGACATTCTGGAGCAACGTCAGGGGAGGCCGGGGCGGCCGCGCAGCGAAAGCGTAGGCACAGGCCAAAGCCGAAGGTTAGCGAAACCCGGCGCATTTGTCGCCTGCCCGACAGGCCGCTGCGCGACGCGTTGTTAGACTCGGCGAAGGCACCATTCGAACACCATCGTCCCGGCGCAGGCAGCTATTGACCACGCGCCGGTGACCATACAACCAGAGTTAGAGTGAGGATACCGAAATGGCAGAAAACTCCCCGGGTGAAGGCTGGTTCCAGCCCTGGATGACCGATGAAGAGCTCAAGGAAAAACTCGGCGATTACACGGCGCCCAAGGGTCTTTACAAAAAGACCAAAGAGATGCCGTTTCTGGGCAGCGTAACGTGCAACGTGGACCGGCTTATCGCCGGTGAATGGACTGAAATCATCCTCGACTACACCGTCGGCGCATCCGGCATCGCGGACGGTGCCTGGATCAAGGCCACGTTCAAGTTTTATTCCGATTGGGCACTGTTCCAAACCGCAGACCCTGCCGGCGCCAACTACGTCTCCGCCGAATACCACGCCGGTCCGTGCGCGGAGGGCCAAAGTCCCGCGACGGTGCAATCGCTGAAGGTGCGTTTCGACCAGAAAGGTCATGAACGGCCGTTCCAGAAGGCGATCATCGTCGACACGGTGGACGGCTACCTGAAGCCCGGTGATCACATCATCATCCGCCTCGGCGATCGCCGGGGCGGCGGTCCGGGCACCCGCGTGCAAACCTTCGTCGAGGAAGGTTTCCGCTTCCGCTGCTACATCGACCCGCTGGGCACATCGCGCTTCTGCGATATCCCGGGCGATGTACATATCGACATCGTGCCCGGCCCGCCGGCGCACCTGGAAATGGCCGGCTCACGACTGGTCAGGCCCGGCCAGCCCTGTCCGCTGCGCATACGCGCCGAGGATGCCTGGGGCAACACCTGTTTCAACGAGGACCGCGCGGTTCACGTCGTGGGCACCCGCAACGGCGCGACGGTTTACGACGAGACCGTCGACCTCGCCAGGGAAGGCTGGTCCGTGGCGGCACTGGAGGACCTGCCCACCGATGCGGGCGAGCTGGAGATCACGGCCACCATGGTGGACCACCCGGAAGTAGTACCGGGCAAGTTCTTCATTACCGCCGACGCCGACAGTCCGGTGGACCGGGTGTTCTTCGGTGACCTCCATGTGCATTCCGACGACACGGTGGGCACCAACAGCACCCGCTACAACCTCAGCTATGGCCGTGACATTGCGGCACTCGACGTGCTGGGCTATACCGCCAATGACTTCCAGATCACCAAGGACAACTGGGACCGGGCGGTCGAACTGATCGACGACTTGAACGAAGACGGCAAGTTCGTCTGCTATCCGGGCACCGAGTGGTGCGGCAACAGCTGTGCCGGTGGCGATCACAATGTGGTGTTCCTGCACGGCAAGAAGCCGGAATTCCCGTTCGACGACCAGGGCAAGATCGCGCGCTCCTTTGAATGGAACGAGGACATGGACGCGGACACCATCCAGCCCGGTGCCTGGCCGCTGGAGGAGTTGTGGTCAACCTACATTCACGACCCCGAGGGACATCTGTTAATGCCGCATGTGGGCGGCCGGCGCTGCATCATGGACTGGCACCACCCGGTGCTCGAACGACTCGTCGAGATCGGCTCAGCCTGGGGCCATTTCCCGTGGTTGTACGACGAGGTGGCGCGGCGCGGCTACAAGCTGGGCGCGTCCATGAACGGCGACGAACATCGCGGCCGCTGCGGCGGCGGCGTGCCGGGAACCGCGGTGTTCGGCACCAAGGGCGGCGTCACCGGCATCCTGGCCGACCAACTGGATCGGGCCACCATCGGCACCGCCCTGCGCAACCGTCGTACGTGGGCCACCACCGGCGAACGCCTGGTCGCCTTCGCCCATTGCAATGGCGAAATGATGGGCGGTGAGTTGAGCTGCAAGAGCAGCGCCGAGGTGCATTACCGTTTCCTGGGTGACATGGGCTGGGACGAGATCTCCGCCTTTGACCACACAGGCCTGATCTGGTCGCGCAACCTGCAGGAAGAATACGGCCTTTCCGACCGCAAGATTCGCGTCCGTGTTGGCGGCGCGCGCATCCGCGATCGCTATCGCTGGGCTGACTGGAAGGCGGTCATCGACATCCGCAACGGTGTCATCAACAACTTCCGCGGACTCGGCTTCGAACACCAGGAAGAGAACTGCTGGCGCGCGGGACCGACCAAGATCGGGTTACGCACCGACACCTACGGTGACGCCGACACCATCGAGATCGACGTCTCCAACCTGGCCCATTGCACCATCAAGATTTCCGGCACCATCGACGGTTACGTAAAGGTGGGCAATCCGCTGGAGGGCAATCCGTTTATGCACTGCCCCGAATTCGAACTGGAAGTATCCGGCGCGGAACTTCTCGAAAAGGGGCGCATCCGCAAGGAACTTGGCGGTACGGAACTGTTCGTCGCCATCGAGCGTTTGAGCGATGCGGCAATGCCACGTGACGTCAGCGGCACCTTCGACCTGGATCCGCATAATGGCCCGCATGGCTTCCGCCCCATCTATTTCCAGGGGCGGCAGATCGATGACGCCAAGGCGTGGACGTCCGCGCATTACGTCACCTTCGAGTGATCGGTGAGTCTTGTCGGCCGGCAGGGCACTGACGCGCTGCCGGCCCCGATGCTATCTCATCGTTGGCGACAAATGATTGATTGACGGAAGCACGATTCGGAGATTCACCAATGGCGCAACTCCCCCAGATAATCCTTGTCCCGGTCGATGGCTCCAGCGGTTCCGACGCCGCCGCACGCTACGCCGCCGCACTGGCGCAAGCGCTTGGCATCCCGCTTCGCCTGCTGTTCGCGTTTCCCAGTGATGCGCTGGACATGCTGGGGGTACCGCCGGAGACCATGACAGCCGACCAGACGGATGCCTACTCGCCCGAACGTTTCGCCACGCTTCGCGACGAACGGGCGGAACGAATTTTTGGTCGTGCACGCAAGGCAATTGGCAACGTCTCGATACCGGTCGAGGACGCCTTGCTCACCGGTGACCCGGCGCCCGCCATCCTCGCCGCCGCCAAGGATGCGGAGGATCCCCTGATCGTCATGGGCAGTCGCGGTCTGTCGGGGTTTTCGGAGCTGCTCCTGGGCAGCGTCAGCCACCGGGTGTTAAACCACGCAAAGTGCCCCGTCACCATCGTGCATCAGTAGCAAAACGGGGTCAGAGTGCACTTCCCCCACTTCTCCGGACACTGTAATCAACCAACGGCATTCATCCTCTCATACTCCAGGGGTGCCTTGTATCCTAAGTATGAGT
>CAMYOD010000029.1 GCA_947259975.1 uncultured Gammaproteobacteria bacterium
TCGGCGCTGTGGATCACGCCCTTAGGTATTGCCAGATAATCACCGGCGGTGAGAACGTAGGATTCGCCCTGCAGCGTCAGACGGAAGCTTCCGGACAGCACCGCGTCGATTTTGTCGATCTCATGCGCGTGCGGCGGAAAATTCGTGCCCGGCGGGTATACGTAACGTGTCACACGGTAACCGAGTTGCTCGAGCTTCGCGGCAAGCGCCGCTTCGTTTACCGGACCATCAGCGTCGCTATTCCAGTGACCTAACTGCATGTGAGACCGATCTCCCGTGTGCTAGGGTAGTCACATGCTAACAAGAACGATTCAGTAGAATCCAGACGCGACACGCTCGTGAACTCGGCAAAACCTGCACTGCTATTTGACTATGGGGGTGTGATTGCGGAGGAGGGATTCCGCGAGGGCCTCTACGTGATTGCCGACCGCAACGGGCTGTACCGGCAGCACTTCTATAAGACGGCCCAGGATGCCGTTTACACCACCGGCTTCTGTCTCGGCACCGGCACGGAAACGGACTTCTGGGGCTACATGCGGGCACATTACACGGTGGCGGGCGATGACGCCGAGTTGACGGGAGAAGTGCTGGATCGTTTCATCCTGCGTCCGCACATGCTGACCTTGGTGCGCGGTTGCCGGGGCGCCGGAGTTTTCTGTGCGCTGTTGAGCGATCAGACGGTCTGGCTGGATACCCTGGACACACGGGATCATTTCTACGCCGAGTTCGATCGTCTGTTTATCAGCTATCGGTTGGGCAAGGGCAAGCGCGACCCGTCGATTTTTCGTGATGTGATCCAGGAATTGGGGGTCGCGCCGGCGCAGGTAGCCTTCATTGACGACAATGCCGGAAATGTGGCGCGGGCGAAGGCCTGCGGGTTATACGGCATTGTCTTCAAAGATGAGGCGGACTGCGCGGCCCGCTTGCAGGAATTCACGGGCATCAATCTGGTGCCGCCACCGCGGAACTGATGGCGCCGCGCCGCCTGTGATAGATTATTGTCGTCGATTGTCCAATGAAAGGAGTTAAACGTGGCGACCAAAGTCATGGTGTTATCCAGTGACGCGTCTGAAGATATTCGGGTCATCAAAGTGCCGCAGGAATATGAGGATCATGAGGCCTATCGTCATGTCGTCGGACTGATCGCGCGCGTGCAGGAAGAGAATGCTGATGCCGGTTGGGAAGAGATCAACGAGATCCTGGAGGAGCACGGCTTCACACCGGTGCACTTTGTGCTGGGTCCCGCATGGAACGGTTGATGATTGAGAAGCGGCGGTGGCTGCGTCACCGTTGTGCCATGAGTGGGCGTAATACTTGCAGCGGGTAGAAAAAAGGGAGGGTCAATGATGAGAATGCCAACACTCGGCCCGATGGGCGATCTTGCGAGTTCGCAACGCAGCCTGGCGACGCTCCTGCTCGGCGCGTTGGTCACCGTGGGCGGACTCGTCGGCACGGTTTTTCTGCTGCGCATCCTTTGGTTCGTACTGCCGAAACTGAGCGCCGGTGAATATGGTTTCACGCTCAGCACCGCACTCTATGGTGCCGCCTGGCTGGCATTGTTTATCGGCCTGTGTGTGACCGGTGTCAGCCTGGTGATGTCGGGCCTGCGTCGCAAACGTCACGACCTGGTGCCCGGCATCACCCTGTATATCGTGGGCTTGTCGGCCATCGTCATCGGTTTCTTTCTGCTCGTGCGCAGCGACTACATCCCGGCGGTGGTGGCGATTGTTGTGGGCGCAATCTTTGTCTACCTCGAAAGCCAGACCCGAATCGCTTAGGCGCCGCGGCGCTCAACGCCAGTCCGCGTGGTCCGCGACGAATTGTTCGATGACGCGTAGTGGTTTGGCGCCGCTAAAGCGGCCTTTTTCCTTGCCATTCTGAAACAGAATGATGGTGGGAAAGCCGCGCACCCGGTAGTGACCCGCCAATTTCATATTCTCACCGTCGTCGACCTCGACCCGGGCCAGGGCCAGGGCACCCTCGTATTGCGCAACGAGTTGTTCCAGCAAGGGCGCAATCACACGGCAGGGGGCACACCAATCGGCCCATAGATCCACCAGGATCGGTCGTTCATGCGACGCGGCAATGACGCGGGTGTCGAAATCCTGCCACGAAACATCGTAGCTGTCGGACGCTACGTGAGCGTGTTTGTGGGCATCGGATGTCATGGCGCAATGGCAGCAGGCCGGTCTCAGTCGATTTCCAGCACCACTTTGCCGATGGGGCGCGACTGTTCCAGGTAGGCGTGCGACTGCGCCGCCTGTGCGAGGGGGAAGGTTTTCGCCACCTTGATTTGTAACTTCCGCGCATCGAACAGTTCGGCGCCGCGGCGCAGTATCTCACCCTGATGGCGTTGTGCCTCGATCATACCCAGATAGGTTGGTGTCAGCATCAGCTCGAAGCTGACGCGCAGGTTGCGTTGGCGCGCCACGGTCCAGTTGGTATCCGCCGCCGGTTGCAGCAGTGTCACCAGGTCGCCGTAGACACGCAGGGCGGTGAACGAGTGCTCGAAGGTTTCGCCCCCGACCGTGTCCAGCACCATGTCGACGCCGCGTTCGTCGGTCCAGTCGAGTATCGCCAGGGCAAAGTCTTCCTGCTTGTACTCGATGGTGAGATCGGCGCCGAGCGATTCGGCAAAGGCGGCCTTTTGCGGGTCGCCCGCCGTGGTGCAGACCCGGGCGCCGGCGAGTTTCGCCAACTGAATTGCCACATGACCGACGCCACCGGCGCCGGCGTGGATCATGACGGTGTCTCCGTCCTTGATCGCAGCCCGATCGTGTAACGCCTCCCAGGCGGTAATGAGCACCAGCGGCGCCGCCGCCGCTTCAACGAAGGAAAGCGCGGCGGGTTTGTGGGCGAGAAAAGGCTCGGCGACCACAGCGTACTCCGCATAGTTGCCGAAACGACCGCCGAAACCGCATTGGCAGTAATAGACCTCGTCGCCCGGTTTGAAGGTGGTCACGGCGCCACCGACCTCCTCAACCACACCGGCACCGTCACAGCCGAGAATCGCCGGCAGATTGATAGGGTAGGCCGCCGCTTTGGCGCGCACCTTGGTGTCGATGGGATTGATGCCCGCAGCCCTGACCCGCACGCGCACATCATGCGGCTGCTGCAGGGCCGGGGTGGCGATTTCGCGTGTTTGCAGCACCTCGGGACCCCCGGGGGCCTCGATAACGGCGGCACGCATGATCAGGGATTAAAGACTCGGCGTGCTTTTGCCGGCAAAGGTCGCCTCATGCTGGCGTTGACAAGGCATGCAACGTTTGGCCGTGGGATAGACTTCGAGGCGTGAGATGTCGATATCCGCGCCGCAGTCATTGCAGGTACCGTAGCCGCCGGTCTGCATTCGCTCCAGTGCCGCGGAAATATCGCGAAACTCCTCCACGAACCGATTCAGCCCGGCGATATTCGAATCGGCGATAAGATCCGCCAGCGCTTCGTCGCCGGTGTCACGCACGCGCCCGAGAATGGATTTGTAGTCCTCCCGTTCTTCGCGCAAGACCTCCTCATCAATCGCCTGGCGCAACGCGGTTTGACGCTGGCGCAAGAGGTCTCTGAACTTCTCGATCTCCGCTTGACTGAGGGGAGGCATAGACTACTCCTTGACAAAGACTGCAGATGTGAATGTGTGGTTCGACCGGGTAGCCGGTTCCTGGGTTCCTATTATCTTCGTCACAGCATTGATTGATCAAGCGCTTTCCGGGCCCCGGGCCCATGTTTGCATGCCGATCAAGGTGACCGGGCTGTCTCGAGAATCCAGTAACCGGCCCGGGAGACGCTGTCGGCGTTGGCTTGCACGCGGCCGTTTTCGATCACGAGAAGCGTCGTGCCAAGCTGGAAGGTGGCCGGATAGGCTGCGACCAGGACATCGGCGATGGATTGGTCGGCGCGCAGGTCCGGCGTGAAGCGCCACACTGAGCGGCCCTTGACCCGCATCTCGCTGAGTAGATAGTCGCTATGCCAGTCGATCGCAGCCGGGATCCGCGCGACCCGGTCCGGGTGACCAATGTAGCGATCGAGTTCCTGCAGGCTGTGGCTCAGGAGGCGGTTACTGGTGGGTGTGGCCGGAGTATCGGTGGTATCCGGATTGAAGAACAGAAAATTCTCCACCCCGCTCAGCCCGATATGAAAGATCAGTTCCTGGTAAAGATCCGTAGTGCGCAGATCGCTGTCGGCGAATTCCTTGTTCGAGACCCAGGGATAAATGGGTACGGTGGAGGATAGTTTCATCGCCCGCATCTTGTTTACGTCGTAACGCAATGCGCTGAAGGGCGACTCGGTTACGCCCAGCGTGTCGAACTCCAGTGCGGGCACAATTTCGAGCCAGCCGTAGAAACTGCGCGCCTGGTGGGTGCCGACATGCGCGCCGTCATAGTGCCGGTGTTTCGCTTGACCGTAGCGATTCGGTATCTGGAAATGACGTGCCTGATAATAATCGCCGTAATTGGACATCTTGACCGCGGGATAGTGACGTTTCAGCGGCGCGTAGTAAGCGCGGTTGACATAGTCGTTGACCCGCGCCCGCATCAAACCGTCCCAGCGCAGGTAGCTGTCATTGGTGTTCCAATAGGCAATGGGCCGCAAGTCGCGGAATCCCAACTCATGTTGTATGGCCGCAATGCGCGGATCCCGCGCAATGGCGTCGAGCAGATGCAGGATCCCGCAGCCGTAGCGCTGGCGGGCGGTGCGGTGCAGGGCCCACAGGGTGAGGCCCGCCTCAAAGTCGAGTACCGCGACATCGAGCCGACCCCCAATCGCGGCATAGTGCGAAAAAAAGGCATCCAGCAGGCGCGCAACCTCGGCGACGCCATGATCCCACCACAACGACTGATAAGGAACCGCGGAACCGTCGCTGCGGAAGCAGTGTGGCGTGTTGCCAAGACCGTCAACCAATCGATCCTTGGGGTGATGGCTTAAGGTGGTATGCAGGGCACCGATGATCAAAACCCGATGTCCGTTGGGCATGGCGTCCAGGGCGATTTTCGTTGCCTGCGCCAGGGCCTGGAGATCGGTGTCTTTATCCAGCCGTAGCCAGTGCATGGGCAACACGTTACTCAGGCCGTCCGGTACCGGCGACCAGGCATAGGCGAGGGTCGGAGTTTCGGGCGCGGTACGCGGAACCGGGTCGGCCGGACCTGTAGTTGAGATCAGCGGTGTGCCCGGCATGCAGCCTGACAACGCGAGCCCCAGGCCGCCGAGAAGTATCATTGCCGCCAGGCGGCGCGTGCTATACATGGGTTGATGGTAACCGCTCATGGGTTACCGGAGGCAAAGCCTGGGACTTTCAGGCTCACACACGCCGCCGCAAATGCCGGCGCAGGCAGGGGGGTCACTCTTCGAAATCGGTTTCGTCGAGATTCTGGTCCCAGCTGCCGGATTGCCGGGGAATCTCCGTGTCGCCCATGTCATCGGGTTCCAGATCATCGAAGGGGCCCGACCAGTCCTCCGGCTCCGCGATGGGTTCGACGCCGAGCTGAAACCAGCTGTCGAATTCGAATTCCTCGATCTCGCCGCTGAAGAACTGTACGTCTACGGTTTCCGCGTCCTCATCGATGGCCACGACCCTGAGGGAGCGACCTTGCAGGTCCTGATACCATTGATCGACTTCTGGCTTGTGCAGTATGGCCATGCCCAAATTCCTCGTATTGTTCTTGGACACATTCACCGGGTCGCGGAACCGCAAACCGTCACCTGTTTTCACGTATACGCCAGAACCCGGGATTCCGCAAGGTGAAAGGCCGGCCGCAGGGGTGGGCGGCGCCGGCGGTCGTCACTGCACCTAGTACAAGCGACCGGCCGCGACCAGGCGGTCACGCCAATACGCATTCTGCAGACTGGCATAGCTTACGAATTTGCCGTTGGTCGGGGCATGAATGAAGCGGCCATTGTCGATGTAGATCGCCACATGGGATACGCGAGGTTGCTGCAGGCGAAAGAAAAGCACATCCCCAGGGCGCAGCTGCGCTGGCTTAACCCGTTGGGCACGGCGGAATTGTGCGCGGGTCGTGCGGGGCGTAGCAATGCCCGCCTGCCGATGGGCGTAATGGACCAGGCCGCTGCAGTCGAAGCCGGCTGGATCTGTGCCGCCGTAACGATACGGGGCGCCGAGCAGGTCGCGGGCCTCATGGGCGATTGCGCTGCCCGTCGGGGCGGGGGCGCGGGTGAAGGCCCCGGGGCCGGCACAGCCCGCCAGGGATGCAACGAGTCCTGCGGTGAGCAACAGACGACCCAGCCCGGTGTCGTTAGCCATGTTGATGAGATCCCAAATCAGTTTAGAAAAACGCTATAACATGCTGTTTCATATGTCAAACTATGCGATACTCGTGAAAGATATTGAGCCGGGGAGGAATTGCGCCCCAGCCCCCGGGCGCGCGGATTTGGCTGAGCGCGGCGGGGTCGCCACTATACTAGTAGCTCGACAGGCATGCCGCCGTCGAGCGGGACAGAAATGACCGCATTTTGCTGCAGGAGTGAATTATGGCCGAGAGTGTTGATGAATTGACCATCGAATATGTGGATGACGGGGTGGTTACCGTCAAGGAACTGGACAAGATCGTCCTCACCAAAGGAGCATGGTCAACAATATTGTATCGATACCAGGACTGGGATCGGAGCAAACAGGTATATGGGCCCGACAAGTACAGTATTCGCCGCTACCAGAAACGCAACGGCCAATATCAGCAGAAATCCAAGTTCAATATCTCCAGTGCCGACCAGGCGAAAAAGATCATCGCCGCCCTCGAGAGCTGGATAGGTGAGACCGAAAGTTAGCCCGCGCACGGGTTCAAGCTCGGCCTGGCAAACAGATTTTTCATAATCGGATGAACGATAACGAGACAAAGCAGCGCTTCGTAAAGTGGTTCCGTAACGCGGCCCCTTACATCAATGCGTTCCGGGATCGGACCTTCGTGCTTCTGGTCGGCGGGGAAACCTTGTCGGAGGCCCAGTTTCCGGCCTTGGTGCACGATATCGCGCTGCTCAACAGCCTGGGTGTACGCCTGGTATTGGTGCACGGCGCGCGTCCCCAGATCGAGCAGCGCCTGCGTGCGGACGGGGCCGAAATCCGCTATGTGGACGGTCTCCGGGTCACCGATGACACGGCACTTGCATGCGTCAAGGAAGCAGTCGGCAGCGTACGGGTCGAGATCGAGGCGCTGTTGTCCATGGGCCTGGCTAATTCGCCTATGGCGGGGGCGCGGATTCGTGTCGCGTCCGGTAATTTCGTTACCGCACGCCCTCTCGGGGTGCGCAAGGGAACGGACTTTTGTCATACCGGTGAGGTGCGCCGGGTGGACACCCAGGCGATCAATCAACAACTGGCCGAAGGTGCCATCGTGCTGCTGTCACCGCTGGGTTATTCGCCCACCGGTGAGGTGTTCAATCTGAGCGCCGAAGAGGTGGCCACCACGGTGGCGGCGGAACTCGCCAGCGACAAGCTGATCATGCTGGTCGACGGTAATGGCCTGCTCGATGGCCGCGGGCGCCTGGTGCATGAGCTGACCCTCGATGAGGCACGTGCCTTCCTGGCCGCGGAAACCGCGAGCATGCCGCCGGATATCGAGCATGCACTGCGGGCCGCGGTGCAGGCCTGTACGCGGGGTGTGCGGCGGGCGCATTTGATCAATCGGCACATCGACGGCGCCCTGTTACAGGAACTGTTTACGCGTGACGGCGTCGGCACCATGGTGGCGGGCGACCCGTTCGAGGGGATTCGGCGTGCGACCATCGACGACGTCGGCGGTATTCTCGAATTGATCGCTCCGCTGGAGGCGGACGGTATCCTGGTGCGGCGCTCAAGAGAAGTTCTGGAGACGGAGATCGGCAAGTTTGTGGTCGTCGAACGTGACGACGCGATCATCGCGTGTGCCGGCTTGTACCCCTGTGTGAGTGAGCGGCTCGCGGAGTTGGCCTGCCTGGTGGTGCATCCCGACTATCAGGGTGAGGCGCGGGCGAGCACCGTGCTTGCCTATCTCGAACGTGAGGCGCGTACCCAGGGGATTGACCGGTTGTTTGTGTTAACCACCCAGGCGGTGCACTGGTTTCGTGAGCAGGGCTTCGAGCCGGCCGAGTTATCCAGCCTGCCGGTGGAACGTCAGGCGCTGTATAACCTGCAGCGCAACTCCAAGGTCCTGATTAAGGAACTGGCCACGGACGTGGCGCGCACCGCGTAAGTTCGCGCCGCTCAATTCGTGACCGGGCCGCTACGCTCGCCGATCACGCGTTCCAATTCCTCTGCCGACAGCGGACCGATCTGCCGGCCTACGAGTTCACCGCTTGGGTCGAAGAGATAGAAGGTGGGGGTACCGAGCAGCGGGCCGGCGCCAAATTTCATGAGTGCGGCGCCGTCAGGTTCCGTGATTAGATTGGGCCAATTGATTGAGTGACGGTCGACAAAATCCCGCGCCTTGTCGACGTTCTTTGCGCCGTCGATGGAGATCCCCAGGATGATGGCGTCCTTCTTGCGGTGATCATGATGAAAGAAGGTCAGCTCGGGCGCTTCCCGGTTACAGATCGGGCAGTTGTGAGCCCAGACCATGACTGCCACCCATTTACCCTTGCCGATGAATGCGTTGACGTTGCGCGGATTGCCGTCCAGATCGCGCAGTTCGATATCGGGTATGCCGGCCCACGCCAGCATGGGCACTGCCGCGAGGCACAGAAAAAACCATTTCAATTGCCGCATCACACGCTTGCTCCGTTGATCGGGTGAACACCGCGTCCCGCCGATCGGTTTCAGTCAAATTTATAAGAGTGTCAAACCCGGCGCGAGTTCAATCGTGCCCGGCGTGCAGGCCGTGGTTCAGCCGGCGAGACGGCGGTATTTGATACGATGCGGCTGGTCCGCGTCGCTGCCGAGGCGTCGCCGACGATCCTGCTCGTAATCCTGGTAATTACCCTCGAACCAGACCACCTTGCTATCACCTTCGAAGGCGAGAATATGACTGGCGATGCGATCGAGGAACCAGCGATCATGGGAAATGACGATGGCACAGCCGGGAAACACCAGCAGGGCCTCTTCCAGTGCGCGCAGGGTCTCCACGTCCAGGTCGTTGGTCGGCTCATCGAGCATGAGAAGATTACCGCCAGTCCGCAATACTTTGGCTAGATGCAAACGATTGCGTTCGCCGCCGGAAAGTTTGCCGACACTCTTTTGTTGATCCGCCTTGCGAAAATTGAAGCGACTCACGTAGGCCCGTGACGAGGTCTGGTAGCTGCCGACGGTGAGGGTGTCCTGGCCGTCGGAAATTTCCTCCCACACCGTCTTGCTCCCGTCCAGGTCGGCACGACTTTGATCGACGTAGGCCGGCACTACGGTATCGCCGATGTGCAGCTCACCCGCATCCGGTGTTTCGGCGCCGGCAATCATGCGAAATAACGTGGTCTTGCCGGCGCCGTTGGGGCCGATCACGCCGACGATGCCGCCTCGGGGCAGTTTAAAGCTCAGTTCGTCGATAAGCAGCCGATCGCCGAAGGCCTTGCGAATGCCCGCGGCCTCGACCACCAGATCGCCGAGGCGGGGGCCGGGCGGAATGTAGAGTTCCTGGGTCTCATTGCGTTGCTGAAATTCCCGCGAGGAAAGTTCCTCGAAACGGGCCAGACGCGCCTTGTTTTTCGCATGTCGGCCCTTGGGGCTGGTGCGTACCCACTCCAACTCCGACTTGATCGTGCGGCGATGGGCCGCTGCCTGTTTTTCTTCCGCCGCCAGTCGCTTGTCTTTCTGTTCGAGCCAGGAGGAATAGTTGCCTTCCCAGGGAATGCCCCGACCTCGGTCCAGCTCCAGGATCCAGCCGGCAACATTGTCGAGGAAGTAGCGATCATGGGTGACGGCCACCACGGTGCCGGGAAACTCCTGCAGAAATCGCTCCAGCCAGGCGATGGATTCCGCATCCAGGTGGTTGGTCGGTTCGTCCAGCAGCAGCATGTCCGGGTTGGAAATGAGCAGCCGGCACAGGGCGACCCGTCGTCGCTCACCGCCGGACAGGGTCTTGGTGTCCGCGTCCCAGGGCGGCAGGCGTAACGCATCCGAGGCCATCTCCAGCTTGCGCTCCAGCTCCCAACCGCCGACGGCTTCGATCGCCTCCTGCAGTTCGCCCTGGCGCACCAGCAGGGTATTCATTTCCTCGTCGTCCAGGGGCTCGCCGAACTTTTCGCACACCGCGTTGTATTCGTTTACGAGCGCGGCAATCTCCGCCACACCCTGCTCGACATTGCCGCGTACGTTGAGGCTGTCGTCCAACTCCGGTTCCTGGGCGAGGTAGCCGATCCGAATTCCGGCCTGGGGTCGCGCCTCACCCTCATATTCTTTCTCTACACCCGCCATGATGCGCAGCAGAGTCGATTTGCCGGAGCCGTTGAGTCCGAGCACGCCGATCTTGGCGCCGGGAAAAAACGATAACGAGACGTCTTCGAGGATTGCACGACCCGGGGGCACGATCTTGCCGACCCGGTTCATGGTAAAGATGTACTGTGCCATGCGGAGTTTGCTTGCGTCTCTAACGTGTATGTCGTGGCGGCGGAGAATTGAGCGGCGCCATCATATGCGTCGCGGGATGCCGAAACAAGGGTGGTCGCCCGGTATGTTCGGGTCCGCGGTGTGTTTCACCACCAGTGTTTATTGAAAAGTTCCGGGTGCGCCCAATTCCGGTCATTGAGCCAATCCGGTGTGGTCTTGTAGCGATCGATACTGTAGCGATAGAGGTGAATAGAGTCGGCGTTGCGCTGTTGTGTACAGACCAACTCCAGGCCGAGCGCGAATAACTCATTGCGCGCCCAGGTGTCCGGCGTTGCCTGGTCGCCCACCGGCAGCACGACAAACAGCTCGCGTGCGTGCAGGTCACGCAGGCGTCCGAGCACGTTGTGGCCGGTCGCTTTGTCGAGCCGCTCGAGCAGACCGGCGACAACGACTGTGTCAAAGACGGTGCCGGTGGCGAGCGCGAAAATCTCCGCCGCCGTAGCGACGCATTTCAGGTCCGTGACCGGTGTCTGCTGCGTATAGCGGCGGGCAAGCTGGGCCGCTGCCGGCCCCGCGGCGAGCAGTGTCGCGGGATGCTGTGCGGCCAACAGCGGCAGCAGCGCTTGTTGTATGGTTGCCAACATGTAAATCACAAAGACTCGTGGTCCGTAGCGTCGGGAAAGCGCATTTTACGTGCCCACGACGCATTGGAATAGCGTGCGCATAACAGGGATAATTGCCGCCGCGGCGCCCACCCGATGTGAGTACTGCCGATGTAGGGACCATGACTGACACGACGACTCAACGCAACCACCCGTATCGGGGGCGATTTGCACCATCGCCCACCGGCCCGCTGCATCTGGGCTCGCTGGTGGCGGCCGTGGGAAGCTACCTGCGCGCGCGGGAGCGGGGTGGCGCATGGTTGCTGCGGATCGAGGATATCGATCCGCCGCGGGAAGTGCCCGGCGCCGCCGCGGGACTGTTGCGTACCCTCGAACGGTGCGGATTCGAATGGGACGGGCCGGTCACCTATCAGAGTGCGCGGCTTGCGCACTACCGGAACGCGCTGGAGCGCCTGGCGCAGGTCGAACATACCTATCCCTGCGCCTGTTCGCGCAAGGAAATTGCCAAGACCGCCGGGGCTACGACTGCGCCCTATCCCGGCACTTGCCGCGAAGGGATCGCGCCGGATCGCACGCCGCGCACCATTCGCGTGCGCTGTCATGATCACGTGGTGGACTTTGTCGACGGTCTGCAGGGTCAGATCAGACAGAATCTGGCGTGCGAGGTGGGTGACTTTGTCGTGCAACGGGCCGATGGCCTGTTTGCTTATCAACTTGCGGTCACGGTCGATGATGCGCTTCAGGGGATCACCGAGGTGGTGCGCGGCAGCGACCTGATCGACTCCACGCCGCGCCAGATCTATCTGCAACGCCTGCTTGGCTTTGCGCGGCCCGACTACGTCCATTTACCGGTCCTGGTGACCGCCGGCGGCGACAAATTGAGCAAACAGACCGGCGCCGCGGCAATTGATGACGTGCCACCGGCGTGGGCGCTGTTTCATGCACTGAGCCTGCTGGGTCATAGACCGCCGGCCGGATTGCGGCGCGCCACCGTCGCCGACTTGTGGGAGTGGGCCTTCGCCCAGTGGTGCTTCGAAAATGTGCCCAGGGCCGAATCCCTTGCCGACCCATTACCCCCCAGCAAGGACGCAGCGGCCGCCCAGTAGGCATTGCGAACACATGAATCTTTTCCGCTTCATCTCCCGCGGCCTGGCGCCGCTGACGCTGATTGCCGCCATCGCCGCCTTTCTGCAGCCGGCCTGGTTTCTAATATTTAAGGACACTTTTCTCTGGTTCTTTGCCGCCACCATGTTTGCCATCGGTGTGGTGCTGGATCCGCGTGACCTGCGTGCGACGGCACGGGCACCCGGGCGCATCGGCCTGGGTGTGCTGACGCAATACAGCGTCATGCCGATACTGGGTTTTCTCGCCGCACAGTTGGTCATCATCGGCGGTATGTCGCCGGCGCTGGCGCTCGGTTTCATAATCGTCGGCTGTGCGCCCGGCGCGATGGCGAGTAACGTGATCGTCTATCTGGCCGGCGGTGCCGTGGCGTTCTCGGTGGCGTTGACCACGGTCGCCACGCTGCTGTCGCCGGTGTTGACGCCCAGCCTGGTGGAGTTTCTCGGCAGCGCGCTGCTGGAGATCCCATTCTGGCCGATGATGGTCACCATCCTCTGGACCGTGGTGGCGCCGCTACTGCTGGGTCTGGGCCTGCGGCGACTTCTGGGCACGCACCTGGCGCAGGCCGAAGTCGTGGCACCGGCGATCGCGGCGATCGCGATCATCATTATCTGCGCCTATGCGGTGGCGGCAAATCAGGCACGCATTGCCAGCGTGGGTGCGATGGTCCTGTTGTTGGTCGTGGTACTCAACGCGCTGGGTTACAGTCTGGGCTGGGGTCTGGCCCGCGTGTATCGCTTTGATCGACGTCACCGCTTGACCCTGGCAATCGAGATCGGCATGCAGAATGCCGGGCTCGGTGTGGCGCTTGCCCTTAAGCACTTCAGCCCGGAGACGGCGCTGCCCGGCGCCCTGTTCGCGGTCTGGTGCATCCTTACCGGGGCCGGCGCGACCGCCTACTTCAGGCGCACCCGCCGTGTGACCGACGTGGCGCAGTTGCCCTGATGCCAGCACGTCTAGCGTAGTTCGAGCATGCTGTCGGCAAAGCCGCTTTGTGTCTTCGTTATGGGGCCGACGGCGTCGGGTAAGACCGAGCTGGCAATGGCCTTGTGTGAACGGTGGGAATTCGATGTCATCAGTGTCGACTCCTCGCAGGTCTATCGCGGTATGGACATCGGCACCGCCAAACCCAGCGCCGCCGAGTTGCAACGTACCCCGCATCGCCTGGTCGACATTCGCGACCCGGAGCAAGGTTATTCGGCGGGCGAGTTCGTTCGCGATGCCCGCGCCGCCATGCGCGAAATATTTTCGGCCGGCCGCATACCCTTGCTGGTTGGTGGCACGATGATGTACTTCCGGGCACTGACGGAAGGCATCGCCGAATTGCCGGCAGCCGACGACGCCGTACGGGCCGAAATCGATGCGCTGGCGGAGGCATCGGGGTGGCCCGCCGTACACGCAGAGCTGCAGAAGGCCGACCCGGCCGCCGCGCGGCGCATTAGCCCGAACGACAGCCAGCGGCTGCAGCGCGCTCTCGAGGTGTTCAGGATCAGCGGCAAGCCCCTGAGCGACTGGCAAAGAGACGCGGCGGCACCGCCGGATGACATCGACTATGTGAAGATCGGCCTGGTCATCGAGCCGCGGAGCATCCTGCATGAGCGTATTGCCTCGCGGCTTGCCGGCATGATCGCCAGCGGTTTCGTCGACGAGTTGCGCCGATTGCGGCAGCGCTCCGGGCTCAAGCGCGAGAGCCCGGCCATGCGTTCGGTGGGGTATCGCCAGTTCTGGTCTTACCTGGATGGTGAGATCAGCCTGGAGGAGGCATCCGACAGGGCGCTATTTGCGACGCGCCAGCTCGCCAAGCGGCAGCTGACCTGGCTTCGTTCGGAGAAATCGGTATTTTCAGTGGATGCGCTTGAAGCGGACGCTATCGACACCATATCGACGTTTCTGGTGAAACAGCTGAAATGACTATTTTTGGCGTATTGCCTCGATTTCCGCTGTGTTAGACTTTTTCCACGCTTAGGCCGAATCGTGTGACAGGGCAACCCGGCGCCACCGGGCCGCAGGATTCGTGAGAACAACAA
Organism: uncultured Gammaproteobacteria bacterium; assembly: GCA_947259975.1. Classification (GTDB taxonomy): domain Bacteria; phylum Pseudomonadota; class Gammaproteobacteria; order HyVt-429; family HyVt-429; genus CAMYOD01. Next base: position 14,229 of record CAMYOD010000029.1, read on the forward strand.
CGAAAAATAAGGAGACCCAATATGGCTAAAGGGCAGACGTTACAAGATCCCTTCCTCAATATTTTGCGTAAGGAAAAGGTTCCTGTATCCATTTACCTGGTTAACGGCATCAAGCTTCAGGGCCAGGTGGACTCGTTTGATCAGTTCGTGGTCCTGCTGAAGAACAGTGTGAACCAGATGGTCTACAAGCATGCCATTTCGACCGTAGTGCCATCGCGCAACGTGCGCCTGCCGTTGCCTGATGACGAAGCAGGAGATGATGATTAGGCGAGCAATGACGCCACTCCGCCAGGAGGTCGTATTTGTTTGAAAGACCGCAAAGTGGCGAGCGCGCTGTGCTTGTCCATGCGAGTCCCGATGGCTTACCCGAAGAATCCGAACGAGAGGAGTTTGCCGAGCTGGCAAGCTCCGCGGGCGCCGTCATTGCGGCTGAACTGGTCAGCTCGCGGCGACGGCCGGATCCACGTTTCTTTATCGGCAAGGGCAAGCTGGACGAACTCAAGACGCTTATTCGAACGAACGATGCAGAACTCGTAATTTCTTCGGCAGCGTTGAGCCCCAGCCAGGAACGCAATCTCGAGCGCGAACTCAAGTGTCGTGTCCTCGATCGGGCGGGACTGATTCTCGATATCTTCGCGCAGCGGGCGCGGAGCTTCGAGGGCAAGCTGCAGGTAGAGCTCGCCCAACTCCGGCACTTGTCGACAAGGCTGGTAAGAGGCTGGACGCACCTTGAGCGACAGAAAGGCGGCATTGGCCTGCGCGGTCCCGGCGAGACACAGCTCGAAACTGACCGTCGCCTGATTGGCCGGCGCATCCGCCAGCTCAAAGAGAGGCTGGAGCATGTCGACACGCGTCGCTCGATGAATCGACGCAACCGGATGCGTGCGGAAATACCGACTGTTGCGCTTGTTGGCTACACCAACGCCGGCAAGTCGACGCTTTTTAATGCACTGACCGACGCCGATGTCTACGTAAAGGACCAGTTGTTTGCAACGCTAGACCCAACCGTAAGGCGCCTCGATTTGCCCGAAGGCGGGCACGTGATCCTCGCCGACACGGTCGGATTCGTGCGCGATCTGCCGCACGAGCTGATCGCGGCATTTCGATCGACCCTTCAGGAAGCGCGCGAGGCCGACCTGATCCTGCACCTGATCGACGCGAGCGAT
>CAMYOD010000030.1 GCA_947259975.1 uncultured Gammaproteobacteria bacterium
ATCCACAGGTATAGTTGGATGAGAGAGACTACTTGCCAAAAGCTAGTAGGTTTATATTACATATGCCTTGGAAGAATGACAATAGGATAGTCAGGCTGCTGTCGCTAACACAGGATATGACCGGTCTATGTAACAGATGATCTGTCCGGTTTTAGAACTCTTCCAAAGCGGGAGGGTTTTGGATGCGCCGTACAGAGCAGTTACAGGGACTGAGATTGATGAAGTTCGAGGATGTTTACGGACGTTGTTATCGGGGCGATTTGAGCCAGGTTGAGGCGTCGGAGATCCTGGGTGTGTCGGAGCGGACGTTTCGGCGCTGGCGGGATCGCTGGGAGGCCGAGGGGGCGGAGGGCTTGTACGACCGTCGCCTGGGCCGGGTCTCGGCGCGCCGCGCGCCGGTCGACACGGTGGCACAGGTGTTGGAGCTGTTCGAGACGCGCTACTGGGACTTCACGGCCAAGCACTTCCACGAGAAGTTGGTCGCCGAGCACGGCTTTGGGATGAGCTACAACTGGCTTCGCCTGAGCTTGCAGGCGCACGGCAAGATCAGGAAGGCGGCGCGGCGCGGGGCGCACCGCCGGAAGCGGCCGCGCCGGCCGGTGGTGGGGATGATGCTGCACCAGGACGGCTCGAGCCACGACTGGGTGGCGGGCGAGACCTGGGATCTGATCGTGACCCTGGAGGATGCCACCAACGAGGTCTATTCGGGCTTCTTCGTCGAAGAGGAGGGCACCATGAGCAGCTTCCGGGCACTTGGCGAGGTGATCGCCGAGCACGGCCTGTTCTGCTCGCTCTACGCCGACCGGGCCTCGCACTACTGGCACACGCCGGTGGCCGGCGGCAAGGTGGACAAGGACAATCCGACCCAGGTCGGCCGGGCGCTTGGGCAGCTCGGCATCGAGTTGATCCCGGCCTATTCGCCGGAGGCCCGGGGGCGCTCGGAGCGCATGTTCGGGACCTTGCAGAAGCGCCTGCCCCAGGAGCTGCGCCTGGCCGGGATCACCACCATGGCCGAGGCCAACCGCTATCTCAAGGAGGTCTTCTGGCCGGCGCACAACGCGCGCTTTGCCCGCCCGGCCGAGGAGGCCGGCTCGGCCTTCGTGGCCTTTGCCGGCACGCTCGAGGACATCCTTTGCGTCCAGGAGGAGCGGGTCGTCTCCAACGACAACACCGTGCGCTACAAGAACCGCACGCTGCAGATCCCGGCCGATCGCTACCGCCACCACTACGTCAAGGCGCACGTCCGGGTGCACGAATATCCCGACGGCCACCTGGCCGTCTTCCACGGACCCCGCTGTCTGGCGCGCTACTGCGCCGACGGCAGCCCCTTGGAAACCACCGGGCAGCAGGCCGCGTGATCCGCTTCGACGCGACCCGCCGCAGGCCTGTGGATAAGTGGACAGCTCGGCCAAGCCGACCTGACCACTTCCCCACAGGCCCAACAGCAACAGAAGCGGTCAATTGATGTGTTACCTAAACCGGTCAATTCAGTTTGTTATCGACAGTGCGGTGGTGTGCGGGTGGTGTCCCGGTTTACGATCCTGCCGAAACAGGGCCCGGAACGTCCTCTTTTTCTGCAGATCATATTCGCCTTCCGCCCAGCGGTAGACACCGGCGCACGGCCATGGGCACAGTCTGGACCCTTTGCAGAGGTCAACAGCGATCGGATCTGGTTTCGTCCAAACTGTTTGGAGTATTGATTTCGGGCGACATTGGGAATAGCGGTACGCGGCTTCGTTGCGCCAGCATTATGTTAGATGACGCTTTATGTATGCCCTAGGGGGAACCACGTTTGAACGTAGTTCTCGTCAATTCCCTTAACCCGATGCAATCGCCAGATGCTTCCATTCTTGCGGAAAGACGCGAACCAGCTCTGTGCTGAGTCACCCTCTACTGCATAGCTCAATACGCTGGCACGGTCTACGCGCCCGGTATCCGATGAAAACCATACAAACAAGCCGGATTGCGTAAATTCGGCAACACGGTTCTGCAGATTCTTTGCACTGTGGGAGCGAATTGGACTGTGTATGGTTCGGGCATTACTATTTCGTCGATATTCATTGCTAATCCGCTGAAACGAAATTTGCTCAAGAACTCGATTGGGGTTGAAGGGGGGAAAGGTCAGCTTTTCGCGCCACACGGCGTCGAGAGCGGTATCGATCCGACGCTGGCCGTAATAAAATGCCACGCGAGCTTTGCCCGAGTATCTAAGCCATTTGTGGTCAAACCAGCCGTCTATGCGAAAGAAATAGACCTCGGTTGGCTGGTGCACATTCACCAAATTTGCCAACATGCCATTTAGTGCGGTCAGAAAGATCGGGTCATCGGAACTCTTCTGAGGGACATTGACGATCACCTTGCACCAGCTCCTATTTGACGATCATGACGTTTTCTAAAGCACGCTGACAGTACCTTATCAGTCAGCCAATTTCCGAAGGCT
>CAMYOD010000031.1 GCA_947259975.1 uncultured Gammaproteobacteria bacterium
CGTACTGCTATGCGGGCGGCATGGCCACTCAGATCAGGTCTTGACGCACTCGCCCATGTAGAGCATCTGATCGGTCGGTGCTCCTGAAGGCGAGCCGCCGGCGGGTTCGACTGTCATGCCCAGACCCCAGGCGTCATCGAGGTATGGTGCCAACTGCTCGGGAACGCGCAGAGTTTGCAATTCGTGAGTCGTAATCAGGCCAAGCGATACCGGCGGGCGGTCCTCACCGGGCAGCATCCACAGCTCCCAGGCAGTGTCGGGTGCCATCTCGGCGTGTCCGATGACGCGCAATCGAAGCATTCTCGAGTCGCTACCGCCTGGTTCCCATGACACGGTCATGGCCGGTGACCTCGTCTGCATGTCGTCCATTACGACGACCATCCTGGCCTCATCTGCGGTAGGAACTCCGTCCGGAATTGTCATAACAAGACCGAGGGCCAGTACCGCTGCCAGGGCGAAACCGGTCGCCGTGCGCCAGAATCCGAGGCTGTACCACCAGCCGCTGCGCACTGCCGGTCCGGAATCGCCGTTAATGCGCTTCTGGATGTTCTGCCATACACGGCGCGGCGGTGTCAGCGCAGGAACGGAAGACGCCATCGGCGTCAGGAGTACTTCCCATTGCGACACCGCGGCTCTCAGCGCAGGGCTTGTTTTGAGCTGTGCTTCAAATCGCCGTCTTGCGCGCCAGGGCATGGTTCCCAGCACGTACTCGGCGGCGAGTCGATCGCGAATTGTCGGGTTCTCGTACTTCATTTCTGTTGCATACCCTCAAGACACTGCTTCAATCTGTCCAATCCTCTGCGTACCCAGGTTTTGACGGTTCCCAGGGGTCTGCCCATCTTCTCCGCCAGCTCCCCGTGGGAAAGCCCGTGGAAAAAGGCGAGCGTGATGCTTCGCTGCTGATCCGGGCCCAATTGACTCATACATTCCCGCAGTTGCCCAGCCTGGGCGGCCAGCGTTGCCAGTTCTTCCGGGCCAGGGCCCTCATCCGGAACGCTTGCCAATAATGCCTCGACATCTTCCGAGGTCTGCACCTCGCGCGGCCGCCGCAGCCAGTCCAGGGCGCGGTTACGCACGATCGCGGTCATCCATGTCATCGGCGCGCTCTTGTCGATGTCATAATTACCGGCGTGGTGCCAGATCTTGACGAAGCTCTCCTGGAGCACCTCCTCGGCCCAATCTCTCCTTCTGGTTATACGCACGGCAACGGCGAACAGTTTCGCCGATGATGCCCCATAGAGGGCGGCAAATGCCTTCTGATCAGCAAGCGCACAGCGTGACAGCAGGTCGGCCAGCTGCTCGTTGGTCGGTCCGGTCATGCGTCGCGGGTGCGGGTCTTTTGCCAGTACACGTCAGTCTGGCCGGCGCTGCGGTTGAGGACCCGGCAAAGCACGAAAAGCAGGTCGGACAGGCGATTGAGATAACGTTGGGGCGATGGTGATACCTGTTCGGCCAGTGCCAGCTTTACCAGGCGCCGTTCAGCGCGCCGGCAGGTCGCCCGCGCGACGTGGGCCAGCGCCGCGGCGCGTGTGCCCCCAGGCAATATGAACTCCTTGAGCGCCGGCAGATCAGCGTTGAAGCCGTCGAGGTTGTCCTCGAGCTGACTGACGTGTTGTTCGTCGATCGCGGTGTAGCCGGGAATGCTCAGCTCACCGCCCAAATCAAACAACTCGTGCTGGACGCGCGTCAGGACCGTGCCGACGTCGTCCGGGACAGCCTCCGCCAATAAAACGCCGATCGCGCTGTTCAACTCGTCCACTGCGCCAATCGCTTCGATGCGAGCGCTGTCCTTGGGCACCCGCGAGCCATCGCCGAGGCCGGTCGTGCCGGTATCGCCGGTTCGGGTGTATATCTTGGATAGCCGGTTGCCCATTGATTACCTGTTCGAGTGCATTGCCAGAAAGAGCCCCGATTATATGCGCATGTCGGAGTTCACCTGCGGCGCGATCACAGGGCGTTTTCCGGCAGCGCGGTCGAGCGGGGGTCGCCGCCGAGGTCTTCAATCTCCAACTGCAACCGGCGGTGCAGGGCGTTGCGCCGGTGATTCGGATCATAGGCTTGCCAACTGGCAAACTCGGCCAGCGCGGCCTGGTCAATTGCCTCAAGCAGGCTGGCGCTCTCTTCGTACAGTTCGCGCGAGCGCACATCGAGGGCATCGAGGTAGTGCGCCGTGGCGCGGATTGATTCCACTCCGGAGGGCGGTCCGTAGCCGGGTACGACGCGCGTGACCGGCAAGCCGGCCAGTTGCTTCAACGCCGCTTGCCAGCCCTCGTAATAGCAGTCGCGTATCGCCGGCACATGTCCGGCCGATACCAGACCCCCGGCGAACAACGTCCCGCTACTGCGAGGAAATACCGCTACCGACCCCGGCGTGGCG
>CAMYOD010000032.1 GCA_947259975.1 uncultured Gammaproteobacteria bacterium
ATCGATATCATCAGTGAACTCGGCACGCCGATCCTCGCGCCGGCGGCCGGACGGGTGATCAAGTCCCATGTCCACGTTATGTACGGCAACCGCATCGTCATCGATCACGGCATCGATGCCCGCGGCGAACACATCTTCACCATGTACTATCACTTGAGCGATCGGGGTGTGGCTGAGGGCGACACGGTGCAACGCGGCCAGCAGATCGGCGCCCTGGGCCGCACCGGCATGCTAGGCATCACGCCGCACCTGCATTTCGGCGTATATCACGTCGACCGTTACGGCCGGCAGGTGGCCATCAATCCGCACCTGCACTGGGCCGAAGGCCGGGGCCGAGTGACCTGCTTCGATGCCGCGCGGACCCTGCCGGACCAACCCTTGCGCCTGACTTATCCGTTGCCCTGCAGATGATGACGAGATGCCAAGTCTATTTCCCGCATTCCCGATCTGATCTTATTTTTAGCACACGGCGTTAGGCCTTCTTCTTACCGCCGCTATCACTATCACTATCACTGTCGGCCTTGCCGGCGCCGCTGTCGGAGTCGGAGTCGCCGGGCGCGTTACCGGCGACCTGTCCCGGGCATAGTCCCTCCGTGTCGCCATGGGCCAGATGGGCCGGAATCGCCGGGGCGCCGACGGAAAGCGTCTTCTTGCCCTTGTGACACACGAGCGCCTTACCAGAGGCTTGACCATTCTGGAGTTCAGTCTCAGTAACTTCGTCGCCGGTCTCAAAGCTCGGGCCATTGTAGGTGACGACGCCGCCTTCGGCGGTCACATCGGACAGGGTGACAATCGTGTCTGCCGGGACATTGATGTCAAAACTTTCCTCGAGGGGTTGCCCGTCCCGACCCTGGGCATCCAGCGTCGACGGATCAACGAGCCGGATCGTATGTAGCCCAGCGGTGATCGGAAACATAATCTCGCCACTAAAGTCCGTGACGCCTTGCAGAACCCCGTCCAGGTAGACTTCCACGCCCGCGGTCGCGGCCCAGGCCGGACCGGCCAGAACGTTGGAAATTGCCAGCAGCACCCGTTGTGCACCGCCGGGTTGCGAGGCAGGCACCGAGAGTACCGTGCGGCCATTGAAGCTGGATACCTGCAGGATCAGTGTTGAGCTCGCACCGGAGGACCCGCCGCCACCGCTGGAGGTGCTGCCGCCACCGCCGCTACAACTTATGATTAGCGAAGCCGCCGAAAGACTGATGGCCAATAGGAGAACAGACTTTGCTGGAAATTTACGACGCATGACCCTCTCCTCTACTGCTGAAAGGCGAATTGATATGTACGCTGGTGAGGCGGCGATTATGCCACCGAATTCGGCAGGAATTGCCGCCCGGAAGCCGCTTATCCGCCGACTGGTTGCGTGGGCGGGACTAACGGCAAAGCCAAATAAAGAAGGCCCCGCAAAACGGGGCCTTCTGAACAGTCACGCCCCACAGAGGTGGGGCGTTATTTGCCGACCGGCGTCGGTCACCCCGCTTACGCGCTGGTGACGTTGCTGGCCTGCAGGCCCTTGGGGCCCTGTTCGATGTCGAAATTTACTTTCTGGCCTTCCGCCAGAGTCTTGAAGCCGTCGCCCTGGATGGCGCGGAAGTGGACGAATACGTCGTCGCCGCCGTTATCCTGGGAGATGAATCCAAAACCCTTGGACTCGTTAAACCATTTCACAGTACCTGTAGACATTCTGTAACACCTTTGAATCAGTTGAACAATGTAACGCAGGCAGGTTATGAAACGGGTTGCTCAGGAGGTAACACGGAAGGGAACGACCAAAACGGCCAGAGCCAGAATCTGCTAGCGGTAACGTGAGTGTAGCACGATGCGATCAAAATAGGGAAAATCCATGGAAACGTTATGAAGCCCCCAAAAGGTACATTACAGGAAAGCATCGCGCGCCAACGCGAGAATCTGACGGTCCGCTTACAAGCGCCGCTGCGGCAGCTGTCCATCGCCTGCAGTGAAGTCTGGGGTGACCGCAAAAAGCTCGACGCTGCACTGGTTCAAGCACTCGATGACTTCCCTTACGGCAAATATTTCTACGCCCTCGACACCGACGCGCGCCAGGTCAGCGACAATATCACTCGCGAGGGCGTGATCGAGGCCGATTTCGGGCGCGATCGGTCACAGCGGCCCTACATGCGCGAGGTGGTGCCAAGCAGCGGCTTCCTGTTATCTGCGGCCTATATCAGTCTGCGCGCAAGACGTCCCTCCGTCACCGCGATACAGCTTGTGCGCAACGCGGACGGTGAAGCGCTCGGGTTCGTCGGGGTGGACTTCGATCTACGCGACCTGCCGCTGACCAGCGAACATTATGAGGAACCGAAGTATTGGCGCCAGATCAAGGGCGACCCCGCCATTCGCGG
>CAMYOD010000033.1 GCA_947259975.1 uncultured Gammaproteobacteria bacterium
GGGCGCCTGTCCGCATATTCGCGATACGGTGCGGTAGGCGTCAGCGTGGAAACTCTCTACGCAGAAAACGATTTCGACCAGAGCCGACATACGCCGGGCCATGTGTCCAGCACGGGCGTCTATCAAACACGGGTCAAAGCTGATCTGTTCGATGGACGCGCGAAGGCGCACGGCACATTTGCTTTGAGTAAATTCGATGCGGTTTCGGGGGAAGGCTTCGGGGATGCCCGCTACCGCCACTACGATTTCGGGGCCACGACCCGGTGGCAGGGCGCGTCCTTCGGTGTGTCACGAAAAGTCACCGGCAGCCGGTATAAGCCGGTCATCGAAAAGCTGGTGAAGGAAAAAAAGGCCAAGCGCGACCGCGCGACGACGCAGATCTATAGTTCCTGGCAGGCAGGCCCTTTCAGCATATCGCCATCGATTCGCTCGACCTACGATAATGTCGCGGAAGACGTGAACCGGCCGCGCAACCTGACCCGCAGTCAGGGTGTGAGCGTCAGCCATCAGATCTCATCCTGGCCGAGCATCGGTTACTCGGTGGCCTACTTCGACGGCGACCGCACGAAGACCAATATCACAACGGGCCGCATCGGCAGCAAGGCGCGCCTCAACTCGCTGGAAAGCAACGTCTATTATGCCGGTGCGCAGACCAGCGCGTCGCTGTACGGGTCGGTGGATCGTGCCACCGAGACCTTCTCTGCCACCGGCGAGGACAGCATCATCAATTCGCTGTACCTGAGCGGCTCCTGGTATCCGCATAAGCGCCTGACCGTCACCGGCAACGTGGGTACGGTGGATGAGCGCTACGAAACCTCCGGGGTACGTACGCGTACGGATGAATTGTCGCTGGGCGCGTACTACACCACCCCGATCGACAAGCTCAAGTTGCTCGCCTACGGGGAATATATCGACGAAACGAATCCGGACTGGGGTATCGACAGTCAATATGTTTACGGTGAGGCGGGCTTCCGCTGGTTCCTGTCCGGCGCACGAAAACGCGCAGCACCGAGCAGCCTGTCGGTCACGGCCTCCTACTGGGACTATCAGGATGATTTCTACGCCGACGCCAGCGATGAAGAGCTGGCGTTATGGATCAAGTTCCGCTTTGGTCTCGATCCGGAACCGCACCACGAGCCGGCGGATTTCTCCGAGTTCTGAACGAGGGCAGGCACGGCCCCGGCCGCGAAGGTCGATGCCGGGATTCATTTGCGCCGAGGCGGCGTTCCTACAAGCTGCGTTCCTCGGCCCTTGTCCCTCGCCACTGTGTCTTCATAGGCGTGGCCGCCTGTCCGCTAACTGGCCTCCGCGAGATAGCTGTTCCAGGTCTCCAGCACCCGCTGGCCGATCTCGGCCGGGGTCGTCTTCGGCAGGCATACCCGGGCGCCGGCGGCGAGATAATTTTTCGCCTCTGCGGTCGAATCCTCGCCGGTCAGCATGATTACCACCGCCTCAGGATGCTGCGCGATGATCTTTCGCAGGGCCTCGTCTCCGGACATCCGCGGCATGTTGACGTCCATCCATAGCATGTCCGGCGCCAGCGACTGAAACAGATCGACGGCCTCGGCGCCGTCACCCGCCTCACCGGCGACGTCCCAACCCACGGCCTCGATCACCACCTTCAAAAGCTCGCGGAAGAACTTATCGTCGTCTGCAATCAATATACGTGTGGCATTGCTGCTCACATTTCACTCCTCGGCCTCAGGGACGCTCGCTTAATCGACTGCGCTACTGCGATGCACATTTCGGGCCAATGGGATCGAGTGGCGTCGACCGCGCCGGACTGTCGCCGGGGCGGGCATTCGGTGCGGGGATTCGACGCATTACCGGACTATGGGCGCCGGTTTGTGACGGAATTCTGGCGTGCATGTGGCCCATCTGGCAGGCCTGCGCCCGATGTCATGGCCGGTAATGCCTCGAATACGCGCGCGCCGGCGACGAAACCCCGCCAGGACATGGGAATAGGGCCTAGGCACGGACTTTGCTTTGTCTTCCTGTAAATCACCGGGCGCGACGATGGATCGATCACGCTGAGCCAGCGGTGCCGAACGGACAATTCCAATACAGCCGAGTCATGACACAGCCTGAACCGAGCATGAACCCTGCAGACGATGTGCTGCACTTCCAGATACCGACGCTGCGTTTATGCGTGCCATTGGCGTCGGTGATCCAGGTCGTTTCGCTGACGGCCCTGGCGCCCGTACCCGGGGCGCCGGTTTATCTGCGCGGTCTGCTGAACGTGCGTGGACGCAGCATCCCGACCATCGATCTCGCGGCGCGCATGGGTATTGCCGCGCAGGACAGCTATTCCATCGATACGCCGATCATCCTGTGCGTCAGCGGCGAACAGCAGATCGGTTTGATCGTCGCGGAGATCCTCGGTATCGGCGTGCTGCCGGCGCGCGATGACGACGCGCAGGAATCGCTCAGTAAGCTGGCATACCCATTTGTTTCCGTCGTGCCGACAGATTCAGGCGCGGCCATGTTGCTGGATCTCGTGCGCCTGGTAGATATGCAGCGCGTGGACGCGACACCAACCTTGGGCAGGCCGATTGACAATGACCGTATGACGCAGGATTACGCCGAATGAAGCAGGTTTCGAAACTCAGCCAGCCGCTACCGGCGCCCTCCCTGCCGGCACAGGGCTATGACGAAAATGCGTTGATTCGACTCCTGCAGACACGCACCGGCATCGTGGTTCGCGACCATCAGCGCGAGCTGTTACAAACAGTGGTGACCGAAGCCTGTGAAAAGTTTGACTATCCTTCGGCCGACGATTACGTCGCCGTACTCAACGACGCCTCCGCCAGTGGTCCCGAGTTTCAGTATCTGATTGAGCGCATTACCGTTGGCGAGAGCTATTTTTTTCGCGACCCGGAGCAGATTCAGTTCCTGAAAACACAGTGGCTGCCATCATTGATCGAGCGCCGCCGCAACGGGGGCCGGCGGCTGCGCATCTGGAGTGCCGGTTGCTCGCGGGGCCAGGAGCTTTACACCATGGCGATGCTGCTGCGCGAGGCCCTGCCCGATCTGGCGGAATGGAACGTGCACCTGTATGGCACCGATATCAATCCACAGGTACTGCAGGACGCAAACCGGGGCGCGTATACGGAGTGGTCGTTTCGCGCGACGCCGGACCGTCTGCGTGAACGCTTCTTCACGCCGCGCGGGCGGCAGTGGGCGATCGATACGGCGCTACGCCGGATCACGAACTTCGCACCCTTGAACCTGATCCAGGACAACTACCCGTCGGTCTTGTATGACATTCATTCTTTCGATCTCATTCTCTGTCGCAACGTTTTCATCTACTTCGATCAGGATGCGATCCAGCAGGTGTTGCAGAAGTTCAACCGCAGTCTGGCGCCCGACGGTGTGTTGATGCTGGGTGCAGCCGAGGTTGTCGAAGCGCCATCCACTGAACTCGAGCTGCGCCGGGCTGGTCCGGTGTTTTACTTCCAACGGCGGGGCGTGCCGAGCACCGGCGACGGTGTGCTGGTGCGCAAAACGCCGGTGCCGCGGCCGCGGCAAGCAACGCCCGCGCCGGCGCACGAACGGCGCGCGCAACCGGACGCGGCGGCGGCGCGTTCTCGGCCGCCCGCCGCTACTGCCCCCACGACGGCCACCATCGACGCGTTGATGCACAACCAGCAGTGGTGCGAGGCGATGCAAGCCATCGATGCGCACATCAGTCAGCACGGTAGCTCCGCGGAGCTGTTGGCGCAAAAAGCGAATGTGAAGGCGAACCACGGTCATCTGGATGAGGCGCTCGCGCTTTGCGATCAATGCATTGAACTCGACGCGCTGGAAAAACGGGCGTATTTCTTCCGCGGCATGATTCTGGCGGAACGGGGTGAGTTCGCAGCCGCAGAGGGTGCTCTGCGCAAGGCGATCTATGTGGATCCCAAATTTCTCGAAGCCCACTACCAGCTCGCTGCGCTGGCTTTGCGCAAGGGACAAATGAGTCACGCGCTGAAAAATCTGCGCAATGCTCTGGAGTTGGCGGAGGCGGCGGATCCGGATGCGATCGCCTGCGGCGCCCCGGGCATGACCTTCGGCCGCCTGGTACAGATTCTGCGGCAGGAGATCACGATGTACAGACCCGATGATCGAGGTGCGGTGGCATGAGTGACGGGCGCCACACGGTCGCGGCGATGCCCGAGTCGCCGGCCGACCGGGCGATCCTGGAGCAACGCGCACGCCAGTTGGCGCGGCTTCACGAGCAGGGCGATCTGGACGCAGAACGACGCCTGTATGTTCGCTTCCGCCTAGGGCCGGCTGAACACTACGGGATTCCCTATGAATATTGCGAGGGCGTCGTACCGGCGGCGATGATTGCAAGTGTTCCGTGTACGCGAGCGTTTGTGCGCGGCGTCATCAATCACCGCGGCGAAATGCTGGCGGTGCTCGATCTCAAGCAGCTGCTGCACATCGACGGCGATGCGTGCGGTGAACCGCAAGTCATACTGGTACGCGACCAGGCGGTGACGGCCGGCATCTATGTGGATGAAATTATCGGCAGCGACGAATACATCCCGTCACAATTGGCTGCACCGCTGCCCACTGACAGCACCATCAATCTTGACTACATCAAAGGTATTTATCAGGGGCGTGTCGCCGTACTTGATCCGGTTGCCATCCTTGGCGACCCCGCCATTACCGAAAACCATGCTACTGAATCTGTCGATTAACCGTTAAGGCTCAAGGGAGGGCCATACTATGGCTGCCAACATGAAAGAACGTGCAAACGAGACCAGCCTTGCCTGGCGCATGGGCATTACCGCGGATGATCAGCTGCAGCGTAAGGTGCTGATCGGCTTTACCGACGCCGATGCGCAGTTGCTCCGTGAGCTGTATCCGCTGATTGCACAGCACGCCGATGAGATTGTGGATGCATTCTATCGCAATGTCGAAGGTTACAAAGAACTGATGGATGTAATTCAGAATGCGGGATCGAATATTGATCGGCTGAAGGCGGCACAGCGTCGCTACTTGTTGGAGTTATTTGAAGGCAACTACGGCGATGAGTACGTCGAGCGCCGACTGAAGATCGGAATAGTACACAATGAAATCGGCCTGACGCCACGCTGGTATCTGGGGAGTTACAGTGTCTACACGCAGCTGATCTTCCCCTTGGTACAGAAGAAGTATTTATTCAAGCCGACCAAGTGTATGCAGATGCTGTTAGCGGTAAACAAGATCTTGTCTTTCGATTCACAACTGGCGATCGAGACCTATATCGATGCGGTGATGTCGGATTTGAAATCCGTATCCCTTTCCAAGGGCGATATTGAAACGACCGTGGCCGGTTACCGGGATTTCGTCGAACGTGTCGCTACTGGCGATCTTTCTCAGCGCATCGAGATCGAAGGCAGTGACGATCTGGCGGAACTGGGGCGCCAGCTCAACGCGATGACCGAAAGCCTGGCGGGGATGGCGCGGCAGATCACCGATGCCAGCGATTCCATGTCCGGCAGTCTGGCGGACATGGTCGGTACCGTGGCCGGCCAGTCGGCCAGTGCCTCCGAACAGGCCGCGGCGGTCACCGAGACCTCGACCACGCTGGAAGAGATCCGCGCGATTTCCGCGCAGACCCAGGACAAGGCGGCTGCGCTGGGCGAGTCGGCGGACCGTACCCGCGCCGAGGGCGAGAAGGGAACCGAGGCGATGCGGGAAACCGTGGCCGGCATGGAGGCGATCCGGGAAAAGGTCGAGGGCATTGCCGAGAACATCATGGCGCTGAGCGGGCAGACGCAACAGATCGGCGAGATCACCAGTACCGTCAACAATCTTGCCCATCAATTGAAGATGCTGGCCCTGAATGCGTCGATCGAGGCCGCCAAGGCGGGCGAGTCCGGCAAGGGCTTCGCGGTGGTCGCCGCAGAGGTCAAGGACCTGGCCGAGCAGTCCCAGGAGGCCACCGAGCAAGTGCGCCAGATCCTGCAGGATATTCAGAATGCAACGGATAAGGCGGTCATGGTCACGGAAGAGGGCACCAAGGGCGTCGATCAGGGCATGCACCTGGTGCAGCAGACCGGTGAGACCCTGCGCAACCTGACTGATGTCATACGCGAGACCGCCGCCGGCAGTCAACAGATCGTCGCCGCGGTGCGGCAGGAGGCCGGTGGCATCGACCAGATCGCGACCGCCATGGGCGATATCAATTCCGTCACCCAACAGCTGGTTGGCTCAAGTGAGAAAACCCGCACGGCGGCGGAGACCCTGGCGCAGATCGCCGAGCAGATGCGCGACAGTGTAAGCGCCTACCGGCTGTAATGGCACGATGGATCTCGATCCGGCACTGCTGGCGCAACTCATGGCCGCGTTCCGCGTGGAGCTGGAAGACCAGCTGCAGACGATCACCGATGGCCTGATCAAGCTCGAGAAGCGCCAGCGCAAAGATACGCGCCAGGAAGTCCTGAATGAGATCTTTCGTGCCGCACACAATGTGAAAGGTTCCGCCCGGGGCGTCGGGGTGGCCAAGGTCGCGGAGATTGCACACCATCTGGAGTCTGTGTTCAGTTCATTACGACAGTCGAACACCAAGCCGTCGGCGGCGCTGATCGATTTGTGTCTGGAAACCGTCGACGCGGTACGCGACGCCATGGCGGCCTTCGATCAGCAAGATGCGCCGGCGCGGGATCACGAAGATCTTTACCAGCGGCTGCAGGCGGCAGGCGCAGCGCCCGGCCGTTCGCGGCCGCGCGCGCAACGGCTTCGGCGCCGCGGCGGAAACGGCAAGGAGGCAACGCCAGAATCCTCCGCGCCGGCGGCCGCCGACGCATCCGGGGTGAGTGCTGAATCATCCGCGTCCACCCCCGACGTTCAGGCATCGCCCGCCGAGACATCGTCAGACTCGCCCGCGGCGGCGGGCCGAGCGAATCCGGGTAACGGATCGACTGATTCACGCACACCTGCCCCGGCGAACGAAGTCGTGCGGGTGGCAGTGGATAAACTGGATCGGGTAAGCGCGCTGGTCGAGGAACTGCAGGTCGCGAAGATCGGCATGGATGATCACTGTGCGGGCCTCAAGTCATTCTGTGCCCAGGTGGCGCAGCTGGGGCAGGAATGGGCGCGGGCGCTGCCGACGGCGCCGGGCGCCGAGTCGGGTCTTCCCGCCGGCGTGCACCAGTTGCTGCGCGTAAGTAATGACGCATTGGTGACGCTGGGTGAGGCGGCGGTGCGCATGCATAAGACCATGCGCTCGACCAGCAGCCGCGTCAGCCTGGTCTCGAGCACGCTGGATAGCGATGTGCGCATGTTACGGCTGGTGCCCGCGGCCACTTTGTTGCGACCCATGGTACGCACGGTACGGGACATCGCCCGCGATCTGGACAAAGACATTGCCCTGGAGATCCGTGGCGATGACATCGAGATGGATCGCGCGGTTCTCGAAGGCGTGCGCGATCCACTAATCCATCTGCTGCGTAACGCCATCGATCACGGTATCGAGACCGCGGCAGATCGTGCCCGCGCCGGCAAGGCATCCCAGGGTCGTATTGAGGTCGATGTGCGCAGCGAGGGCGGGCAGATCTATATCACCATCCAGGATGACGGCGGCGGCATCGACGCGGATGCGATCGCCGAGGCTGCGGTGCGTAAGAAGCTTGTGCAGCCTGCGGAAGCCGCACACATGAGCCCGCGCGAAAAGCTCGAGCTTATTTTCCGGCCCGGCTTTTCGAGCAAGGAAATCATCACCGACGTGTCCGGTCGCGGTGTCGGCCTGGATGTGGTGCGCGCCAATATGCGTGAATTGAAAGGTGCCGTGGAGATCGCGACGACGCCGGGCCAAGGTACGACCTTTACGCTGCGTCTGCCGCTCACCCTCACCACCGAGCGCGGTCTCGAAGTCAAAGCGGCGGGTCAGAAATTCGTCATACCCAGCACCTCCGTGGACCGAATTCTCGAGTTGGCGGCGGAGGACATCGTTGCGGTGCAGACCGGCCACGCCATTCTTATCGACGGTGCCGCGGTGCCGCTGCGTCCACTGCGTACCGCCCTGGAACTTGCCGGGGATGGGCTGGCACGGCAGGACCGCTACGAGGTCGTGGTGATCTCC
This sequence comes from uncultured Gammaproteobacteria bacterium, assembly GCA_947259975.1. Lineage (GTDB taxonomy): Bacteria > Pseudomonadota > Gammaproteobacteria > HyVt-429 > HyVt-429 > CAMYOD01. The sequence goes on from CAMYOD010000033.1 coordinate 8,057, forward strand.
AAAGGCTGGCAGCGGGTTGCCTTTCTCGTCGACGAGGTGCTGGGTGAACGGGAAATCGTCGTCAAGCGATTGCGGGCGCCACTGGTGTCAGTGCGTAACGTTTCCGGCGCCACTCTGACCGGCAGCGGCGAGGTCATTATGGTGCTGAACAGTGGTGATCTGCTGAACTCCGCCATGCGCAGCGGATCCTATGCCGCAGCATTTGCAAGCGTTGCCGAGGAGGCGGTGGCGGCCCCGCGCATTCTGGTGGTCGACGATTCCATCACTACACGCACGCTCGAGCGCAATATTCTCGAGACTCACGGCTACGAAGTGTCCATCGCGGCCGACGGCAAGGATGCCTGGGATATCCTGCAGAACGAGACCTTCGACTTGATTGTCACCGACATCGAGATGCCGCAGCTGAACGGATTCGATCTGACCAAGCGAATCAAGGACAGCGAACGTTTCGAGGATACGCCCGTGGTGATCGTCTCGTCACTGCAGAAGGATGAGGAGAAGCGGCGCGGCATCGAAGTGGGTGCCGACGCCTATATCGTGAAAGGTGAGTTCGAGTCGCGGGTACTGGTCGATGTGGTCAAACAACTTGTGTAGCGCTGCAGCGACAGGCCGCCGGCAGACCGTACGCGGCAGGAAAAACGATGATTAAGGTGCTGATTGCTGAAGATTCCGGGGTCACGGCCATGTTGCTCAAGGCAGTCATCGAGTCGCAGCCGGATATGGAAGTGGTGGGTGTCGCCGAAGACGGCCGTAAGGCCGTGGCCATGGCCGCGGAACTGAAGCCTGACCTGGTCACCATGGATGTGCGCATGCCGGTCATGGACGGTCTCGAGGCGACGCGGGAAATCATGGAAAACGATCCGCGGCCCATCGTGGTGGTGAGTGCGCATGTCAATGACGAGGAACTAAAGGTCACGTTTCGTGCGCTCGAAGTCGGCGCCCTCACCGTACTCGAGAAACCGCACGATTTCATGGATCCCGGCGCGGAGCGGCGACGCCTTGATTTTATCGCCACCCTGCGGGCGATGGCGGAAACCCGCGTCGTGCGCCGGCGCCGGGCAGCCGCGCCAGCGCGGGAACGCGCGACATTCGCAACCGCAAAGACGTCACCGCAAGCATGCGAACTCATTGCCATCGGCTGCTCGACCGGTGGCCCGCAGGCCTTGCAGGAGATTCTCGGTAGCTTTGCGGATGCATTGATCGCGCCGATCGTCGTGGTCCAGCACATTTCCGCGGGTTTCATCGGCGGCATGATCTCCTGGATGCAACGCGCCACGCCCTTGCACCTGAAGCTTGCGCAAGACGGTGAGCGTCTGGACGTGGGCACAGTCTATTTTGCCCCCGATGACCGGCATCTGCTGGTGCAGCGGGCAGGGGAGGCGCTGGTGTGTCGCCTGACGAAAACGCCGCCGGTGAATCTGTTTCGCCCGTCGGCGACGCCACTCATGAAATCCGTCGCCGACGCTTGTCCCGCAAACAGTCTGGGCGTGTTATTGAGCGGTATGGGCCAGGACGGCGCGGAAGGTATGCTGGCCATGCGGCGAGCCGGATGCCATACCGTGGTCCAGGATAAGTCCAGCTCGGTGGTGTTCGGAATGCCGAAGGCGGCCCTGGATCTGGAGGCCGTCGAGCGAGTGATCAATCTGGCGGATATGAGTGACTATCTCACGCGCATCGCCGGTGTGGCCGGCCGCAAAGCGGGCACAGCCTGAACCGGCCCGTGCTCCGCCCGCGTCCGGGTTACTTTATTCACCTATGGCGTGTTGTTTGCCTTCGAGATGGACCGTCGAGGCTTGGGGTCCCTTTTCGCCCATGGTTTCGACGAAGCGGACACGATGACCGATCTCGAGTTTGTCGAAGTCCGAATCGACCACGCTGTTGCGGTGGAAGTAGATCTCCCGCCCGTCCGGCGTGGTGATCTTGCCATAATCCAACATGGGTGTGATCTCGGTGATCTCACCGTGCGGCGGGACCTCATGCGCCTTTATCTTGCCGCGCTGTTTGCGCGCGTAGTCTTCCAGTTTGCGGCGAATCACATTAAATGCATCGCGGCTGGCTACGAACACGTCTTCGTGCGCATGATTCAGATCGTGTGCACGGCCGACGACGATCTCGCTGCCCGGTACGCGGACGTTGACGCGCACGTTGAATAGATTGCCTTTATGGCGGTGCTTGTGTGCCGTTTCGATGATAACGCGGCAACCTATGATGGGTTCGTAGAATTGTTCGAGTTTTGCGGCTCTTTCCCGCACGTCGGCTTCGACAGCGGGGGATGGTTTCATACCTCGGAATGTCACTTGCAGAGGTTGCTTCATACAGGCCTCCTGTTGTGGTGGTCTGAGCCGGAGCCCCCGGCACGGCGACCACTTCGCTGTTTAACTCGATCCTATAACCTATTATTCACGAGATCGGCGATTCGGCATTGATGTAGGTCAATATACTGCCGCCACCCTGCCTGGGGACCACCCATCAAGCACCTGGCGCCGCTTGTCCGCCGGTCATTGCCCGTGGGGCCGATCCGCGTCTAAATTTAGAATTACTAACGGATTTCCGGCACAACGCTGCGTTTCATGGCCCCAGTAATGATTCCATTCAACCACATGTTTTCTGCACAAAATCATCTCGCTCGCAGTATCGCCTGCGGTCTTTTACTCGGCCTCGCGGTCACCACGGCCGGTGCCGAAAGGCTCGTTGCGGTCGACGTAGAACAGGCCCCCGCGACCCCCGGGCTGCTTACCTCCGTTGGCGTCGGCCCGGTTGCGGCCCCGGATCCAATCGCCGGTTCCGCGCGCAATGAATCGAGCGCGGATGAGCCCACCCGTCGCCTCCTGTTTTCGCGCTCATCCTCCGGGCAGCGCAGCGCCCTGGCGGATGTCCGCGCCGGCTTGCAGGCGCTCTTCTTCAACGACGCCGAGATCAATTAGCCGCGGCAACGGGCCTGCACGGTCGCGTCTGTGGCGCCCGCCATGCTTTGTCTATACGGCTGCGCGTGGTGTCCGGCGCGTCGCTGCGAAACTGAATTGAAACCGTCGTGGGTGCGTGAGCCGCGGTGCAATTGCGGTCGTATCGGGTTGTACCGGGCGGTTCGTGGCTGGCGCACCTGGAGCGGAGGCCCGGATGGGGTCTCGTTCAGATTCTCGATACAGCGGCAACGCTCGTGGGTCGTGGACCGCTGCGGTATGGACTCCAAGCTTGACTGCGGCGCCAGCCACAGTGCCGTCCACTTGACGGCAAAACAATGCTACGAGGTATTAGTGAGATCGTAATTGATCTGCGTCAAAGACGTTGCCTGCCTTCGGCGTCGGGCCTTAACCCGCAACTGTTTTTGGCAGGCTGGGTCGCGCGCCGGCAATCCGCTCCGGGCAGGGATAGATCTCACTAAGCGCCAGGCTGTGGCCGGGTCGGTCGACGATGCGGATGTGGTCGCGTATGAATTCACGGGCGTTATGCAGGCCGCAGGAATGTGCCAGCACGTCGATCTCGTGATTCATCCAGTGCGCGTAATTTGCCACGCGTTTGGATTTGACCTCCGCCACCAGACCTTTCTGCAGACGCTTGTTATGCGTGGTGATGCCGGTGGGGCAGGTGTCCATATGGCATTGCAGCGATTGGATACAGCCCAGCGCGAACATGAAGCCCCGTGCGCTGACCGCGAAATCCGCACCCACGCATAACGCCCAGGCAACCTTGGTCGAGTTTACCAGCTTGCCGGAGGCCACGACCTTGACCCGGTCCTTGAGTCCCGCCTCGATCAGGGCATCCACCAGGAATGGCAGTCCTTCCGTCAGCGGCAGGCCGACATGGTCCGCGAGCAGTTGCGGTGCCGCGCCGGTACCGCCCTCGCCCCCATCCACGGTGATGAAATCCGGTGCGTAGTCCGGGCCCCGCCGCAGAATGGTCTCGCACAACTCGCGCGGAAAGCCGCGCGAGCCGATGACGGTCTTGAAACCAACCGGGCGGCCGGTGACTTCACGCACATGATTGATGAGATTCAGCAGATCGTCGGAGCTGTTGATTTCACGATGCCGGTTCGGGCTGCTCGACGGCTTGCCCATCGGAATACCGCGAATCGTCGAGATCTCCTCGGTGACCTTTATGGCCGGGAGCACACCGCCGCGCCCCGGCTTCGCGCCCTGGGATAGTTTCACCTCGAAGGCCTTGACGTGTTCGGCGACCTCGCGCAGGCGTTCGTCGCTGAGATTGCCGTCAAGATCGCGCACGCCATATTTGGCGGTGCCGATCTGGTAGATGATATCGCAGCCACCCTCCCGATGGTGATCCGACAGGCCGCCTTCGCCGGTGTTCAGCCAAACGTTCGCTTCAGCCGCGCCCCTGGAGAGCGCGCGCACGGCGGGAATGGAAATCGCGCCGTAGCTCATGCCTGAGATATTAAAGACATTCGGTGCGGCGAAGGGCTTGTCACAGGGCGCACCGATGACCAGCGGTTCGGCCGCGCGATATTCCTCTTCGAGCAAGGGATAGGAGGCGCTGACAAAGATAATCGAGCCGGGCTCACGCAGGTCATTGGTGGAACCGAAACCCAGCAACCCGCCAAGACCTTTCGCGGTCCGATACACCCAGGCGCGGGTGGCGCGATTGAAGGGCATCTCCTCGCGGTCATGGGCGAAGAAGTATTGGCGAAAGAACTCACCCTGACGCTCGAGCATATAGCGCAGGCGGCCAATGACGGGATAGTTGCGGCGGATCGCATGGGTCGTCTGGAAGATGTCCTGCAGGAACATCCACAAGACCACGGCCAGAACCAGCGCGACGATAATCGAGCCCGGTGTACCTAACCAATCCAGAATGTTCATTCCGCCACTCTCCGTTGCGCAAAATCTGCTGAGCCGTGAACGGGTTATCGGCTCGCGCGGCAGAATATTTAGCCCTGTGCGGTGCTCTGGGGGCGAGGCCAGGCGCGGTCGTTGCGTAGATAAGGGTCAGCTGCTTTGGTATCATGCGTGGCCTGATTTCTGGGACTGTCTGGGAGTTCGTGATGTTTGGTGGAGAAGTGGCCTGGAACTGGGGGATCGGTCTGGTGGCCTTCGCGTTCGGCGTGGTGGCGGGCATCATCGTCACCTATCTGTTTCTCGTCGAGACCAAGCGCGCCAAGAAGCTGCAGGAAGAACTCGAACGTGTGCAGGGTGAGTTTGATGACCACCGGGGTCGTGTCAATGCGCACTTCCAGAAGACATCCGATCTGTTCCATGGTATGACCAAACAATACCGCGCGGTCTACGATCATTTGGCCGAGGGCGCGCAATCTCTGTGTAGCGAGGAACTCCAGACGCCACAGCTGGAAATTCCGGAAACGCGCCTGGTCGGCACGCATGGGCCGGAGACAGCCGCTGCCGACGAGACTGCCGCCACCGCGGAGTCCGAACCGCCGGCAGCGGAGAGCGATGCGGCAGAGGCAAATGCCGAGGCGGAGACGGAAACCGAAATGGAGTCAGAGGTCGCACCGCCGGTGCGGCCGCGATCGTTACATTGAATTATTCGCCCGTCCTGTGGGCGCAAATATCGGGGGATGAAATGGGTCGAGAATACAGCATAGGCAGAACATTAACGGCGTGTCGCCATGCGGGACGGATGTTCCTGGTCATTGGGTTAACGTTGGGCATTGTCCAGATAAGCGAAGCCGGCCGTTACCGCCAGAACGCGTATGTGACCAACGCCTATTTCTGCGAAAATCCCATTGAAGAGGGCAGCTTCATCCAGCCCGATCGCGTGATCAATATCGTTCAGTCGGACAACCCCAAGGCCGCGGTTCATTTCGTTGTCAATCTGATTCTTGATAAAGGTCAACATCAGGTCGAAGCCGACCTGCTCGACAGCAACGGCAAGTCGGTACATGCGTTTGTCTTCGACCCGGTGACCGCGCCGGTCGACGACTCTACCTACAGTGCCGTCGCACGCTTCGGCGGGAAGGCACCGATCGGCAGCCTGTTCGTCAAGGTGTTCGACCGCCACAACGGCGGTGCGCGCGAGCTTGTCGGGACGTTCCGGTTATTGGTACGGGCCAGCGGTGCGGTGAACTAGCGCAGCCCACCGCCATCGGTTCACTCGCGATTTAGTCTACGCCCCGCCACCACGCGTCGATTATCTCGCCGATCTGCGGACTGACGAGATAGCCGTATGATCGATGCGGGTTGAGGCCGTTTTCGTCCCGGTAAGCGTTGAAAACGCCGTTATAACGATCCTCGATGGGCGCAACCAGCCCCTGACCCACCACCGACGCGTATTCATCGTGTACCGTTGTGTCCACCGCGACCCGGTCGCCGTGGGCCGCGACATTGATCCAGCGGGCAATGTTACCGAAGCGTTGCCGGGTTACAGGTTGCATGAAACCGAGCAGGTGTCGCTGCACATAGTGAAGCCCCAGCGGGCTGCCCAGGGATAGAAACAGATCGACAGGTCGGCGCATCTTCTCAAGATGCCACAACTCCCAGAACGCATCGTAGGCGATGATCGAGCCCATACTGTGA
>CAMYOD010000034.1 GCA_947259975.1 uncultured Gammaproteobacteria bacterium
ATATTACCCACGCCGTCCCGCGGTTGACGGTACTGTGCCGCATGATTGGTTCTGGGGCGAAACCCCCGCATTTCGCCCAAATGTGGTGCAGCCGCGGCGTGAGCGACCGGTAACCGTGCCCGCCGGCATTGACTTCGTGGCTGATCCCAAGATTTCCCATTGCGGCAGGATGCGAGCGGTGACCGAGGCGCACCCGAGTTTTCGCGGCGCCATGCTGGTTTCCCACCGATTATGTGCGGGTGTTCAGATTATCCAGCGCGACAAAAAAGAAGGCCCGCACTGCGGGCCTTCGATTGTGACGACGCGGTTAAGGCTTTATTGCACCCGGCACTCCTCGACCTGCTCGAGCAACTGCAAGGTCGCCGGATCGATGCGGCTCGGTCGCGGATAAATATCGTCGAGCACGAACTCGGGCGTCTTGTCCAGACGCGCCAGGGCCTTGCCGTCACCGAAGGCGCTTTCGCCGCCGCCGATATCCACCGTGGCATCGCCTTGCATTAACTGAACGTGGCCGTCGTAGACCGCAACGAACAGACCCGGGTTAATGGCATCCAGTGCCTCGGTGCCGAACAGCGTGGCGAGATCCACCTTGACCTCATCCGGGCGCGGGCCGGGTTGACCCTGCAGGCACTTCGGTAAGGTCGAGGTGGCCGGCATGCTGGAAGTCGAGTTTGTCGCGCCAGGCCCGTGCGTGAGTCGGATTCTGGTAACAGACGTCGAAACCCTGACCGCGGATACCGGCGGTGGCTTCGCTGGTGCGCACCAGTGCGGCTTGCGCCAGGGCGCCGGCGGAAGCGCGCACCGCGCCCTTGGTCAGATTGAACAGCGCGCTGTTGGTGTCGGCCGTCTTCGGGTCGTAGGCGTATTTCTGCACCACGAACTCGCTTTGCGGCTGCACGGTGACGCGGGTGTCGTCGCGGAATACGACGACTGCATAGGCGCCGGCCGGCGTGCGCAGGGTGTCGCCTTCATATACCGGACCGCCCATGGCCACTTTGCGCACACTGCCGGTGACGTTCTCGGCCTTGACGTCACCCTCGATGGCCGCAACCCGCGCGATGACCCGCGAACCTTCCGCATCTTTACGAATGGCCGCCGCAGCCTGTTCCGCCGCGCAGTCGGCGCCGCACAGGCGCATATCAAACTCGGTACCGCGGATCCCCAGGGTGGCGATCGGTGTGCGGATGCGGTAGGCATCCGTATTGCGTTTGCCCATGAGACCGGTCAGGGCACGCAGGCCGCCCTTCACCAATGAAAAGAATGCCTTTTCCTCGCTGCCGTTGTACAGATACTCGTCGATGACGAATACAGACTCGGGGCGAATGGTCATCTTGGTGCCGTCTGCAAACTCGACCACGGCAAAGCTCTTTTTGCCCGTGCTGATCTGGTCACCGACGAAAAAGGCTTCGCCTTTCGCGAGGAAGCGGATCTGCGTGCCTTCGCTTTGGCCCGACACCACACCCTTGGTGTAGAGGACCTTACCGGCCGAATTGGATGCACTCATACCGACCGGCGCGAAGCCGACCAGAAATGCCACCAGGGCTATGACGATGTATTGTTTAATTTTCATTGCGTTATACCTCTACCAACAAGTATCGACGGCGATTCCGTTAATATCTGTGTACTATTTCACGTCGTCGGGCCTTTTTTTCGTAACCTGGGTCACATTTACGGTATTGATCAACTGCAGGTGAGAACCCGCTTCTGATTCGTCTCGTCGCTGACCGCCGACTCGCCGCCTTCGGTAGCATCCGCTTCGGCAAGTAATTCATTCAGCAATACCAGGAGATCGTCCACATTGCCGTTGGGATCGAACGGTGGAAGCTCAAATTCATCCAGGACGATCTCTGGTTCGGGTTGTGGCTCGGGTGACGGAATGATTTCCACCGGCGGTTCCTCCACAATAATGGGCGGCGTCACGACGCCGGTGCTCGGCGGGGTAACGGCCCCAACCGTCAGACGCGCCACGCCGGCGACCGGCTCCGACAAGCTGTAGGTGAAGCCGGCCGGTCCGTTGATGGTCGCGCCGAGGCCGGACAGGCTGCTCGCGGTGACGATGTCGAAGGTCTGCCCGTCCGCGGGCGTGAAGCCGCCGACAAAGCTTAGATTGATGGTAGTGCCGTCGAGCAAGGCATTGCCCGAAACCGTCACTACATCGGGCCCGCCGGCGTCCAGTTCGATCGCCAGACTCCCGGCACCCGGATAGGCGCCGGCCACATTCAGGGTGGCGACGCCGGCGCCGGGGTCGAACAGGCCGGCGTTGGTGAGTGCCGAGCTTAGCACATCCAGGGTGCCGCTGCCGCTGACCGTGCCGCTCGCGGTATTGGTCAGGGACGCGCCGTCCGCGTCCAGGGTGGCGCCGCCGGCCAGTGCCAGGGTGCCATCATTGGTGCCGCTGCCGAGCAGGGTTAGTGTTCCTGAGTTTACGTTCAAGGTACCGGTGTTGGTCAGCGCGCCGTCGATGACGTTCGCGCCGTCGGAGGTCAACGTGTTGTTGTTCGTGACACTCGGTGCGATCGTGCTGTTCACCAACGCGAGACTGCCGTCGTTGGTGACCGCGCCGCTGCCGTTCATGGTGATGCCCGACAGGGTAGTCGTTGTCGCCGCCCCCAGGTTCAGATTGCCATCGATGGTGCCGCCGGTGAAATTGAGCGCATTGGCCACAGTCAGGTCACCGGTGAAGGTACCGCCGGACTGATCCAGCGTGTTAGCGACCGCGGCGGTATTGAAATTCACCGTACCGG
>CAMYOD010000035.1 GCA_947259975.1 uncultured Gammaproteobacteria bacterium
TTCAAATCAACTGAGCGCGGATAAGCCCTTTGGGAAAAGACCGGAGTCGAGGATCAATGGGGTCAGACTTAATGATCAATGGGGTCAGACTCGATTGATGGCCGAGGCCATCTGCTAAACCAGTGAATCAATCGAGTCTGACCCCATTGATCCCTGTGAATCAATCGAGTCTGACCCCATTGATCCCTTTCCATAAAAGGCCCTATCCCTGCGTTGCCTGCGTGAAGCCGATAAAGGGGTTAATCAATGAAACCTCGAGCCGGGAAAGCGGTTGGAGTAGCCGGGATCGGGCGACATTGACGCTTGCGGCCGATGCTTCCTTTAACTCCGCGGTTATTGTCGTCACCGCCTTTGAGGGCGTCTATCGGGCCGGTGACACCTATAACGGCGAGTACGGTTACTATTCGTTGGAATACTAACCTGTATGAAAACGCGTCGGCACCCTTGCTTGCTCTAATGTCGCATTGTTGTAGCAGTGATCGTCTGGCGACGGTTGCGGGTATGTGCGTTATGCCTGTAGCGGCGGTCGCCTGACCGCGAAGGTCGATTAGAGGGCGCCAAACAAATCTGATCCCTTTTTGCTGACGGGCCCGTTGTGGTAACGGGGCGGGCTTCGGTTTAGTATGTCGACACACCCTAGCCGCCGCCACGGGACCCGCGCGTGCAGGAATCCTATTCGTCAGCCGAGACCGAACCTGCGATATGGCCGTGGGTCGTGCTCGGGTTCCTGTTGGGACTCGGGGTCACGCTCAATCTGACCGAACTCATCCCGATCAAGCTGCGCCCCGCTTACCTGTTGCCGCTGCTCACGGCCGGGCTGGCGGCGCGCTTCGGGCACCGTGCCATCCTGCCGATCGTCACGTTCGGGCTGCTGGCAATCTTCGCGCTGCGCCTGAACATCGAATACATCCTGCGCATCGACCTCGAGATTCCGGGCACCGTCTACCTGCTCGCGGTGGCCGCGGCGCTGGCATTCTATCGCCCGGCGACGCCCGAGGTGGCGCCATCCGCGCTGCAACCTTATTGGCGTTGGTGCGTGTGGACTGGCCTGGCGGCGCTGTGGCTTGCGGTACTGTCGGACTGGCGCGTGCCGTTGGCGCCGGATGGGGGTATTCGTATGCGCGTCGATATGGGTGCCCTGTTGTTTCTGGTCGCGGTCGCCGCGGCGCTGCGCCGGGAGTGGTGGCTGACGCTGTGGCAGCGACGCGGCGGTGACCGTGCCGCGCTGTTGATGCTCGTCGCGGCGATCGCGCTGCTCGTCGATATTCGCTACGGCGGCGACGTGCTCAGTTTCGGCTTCGGTCTGGTCGGCGCCCGCGCCGTGTTCTATGTGGCCTGCTTTGCGCTCGCCGCCTGGCGCATTCTCGATTGGCGCCTGATGCTGGCGCTGCTGGTGGCCGTCTACCTGGGTGACGATTGGGTGACACGCCTTTGGGAGGCGGTCGCGACGTCGCCCGAAAGTGCCGGCGACGGCGCGGTGCGCGAATCGCGCCCGCGGGCCGATGGTGAATACCGGCGCCTCATCTACGGCCTGTCGGCCATCGTACTGGGGGCGACCATCGCGCCGTTCTGGCGTACGCGCCACAGCGACACTCTGCGGTACGCACGCACGCCGCTGTTACTCGCTGCGGTGCTTGCCTTGCAGTTCGCCGCGCTGCCCGCGGCGGTCTACGGCAGCGGCTTCAGCCTCGCCCTGGGCGGGACCGCCTTCATCGCCGGACTGGTCTGGCGGGTGCCGGGCATGTTGCTGGCACCGATCATCATTCAATTGTCTTATCTGCTGTCCTACGTGTCTTTCGGGGAACCGATGCTCAGCATGCGCCCCGCGGTCGCCATGGCCTACCTCGGTTGCCTTGCCTTCACCTTCGGTTACGCCGGCCTGCTGTGCAACCGCCGCGCGGGCAGCGCGGCGCCGCCCGCATGATCGTCGATGTCACACCGCTGGCGCGTGCGGTGCGGCGGCTGGATGTGTCGGCCACGCTGGGATCCTTCGTGCCGGTGGTGGCGTTCCTGTTGCTGGTGACGAATCTGACGTCCATTTATCTCACGCTGCGCGACTCCCTCGACTTCATGGACCTGCCCGTGCACCGCGATCTGGTGGTGATCGCCGCGGCGATCGCGAGCCTGCTCGCGTTACTCGCGCCGTTCAGTTTGATCTGGCTCGACTGGCTCAAGCGGCGGCCGAGCTGGCGGTACGTGGACGCGTTTGTCGGCGCCCTGGTCGGCGCCGCCGGTGCGGTCGCTGCCGGCGTCGCGTTGGCCGGCATCGCGTTTATCGTGGAAGAGATGAATCCCCAGATCGCCGGCCTGGGTGCCCATCGCATCGTCCAGCTCGCCGGCGCCGTGTTGTTAGGCCTGTGCGCTGCCCTATTGGTGAGCCGCGCACCGCGCACCCGGCGCGTGCTCGGTGGCGCGCTGCTGGCGCTGCTCCTGGCCGGTAGTGCCGCGATCCTCGCGCCGATGCTGCGGGAGGTGTTAGCGGGCAGCGGGGACCTGCCGCCGGCGCGTGAGGTCTTCGCCGAGCTCGCGGTGTTCGCGGTGTCGGTGCCGCTCGGGGTATGGCTGGTTGTGCGCACGCTGCGCAACCGGTTGGTGTTGTCCGCCGACCGGCCGCGGGAGTTGTTGCTGGGCGCCCTGCCGCGCAAGCAGTTCGGCGCGCGGTTGGCGTTTCTGGCGGGGCTGCCGTCGTCGCTGTGGTACCGCGGCGCGTTGTTGACGCTGCCGTTGTGGCTGTTCCTGGCGGCACGACCTTTGGTCTACGGCGGCGTGGTTGCACTGCGTGACGTCCTCGCCTCAGACAAGGTGATCCTCGTTGCGCTCACGGGCGTGGCGCTGGTGCTATGCGGCCACCTGGTGTTTTACGGCGCCAAACGGCTTGCGGCGCGGCGCATCTGGTCGCCGCGCCGGCCGCGGGATGCGCGGGCGCCGATCCTGTTTCTGCGCAGCTTCGCCGACGACCAGTTGCGGTTCACGCGGCCGAAGTGGGATTTGGTCAACCGCTGGCTGGACCTGTGGTCGTTTCGGCGCAACGCCGACGAGACCCTGATCGACGAAGTAGCGCGTTACGGGCCGGTGGTGGCGCTGGGTCGCCCGGGCGAGACGGCAACGCCGTTCGGCGCATCACGCTACTACTCCAGCGACGACGACTGGCAGGACATCATTAGTGACACGGCAAGGAACGCGCAGGCCATCGTGATAGGTGCGGGCGACACCCCCGGCGTGCGCTGGGAGTACGAATTGCTGGCGCGCGAGCGGCTGCTCGACCGCACCCTGTTGCTGTTTCCCTCGCAGACACAGGACCGCGCACAGGCGCACCGCGCGCTGGCCAACTTTTGTGATGCTACCGGGACCAAAAACGCATTCGACATTCCGGCCGGCGCGCATCCCATCGCCTTGCTGCCGGGCGCGGGCGGACCGACCCTGGTGACCGCGGACGCGCCCGCGGCCACCGCTTACCTGGTGGCGATACGGGCGTTTTTTCAGAGCTGCCCGGCGACGGTGCTGGTCGACCCGCTGACGGATTATTCAAGGGGCCCAGATTATTCAAGGGGTCAGAGTACTTGAAAATCAGTTTCGGAAGAACGAGATCAAGGATCAATGCAAGATCAATGGGGTCAGACTCGATTGATGGCCGAGGCCATCTGCTAAACCAGTGAATCAATCGAGTCTGACCCTATTGATCGCTATTGATCGCCAAAATAAATCTGTCCCCTTTGTGTGCGGGCATTGGGCATCAGCCATATGACTCTTGTTAAGTACTTCTTTAGCTTATCAGTAAGTGTTTGTTTGGTGTCGTGCAATGAGTCAGATCCACGTTCCAAATACAGCGATCTGTATGATCGCATAGCCCAATACTATCAATTGGAAAAAGACAAGAACTGGCATGCCGCGTACGAGTACAGAACTCCGACATTTCGAAATAGCGTCAGCCGAGATCGTTACGTCGCGATCATGGATAGCGACAGTGCAAATTGGCGGCTAGCGAGATTCACATTGAAAAATATCTATGAAAAAAACAGCAAGGTCTATGCCCTAATCGAATTTGTGGAACGGCGGGAGGGCGATAATGCCGGGATGTCAAAAGCAATAACAGTCGAGGAAGAAAGTATCTGGCTAAAGATTGGCGACCAATGGTACAGCTACGCGCCCGCATCAAGGATGTACCTGTCACTGAACGAAGCGTTGGTCGTAGAATGAAGACTTGCAAGAACACCCGGGTCAGATCCCAGTTTTCGCGTATATACGACGGCGCCAGTGGCAAAAAGCGAGCCCAGGCAAGTGCTTGAAGATACCAAACCTTGAGCGCTCGGCGTGAAGAGGTTCAAGCACTCTGACCCCTCGAACCTCCACCTCGAACCTCCAGCAGAACGCCAAGCACCGGTGGCCATCGCCGCACCCAACAGCGCCGTCAAGACCAACAGGGTTTGATCGTAGACCGGTTCCAGTATCATATGTGGACGGGGCCGGAGAATAGCTACCGATAATGTTAGGAATAGTTGCTCTGCGACACCATGGTCGGGGCATAAGACATGATCAATAACCTGTGGGCCTTCGCCGTGGCGGTGTTGTTGGTCGTCGCCGGCCTGTTCATATTTTTTGCGAGCAACATGAGTGAGTCCCTGTGGGCGCTGCCGGGCATGTTTTTGGGGGCGGCGATAATTGCCTGGGGTTTTTGGAAGTTTCGCGAGGCGCGCAAGCGCCTGGCGAAAACGGCGGATGAAGTGCGCACCGAGGACACACGTGCACCGGTAATCTATTTGCGCTCCTTTGATCACGAGGAAGACGACGCCCGCCTGGGCCGGGCCATGTTGGGCGGATTTACCCGCGCGTTACCGGGCCTGCACGGCTGGCAGCAACGCGAGCAGGAAGAGTTCGCCGGGTTCATCAACAAGTTGGTCGGTCCCTACATCGCTATCGGGCGTCCGGGCGAGCCGCTGCCGGAGTCGGGGGCAGCGCGTGAATACGTGTCCGATGACGACTGGCAGGCGACGGTGAGCGCGCGGCTGCGCGAAAGCCAGATGGTCGTGGTGCGCGCGGCGGCATCCGAAGGGCTGCGTTGGGAGTTGGTGCACCTGTATCAGAATTACTCGGCGCTGCGTATTTTGATCGTGTTACCCAAGACGCGGGCGCGTTATGAGGCGTTTCGCGACTGGGCCGGCACCGTCTTTCCGCATCCGCTGCCGGAAAAACTGCCCAACAGTCGCCTGCTGACCTTCGATGCGCAGTGGCACCCGGTCGGTCTCGAGGCGAAAGAGAACCTGGTCGAGACCCTGTATCCGTTCTTTGCCGCCAACGGGATTCCGTTTCCAAAATTTTCCTGGCAATTATCAACCTGGGAGGCCGAACAGCGGCAGGCCCGTTCGGGGAGCAAGGCGAGCTAATGCTTGGAAACCATTGTTCTTCGACACCGGATTCTTGAATGCCGAAAAAGTCTGCTCATCCCGCGCGCCGTAGGGTCATTTCCTGGGGCCGCTTCGTCTTCACCACGGTCATCGCCGTGGGGCTCGCGCTGGCTTACGCCCTGGTGTGGCACGACCCGGCGGATCGGGGGGCACTAGAGCCGATGTCGGTCGCTAAAGCACCGTCGGCGTCACCGCGCGCGGGCGAAGCGCCCGCACCGCCGGCGGATCGCCTCACCCCTGAAGACAAACCAGTGGCACCCTTCGCCGCACGCGCCCCGGCAGACACGGACACCGTTGTCGCTTCGCCCACACTTGCACCCGCACCGCCGGCGGCGGATGAAGCGGCCGCGGAACCCGACACGCCGTCCGCGGCGGAAAAGTTTTCCATCGCCGGGCGCGTGCTCAATCGGGCCGGTGATGCGCTGGGCGGCATGACGATCACGGCCAGCGCGACGCGGTTATTCGTGGACAACGGCAGTGGCACGCCGCGAACCCAACCCCGTTACCGGACCGGCAGCGAATTCGACGGGCGCTACGAATTCACCGGCCTGGCCAACGGCGAGTACCTGGTGCGCGCCGCCGGCGACGACCGCTATGCGCCGGCGCAGCTCGCCGTGCGCGCCGGGGTGCAGTCGGCGGACCTGGTACTCACAAAAACGTCCGTGCTGTTCGTGCAGGGCACCACCCGCAGCAGCGACGGCGATGTGCTCGAGGGGGTGTACGTGTTGCCGCTGGTGGCCGGCGCCGCGGGCACCACCAGCGATCGGGACGGCCGCTACGAACTCACCATCGCCGCCGCGGTCGACGCCGCGGACATCGCCCTGCGCGCACGCCGCGACGGTTACCGCGAGCAGGTGGTGAGCCTGAACCCCCCGGGCGACGGCAGTCAGGTGGTGGCGTTGGATTTTGTCCTCGAGCCGCTGGGCGAATTAGCGGCGGTGGCGGGCACGGTGCGCGGGCCGGCAGGTGAACCGTTGGCCGGGCAACACGTCAGCCTGTATTCCCCCGGCCTGCGCCGCAGTCATGGCGCGGTCACCGATACGGCCGGCGGGTTTCTAATCGCGGGTGTGGCGGTCGCGCCGGACTACCGGCTGCGGGTCGCCGCGACCGCGGGCTACAAGGACCATCAACAAGACGGTCTCGCGGTCACCAGCGACGGCCTGCAACTCGACATCGTGCTCGAGGCCGGTGCCAGCGGCGTGGTGCGCGGGCAGATGCGCGATGCGCGCGGCCAGGCGGTGCCGGAGTTCAATCTCACTCTGCGTTCCGCCGACACGAGCTTGTTCGCAGTGGCGGTCAGCGGCGGTGGCGACGGCCGTTTTCAGGTGACGAACGTGCCCGCCGGTGACCTACTGTTCGTCACCCGCACATCACCCCGGTTCACCGTCAGCGGCATCGAGTTGGCCGCGGGCGAAACCCTCATCGTGCCCGTGGTATTGGATTGGGGTACGCACATGATTCAGGGCTGGGTGCTCGATGACCAGGGCAACCCGGTGCCCGTGCCGGAGGTGGTGTTGTCGTGGGAACACCGCCAGGGCGCGGTGCGCAGCACCTCGCGCCGGGTCGCGGCGACGGATGCCGCGGGTTATTTTCGCTTCACCCAACTCGGCCCCGGTCTGCATACCGTGAGCGTGAACGCGTCGGGTTTTTGGCGCGCGAGCGTCGCGCAGGAAGCGGGCGAGGGTGGGCCGGAGGTTTTTCTGCGCCTGAAAAAAGTCGCCGATTGACGTGGCGGCACGGCCAGGCGTAGCATGGTCGGTGCTCGTCGAATACCGCGCCTCACCACGGGGTGCGCACGTAAAGAAATCTCCTGTAGCTCGCAACGCGGGTGTGACACTTGCACCCTGGATGCATTTTCGAAGGAGGACATCATGTTCGCGAAAGCACGCATTTCGACTCTTCTCTCTCTTGCGGTCACGACACTCGCGTTAGGCGGGTGGTTGATCGCAGCACCGGCGTTTGCCGGGACCTACACCCAGAACGCCAGCGGCTGGAGTGTGAATAACAACGCCGACTGGACACCGTCTCCGCCCAGCACCAATCCGTTAGGTGGGCCGAACGATCTGTGTACCGGCGCCTCGACACCAACCGGTTCCTGGGCCGAGTTCACGTTTCCCGGCTTCGGCATCCCCGCCGGTGAGACGGTGACCGGCATCGAGGTGCGGGTCAACTACCGCGCGTCCACCGACAATACGGTGCAGCTGACCAATGGTGGATCCCTCGTCGGCACCGCAAAGACAGACCTGCCCGACGCGTTTATCGGCGCGTCATTCTGTTCCAGCACCTTTTATGTCGGTACCGGCGGCAGCGGCGACCTGTGGGGCACGAGTCTGACGACCGCGGATTTCAACGCCGGCAATGTCGGCTTCCGCATCACCCAAAACGCTCCGACGGTAGATATCGATGCGGTGGAACTCATCGCTTACACCGGCGTTGAGGCCGACCTCGGGGTGACCAAGAGCGACGGCCTCACCGTGGTCAACCAGGGCGCGTCGTTAACCTACACCATCACGGTGACCAACCACGGGCCGGATGATGTCACCGGCGCGACCGTGACCGACACCTTCCCGGCGGACCTGACCTGCACGTGGACCTGTGCGGCGAGTGCCGGCTCGAGTTGCACCGCGGGGCCGGTGGCCGGCGACCTCAGCGATACCGTGGATCTGCTCAACGGCGGCACGGCCACCTACAGCGCCGTGTGTGACGTCGCCGCGAATGCCTCGGGCACACTCAGCAACACGGCCAGCGTCGCGGTGCCGAGCGGGGTCACCGACCCGGTGCCCGGCAACGACAGCGCCACCGACAACGATACGGCCGTCAATGAAGCCCCCGTGGCGCAATGCCAGGACGTGAACGTCGACGCCAACGGACGTGGACAACGGTTCGTTCGATCCCAACGGCGACCCCATCACGTTGGAGCAGGCACCGCCGAGACCCTACAGTCTGGGTGACACCGGCGTGACCCTCACCGTCACCGACGACGGTGGGCTCGCGGACAGCTGTGCGGCAACCGTGACCGTGGTCGACGCCACGCCGCCGGTGCTGCAGTGCAATACGCCGGCCACCATCGTGCCGCCGGATGCGCCGATCTCGTTTACGGCCACGGCGACCGATGCCTGCGGCGCGGTCACCGTCGAGGTCACGGCCTACGATTGCTACAAGTTCACGAAGAAGGGCAAGCGTATCGACAAGACCGGCTCCTGTGCCGTGCAACTGGCCGGGGATACCACGAGCATTCTCGACAGCGGCGGAGTGGGTACCACCATCGAGTGGTCGGTGACGGCCACCGACGGCGGCGGCAATGAGGTGACCGAGACCTGCACGACGGACGTCGTGAATCCGGGTCACAATTGAGCCGGTAAACCATTCCGATAGGCAAGGCCGCGGGCGTGCCGTTTGATCGGCACGCCCGTTTTTTGTTTTCGGCAAACGGGCTCAGTGAAAAAGGGGACATTCTACTTTTTCAACAACAGGAAGCCGTCTTCTGACACCCGTGATCCGAAAAAGTAGAATGTCCCCTTTTTGTTCCCCCGGCCGGGCAGCACGGCCCGGGATTTTTTTTGCAAATCTTGATTTAAATCATTGATACGCTGTTTTTGCCATACTATAAAAAGTGGTTACGCTGTTGATGATGCAAGGTAAACCCTATGAGTGAAGAACACGCAAAGGCGCTGGCGGAATTGGCCAGCGATCGGGAAACGCCCGAACTCGCCTCCATGAAGGAGATCACGGGTATTGGCAAACGAACCATCTTTGCCAATGCGAATTACCCCTACAAGTCCAAGATGGCGCGCGATGAGTATGAGGCGATCAAGCAGAAACTGCAGATCGAGCTGCTGAAGATGCAGGGCTGGGTGAAAGAGAGCGGGCAACGCATCGTGATTCTGTGCGAGGGACGCGATGCCGCCGGCAAGGGCGGCACCATCAAACGCTTCATGGAGCACCTGAATCCGCGTGGTGCCCGCGTCGTGGCGTTGGAGAAGCCCTCCGACGAAGAACAGGGCCAGTGGTATTTCCAGCGCTACATTAAACACCTGCCGACCGCCGGCGAGATCGTGCTGCTGGACCGCTCCTGGTACAACCGCGCCGGGGTCGAGCGGGTCATGGGCTTTTGTCAGCCCGGCGAGTATCTCGAGTTCATGCGCCAGGCGCCGGAGCTGGAAAGAATGCTGGTGCGCGCCGGCATCAGGTTGTTCAAGTTATGGTTCTCGGTGAGCCGGAATGAACAGTTCCGGCGCTTTCAGGCGCGCCGGCACGATCCATTGAAGCAATGGAAACTGAGCCCGATCGATATGGCGTCACTCGACAAATGGCAGAGTTATACCGAAGCCAAGGAGGCCATGTTCTTTTATACCGATACCGCGGATGCGCCCTGGACGGTGGTCAAGTCAGACTGCAAGAAACGCGCGCGCATCAACGCCATGCGTTTCGTGCTTAATTCGCTTGAGTATCCAAACAAGAATAAAAATGTAGCGACACCGCCGGATCCACTGATCGTGGGGTCGGCCAAGTACATCTATGAAACGGGCGAGCATTATCTCGAAAGCGGCCCATTGGAAAGCGACGGAGAATAACGAATGCATCAACTAGATCATGCACAGGCGATGACGGAGCGTTTTCGTGAACTCGTGGAAACCGCGGGCGACAAGTTGCCCGATCATCACTATGATGAACTCAAGCTGATTATCGAAGCGGGGCTCGATACTGCACTGGTGGAGAGCATGGAAAAGATCGCCGGCCACTTGACGGATTTGGCGCGCGACATTCAACACAAAGCCGAGTTCTTCGATTAGAAGAATCGGGCTCCGAGAAGAATTTTGCTAATATCGGGAACAATCGTTTCCTGACACGGTTTACGTTGTCGCAGACGCACACCAGTATGATGAACAGACGGGAGAGTGGCAGATGGTAGATGTGACAGATTTCGGTAAAGAGAATCAGGAGATCGTGCACCTCAGTGCGATCCTGCGTATTCTCGTGGATCATAGCGACCTGCGTGAAAATCCGGTGTTCTGTGACCTGATGACCCGCTTTCGCGACAAGATCTGGGCTCACCTGTTGCACGAGGACCGGGCGGTCTACTCCGAGTTGCTCGGCCACCGCGACAAGAGCGTCAATGACGTGGCCGACCAGTTCCTGGCCAACACCCACGCACTGAAGAAGATCCTCTCGACTTATATCAAGCGCTGGTGCCAGACCCCCGGCGTGATCTCCGGCGAACAAGAGGCCAACGATACCTTCCTGGACGAGACCCGGGAGGTTTTCCGTCTGGTCGACGAGCGCATCAACCTGGAGAACACCAAGCTGTTCCCGATCATCCTCAACAAGGACTGAACGGCGGCGGAGATACCGGGAAACCAAACCGCAATACCGAAATATACGGCGGCAAGGGAATTAAAGGGGTCGAAGTGATTTATTTTTGGTCAGTGCACTTTCAGCGTGCCGCCATTTGAAACCGAAAAGCCCGGCGCCAGATACACTTCCGGGGCGTCCAGCTCGACGCTCGCGCCGTCGTCGACGGTGACGCGGCGGCCCAGCCCCATGTGGGTGGTGGCGGTGCAGGTGGCGTTGCTGCCCGCAAGGAAAGTGGCAGCGTCCAGGTGCGCGTCGCTGCCGCTACAGCTCTTGCTCACCATGCCCATGCTGCCGCTGCGGCCCGAGGTGAAGGCATCCAGATCGTAGCTGCCACTCACGTTGGCGGTGTTGCCGTTGAGCAAGCCGAGAAAGCGCCGGCGCGCCGGTGCGGTGTCGTGAGAATTCATAAGCGATGCGGGCCCGATGCCAACAATACGGGCGTATAACGTTTTATTTAGCAGCCGGTTACAGGGAATTCAAAGCAAAAGCGCCGGATTGAGGGAACCGCCCGACGGGTGGTAGGGATTCGCGCCTGCACGCCGCCTCGTTTCGTGCATCAGAGCTTCAGGTAAGCGCGTTCGCCGCGCGCTTGCCCAAGATCAAAGCCCCGGGCCGCGATTAGTGCTTGAATTTAGAAATGGACTGGCAGAGCTAGAGCGAAATATGGCGATCGTGCCGGATCGCCAGTTGTTCGTTCGAGGTGACTTCCATGGCATATGGGTTCGCGAGCATTGTGCGGGCACTGCTGATCGGGGTACTCCTGGGACTCTGGGGCGCGGCCGTGTTTGCCGCAGACGCGACTCAGCCGGAGACGGTGAGCGCGCTTAACGAACGTTATCAGGACGAGATCACGGCGCACGTGGCCTACGGCGCGTATTCGAACCGCGCCCTGGCGGACGGCTATCCCAACGTCGCCTACTTGTTCAAATCCCTGGCCGCCTCCGAGGCCATACACGCGCGTAACTTCAAACGCATTCTCGATGAACTTGGCGTTAAGGCCGCCGCCGTACAGCCGCGGCCCAGGGTGGCGAACACGAAAGCTAATATCGTGCATGCTACCGCGGTGGAGGCGGACGAGATTGACCGCGAGTACCCGACCCTCGTGGCACGCATCAAGCCAGAGAACCATCAGGCGGCGATCGACAACATGACCTGGGCATGGCAGGCGGAAAAGCAACACCGCAAACTGCTGGGCCGCATGCAGGACGCGGCGCAGAAATGGTTCAAGTTTCTCATCGCCCATATCGAGGGTGAGTTCGTCGACTATCACGTGTGCCAGATCTGCGGCTCCACGTTGGTCGAGGCGCCCGAGAACGTTTGCCCCATTTGCGGCCAACCGGCGAGCCACTACCAGCAGATTCCCTATGTCGCCGCGGAGCGGGCGGAGCCGGAAGAGGATGACTAGGTGAACCCGAGATGAGATGTGGCCATCTCAAAACGATAGTCGGACTGATGCTGTTGTTGGTCATCGGTACCGTCCTGGCGGCGCCGCCGGTCAGCATTAATCAGACGGTGGGCGTGTTCAAGGACAGTCGCGGGCTGGCGGTGGCGTTTCCTGATGTCTGCAAGACACCGACGCCGGGCGGCCCGGTGCCGATTCCTTATCCCAATATCGCCATGAGCAGCGATTACAGCCGCGGCGCGAAGCAAACCAAGACGGGTGAGACCATTCTCATTAAGCCGACCTCGGTGCGCACTGCACAGGGCGACGAGGTGGGTGCCTATGAGGTCAGCGTGTTGGGTCGGGACGGCCGACCGATACCGCTAAGTCGATCGCGCCTGTTCCAGATGCGCGACGGCAGCTACTGCGCGGTGTGTATGCAGGGCGGGCGCATCACCCGAGTCTTGAGGTTGAGGCCGGCGGCGACAAGGTAGTTCGCCACAAGCTCAAGGGCTCTGACCCATTGAGCCTCTCCGCTGAAGCTCCCGTGGCCATTCGCAAATTCCCTGATTCCCGTTACAGGGACAGCTCCTCGATGTCGAGTCCGTATTCGCCTTCCGCCAGGGTCTTGGTGATATGCAGCGGCTGGCCACGGTCATCGTGGGTCTGGTCGAGCAGATTGATGCTCGGGAAGGTACCGTACGACTGTTTATCGGCATCGAGCAGGAGGATCAGCTTGGGCCGCAGGCGCCAACCGGGATTTTGTGCGCTGACAATGGCGACTGCGCCGCTGCTCAACTCCACCAGGGAACCGGTGGGGTAGGTGCTCAGCGCCTGGATGAACGCATCGACCAGGTGCTCCTGAAAGTATTGGCCGCGCTGCCGGTATAACATCTGCAAGGCGCTCGAGGGCGATATCGGTTTGGAGTAGGGGCGCGGAATGGTGGTCGCGGTATAGAAATCGACGATGCCGGCAATCTGACCGGACAAGGGGATCGACGCCGCCTTCAAGCCCTCGGGGTAACCGCTGCCGTCCAACCGCTCGTGGTGGGTGGCCACCATCGCAAGCACGTCATTGGAGAGGCCGGGCGTGCGCCCCAGTATCCGCATACTCTTCATAACATGGGATTTGACCAGCTCCCATTCCTCGTTGGACAGACGACCTGTCTTGTTCAACAGTCCCTTGGGCAGCGCCGTATAACCCACGTCCATGAGCAGTGCGCCGGTCGCCAGGTCCTTGAGCCGGTCTTCCTTCAGGCCCAGGTGGCGGCCAAACGTCGCCGCCCAGACCGATGCACTCAGCGACTGCCGATAAGCTTCGGAGTCGAACTTCTTGATGCGACTCAGCCAGAGAAAGGCATCGGGATTTCGTTCGATGCTGCCGACCATGACGTCGACGGACCGTTCCACCTTCGGCAAATCGAGCTGCTTGTCGGCGTCGAGCACGGCGGCGATTTCGGCGACCAGGTCGGCGACCTGGTTATGAGATTTTCGTGCCGCCGAGACTTCGTCCTCGAACGCAGTCGTGACCTGGTAATGGGCCTGACCGATCTCACTCGAGATGTCCTGCGCCTTAACCGGTTTGCGCATCTCCACGGAGATCTCGATTTCCTCGTCGGCAACGAGGATAAACACATGGCGACACTGCTCCCGCAGCTCTTCCAGCTCCGCTTCATCCTGAATCTGGAATCCCTGCAGCAAGAACGAGGTCTCACGCCAGGGCCGATCCAGGCGGGAAACGACCATTCCGAGTTCGAGGTCTTTGGTGTCGACGCGTTTTAACGGCATGCTGAAATCCTTGCGTGGCGGGGTACGGCCATATAGCGGGGTCCCGCAAGGGATATCGGCCGCGGTCGCTGGATCTTTAGGCCGAGGGATAAGAGACCAAAGGGCGAGAAAAAAGGGAACATTCTACTTTTCTCTTATCAAGGTACGGTCCCCTTGTGCCGCAACGAAAAAAGTAGAATGTCCCCTTTTTTCTTTTTCGTTCCTCGTAACTGTGTTTATCCTACCAGTCGGAAAGCTGTTCCGCGTCGCGCACCAATGCTTTCCACTGTGTCTCGCCTTGTGCACTCAGCTGATTGAAGACGTCACGCACCTCGGGTGTTTCACAGTTTGCGGCGATTTCGCCGAATGCCCTGGTGAGGCAGTCATGCGCCTCCTGGGCGAGGGCCAGAATGTCATTCACGTCCATGTCCGCCTCCAGATCGATGACGGGGCAGGCGAGTTCTAGATGGCGGTTCTCGTCGGCAAACTGGAACCAGGCGTCCAGGACATCCGGTTCGGCCTTTTCCTTGAACTGGTTGATCGCGTCGGCCAGCTCCCGTTCGCGGTCAGCCAGATAGTCCAGCATGAGTTTTACCTGACGACGTCCCGCCTTTTCCTCGAGAGCGTCATAGCAGTGCGACAGCGACCGATGATAGTCGCGAATGTGATCGAGGATCTCGTGGGTCTGTTCGAAACGCATAACAGAATCTCCTTTCGCTTACGATCGCTCAGGACTTGCCGAGATCCTGCAGGGCCTTGAGTATATCGCGGCGGCTGATCTGGCCGACGAGGCGATTGTCCTTGAGCACTGGGAACCGCCGGTAGCGGCCTTGCGCGAATTCGCGGGCCACATCGAGAATACTGG
Source organism: uncultured Gammaproteobacteria bacterium (assembly GCA_947259975.1). Taxonomy (GTDB): domain Bacteria; phylum Pseudomonadota; class Gammaproteobacteria; order HyVt-429; family HyVt-429; genus CAMYOD01. Next base: position 14,771 of record CAMYOD010000035.1, read on the forward strand.
TTTCCGCGGCGACGGTTTGTACCGATTCACTCATGTATTCCGCCACGCGGCCGCCCCATTCACCATAGTAACCTGCATCCAGGGCTACCTTGAGACAATCCTTCTCCGACAGCATGCCAATCAGGTTTCCACGCGCGTCCAGCACCGGAGCCCCGGAAATACGATTCTTTACCAGCAAGCCAATGGCCTCCATTACGTCCATGTCCGGAGTAAACGTAACCAGGCTGGCCGCCATGTAATCCTGCACCGACGCCGGCTTATTCATGAGATCTCCCGGGAAAAAGAAAAAGGGGACATTCTACTGATCTCGATTTCGGACCTAGGCGACAAGAACTTCTTGGCCTGGAATAAGTAGAATGTCCCCTTTTCTGGCGTCATTTTTGTTTGCGTGGACACGCTTTACCGGCGCAGGCGCCGGAGCACGATCCTTCCAGGCCGGGGATGCGATTGAGCCCCCCGCAGCTGCCACTGATGCGGGCGCGGCCGAACAACAACCCCAAGCCAAGGCCCAGCGCCATCAGGGCAAAGATTGCGAAAGTAATCAGAAAAATCGTCATCAGTCCGCTAGCCGCCAAAGTCGTCCATGAGAATATTCTCACGTTCGACGCCGAGATTCTCGAGCATCTTGATCACCGCGGCCGCCATCATCGGCGGACCGCAGAGATAGTATTCACAGTTTTCCGGTTCCGGATGCTCCGCCAGGTAGTGTTCCAGCAGGACCTCGTGAATGAAGCCGGTATAACCCTCCCAATGATCCTCCGGTTGCGGATCGGACAAGGCGACGTGCCAGCGAAAATTGTCGTGACTCGCCTGCAGGGCGTCAAAGTCCTCGGAATAAAACATTTCCTTACGGCTGCGCGCACCGTACCAGAAGCTCATCTTGCGCCGTGTATCAAGCCGTTTCAACTGGTCGAAGATATGCGCTCGCATGGGCGCCATACCGGCGCCGCCGCCGACAAATATCATTTCCGCGCCGGTCTCTTTTGCAAAGAACTCGCCATAGGGGCCCGAGATGACTACATCGTCGCCCGGCTTGAGCCCGAAGATGAAGGATGACATCACGCCGGGCGGCGCATCGGGGTTGCTGGGCGGCGGCGTGGCGATACGCACATTGAGCATGATAATGCCTTTCTCGTCCGGATAATTCGCCATCGAATACGCGCGCGAGGTTTCCTCGTTGACGTCTGACACGTAGCGCCACAGATTGAACCGGTCCCAATCGGGGCGAAACGGTTCATCCACATCGAAATCCTGATAGCGCGCCACATGGGGTGGACATTCGATCTGGATGTAACCGCCGGCGCGAAAATCCACACTCTCACCGACCGGCAGTTCCAGTATCAATTCCTTTATAAAGGTCGCCACGTTGCGGTTGGATCGGACCTTGCAGGTCCATTTGCGCACACCGAAGACTTCGCGGGGGACTTCGACGTCGAGATCCTGTTTGATCGTCACCTGGCAGGCGAGTCGCGTGCCCTCGGCGGCTTCGCGTCGGTTGATGTGCGCCGTCTCGGTGGGCAGGATGGCGCCACCGCCGGCGAGTATCTTTAGGCGACACTGACCGCAGGTGCCGCCGCCACCACAGGCCGACGGCAGGAACAATTCCGAACCCGCCAACGCGTTGAGCAGCTTGATGCCGGCACCGGACTTCACGGTGCGTTCTTCGTTGATGCGAATGTTCACCAGTCCCGAGGGAATCAGAAAACCGCGCGCCACCAGTATGACAAACACCAGTACCAGCACGATAGCGGTGAACATCACCACACCCAGGGCAATCTCAAGCATGTTTCTGGCTCACAACTGGATTCCGGAAAAGCCCATGAACGCCAACGACATCAGGCCGACGGCGATAAACGTGATGCCCAGGCCCTGCAGGCCATCGGGTACATCGCTGTATTTCAGTTTCTCGCGGATGCCGGCCAGTGCGGCAATCGCCAGCGCCCAGCCGAAGCCACTGCCCAACCCGTAGACCACACTCTCGCCGAGGCCGTAGTTGCGCTCGACCATGAACAGCGAGCCGCCGAGGATGGCGCAGTTCACGGTGATCAACGGCAGGAAGATGCCGAGCGCGTTGTGCAACACGGGAAAGTAGCGATCCAGGGTCATTTCCAGGATCTGTACGAACGCGGCGATGACACCGATGTAGGTCACCAAACCGAGAAAGCTCAGATCGACCTCCGGCAGTCCGGCCCAAGCCAGAGCGCCGTCCTGCAACAGGAAACGGTAGATCAGGTTGTTGAGCGGCACCGTGAGTCCCTGCACGACGATGACCGCGGCGCCCAGGCCGATGGCGGTGTCGACGCGCTTGGATACGGCGAGGAAGGTGCACATGCCGAGAAAGAACGCCAGCGCCAGGTTCTCTGCCGGAGCCGAACAGTTCGCGCACCGCCGCGACGATGATCAGGATGATGCTGTAGCCCATGCTGTGACCCACCGCATCGAGGAAGCTGGGCCACACCGCATTTTGGGTCGCGTAGGCCTCCGCGCGCCCGAGCACGATGCAGTTGGTGATGATCAACCCGACGAACACGGACAGCTGTTTGCTCAGCTCGAAGGCGTAGGCGCGCAAGACCTGGTCCACGACGATCACCAGCGAGGCGATGATGGTCATGAACACGATGATGCGGATATTGGTCGGGATGTCCTTGCGAATGGAGCTGATGATCACGCTCGAGCCGACCAGCACGAAGCTCAGCGCCAGGCACATGATCAGGGCCGGGGCCAGTTGGGTGGTGACCGCGAGCGCGGAACAGATGCCGAGGATCTGCAGTGTAATCGGGTTGTTGTCGACGACGGGTTCAAACAGCGCCTGTTTCGATTGCTTGTCCATTCAGCCTCCCTCCGGTCCGCTTACGCGCACACGGGCAAGAAACGGCCCGAAGCCGTGTTCGCCGAGCCAGTAGTGAACCATGTTTGTGACGCCGTTGGCGGTCAGGGTGGCCCCGGACAGCCCGTCGATTTCGTAGTCGGCGTGATGCGACGCGGGATCGACTTGTCCCTTGATGACCCGAATCTGCATATGACCGTGCATGCCGACGATCTTTTTGCCCTGCCACTTGGCCTGCCAGTCCGGGCTGCTGATCTCCGAGCCCAGGCCCGGGGTTTCCGCATGATCGTAGAATGAAATCGCCTTGACGGTATTGCCGTCCGCCGCCAGGGCGACGAAGCCATGGATCGTGGACCACAACCCCTTGCCGATCAGCGGCAGGATCAGGGTTGCGAGGACATCGTTTTCATACACGTGATAGATCGGTACATGGCGCGGGTGCTTACCGATGCCGGCGATGTCATGTTCTCTTGCCAGGGTGAGGACTGTCGGTGTCGGCACGTCATTCGCGGCGATATAATCGCCGCTGACCAGATCCACGTAGCGCGTTTCGATGGCCTCGAAGAGGGTCTCCATATCCGCGTCGGCGCGGTACAGGCCGGCCACTTTGAGGATTTCCTGTTGCCGCGCTTGTGCCTCGTTTTCCTGTTGCCGGGGCTTCAGCAACACCGCGGCGCTGGACACCAGGATCGAACACGCCAGGCACACGCCTACCGCCACCACCACGATCTTGGTCGGGCTGTCGTTGGACAGGTTCCGCCAGCGCGCCCACAGTGAAGTGTTTGTCTTACTGCTCATAACCGTCCCGCAAGCGACGTTTGCGTATGTGGGCCCGCACCACGAAATGATCGATCAGGGGTGCGAACACGTTGCCGAACAGGATTGCCAGCATCATGCCTTCCGGGTAGGCGGGATTGACCACGCGGATGAGGACGGCGACGAAGCCGATCAACGCACCATAGATCCACATGCCGGCCCGGGTCATGGTCGCCGAGACCGGATCGGTGGCCATGAACATCATGCCGAAGGCAAAACCGCCCAGCACCAGGTGCCAGTACCAGGGCAGGGCGAAGATCGATGTCTCCGCGGGGGCGACGGCATTCATCAGCAGCGTCGTCGCCACCATGCCGAGGAAGACGCCGGCGACGATGCGTCCGGAAGCAATGCCGGCGGCGATCAGAAAGGCGCCGCCGAGCAGGCAGGCGAGGGCCGAGACCTCGCCGACGGAGCCCTGAATGGTGCCGATAAAGGCGTCGCCCCAGCTGATGCCGGCGGAGGTGATGGCCTCGACGCCGCCGCTAGAGGCCTGCGCCAGGGGCGTGGCGCCGGAGTAGGAGTCCACGGGCACCCACACCGCATCACCGGAGATCTGCGCCGGGTAGGCGAAAAACAGGAACGCGCGCCCGGTAAGCGCCGGGTTGAGAAAATTCTTGCCGGTACCGCCGAACACCTCCTTGCCGATGACCACGCCGAAGGAAATACCCAGCGCCACTTGCCACAAGGGGATGCTCGCCGGCAGGGTGGCGGCGAACAACCAGGAGGTGACCAGGAAGCCTTCGTTGACCTCGTGGTTGCGCACCAACGCGAACAGGACTTCCCACAGTCCGCCCGCGGCGAGGGTGACGATATAGATCGGCAGGAAATACAACAGGCCATGGGTCACGCATGCGACCACGCTGTCCGGGTCGTAGCCAATGCCGATTGCCTGCAGCACCCAGGCGCGCCAGCCGGTGGCTGCGGCCAGACCGAGTTCCTGCAGGCCCAGGTTGGCCTGTAGACCGACATTGTAGACGCCGATTGCCACCGCCGGCGTGCTCGCCAGCACGACGTAGATCATGACCCGCTTGAGATCGATGGCGTCGCGCACATGAGGTGCGCTGCGCGTCGTGTCCGCCGGCGTGAACAGCAGTGTGTCGACCATCTCATAGAGGGCGCTGTATTGTTCGAAGCGACCGCCGCGGGCGAACAGGGGATGCATACGGTCCAGACTGCGGCGCAGGAATCGCATCAAATTTCCTTCTCGATCAGCTGCAGGGTTTCCCGCAACACGGGGCCGTAGTCATATTTGCTGGGACAGACGAACGAACACAGCGCAACATCTTCCTCATCGAGCTCCAGCGCACCAAGCCCCTGCGCCGTGTCGATATCGCGCACCAGCAGTGCGCGCAGTAATTGGGTTGCCAGGGTGTCGATCGGCAGAACCCGCTCATAGGCGCCGATGGGTACCATGGCCCGCGGACTGCCGTTCTGTGCCGTGGTCATCCAGTACGCACGCTTTTTGAAAATACTGGACAGCAAGACGTTGGCGGCGGAAAACTTGTTGGACCCCGGCGCCAGCCAGCCGAGGAACTCACGCTGCGGTGCGTCGGGCAGCACCGCGAGTTGTTGATGGTAGCGACCGAGATAGGCACCCCAACCCGCGGCCTGGCGACCGCCCAGCACAGAACCTGAGATCACGCGGCACTGGCCGCTGTTCAACTCACCCGCGACCAGTTCTTCGCTGCTGGCGCCGAGCCGCGTGCGCAGCAGACGCGGGTTCATGACCATGGGTCCGGCCAGCGAGATCACCCGCGCGGGATTCAAGCGGCCGTGGGCGAACAGGTGGCCTATGGCGATGACGTCCTGGTAGCCCAGGTGCCAGACACTGCGTTTCGGTCCCACCGGTGCCAGGTGGTGGATGTGGGTGCCGACCAGGCCGGCCGGATGAGATCCCGCGAACTCATGCGTCTCGATCCGTGCGTGGTCCGGCTGCGGAATCGCTGCCCCCGGCGCCCGGCAAACGTGCACCTTGCCGGCGGTCAATTGCGTGAGCACCAGCAGTCCATGCTCGAACTCAGTTACGGACTCGGCGATGATGTGTTCCGGACGCGCAGCCAACGGTGCGGTATCCATGGCGGTGACGAAAATGGCATAGGGTTCGCTCTCGGGATCCGGGATCTTGCTGAAGGGACGTGCACGCAGCGCGGTCCACAGCCCGGAAACAAGCAGCTGTTCACGCACCTGCGCCCGGTCCAATGTCGCGGCGCCGGGAAAGGCTGTAAAGGTCTCCTCCGCGTCGCCGTCGATTTCGATCTTGATGACGCCCAGTGCACGGCGTGCGCGCCGCGTGATTTCGGTTACGGTTCCCGCCGCCGGGGCGGTGACACGCACGCTTGCGCGATTCGCATCCGTGAACAGTGTCTGACCCAGCTTCACACGGTCGCCGACCGCGACCTGCAGGCGCGGCCTTAACTCCGGGTAATCGCGGCCGAGAACCCCGACGGACGACACCGCGTTGGCTTGCTCGATGCGTTGTTGGGGGGCGCCCGCAAGCGGCACGTCCAGACCCCTTTTAATTTTTACGTACATACCATCGGACCGGCCACCGGGGCCCATGCCTCTGAATCATTTCAGTGCAAACAAGAAAACTACTGCGCGCGGATGGTGCATACTTTTGCGCTCCCGGGCAACCGGTGAAACGCGGTTGTGCCAGCAATTCTCGCTACTTTATGCGGGTATTTGTCATATCGTGACCGCCCCGGTAACGACGATTTGCGTACAAGTCTTACCGTTTCGCCAGCAACGACCGAATATCCGCCGCTACACTGCGGCTTGTGATAGCCTCACCCGGTTGTGACGGCACGATCCGTGGGCCGCCGCCGCCGAGCCATTTGCTGCGGAGCGGGGTGCATGATCCATGCCAGCGCACAATCACACGCCGCTAATTCGCCATGGCATACATATTGCTCAGCTCGTAAGGATGCTGTGTGGCGTGTACATCACTTGCAAAACAATTCAATCCGGATTCTTCGATCAGGTAAGCAAATCATGAAAAGTATCGTTATCCTCGGCGCCGGCACCGGCGGCGCGCTGATTGCCAATATGCTCCAGAGCGAGCTCGATCTGAAGGAATGGCAGATCACGATTATCGACAAGGCCGAGCAGCATCTCTACCAGCCCGGTCTTCTATTTATCCCGTTTGGCCTGTACGGCTATAAAGACGCCACCGATATTGCGCGACCCATCTCGCGCCCATTGCCGGAGAAGGTCCGCTTTGTCAAAGCGGAAATTACCCTTATCGATCATGAGCAGCGCAAGGTCGAGACCACGGACGGTTCTTATGCTTACGACTGGCTGGTGAGCAGCCTGGGATGCCACATTGCGCCGGAAGAGATTGGCGGCCTCGAGGAGGCCTGGGGCCGCGACGTGCATACGTTCTACCGCCTTGACGATGCGCTGAAAATGCAGGCGCCACTGGAAGCCATGAACGAGGGGCATCTGGTCATTGATATCGCGGACATGCCGATCAAGTGCCCGGTGGCGCCCATCGAATTTGCGTTTCTCGCAGATTATTATTTTAGCCAACGCGGGATCCGCGACAAGATCGATATCACGCTGGTGACGCCCTTCAGCGGCGCGTTCACCAAGCCGATTGCCAACAGCGTTCTGTCAAAACTGGCGCGTGAGAAAAATATCAATGTTGCGCCTAACTTCGCCCTGGAGAGTGTCGACGCGGACAATAAAGTGATGCATTCCCTCGAAGGGGGATCGCTCGAATACGATCTTTTATGTGTGGTGCCACCCAACCTGGGGCCGGCGGTGGTCGAGGAATCCGGCCTCGGCGACGGTACCGGCTATCTGTTGACCGATCCACGCACCCTGAAGTCACGTAAGACCGAGCGGATGTTCGTGATCGGTGACAACTCCAATGTGGCGACATCGAAGGCGGGTTCGGTGACCCATTTCGAGGCGGAGACCGTGGTCAACAATCTGTTGCGGGAGATCAAAGGCGAAAAGGCGCAACCAACCTTTGACGGCCACGCCAACTGCTTTATCGAGACGGGCTACCACAAGGCCATGTTGATCGATTTCAATTACGACATGGAACCCATCCCGGGCTCCTTCCCGACACCGGGAATCGGACCGTTCAGCCTGCTCAAGGAGAGCTACATCAACCACATGGGCAAGATGACCTTCGACTGGGTGTACTGGAATATGCTGTTGCCCGGGTATCTCCCCCATGTACCCATGCTGCCCTCGCACATGAATTTCCTCGGCAAGGATCTGAGCAAGACGCCGGCGGTTCGGCATGCCCGTGCCATGCGTATCGAGGAGGCGATGACATCCGAGGTCGTGACCATCAAACAAGGCGCGCCCTTGACCGAGGCGGCGCAGCTCATGTCGAAGCACAATGTCAGCGGTCTACCGGTGGTGGATGTCGACGACAAGCTCGTAGGGATTATCACCGAAGCTGACTTTTTGTCGGCGATGAATGTCGAGGCGCATTCCCTGGTGCAGGACATGTTTCAGACCATTATTCGCCGCCGCCGCGCCAGCAGGCCGATGGGTACGATCGTCGATGACCTGATGACCAGCGATCCCTATACGCTCAAGCCGGACGATTCGCTGCAAAGGGCAATCGAGATCATGGATCGCAACAAGATCAAACGCATTGTCATCACTGATGATGATGCACGGGTCGCGGGGCTGATCTCGCGCGCAGATCTACCCAAACTTTTTCTCATGAAGGGATAAGGCGGGGTTCTGACGGTGTTTGTGTATCACGAGCAACAGCTGGTCGGTCATTCGGCGAAAGAGATGTTTGGAGTCATTTCGGATATCGAACGCTATCCGGAATTTCTGCCGGGCTGGAAGCGCGCACGTATCGCCAACCGACAGCAAAGGCAGTGGGAGGTTGAACAGGAATTCTGTATCGGGCCGTGGTGTTGGCATGTCTCCTCGATTGCCACCCTGGAACCCTACACGGAGTTAAGCATTCAATGCCGGCAGGGGCCATTCAAGAACATGCGGGTGGCATGGGCGCTGCGCGAAGAAGACGACTACCGCTGTCTCGTCGATCTGGCAGTACAGATAGACGGCATGATGCTGCCGGGGTTTGTCGCCCGACGCCTGTTGGCGGTATCGAACACCAATATCATTGCCCGTATGCAGCACCGCATCGCCGTCGAACAGTTTGGGCCGATCTAGGGGCCCCGTTCGCTCACTCAGCGAAACCAATCGAAAAACATTACGAACACCACACTCGCTGCACCCAGGCTGAGGAGCAGAACTGGGAAGCCGATGCGCATCCATTGCAGGGGACTGATGCGGGCGTGTGGATGCTGGGAGCGTTCCAGCTCCGCCATGCAGATGATGTTGGCGGTGGCGCCAATGTGGGTAACATTCCCGCCGAGACCGACGCCGATGGCCAACGCCCACCACAAGGCGGTCACCTCGATGCCCTGACTCTCGAGGCCGGCGACAATCGGCAGCATAGCGACCGTGAAAGGTATGTTGTCGACCAGGGCGCTGATGATTGCCGCGACCCACATCAGGGCCAGCGCGCTCCAGAGCAGGGTATCCGGGTCCAGCGCGCCGTGCGCCAGTGAGCGACCCAGCAGGTCCAGCAAGCCGGAGGCATTCACGCCGCCGACAATCACGAACAGCGAGGCAAAAAATATCAGGATCGACCATTCCACCGAAGCAAAAATGTCATCGGTATTGGTCCGTGAGATCAACAGCGCAATCGCCACACCGAACCAGGCCACGTAAGCGGGATACAGATGCAGGCGGTGGTGCAGAAAAAACAGCACGATCACCACTGCCAGGGCCAGCGAGACCCGTATCAGGCCGGGCATATCCTTGATCGCTTTTGATTCGTCAAGCGCGATATCCGGCACTTGCCCGTCGGTCGGCCGCAGCTCCTTACGGAAGATGACCAGAAGTATGGCAATCGTTACCAGCCACGCGGGCAGGACCATGGGTCCCATGTGGGTCAGAAAGGCCGTGAAATCGAGCCCCGATGTGCTGCCGATCATGATGTTGGGCGGATCGCCGACCAACGTCGCGGCGCCGCCGACATTGGAGAGCATGGCCTCGCCTACCAGAAAGGGCGTCGGGTTCAGGTTCAGAATCCGGGTAATCAGCACCGTGAGCGGCGCGAAGATCATAACTGTGGTGACATTATCGAGGAACATGCTGAGGATGCTGACCACGAGGCAGAGATAGACGAGTAGCTTGCGCGGGTCGCCGCCGGCCAACCGGGCGAGGCGAATACCAATATACTCGAGACCCCCCGTGGGACGCAGCATGGCGACCAGCATCATCATGGCCAACAACAACATCATGGTGTTGCCGTCGATCGCCGCGACGGCCAGTTCCTGGGAATAAAAACCGGACATCAAGCCGACACCGACCATGGCAACGGCGCCGATGACCGCCGCGCTGGTGCGGTGGAGTTTCTCACTGAAGATCAGAATATAGGCGCCGATGAGAATCGCCGCCGCGATCCACATTTCCATCGTTACTGCATCGGTTGTAACCGAAAACATGTTAGACATTGGCAAGCATGGCCCGGGCGATACCGGTTATCGAGACGACGCCTCTATAATCACCGTCGTCAATGACGAACAGATAGGTCGTATCCATGTTCTCCATGATCGCCAGGGCCTTGGAAAAGGAGGTCGCCGGTGTTGCGATGGCGATGTCCGGCAGTACGAATTCGTCGACGCGTAACTTCAGGACTTCACCGATTTTGTCCCAGGGAATGATCAGGGATTCACTGTTATCACCCAGCAGGTGTGAGTGACGCACCATGAAATCCGGGATACAGGTTTCCTTTAGAATGTGCCGGATTGACACCTTACCGACGATGCGCCCTTCGTGATTCTCGAACGGAACGCCGGGCACGTCTGCCTCGACACAGATTCGGAACACCTCGCGAACGTACATTCCGGGTTTGGCGATTTTTGTGGGCGCGATGAGATCGAGTATGTTCATATGGTTTGCGTCGCGGCTTGAAGCAGTGGGTCGGATTTGTCCTGGCTCAAATCCCTGGCACGTGTCGATCAGGATCTCGCGACGCAATCAACTTCGCGTGCAAGATGGAGACCACCTTATCATGAACCCCGGCCAGCGAGATCCTGGCGACTACTCACGCCTCAGCAGGCTGTCTGCGGTGCACACTTGACTGCAATACTGAAAGATATTGGTGCGCGTCGCGCGCATTCGCACCAAAAGTGAGCGCGTAAGCAGAGCGGGGTCCGCGCTGGTCATATTGGGCTCGCGTGTGTCGTTTCGCGTCGGCGGCGCGACGCTCAATTACGCGCAGTGGTGGGTTCGCCGCGCGGGATTCATTTTGCCGGGCTGTGAGTGACCGTTTGCGGACAACCCAGGCGGGCTATCTGACAGCGGCGGCAGTCGCCCGCTACAATAGCTTCATAGCAAAAACACTTTCCGAGGGAGGGTAGGTATGTTCGAGGCCGTAGAGAGTCCGTACCGGGTGCCATTCGATGGCTCATTTCAGCGCCGGGCCATGCCGACGGCGCCGCCGGAGGATGCACCCGGCAAGAAGAAGGCGCGCAAGCGGCTGGACGGCCTGATTGAGGAACTCGACGACCTGCAGCGTATCTTGTATGCCCACGATCGGCACGCGGTGTTACTGATCTTTCAGGCCATGGATGCGGCGGGCAAGGACGGCACGATCCGCGCGGTGATGAGTGGCGTCAATCCGGCGGGCTGTCAGGTATTTTCCTTCAAGCAGCCGAGCAAGGAGGAGCTGGACCACGATTTTCTCTGGCGTACCACGCGCTGTCTGCCGGAGCAGGGCCGGATCGGAATCTTCAATCGTAGCTATTACGAAGAGGTTCTGGTGGTACGCGTGCATCCCGAGTATCTCAAGGCGCAGCGGGTCCCGGAGCTGGGTCCGCTAGAGGAGCTCTGGAATCAACGTTTCGAATCGATTGCCGAGCACGAAAAGCATCTCGCTCGTAACGGTACGGTGATACTCAAGTTCTGGCTCAATGTCTCGCGTGAGGAGCAACGGCAACGGTTTCTGTCGCGTATCGACGAGCCGGAGAAGCACTGGAAATTCTCCGAAGGCGATGTGCGGGAGCGGGAGCACTGGGACGACTATATGCTCGCGTACGAGGAGGCATTGGCGACGACGTCGAAGCCATGGGCGCCGTGGTATGCGATTCCGGCGGACGACAAGCCCTACATGCGCATGTGCGTGGCGGAGATACTCGTGCAGAGTCTGGCGCGGCTGGGGCTGCATTATCCCGTCGTGGACGAGGAGGCCAAGGCGCGTTTCGGGGAGATGCGGAGGCTACTGGAGCGGGATATCTGAACTACAGGGACAAGGGATGAGGGACGAGGCGCCAGGGACGAGGACGAACCATCCGGCACGCGTGTTTTCCCTCGTTACTCGAAACTCGTTACTCGCGACTGGTTTTAATCAGGACATGGGGGCCAACACCATGCGTGTGCCGCGATCCTCGATCACCCGGTAGGGAATGGCGCTGCAGGCAAAGCGGCGCAGGATCACATGGGCTTCCTGCTGGATTTGCGGGGGGTTACCGGTCAGGACGATCTGACCCGGATAGTAATGGACCGTGCACTCTTCGCTGTTTGCTCGCATATCCACGTCAGTCACCCCCGTTGCATTGCCGTAGTCGTAATAACGTTTCGCGCTTATTTTGGTTATCGGTATTGCCGCCACCGTCTTGAGGCAGGCTGGCGCGCCATCTGAGTTTTCGCTTCACATCATGCACTTGGGGCCCGCGCGGGCGCCGGGGGAGCCCCGCGGTGCGGACCAAAACCCGGACCCGAAACAAGACTATTTGCCCGGACCGAAGCGTGAGTTCTGTGTTATGGATATCAAGTTAACGATACAAAAACAGGCGCGATCGGTGCGGCGCCGGGCCGCCGGCACGGCGGAGGAGCTTGCGATGCACAAATCACAGTTGGCGAGTGTCGAGGTCAGTCTCGACTGGGCCAGTGTACATGCCCGGCATCGGGATCGTTCCGTATTCGACAAAGTCGATTTTAGCCGCGACCCGTTTCCGGGCGCGCTGGGAGCCCGGCTCGCGGCCGTCGAGCACGGCGTTTCGATACGTGAAGAATTCGCCGCCGGCGTCATGGTCAGCGGTTTTGACGCATCCGCCGTCCGAACCCTCAAACGATCGCAGTTCAGGCGGCGGATCGCCGCCGGCGTGGAAATAGACCCCCATGTCGGACGTTTCTATCCCCGCGGCCTGGTGGCGGCCGGGACGGGGGACGATCCCGCGGATCGGCGACCGTTTCGCTACCTCGATGAAGAACCGGAGGTCTTTTGCGTCGACCTGAATCATCCGCTGGCAAAGTTTCCCGTGACCGTCGATGTGCAGGTGATCGAGCGCCTGGGTGCGCGCGCGGAACACAGCGGCCGCTGTCGCGACATCGGTCACGATCTGGCCGATGACGGCCCGGGATTTCAGGCCGCGCTGCCGGATCGGGATACGGATTTTTTCGCCGGAACGCCCTTCGCGCGGATCGATGACGGCGAAGATGAGCAGTTCTACGTCATGCCCCGGTTGGTCGATCACATCGATGCGATGGCCCGCGCGCAGGTCACCGACATCTACACGCGCTTCCTGCAGCCGGGCATGAAAGTGCTGGACCTCATGAGCAGCTGGCATTCGCATTTACCTGCTGATGTCGAAGATCTGAAGGTGTTGGGTCTCGGCATGAATGAGGAAGAGCTCGACCGCAATGAGCAGTTATCCGCGCGCCTGGTGCATGACCTCAACACGCGACCCGAACTGCCGTTTACCAAGAGCGAATTCGATCTCGCGCTGTGTACGGTATCGGTGGAATATCTGATCGAACCCTTCGATGTCTTCCGCGAGGTGGCCCGGGTGCTGCGTCCCGGCGGTCATTTTGTCGTCACTTTCTCGGATCGGTGGTTTCCGCCCAAGGCCATTCGTCTCTGGCCCGAACTCCATGCCTTCGAACGCATTGGCCTGGTGATCGACTATTTCCGCAAATCGGGAGGTTTCACCGGACTGCAGACCGAATCCATACGAGGCCTGGCGCGGCCGGCGGACGATCAATACGCCCGCATGCGCCCCCACGCGGATCCAGTCTTTGCGGTCTGGGGACGCGCGAAGCCGGTTTAAAAATAGTTTCGAGTAACGAGTGACGAGCAAAGGCTGTTTACGGTATCGCTAATTCCATGCGTTGGGCATACGATCCCTTACGGAGGCGAGATATGCGAATTGCGACGACCGAGGTCAGTGCGCCAGCCCGTTCGCCAGCGGTCGGTACTGCAGGCCGTAAAACATCTGCAGGTAGCGACGGGTCTCGGCCCGCTCCAGATTGGTCACATACTTCCAGAAGCCATAGATCCGCGATAAGGTCATCATACGCTCGGCGTACAAGTCCCAGGTGTAGCGCGCCTGAACGCGATCGAGCGCGCCCTGCGAAAGCACACCCCAATAGCCTGGATCGTTTCGGCAGTGCGCGAAGAATTCCACCAGCCGCGCCGCGCTTTCGGCGCCGTGGTTGGGGTCGATATGAAATCCCGACACGCCGTCCTCGATAATCTCAAGCGGACCGCCGTAGCGGGTCGCGAAGGTGGGCAGGCCGGAGGCCATGGCTTCGATTACCGTGAGGCCGAAGGCTTCGAACAGGGCCGGCTGCACGAACACACCCTTCCCATCGGCGACGAAACGGTACAACTCGCCGGCAAAACGCTTCTCCAAGTGGCGTCCGACCCAACGCATCTGATCGTCGAGTCCGTGCGTATCCATGAGGCGATGCATGATCTCGATCTGCGCGCGTTCCTCGTCGTCGCCGGACTGGGCAGGATCTGTGTGGCCGGCGACCAACAACAGGTTTGCCTGTTCCCGTAACGGCTCCGAGTTGGCATACCATTCGACCAGGCCCGTGATGTTCTTGATGCGATCGAGACGGGCCATGGAAAAGATCAAGGGTTTGTTGGAATCGCCTATGTTGCCGCGCGTATTCTTCAGACTATTACCGTATATCAAGTCGCGCAACTCGTCCTGAAGGTCGGTCAAGCGCCGTGGACTGTCCGAGTAAGGAAAGTAGACATCTGCATCCGCGCCGGGCGATACGATATTGAATTTTGGGTCGAAGACATCGATTCCATTCACCACGCGGTACAGATCCGGCATGGTAAAGGCGCCGTAGCTTTCATACTGGCCGACACTCTCGTCGTTGCCGGCGATTTCCTGATATGTGCTCGTGATGATGAAGTCCGCTGTGTTCATCGCAATCAGATCAGCCGTAAACTGGCAGGAGAAATGGTACTGATTCTCGTTGTCCTTCCAATAAAGATCGGAGAGTAGATATTTGGTCTTTTCCAAAGCATGGGCAATGTTACATTGAGTCACATGCAGACGTTCCGACAGTAGCGAGGCCACCAGATTTCCGTCCGAATAATTACCGATAATGAGGTCCGGGCGCCCGCCCAATTCCGCGAGGATCTCCCGTTCGGTGTCCTCGGCAAAGCGCTCGAGGTAGGGCCAGATATCAAAGCGGGATATCCATTGCGGGACCACCCGCCCGTCGGCGTCATGAAAGGGGACCCGCAGGATGCGGGCATGCTCGGTGCCGACAATCGATTCGATACGCTGGTCACACGTCGTATCCCGGGCCTCCGGCAGTAAACGCGTGATCACGAGAATTCTCGGCTCGATGTCCAGACCCTGCTCGCGGATACGCTTGCGCATCTCCCGTTCGAGGGCGCGTACCTGGTCGAGGATGTACACCACCTGGCCGCCAGTATCCGGCAGACCGAGGACGTTGGCCTGCCCGAAGTAACCATGAGGCGAGAGGATCGCCACGGAGAAAATCATTGGAATGCGGCCAAGGAACTGTTCCAGCGTCGCGGGATCGGGTGCCTCGAGAATATCGGACAGCAGCCCCAGCGTGTCGCGCATGCGGGCAACGGTTGCACCCCAGCCGGTCTCGAAACCGAGCGCCTGCATATGGCGCTCAACGGTTGGCCATGCCGCGTCCTGAGGTTGCTCCGCGAGATAGTCATCCGCATGGCGTACGGCCCGGCGCAGGCCGGTTACGTCCTGAATATGGTCATTGAGCATCAACTGCTCGCCGCGCACCTGATGCACGCGCAGGAAATCGAGCAGGCGTTTATCACCCTTGCCCAGCTCATCGAATAGTCGGCTTGACAGGCGCCGGTTGAGAAATTCGACACCGCGACCGATGGAGCGGGATTCCTTCATCTTGGCGAACTCGCGACTGAAGGGTTCCAGGTCGATCTCCAGGGCCCATTCGTCGGGCTGTGTGGAGCCATTAGCGATCTGCTCCTTGAATTTCAGATAATCGGCGCGTGTGATCTCCTCGAAACTCATGGTATCCACGTGGAAGCGAAGATAGTTCCAGCGGGCAATGCGCGGTCGTACCGCTAGATATACCCACGGCACCTCCAGCGCGGCCTCCTGCGCCATCCGCACGGCGCGCGCGAGCGTGGTATCACAGACGTGTTGATGCTCGTCGGTATCGCAAAAGGCCTGAAATTCGTCCCACAGATCGGAGCGCAAGAGAAACGACCGGCCCAGGCGCAGGTAGCGGCGCAGCAGGGAATACGTGTCCTCGCGGTGTTCGAGCAGATATTGAGTCAGTGGTTCGGTGACGAGTGGCTCAGGCACTGGCGGGCCTCTTTTTATTGGACGGTCACAGTCAACGGATGTGGGATTACTAAAGCATAGCCGCGGGCCGCGGCGCAAGCCAAGTTGCCCCGATCAACCGGCTACCGTCTCGTCCTGTGGAATGCGTACATCGCCAAAGAAATTGTAGTAATCGAGCCCCTCGAGAATGCCCCAGGCGTACTCGGCGGCGGCAAAATAGATACGCGGCCGCCCGCGCAGCCGTTCCAGTTCCGGGCTGTAGTTGCCCACAACCACACCCAGGGTATTTCCACTCAACATTTCCTCGTCGTTGCCGGAATCACCGGTGACCAGCAGGTCCTCCGGATTCATGCCCCATTTCATCGCCAGGTAGCGCACCGCGAGCCCCTTGGAGCCGCGTACCGGCAGCAGATCCAGGTAGGCCTGATGCGAATAGATCAGTTTGGCATGCAGATCGAGTCGCCGCAGGTGGCGCATAATTTCCCGTATCGGGGGCACTTTGTCCGGATCGACGAAATAGCTGAGCTTGAAGCGCCGCTGCTCGCTCTTCGGCTGCAACTTGACGCCCCGAATCGAGCGCATGGCCTCGCGCAATGCGTCCGGCTTCCACAGATAGTCGAGCCGATGCCGCCAGCCGGTGTCCTCGACGAGATTGTTGCCGTAGTGAATTTCGCTGCCGACGGCGGTGATCAACACATCCGGGGTCGGGACGCGCCATTGCTTGAGAATTTTGAGGGTGCTGTCGAGGCGGCGCCCGGTGGCGACACCGAGGCCGATCTTGCCGCCGCGCTGCTCCAATGCCGCCAGCAGCGCTGCCAGACCCTTGCGGTCCCCAAGCAGGGTGTTGTCGATATCGCAAACCAGTAAGCGTTCGACACTGGGCAACCGGCTTTTGCCCCCGGGTGCCCGCGCTTTGCCCCGCTTGCCGAGAATGCGTTTCAGCTCACTCATGTATTTGCGCACATGTCCCGGCCACGAGTAGTGCTGGGCCGCGCCGCGTACGCCGTTTTTCGCGCGCTGGCGCCACACAGTACGGTCGTTTATCACCTGCAACAAGGCCTCGCCCATGGCGTCGGCATCGAGCGGGTCGATGAGCACGCCGTTCCGGCAATGGCCGACGATGTCGCGTGGACCGCCGTCCTCCGTAGCCACGATCGGCAGGCCGCTGGCGGCTGCTTCGATCAGTGTGAGGCCGAACGGCTCGGTGAGGGCGGGGTTGACGAAGACGCCCCGGGTGCGCGCGGCGAGGCGAAACAGATCGGGCACATCATTAGGTTCGTGTTGCTTGGGAATCGCCAGGGCGCCGTACAGGTCGTAGCGATCCATCAGCAGCATCAGGTCGGTCAACACCGCGCGCGCGCCTTTCTCCATCGAGCGGATATCGTCCCGGTTTCCTGCGACGATCACCAGGTTGGCCGCCGCTCGCAGATCCGGGTTCTCGCCGTAGGCGCGCACCAGGGTGGTGATATTCTTGCGCTCATCGGCCCGGGACAGGGCGAAGATCATCGGCTTGCTTGGGCTGTGCAGGAAGCGGTTGATCTCGCTCTCGATAACAGTCTTTTCCTTGCGTCGTCCGGGTGGATGAAAGCGGGATAGATCGACGCCGGGCGGGATCACGACCATACGCTTCGGGTGATAGTTCTCGTACTGGGTATACTGATCTTCCACTTCCTGGGCCGTGCTCGCCACCACCATGGCCGCATTGCCCAGCGCGATCTCCTCGGCCTCGATACGTTGGCTGATGTTGTACTGACTTTCGATCGATTGCTCACGCAGGCCTTTGTCCAGCAGGCGCTGGCGCTTGACGCGCCCGAGTGAATGACCGGTATGAACAAGCCGCACGCCGAGCAGCTGGGCCAGGCGGGCACCGACATAGCCACCGTCGGCATAGTGACTGTGAACTACATCGGGTGTGTGCCCGACGCGGCGTACATGCTGCAGGGCGTTGTCGATGAATCCATCCAGATAGCGCCAGAGCACTTCCTTGCGCAAATAGCGGCGCGGTCCGCAGGGGAGACGGATGATGAAGGCGTTTTCCGCGAGCGGTTCCTCGGGTTCTGCGTAGTCGGCATCCACTTTCGGGTCGACGACCTGGCGGGTTAAAAGGTCGACCCGCGCCACATCCGGATGCGCCGCCAGGGCGCGGGCAAATTCGACGACATATTTGATCTGACCGCCGGTATCCGCATCGCGCCCGAGTTCCAGGTCATGGCCGCGCAACAGGCCATGCATACTGACCAGAACGATGTACAGACCCGGGCTCTCGTCGGGTGGTTCAGCCATCGGCGAACTCCGGTTGCCACTCGGCGAGTCGTCGTTCGTAAAGCGCGCGGTCCTCGGTAGTGGCGCCACGGATGCTGCAGATGGCCGCGGCGAATTCGAGAGCGCGCTGCAGCATGAGGGCGGGTTCCCATTTGCACAACAGGCCCACAATGATCACGGCACTGAAGGCATCGCCGGCGCCGACGGTATCGACGAGATTTACTATTTTCGGTGCCGGCGATTCGATGACCCCATCCGCGGTTGCAATCAATGCGCCGTCGGCACCCCGGGTTACCACGACGAATTCGTGGTCGTTACGTCGGCGCAGGGCCGCGGCGTCCGCCGCAAGTGAATCGGCGTCGAGTGGCTTGTCGAGGACGGTGGCGAGTTCATCGTCGTTCAATTTAACCCAGCGGGCGCGGCTCAGTGTCACCTCTACGGCGGAGGGCGCCCACCAGGGCGCACGCAGGTTCACGTCGACGAACACCGGTAGATCGTGATCGGCACGCATCCGATCCAGGGTTGTACGAGAACGGGTCGCGCGGGCGGCCAATGTACCGTGATAAAGGAGAGGCAGGGCATGCGCGTCGGACAGGGATCCCAGCGTCGTGTCCGGCGCAATGAAATCGTAGGCCTGATCCGGCAGGATCGTGAATTGCGGCTGTCCATTCACAAGCTTGACCTGAACCGTGCCGGTGGGGTGGCCGGGGTCCGTCTGCAAGCCGCGTATATCCATATTCCAACCGCGCATGATCTCGCGCACCTTGTTACCACTGTCATCGTCACCGACGCGGCTGATGAAATAGGGTGTGGCGCCGAGGGCCTGGAGGTGCCAGGCCACATTGAAGGGTGCGCCACCCAGTACCGTGGTGCCGTCCGGGAAGTTGTCGAACAAGACTTCACCGAATACGACGGGCCGACGTGAGAGGGAACGGCTCACTGGAGGTCTCCCGTTCCGTCGTGCGAAGCGGGCGCGTGAGGCGATAAGGCAACCGGCGGGGAATGGCTACAACACGTTGTATCCATAACTACGACAGCATTGTCGCAAATTCTCCAACAAGTTACAAATTGATTCGACCGCGCACACGTCGCAGAGGTCCATATCTTGGGTTCGTGACAATCTGACGCGACTGCACTAGATTGTCGGTCAATCATTTTCGTAGACGCATTCAGAACATGCCGTATCGATTGCGAGCTTTCATTTTTTTATGCACTCTTGCCGCCTCATTGCCGTTGACGGGCGTCGCGTCGGAGTCCTGCGCCGATGCATTTGCCGAACTGGTGGCCCAATATGAGGCCGCCGTCGCCCAGCCGCGCGGTTCGGAAGACTATGTCATGGCCCTGTTTGCAGTCGAGAACGACACCTTCGACGCGCTCGAGCGCTGCCCGGACGACCCGCATTTATGGACGCTAATTGGCGAATCGGAAGTCGCACTTGGCCGCCTGCAGATGGCGATTGTTTACGCGCGCAAGGTGGTGGCGTTGGCGCCTGAGTACTGGCGTGGTTACGCGGTGTTGGGTGGTGCGCTGATCAGCAATAAGGACTACGCGGAGGGATTGATGCACTTGCAGCGGGCGGCAGAAATGAGGCCGGACAATTTAACGCTGAAAATGAATCTGTGCAGTGCCTATGCAGTGGCCGGTGAAAACGCAAAGGCCGCCAGCGTATGCGACGAAGTCATTGCCAAGGATACGGGACGCTTACGCGAACTGGCGATGGCGATCAAGGAAGGACTAAAGTAGCGAACAGGACTAATCGGCGATCTGGCGACTGTCGATGTGCAAAAAAAGTTGCAAGTTACAAGATACAAGTTGCAAGTAAAATCCCTCGTCCCTCGTCCCTCGTCCCTCGTAACTGGTCTTATACACTTTCGCCTTTGAATCCGGCGGCGAGTTTCTTTTGTGTCTCGGCCGGCACCGGTTCATAACTGGCCAGCTCCATGCTGAAGGCACCTTCGCCGCCAGTCATCGATTTCAGTCGCGACTGGTAGTTGGTCAGCTCCGCCAAGGGCACCTGGGCGTTGACCTTAATCATGCCGTTGCTCAGATTTTCGGTGTCGTTGATACGTCCGCGACGTGAGGCCAGGTCGCCGCTGATGTCCCCCATGTTGCTACTGGGTGCGGTCACATCGATGCGGACGATGGGTTCCAGTACCATGGGTTTGGCCTTGGCGCAGGCACTCAGAAAGGCCTTGCGCCCGGCGGTCACAAAAGAGACTTCGTTCGAATCCACCGAATGGTGTTTGCCGTCGTAGACGGTGACGCGCACATCCTGGATCGAGAAACCGGCCAGGGCACCTTTCGCGATCGCCTGGCGCACGCCTTTCTCCACCGCCGGAATCAGGCCGCCGGGAATCACGCCGCCCACCACTTTATTCACAAACTCGAAACCGGAGTCGCGGGGCAGGGGTTCGATGCGCAGAAACACCTCACCGAACTGACCCGCACCGCCGGTTTGTTTCTTATGGCGGTAATGGCCTTCCGCCGGGGCGTTGATGGTCTCCCGATAGGCGATTGTGGGCGTGTGGGTGTCGACCTCCACGTTGTAGCGTTCCTTGATACGCTCAAGCGCGATGCGCAGATGCAGATCCCCGAGACCACGCAGGATAGTTTCATTGGTGTTGACGTTCTGTTCGACTTCCAGGCACGGATCCTCGGCGGCGAGTTTTTCCAGGGCGTCGGCGATTTTCTGTTCGTCACCGCGGCTTTTGGCATCGATCGCGACCCCGGCCATGGGCTTGGGCACGTCCGCATCCGGCGCGTGCACGTGATCCTCGTCGTGGGAATCGTGCAGGATGGCATCGATATGCACGTCGTCGATCTTGGCGATAGCGCAGATGTCACCGGCCACGCCCACGTTGGTCTCCGCGTAGTCCTTGCCCTGGACGCGGAACAAATGCCCGACTTTGAACGGTTTCGGCTGGTCGTCGATGAACAGCTGACTGTCCTTGGTGATCTTGCCCTGGTAGATGCGGAACATGGCCAGCTTGCCGACAAAGGGATCATAGGAAACCTTGAACACATGGGCGAGGACGTGCTTGCCCTTTTTCGGATCCGGGTCGAGGGTGGAATCGTGATCCTCATCGATCAGGGGATGTGCGGTGCCCTCCGTGGGGTTGGGCATGAGCTTGGCGAAGACATCCAGCAATTCCTTGACGCCGATGCCGGTACGGGCGGAGGCGAAGCACACCGGGATGAGATGGCCGTCCCGCAGCGCTTTCTCAAACGGCGCGTGCAGTTGCTCGGGCGCGATATCGCCCTGTTCCAGATAGGTCTCCATCAAGGCCTCGTCCACCTCGACCACCTGGTCCACCAGCGCGGTGTGCATCTCCGCAATGGAGGAGAACGCAGCCTCGCCTTCGTTATTGAAGAAGCAGTCGAGCACTCCGGCGCCATTACTGGCGGGCAGGTTGACCGGCAAACATTCCTTGCCGAAGGTTTCGCAGATTTGCTCGAGCAGTTGCGGCAGCTTGGCCTCTTCGCCGTCAATCTTGTTGACGATCAACATGCGGCAATAATTGTGCTCCTTCGCCCAATCCATAAGCCGGCGCGTCATTGATTCGATCCCGTGTTGCGCATTCACGACCAGCGCGAAGGCATCCGCCGCCGGCGCGGCACTTAGGGTCTGGCCGACGAAGTCCGGAGCGCCGGGGGTGTCGATGATATTGATGTGCGCGCCGGTGTGGTCGAGGCCGACGATGGCGCTGTTGAGAGAGTGCTGGTGACGTTGTTCTTCGGGTTCGTAGTCGGTGACCGTGGTGCCTTTCTCGACACTGCCGGTGGATTTGATGGCGCCGGCATGAAACAGCAGGGACTCGACCAGGCTGGTCTTGCCGGCGCCGGCGTGGCCGACGAGTGCGATATTACGGATGTCTTCGATGCCATACGAAGCCATGGATTGCTACCTCCTTGGGTGGAGTTCGGACAGGTCGCTCCGGGCGACGGGTTGCGGCCGGACCGCAACGACGGATTGGGGTAAATGATACCGGAGCGCCGGAATCCTGTCTTGATGCAAGTCAAAAGAGCAAGCAGCGAGGGATCAGGTGCGAGTGACGAGGCAAGAGGGTCGGGAACGGCGTGGTACGGGAGCGATGACATCAATTCCTCGTTACTCGTAACTCGTTACTCGTTACTTCTGAATCTCTGCATCCTCGCGTCGGACCATATTCGCGGCCATGGACCGATCCGGCATCCGGCGCCGGCCTATGTTAATATCCGGCACCCATGCGGCCCCGCCATATCCATATATCATATTGAACATGCAGGAGAATCCGGACAGCTCAAACGGCCAGTACCTGGCCGCGGAAGCACTCAGCTGCCAGCGCAATTACCGTGAATTGTTTGCGGATCTGAGTTTCCGGCTGCACGCCCATGAAGTGCTGTTGGTCGAAGGCCGCAACGGCAGCGGCAAGACCACCCTGTTGCGCACCATCGCCGGCATCCGTCGCGCGGACGCGGGCCAGCTCACCTGGTGCGGCACGCCGATCGAGAAATTGGGCGCGGATTTCCACGAACACATTGCCTACGTGGGACACCTGGACGGGGTGAAGGCGGATCTCACTGCTTACGAAAACCTTCGCGTCGCCCGTGCCCTCGGCAAGCCCGCGGACATTTCCCTCGATGATGCGCTCGCACAGGTGGAACTGCTGGACCGCGCCGATGTCTTAACCCAGAACCTGTCCGCCGGCCAGCGCCGCCGTCTCGCCCTGGCCCGGCTACTGGTGACGGACGCGACCCTGTGGGTGTTGGACGAACCGTTTACCGCCCTGGACAAGCAGGGCCGCGCCGCGTTTGAACGTCTCATGCAGCAACACACGCAAAAGGGCGGCATGGTGGTGTTGAGCTCGCATCATGACATCAACTTGCATGATCAGAAAATACAACGGATCAATCTTTCCGCATGAAGCGTTCGCTGACACGGGCCTTTCTGTTCTTGCTGCGCCGCGATCTGATGCTCGCCTACCGGCGGCGTGCCGAGGCAGTCAATCCGCTGTTGTTTTTCGTCATCGTGGTCACCCTGTTTCCACTGGGTGTCGGCGCCAACCCCAATTTATTGCAGACCATGGCGCCGGGGGTGATCTGGGTCGCGGCCTTGCTGGCGGCGCTGTTGTCCCTGGACAGCATCTTCCGCTCCGATTTTGAGGACGGCTCCCTGGAGCAGTTCCTGTTGAGCGCCCACCCGGTGTCGGTGCTGGTGTTGTCAAAGGTCAGTGCCCATTGGCTGGTGACCGGCGCGCCGCTGTTGCTAATGGCGCCGATCCTGGGGGTGTCTCTGGGCCTCGGCGGGAATGTGATCTGGATGTTATTTCTGACCCTGTTAATAGGTACGCCGGTGTTGAGCCTGGTAGGGGCCATTGGCGTGGGGCTGACCGTGGGTCTGCGCCGCGGTGGCATGATCCTGGCCTTGCTGGTGTTACCCCTCTACGTGCCGGTGCTGATATTCGGCAGTAATGCGGTGGAAATGGCGGCTACAGGCTTGCCCGCCACGGCCCAGCTGTCTATCCTTGGCGCGCTTCTGGCCCTGGCCGCGGCTTTGGCACCGTTGCCGACCGCGGCGGCCTTACGTTTGAGTCTGAGTTAACGTTATGTGGCAGTTTTTTCATCGTTTGAGTTCGCCACCGTATTTTTACGGCTTCGCCGGGCGCCTGGTGCCCTGGCTGGCGGTGCCCGCGGCACTCCTGGCGCTGGCCGGGCTGTACGGCGGCCTGGTGCTGGCGCCGCCGGATTATCAGCAGGGCGAGAGCTATCGCATCATCTTTATCCACGTGCCGAGTGCGTGGATGTCACTCTTTATATATATGGTCATGGCCACCGCGGGCGCCATCAGCCTGATCTGGCATATCAAGCTGTGGGAGGCGGTGGCGGTGAGCAGTGCGCCCATCGGCGCCGCGTTCACCTTTCTCGCACTGGTCACGGGGTCATTGTGGGGTAAGCCCATGTGGGGCACCTGGTGGGTATGGGACGCGCGGCTCACCTCGGAGCTGATCCTGCTGTTTCTTTATCTCGGTGTGATAGCCTTGTACGGTGCCGTGGAAGACAAGCGCACCGCGGCCCGGGCGGTGGCGATCCTGGCGCTGGTGGGCGTGGTGAATATCCCTATCATTCATTACTCGGTGGAATGGTGGAACACCCTGCATCAAGGTCCCACGGTGACGAAGTTCGATGCGCCGTCGATTCATGTCAGCATGTTGATACCTTTGTTACTGATGGCCCTGGCCTGCAAATTATATTATGTCGTCGTATTACTTGTACGTGTTCGACACGTGCTGGTGGACCGGGAGCAGAGCAGCCGCTGGGTCGCGGAGCTGGTGAAATAGCATGAGCTTGCAGGAATTTTTTCACATGGGCGGTTACGGCTTTTATGTCTGGACCTCCTACGGTATCGCGCTGGTGGTACTCGCGTTGGGTCTGATCGTACCCATGCGCCAGCACCGCAAATTGTTAAGCAGTATCGCGCGCCGTTTGCGCCGCGAGGAGAAGACCCGATGAAACCCATTCGACGCCAACGTCTCATCCTTATTGTGCTCATGGTGGCCGGTATCGGCACCGCAGTGACCTTCGCCTTGCGGGCGTTCAATGAGAACCTGATGTTTTTCTTCACTCCCACGCAGGTGGTGGCCGGCGAAGCACCGCCGCAGAATCTGTTCCGTCTCGGTGGCATGGTGGTGGACGGCAGTGTCAAGCGGCCCGGTAATGATCTTACCGTGCAGTTCGGTCTCACGGATTCGGATAAGGTGGTGACCGTGCAATACACGGGCATCCTGCCGGACCTGTTCCGCGAAGGGCAGGGCATCATCTCCAAGGGCCGGTTGCGGGACGACGGCGTGTTCGTCGCCGAGGAAGTGCTCGCCAAGCATGACGAGAATTACATGCCGCCGGAGGTCGCCGACGCCATGGCCAGCGCCAAGGCGGCGAAGGCCGCGCGGGAGAGCGTGCAGTAGTGATTCCCGAGATCGGTAATTTCGCCCTCATCCTGGCGCTGTGCATGGCGCTGGTGCAGATGACCCTGCCGGTGATCGGTGCCGCGCGCGGTCGCGCCGAGTGGGTCGCCGTGGCGAAGCCGGCGGCGCAGGCACAACTCCTGTTCATGCTGGTGGCGTTTATCTGCCTGACCTGGTCGTTCATCGTGCACGACTTCTCGGTCAAGTACGTGGCGAACAATTCGAACACCGCCTTGCCCCTGATCTACCGCTTCTCGGCCGTGTGGGGCGCCCACGAGGGCTCTCTGCTGTTGTGGGGCCTGGTGTTGGCGATCTGGACTGGCGCGATTACCTGGTTCAGCCGCGGCGTGCCCGCGGACATGGTGGCGCGAGTGCTGGGCGCCATGGGCCTGGTGAGCGTCGGCTTCCTGCTGTTCATGTTGTTGACCTCCAACCCCTTCGATCGCCAGTTTCCGATTCCGGCGGAAGGGCGCGATCTCAATCCCCTGTTGCAGGATCCGGGACTGGCGATTCATCCCCCCATGCTCTACATGGGCTACGTCGGATTTTCCGTCGCCTTTGCCTTCGCCATTGCCGCTTTGTTGAGCGGCCGACTGGATACCGCCTGGGCGCGCTGGTCGCGGCCCTGGACCAACATCGCCTGGATGTTCCTTACCATCGGCATCGCCTTGGGCAGCTGGTGGGCCTACTACGAACTCGGTTGGGGTGGCTGGTGGTTCTGGGACCCGGTGGAAAACGCTTCGTTCATGCCCTGGCTGGTGGGCACCGCGTTGATGCATTCTCTGGCGGCGACGGAGAAGCGCGCCGCGTTTCGTTCCTGGACCTTGTTGCTGGCAATCTTCGCGTTTTCCTTGAGTCTGTTGGGCACCTTCCTGGTGCGCTCCGGGGTGCTGACCTCAGTACATGCCTTTGCCACCGATCCCACCCGTGGCGTATTCATCCTGATCTTCCTCGGCATTGTCGTCGGCGGTTCGCTGGCCCTGTATGCCTGGCGCGCGCCCGGCATTCGTAGTACCGGTACCTTCGCCTTGATTTCACGGGAAACGGGCCTGCTGTTCAACAACGTGGTGCTGGTGGTGGTGACGGTGAGCATTCTGCTCGGCACCTTGTACCCACTGGTGCTCGATGCGTTGAATCTGGGCAAGATTTCGGTGGGGCCGCCGTATTTCAATAGCGTGTTCGTGCCCCTGACCATTCCCCTGGCATTGTTCGTGGGGGTCGGTGCCATGAGCCGTTGGAAACAAGATAGCCCCGCGCGTTTGTTTGGGCATCTGCGCGTCGCCGCGGGGGCCAGCATCATTATCGGTCTCGCGCTCGCGCTGCTCACGTTGCCGCGCTTCGTGCCCATGGCGGCGGTGGGGCTGGTGTTGGCGACCTGGGTGGTTCTGTCCACAGTGCAGGGTTTCTATCAACGGGTGGCCGGCCGCGGGTGGCAGGGCCTGCGCAGCACGCCACTTGGTTTCTATGGTATGACCACGGCGCATCTGGGCATTGCGGTATTCATCGTTGGCATTACCCTGACCTCGATCTACAGCGAGGAAAAGGACGTGCGCATGGCGCCCCAGGAGACCTATACGTTGGCCGGTTATGACTTTCGCTTCGAGGGCGTGGCAAAACACGAAGGGCCAAACTATCGTGCCGACCAGGGCCGCATTCGCATCACCCGTGACGGTGACGAGATCGCGGTGTTGACGCCGCAGAAACGCATCTACCGGGTGCAGCGAAGCCCCATGACCGAGGCCGGTATCGACGCCGGCCTCACCCGCGACCTGTTCGTCGCCCTCGGCGATCCGCTGGACGCGCAGGGCGCCTGGAGTGTGCGCCTGTACGTGAAGCCTTTCCTGCGCTGGATCTGGTTGGGCTCCATTTTCATGGCCGTGGGCGGTCTGTTGGCCGCCAGTGATCGGCGTTATCGCCTCGCTTCACGCCGTGCGCAAGAGCCCGCACCCGCCGGCACCGCGCCCACCGGGGCGGCATAACATGAACCGGTTCCTGATTCCCCTGGGCATCTTCATCGCCCTGGTGGTCTTTCTCGCCATCGGGTTGACTCGCGATCCCAAGATCGTGCCCTCGCCATTGGTGGACAAGCCGGTGCCGGCCTTCACCTTGCCTCAATTGCATGTGCCGGAGAAGAACTTCGGTCCCGCGGACATGCAAGGCAAGGTCTGGCTGCTCAACGTGTGGGCCTCCTGGTGCGTGTCCTGTCGCGCGGAGCATGAGGTGGTCACGGCCCTGGTGAACGACCATGGCGCGGAGATTGTCGGGCTCAATTACAAGGACCACCGCGCGGATGCCATGGAGTGGCTCAAGCATTTCGGCGATCCCTATGCGCTCAGCGTCTCCGATCTGGACGGCCGGGTCGGTATCGACTGGGGCGTTTACGGCGTGCCGGAGACTTTTGTCATCGATCAGGCCGGCATCATTCGTTACAAACACATTGGACCCATGACCGCGGAATCCATCACCGAGAAGGTATTACCGTTACTCAACGAATTGAAGGCTGCAGACGCATGAAGCGGGTCTTGCTTGCTCTGTTCGTGATGTTTGCGGCGACGGCCCACGCCGGCACGGTCGAGGTGTACAAATTTGAAACGCCGGCGCAGGAGGCCCGGTATAAAGCGATGATCGCGGAACTGCGCTGCCTGGTGTGCCAAAACCAGAATCTGGCGGACTCCAACGCGGAGCTCGCCCAGGACTTGCGGCAACAGACCTACGAAATGATCAAGCGCGGCGCGACCGACCAGGAGATCGCCGATTTCATGGTGACCCGTTACGGGGACTTCGTGTTGTACCGGCCACCGTTCAAGGCCACCACCGCCTTCCTATGGGCCGGCCCGTTCATCATCCTCATCGCCGGTCTCGTGGTGTTGCTCAATATGGTCCGGCGTCGCGGCCGGCAGGTGGTCGCGCCCCTGTCCGACGAGGCGCATACCCGCGCCCGTAATTTGCTGGAAGACCCCCCGGAGCAAAATAACCAATGATCGCTTTCGGGTTGATCGTCGCGGCCATGATCGCGGGGGCGTTGTTGTTTGTGCTGCCGCCGCTGTGGCGTCGGCAAGCGGCCGCAGGACCCGACCGCGACCGACAGAACATCGATATCGCGCGTGCGCGACTGGCGGAACTGGAGAGGGAGCACGCTCGCGGGGATATCAGCGCGGAGGAGCTGGCGGCGGAACGGGAGGAGTTGGAACAAACCCTGTTATCCGATCTGGAAGCGACCGGGACAGCGACACCGGCGGCAGGTGAACCCGAAAAAGGCAGTCGCTGGGCGGCGGTCGCCACCGCTGTCGCGACACCGGTTGTTGCGGTAGCGCTCTATCTGGTGATCGGCGCCCCCCAGGCCATCAATCCGGACGCCGCCCAGCCTGCCGCCGCGGCGACGGAATCACCCCATGGAGCCATGGGCACCCTCGACGAGATGATTGCCGGTCTCGAGCAAAAGCTGGAACAGCAGCCCGACGACCTCAACGGCTGGTTTACGCTGGCACGAGCCTACATGGCCACGGGCCGCTATGCGGATGCGGTCAGCACCCTGGAGCAGGTGCACGCCAAGGCCGGCGACCATCCCGCGGTGTTGCTGAGTTATGCCGATGCCCTGGCCATGTCGAAAGGTGGGCGCTTGAGCGGCAAGCCGGCAGAGCTGATTCAAAAGGCATTGGCGCTCGAGCCGGAAAACGTCACCGGGATCTGGCTCGCGGGTATGGCAGCGGACGAGGCGGGGGAATATGAGACCGCCATCGGCTACTGGCAACGGTTGTTGCCCAAGCTGACGGACGATCCCAAGTCCGCCGGTGAAGTGCGTTCGCTGATTGCGCGCGCGGAGGAGAAACTCGGACAGCCCGTGGCGGAAGCAGCTTCAGCCGCCGCGAAGCCGGAAACCCCGGCTGCCGGTAATGCAACGATTACGGTAAAGGTATCACTGGATCCTGCCCTGGAAAATGCGGTGACACCCACGGATACGGTGTTCGTATTTGCCCAGGCGGTGCAAGGGCCGCCCATGCCGTTGGCGGTGGCACGCCACCAGGTGAAAGATCTTCCACTGGAAGTGACGCTGGACGATTCCATGGCCATGATGCCGGCGATGAAGCTGTCGAGTTTTCCCAAGGTCCGGGTCGGCGCGCGGGTGTCGAAGTCCGGTAACGCGATTCCGCAGACCGGCGATCTGAGTGGCGAGGTCGCCCCGGTGACCGTGGCGGCGGGATCCGCGGTCGATGTGGTGATCCAGAAGCGGATACCCTAAAAGAAAGTCACGAGGGACGAGGTATCAGGCAACTCGGTCTTCCTCGCCACTCGGAACTCGTCCCTATTCCGCGGACAGCTTATTTAATTTTTTTCGTGTGTATCGAACTATCCGGTGCGTGTCGGAATTAAATGTACTGTCCCCGGATTTCTGTCCCCGGATTTCCGGACGGATTTGGGTCTGTCCCCGGATTTCGGTTTTACTGGCATTGCATCAAGCGAGGGCATGACTACGGTCCGCGCTACTGGACGTCGCCGTTCGTTGCCACGAAATTCTTTTTTTTTCAATAGTTACGTTGAAATTCGTTTCCGTTGCCTAATGCAACGGACCCCTCCGCATGCCGCCAACCACCTCGCAATAAAGGGATTTTGACTTGATCTAGATCAAGAACTTTCCGCGCAGCTATAGTAACCTTCGTCACGTTACTGAGTCTACGCAGTAACTCAGTCGGCCAACTGAACAATAATGTCGCCGGTCATCGCATGCCGATGATTCCTGCGATGGAGGAGAAAGAATGAAACGTCTCGGTCTGCTCGTGCTCGTCCTGTTTTTCTCCACCCCCGCCTTCGCCAAAACCTACGATACCGTCTCCGCCAAGCTCGCCGAGGAGAAAGGCTGTCTGGCGTGTCACGAAGGGCTCAAGGAAATACGCGACCCAAAGAGTGGCATGATGGCGCAGATCAAGGCCATGAGTTCCGCGCACGGGGATCCCAACGGCTGTGTCCTGTGTCACGGCGGCAACCCCAAAGCGACGACCAAAGCAGACGCGCACACCGGCAGCCCCGAGA
Organism: uncultured Gammaproteobacteria bacterium; assembly: GCA_947259975.1. Lineage (GTDB taxonomy): Bacteria > Pseudomonadota > Gammaproteobacteria > HyVt-429 > HyVt-429 > CAMYOD01. The sequence goes on from CAMYOD010000035.1 coordinate 45,241, forward strand.
GCCTCAAGCAGGCGCAGGGCCCGCAGATGTTCTATCGCGATCCCGGCAGCTTGTGGGTGAATAAGTTCACCTGCAGCCAGTCGGCCTGTCACAAGGGCTACGACGAGCGATTGGAAAAATCCCTGATGAACACCGAGGCCGGCAAGATTCAGGGCAACCTGCACACCTGGGGCATCCCCGAGGTGCAGGACTATAATGTGCCCTGGGGCAACTACGACGTGAAGGACACCGACGGCGCGGTGCCCAACATCGGCACCCAGGAGTACAAGGATTACATGGCGGCCATGGTCAAGGCCCATCCGAAACAGTTCCCCACCGAGTTGAAGATGGTGCCGCAGCCGTCGGTGGAAGAGATTGAAAAGGATCCGAAGCTGGCCGGCTTCACCTATCAGCGGCAACAGTGTCAGCGCTGCCACGTCGGCGTGCGCGGGCGCGAGAAACGCGGCGACTACCGGGGCATGGGTTGCTCGGCCTGTCACGTGCTCTACAGCAACGAAGGCTACTACGAAGGCAACGACCCGACCATCGATAAGGAGCAGCAGGGTCATATGCTGTCGCACCGCATCCACGGCACCCGTGAGGCGGGTAACGGCATCCCGGTGGAGACCTGTAACTCCTGCCACAACCGCGGCAAGCGAATCGGCGTGACCTATCAGGGTCTGATGGAGTTTCCCTACGGCAGTCCGTTCGCCGAGGGCGGCAAGAAGCAGCCCAAGCTGCACACCAAAAAGTATCTGTTTATATCCGACGATCTGCATCACCAGATCAAGAGCCGCAAGGAAAATCCCACCGGTGGCATCTTGTGTCAGGACTGCCATACCACGGTGGATATGCACGGCGACGGCAACATCTTCGGCACCACCCTGGCCCAGGTGGAGATCGAGTGCGAGGACTGCCACGGCACGCCGCGCAAGTTCCCCTGGGAACTGACGCTGGGTTACGGCGAGGAGTTCGGCAGGACGCTCGACGGCAAGGCCCGCGGGCTGGCGGATGCCCCCCTGGCGGAGACCGCCGGATTTGCGACCCGTTATGACAAGAAGGAAGGCTATCTGAAGACCGCGCGGGGTAACCCGTTCGGCAACGTGGTCAAGGACGGCAAGAAGGTCATCATGCATTCCGCCACCGGCAACGACTTCGAGGTACCGTTGCTGAAGCAGTTGGCGCTGGACGATGCCTGGAAGAGCCCGAATGCCATGGTCGCCATGGATCGGGTGGAGAAGCATGCCACCAGCCTGGAATGCTATGCCTGCCACGCGTCCTGGGTACCGCAGTGCTACGGCTGCCACGTGCAGATGAACTACAGCATTAAGGACGGCAAGCCCTACCAGGATACCGACTGGGTCGCCTCCGGTAACAAACGCACGCCGGACGGCCAGACCGCGGAATCCACCCTCGGCGTGAAAGGCGTGCAGAGCCCGGGCAAGGCCTTCGAGACCCGCTCCTACCTGCGTTGGGAGGATCCGGTGCTTGGAATCAACGGCGAGGGTCGCGTTACTCCGTTGATGCCCGGCTGTCAGGTGGTCTACACGGTCATCGATCGGCAGGGCAAGACCATTGCCTTGAACCAGACCGCGCGCTCCAAGGACGAGGCCAAGATGCTCGGCCAGACACGTTTGCCGCTCGGTATCGACATGGCGCCGGTCCAGCCGCACTCGGCCCAGCGCAAAGCACGCACCTGCGAGAGCTGCCACAACAACCCGAAAGCCATGGGTTACGGCATCGCGGGCGGTGTGTTCCAGACCCGTTATACCGAGAACATCATCGAGGATCTGATCGATCAGAAGACCGGCAAGCCGATTCCGAAGCGGTATCAGATCCAGATTCCGAAGATCGACGGTATGGACTTCGACTGGTCGACCATCGTCAACGATAAAGGTGAGCAGGTGCAGACTGTGGGCACCCACTGGCCGCTGTCACGGTCCCTGACCAAAGAGATGCGCGACGGTATGCAACGCACCGGCCTGTGCATGGGCTGCCACCGCGAGATGACCAACGATCAGCTGTGGCAGAAGGTGTCCGAGCCGGGTACGCTCACCGACGAGCAGCACATCGAGCTCATGAACAAGATGCTGCAGTCCTTTGCCGCCAGCAAGGGCAAATAAGGGCTCGCATCGCGTCTGATGTTTGATATGTACGTGCGCACGACGCTCATCGCGATCTTGATCGTGGTGAGCGTCGCCTGCGACAGGAGCACCGCCACCGAGGCTGCCCGCGATACCGCTACGGCGGCCGCAACCCAGGCGCCCATGCCGTCGTCACCCACGTCCCGCGCCGGACCTCACGGTGCCGAGGATCCTCACGCCGCCCTGACCCCGGAAAAGCTGATCCAGGTGGCGCTCCAGCATCAGAACGAAGGTCGGCCCCGGGAAGCGCTGGACACGCTTAATCGCGCCATCGCCCGCTACAACGAAAATGCGGATCTGTACGGGGTGCGGGCCAGCCTGCTGCTCGCCCGGGAACAGGTCAGCGCGGCCCTGAGGGATCTCGAGCGCGCGCTGGAGCTGGAACCGGACAATGCCCAGTTGTTGACCAACCGGGCCGAGGCCTACCGGCACTTCGGCCGCATCGAGGAGGCTCTGGCGGACCTCGATCAGGCCATTACGCTGGAACCGGATTTGATCGCCGCGCGCTTCAATCGCGGCGCCATCCGCTACAGCAGTGGCGACCACAATGAGGCTCTTGCCGACTTTGACCATTGCATCGCGGTCGATCCCCACGCCGCCGCACCGTATTTCAATCGCGCCGCGGTGCACGATGCTCTAGGAGACCGGGAGGCGGCCGTAGCGGATGTGGAGCGTTTTCTCGAGCTCACCGACAACGAGGCGTGGAAGAACACCGCCAACGAGTTACTGAAGAAATGGCAGGCATCGGCCGCGCAGGGACAAGAAGCGGACCCCTCATGAGTGCGCAGCGCAAGGCCCTGTTCTCCGATACAGCAAGGATATTTGGCCTGCTGCTGATCGTGTTCTTACTGAAACCTCTGGCGGGTGCGGCGGCGGCCGATCACGCCGCGGCCGCCATGCTCGAAGAGTTGACTGCCGAGGCCGGCGTCGTGTTCCAGGACGCGGCGGATTTTCGCGACATCGAACCGGCGGCGAATCCGGTGCTGCCTTACGAGCGGGCCGTGCGTCATCAAAGCGAGGAGCTGGAAGTCCGCTACGCGATTCGGCCGCTGGGGCGGGTCCAGATCGAATACGACGATCCGCACAGTGCCGCACCGGAGCCCAATCATCTGTATCCGTTGATGTTTACCTCGATTACCGACCGCCTGTCCACCGGGCGTCACAGTCCCAGCCAGGAGTATTCGGCCGACCAGGCGCGCGAGAAGTTTAATGCCGACTGGGCGGCGGCCGCGGCCTTCGATGTCGACCCCGAGTTTTCGGCGGACTACAAGGAAGGCTTGCTCGTCGCCTTGCACAAGAACAACAAGGCCGACGTGTATGTGGTCTATCTCTATAACGACTACGCCAGGATCAAAACGTATCTTGAAGGCGCCATGTCGGCGCTGGTTTTCTCAGACTAGACAGCCTTAGACAGGCATCCGGTTTCACAACATCACAGACAGGGCAGAGCCATGAAAATCAATTCCAAAACACGCAGAGTCGGTAGTGGATCGGTCACCGCCGCGGTGGTGCTGGCGCTTTATACCGCGACCTCCGCCGGCGTCGCCGATGCGGTCATTTTTAAATCCGACAAGGTCAAGGTGTACGGCGATTTTCGTACCCGTCTGGAAGCGGATTTCGACTCCCAGCGGGCCAACGGTGTCGCCCGCGACGATCGCAACCGGCTGCGCATTCGCGCCCGGCTCGGCCTCGACTACATGCCCGACGACATGCTCAAATTCGGCCTCCGGCTGCGCACCGGCTCCGACGACAGCCATCAGTCGCCGCATATCACGGTGGTCGATTTCGATGACAACGATACCGGTGACGCGGACGTGAACTTCGACAAATGGTATCTGAAGGCGAAGAAAGGCGGTGGTTGGGGCTGGGTCGGCCGCAACAGCATCCCGTTCTGGAAACAAAACGAGATGGTGCTGGACGACGACGTCACGCCGGCAGGCGTGGGCGCCGGGTTCAAGACCGATGCCGGCGGCGGCAAGCTGGCATTCAACGTGGGTTACTTCTCCATGCCGGTGGGCATGCAGGAGTTCTCCGGCAATATGGGGCTCGGCCAGGTCGTCTACAGCGGCAAGGCCGGTAACAGCGGCCTGACCCTGGCCGGTGGTGTGCTCGCCTTCGACGGCGACCCCAATGATGCGGACGGTGCCGCGCTATTGCGCGGCAACGGTTCGCGGGATTACACCGTCTGGGTCGGCAGCGCACAACTCAAGACCAAGACCGGGGGCGGCCTGCCGCTGACCTTCGGCGCCGATATCATCAGTAACGACGAGAACTATCCCGCGACCCAGGCCAACGCCAACGAGACCGATGGCTTCGTCCTGTCCGCCAAAGCGGGCAAGCTGAAAGACAAGGGTGACTGGCTCGGGGCGTATTACTACGCCGAGATCGAGGCGCTGGCGGTGAATTCCTCCTATGCCCAGGACGACTGGGTGCGTTGGGGCTCGGCGGTGGAAACCCGCGCCAGCGACATGAAGGGTCATGAATTGCGGCTGGCCTATGTGCCGCGCAAGAACATGAACATCGTGGCGCGTCTGTATCTGACCGAGAGCATTACCACCATCGAAGACGGCAATCGCTTCCGTATCGATTGGAACGTGAAGTTTTAATCAACGAAAGTTGCAAGATACAAGTTGCAAGATACAAGTTGCAAGATACAAGTTGCAAGATACAAGTTGCAAGATACAAGTTGCAAGATACAAGTGGCCCGGCCCATAGACGAATTTCAACCCTGGCATATCTTGTAACCTGTAACCTGTAACCTGTAACCTGTAACCTGTAACTTGTAACTTGTAACTTGTAACTTGTAACTGTCTTTTTGATTGTCGCCTCCCGGCGACACGCGATTCTTCTGTTTTTCAATGCCTTAGCAGACCGAGCCACGCAATTGTCGTCGGGCGGCGACAGATCGTGCTATTGATATTCCGCACTGGTGTTGTAATGCCTTGAATTTGGGGGCATGCAGGACGTGGCACGCATGTTGCTATATCTTAAAGCGAGTCACGGCAATGGACTGACTCAAACCTACCACGTAGGTTCTCGCTTCCGTTGGGACAACGTCACTTGGTGACGTGCTGTACTGCCGCAGGGATGCGGCAAGGGAGGCCTCTCGGTTGCCAAACCGCATCCGCAGCGAGCCTGCATCGGATAGGGCGCGGAACTCACTTCCCCAGATACAAGATACAAGTACCAAGATACAAGCAACCAGCGGCTTGTCGCAGGGGGATAGGGCCCGGCGATGGTGTGATCAAACCTTATTCCTCGTATCTTGCATCTTGAAACTTGTATCTTGTGACTTCGCGGGCGCGAGGCCGCGCGCATGTTACAATGCCGCCATGTACCAGCCCCGCCGGCATCCGCAAGAATAACCAGGCACAATGGTCAACTTCCCGCGCATGCTGCGCGCATGTTTTCTACTGGGTTGCCTGCTGACTGCGCCCGTGGTCCACGCCCACGAGGTGACGTCGTCGAGGGATCCTGAGCGCAGGTCCCACACCGCGCAGATCGACGCGACCATCAAGCAGAAACTGGAGTTCTATAACGAGAAGTATCCCGGCATCCAGTTCGTTCACGTGGATGGTGGTGCGGACTGGCGCGACGACATGGTCGCGGTCATGACGCTGCTGGGCAGTGATGCAGACGCGCTGGATTACGAACATGCCCCCAAGCTGCGCGAGGCGTTACTGGAGGTGACCCTGGAGCGCCTGCGCCGGTTTCTCGCCGCGGACGTGGTGTCGGCGACCCTGTTTCGGGTCGGCCAGGACAGTATCGTCGGGCGGCCCAATCTATGCGTGATCACGCTTAATCCGGAGGTGTTTGTCGCCAGCGATTACGAGGCGACCCAATACATGTTGGATGTGTCCGACGAGGTGATGCAGAAGGTGCATCCGGCCCGTTATCTGGACCATTTCCATCATCTCGAGTTTTCCATCGATCACGAGGCCTACCACTGTCTCGATTCATATTTTTATGGCGGTGCGCCAAAGACTTTCAAGACCTTCGGCGGCGATTACAATCTGTTCCGCCGCGAGACGGTGGCGGATGCCTATGCCATGACGATACACATCAAGACCCATGGCCGCATCACGCCCTACGCGCGCAACATCGTGCACGCGCGCGCCCTGTGGATGTTCACCGACAGCCCGAACCGCTGCACTTTCGAGACCATTCGCGAGGTATTGAAGCACGACCCCAAGGTGATCACCGCCACAGAGGTGCGTCAGCTCATTGGCCTGGCGGTACACATTCGCAATCGCACTGTGGGAGACTATGATGCCTATCTCGCGCAACGGACGGCCGCATTGGCCGCGGCGATCGAACTCGGCACGAAGCCGGAGTACTACGGCACTCAGTGGGAGGCGGTTGCCGAACTGGAAAGTAACCCGGCCGTCGTCGCGTTCCTGCTCAACCGTTACCAGTATTTCTATAGCCAGCTATTCACTGACATTGAGTTGCCGTTGGAGGCACCCCTGGCGGACACATGGAAGAAGCCGGTCGTTAAGGATTCAGGGGCGGACTAAAATATAGCCGTCCTGCACCAGCTCGATAATACGCTGGGCGCCGCCGTTGACCTCGGTGGCGAATTCGTTGAGTGACTTTTCCTTGCCCAACAGCTTGCTGACCTTGCGTACGGTGCTGCGGCAGGCGGAAAATTTGACCCCGCTCCCGGCCAGGCTTGCGATTCGTTCGCCGTTGGGATTTTCCTCGAACAGTAGATTCAGGCCCGGCCCGAAGGCCACCACTTCGATCGTTATTTTATCCCCATAGTTCGCGACCAGGTTGTCGGCAACATTGAGTACCAGCACCTGTTTTTCAGGACTATTGTCGGTGAGTTGCAGGACAACCTTGCGAGGCTTCTGTGTATCGGCGGAATGGGCCGCGGTGACTACCGCGAACAAAACAGCAAACAAAATGGTGACGGCGACGCGCATGACAGATCTCCAAATCAAGGCCACGAAATGTTCGCGCGTGCGTAGAGTTTATCCGGCAGCGCGAAGAGCAGTGTACGGGGATCGCAAAAGCCGTGCAATTCGCGTCCCCGGGCACTGAAATGCGAGCGCACAAACACCCCCGCGCGCTCTGCGGCGTCAGATACAGCCGTCGACGATCTGTCGCGACGACTCGCTAATGCGCGTGGCTGATGGCGCCGTGGGCCGCGCCGGCCATGATGCCGTCGAACGCGGTGCCGTCGAGATGAATCACATGCTCGTGATCACCGGCCTCGACATAGATATCGGGACAGGTGGACAGGTCGTCGTCGACGATGACTTCATAGCCGTAGGCCTGGCCGATGGCGGGTACCGCACCCTGCTCGCAATCCGGGAACAGACGCGCGAGTTCATACTCGGAGGCCAGCCACAGTGCGCGGCCGGAGACGTCTGCCACCGCCGAGAGATCGACATGGTGCGATGCGGGTAGTACCGCAATGACATAGCCCCGGCTATCGTGCAATACCACCGCTTTGGCCAGCTCCCGCCCCGGAATATGCGCGGCACCGGCGGTATTGGTGCTGCTGTCGGTGTGCCGGTGCGAGATCAGCTCGTAGCGGACCCCTCTTTCAGCCAGATATTCGGAAAGTCTTAATGCGATTGCCATAGTCTGCCTCCTGACGTTTTGTGCGTGGCCCACGAACACCCATGCCTAGCGGACTAGGGCGGTCAAGAGTAGGGTCAACAAAATTAGCGCGAACACCAGGCCCTGCAACCCGACACGCGCGGTCATGAGCTGCAGGCTGTGCTTGCGGTCGAACTCGCCGCCGTGAGCCATGGATCCGATGCCGGTGGCCAAGACGATTACGGTGGCGAATGTAGCGATAATGACAATAACGGTTAACGCGGTCATGTACTGCCTCCGCACAAAGAAGGGATCCGGAACCAACTCCAGATTACCCCAGTTGAATTGTGCTACCAGCCGCGCCCCAATACCTTGACGCAGGTCAAAATCCCGTTGACCGCGACGGTGCCTGGCGGGCACCAGGGAGGCCCATCCACAGCGGTGTTGGGGTGCGCCTCTACTGCGGTGCTGCGCGGACCCGGTCGGGGGCGTCCGCGGGCGGCCTGACCGGCGGTTGACGTACGTCAAAGCGGTTTGCAGTGGCCAGGCCTAGTATTGGTAAGTGAAATCGACGGTACCTGAGTTGGGAGGTGCATCATGTCGACCTACATCATGTTAACCCGAATATCCGCCGATGCGGCGGCATCCCCGCAGCGGCTCGAACACCTGGAACAGCAGGCCATGCTCAATATCCGCGCCCAGTGCCCGGAGGTTAAGTGGCTACACAGTTACGCGGCCCTGGGCCCCTATGACTACGTGGATATCTTCGAGGCGCCGGACACCGAAACCGCGACCCGGGTATCGATGCTGGTACGTACCTACGGGCATGCCCATTCCGAGATCTGGCCGGCCACCGAATGGGGTAAGTTCAAGCAGTTGATCCACGGTTTGCCGCACGCGGCGTGAAATAGTTTCGAGTTTCGAGTAACAACGGCAGGGTGTTGCCTCGTTACTCGGCCCTCGACCCTGTTTTTGGCTGGAATCGTCTATGCTGAATGGACAACAAGCATAGGGATTTCATGACGACGCCAGACCGCGATTACCTCCGCCGGATATCAGAGCAGGCCGCCGCCGTGCGGCCGGCCGTGCCACTCGGTTCGCCGCTCCCAGCGCTCATCTTTGCCGGCCCACGGTCGATAAATTCCTCAGACCAATTATCAATATGAGATCGACAACGATGTCGAACGTTGCTGGTGCAGGCCGCGCCCTGGGGGCCCGCTTTGTTCTGGCCGTAGGTTTTGCGGCCCTGTTGCTGTTGATGCTTGCCCTTACAGCAATTGGGGTTATTTATATGGATCGTGCCCAACAGCGGGTGGACGGTATCGTCAGCGACCATATGAAAAAGATCGCCCTGACCAATCAGATGTATTGGGCCGCCCGCGAGCGCACGGTCAGCCTGCAGAAGATGGGTTTGATGACGGACGCGTTCGAGCGCGATGAACAGTGGATGCGCTTCAACGGGTATGCCGGGGATTTCATTGAGGCCCGCCATGCGCTACGGACTATGGGGCTGAGCGCCCAGGAGCAGGCGTTGCTCGATCAGCAGATTGCGGGAACGAGTATCGCCGTCCCTTTGCAGGAGGAGGTGGTCAGCCTCATTCTCGCGGAACGCAATGAAGAAGCTCGTGTGCTGTTGGTGGAGGGGGCGATACCCGCCCAGGACCGGGTGATCGAGGTGCTGAATGCGCTGCGCCAACTTCAGGAACGCAGCGCCGAGGCAGGTCTGCAGCAAACACGCAGGGATTACCGTGCCGCGCAGATCTGGACCATTGTTGTGTCCGGTGCAGTCATCGTCATCGCGCTCTTGGTTGCCTTTGTGGTGATCCGTGAGACCCGCAAGGCGGACCGGGCCCTGCGGCGCGAGAAGGAGCGGGCCCAGGTGACACTCTTTTCCATTGGCGATGCGGTGATCCGTGCCGACCGTCTTGGTCGCGCCGAGTATCTCAATCCGGTGGCCGAACGCATGGTCGGCTGGCGGACTGAGGCTGCCCATGGTGTTCCCTTACCCCAGATCTTCAATATCGTGCACGACGCCAACAATGATCCAGCCGAGGATCCGGTGTTGCAGGCGCTTGCGCTGGATACCACCATCAACGGCGCCGATGACCTGCTGCTGATCAGTCGCGATGGCGAGCGTTACGGGGTGGAGCTTACCGCGAGTCCGATTCACGACGAGGCCGGCGATCGGGCGGGCGCCGTGCTGGTGTTCCGCGATGTGACCGAGATGCGCGCCCTGTCTCGCGAAGTGCAGCATCAGGCGACCCACGACATTCTCACCGGTCTGGCCAACCGCGCGGAGTTCGAGCGGCGGGTGACGGCGGAGCTCGACGCTACGCGCGAGCTCGAATCTGAAGGCGCCCTATGTTTCATTGATCTCGACCTGTTCAAGATGGTGAATGACACCTGTGGCCATCTCGCCGGCGATGAATTACTCCGCCAGCTTAGTACGCTGATTCGGCACACCGTGCGCGGCAGCGACCTGCTGGCGCGAATCGGCGGTGATGAGTTCGCGATCGTATTATCGCGTTGCCCGTTGGAGCGGGCCGAGCGCATCGCCAATGAGGTGCGCACGTCCATCCGCGATATGCGTTTTGTCTGGGAGGACAACAGTTTTGAGATCGGTGCCAGCGTCGGCGTGGTGCCGATCACCGCGGCCAGCGGCGACCTGAGCGACGTCCTGCGGGCGGCGGATTTCGCCTGCCAGCAAGCCAAGAGCCAGGGTCGTAATTGCGTGGTGGTGCTACGCAATGGCGGTGGCGCCGACGACGAGATCATGGAAGTTAATTGGGCCCAGCGTATCAACCAGGCGATGAATAGAGGCCAGTTTGTGCTGTTCGGGCAGTGGATCAAGCCACTGGCCAGCACCGAAGGATCGGCCCGTCACTGTGAGGTGCTGTTGCGCATGGTTGATGCCGACGGCGGGTTGCTCTCGCCCAATGCATTTCTGCCGGCGGCGGAGCGCTACCATCTGATGCCGCAACTCGATCGTTGGGTCATACGGGAGGTCTTGCACCAATTGGCCGGTATGGACTGGGAGGACCAGGCGAAGCTTAGCGAGGTCAACATCAACCTGTCCGGACAATCCCTCTGCGATCCGGAGTTACTCGCCTATGTAATTGCGGAATTGGAACGCAGCAAGGTTCCGCCGCAGCGGCTTTGTTTCGAGGTGACCGAGACTGCGGCGGTGGCGAATCTGACCAGCGCCATGGATTTTATCGCGGCACTTAAAGCGGTGGGGTGTCGCTTCGCCCTGGACGATTTCGGCAGCGGCCTCAGTTCGTTTACCTATCTGAAGAACATGAAAGTCGACTATCTCAAGATCGACGGCACCTTTGTGCGTAATATCGTGAGTGACGCCACCGACCTGGCGATGATCAACTCTATCCATCAAGTGGCGCAGAGCATGGGGATTAAAACGGTGGCCGAGTATGTTGAGGATGCGCAGATAGAACAGCAGTTGCGAGCGTTGGGTGTGAACTATGCGCAGGGATATGCCATCGCACGGCCTGCGCCCCTGGAGGAGATCCTGCGCGATATCCAGGGTACGGCACGAGAACCCCTGCAACCACCGCAATCCGCGACCGGCTAAGCCGCCAAAAGCCCGGTGCACGGCCGCGATCCGAGCACTGCCGGATATCAGTATTCATAGTCGTGCCGCAAGCGCATGTGTTCAGCTTCGCTGGCGGCCATGCAATCCCATACAATCAAGACGTGAATGCGGTTCAAGTGGCGGCCGTCAATCAGGTTTATGGGCCGCATGCCCGTATAAACGTTCCACGCTAAACCCGCGCCACCGAGGATGGTTGCGACGGGACTATCTTTCGTTGTCATGGACTGATGTCGAATTGTCGCAAATCGCATGCGCGAATTTGTTAGCGTTTAATGACCTGTATCACAGAATTCCTGCCGTGATGATGTAGCCTTGAAGTAAGTACAGAAGTGACGATCATATTTCCGCGCTGCCAGGCGAACAATTTCGCCGTGCGCAAATGGACCGACATTCACACATTTTGAGTCTGTCAATGAGCATCGATTCCAAGGGACATGCAGACGCCGGACGCCGCAAACGGATTCTTGGCGTGCGCCTGGTAGTGGCCGTTAGTTTTGCGGTCCTGCTGTTGTTGATGCTGACGCTTACCGCGATCGGCGTCATTTACATGGACCGCCCGCATCGGCAAGTGGGCGCGAGCATCAATAGTCACGTAACGAAAGTCGAGTTGATTAGCCAGATGTACCGGGCGGCGCGGGAACGCACGGTCAGCCTCCATAGGCTTGTACTTGTGACGGATCCTTCTGCCCGTGACGATCAATGGATGCAGTTCAATCATTACGGCGCGGAATTTACAAAGGCGCGTATTGCCCTCGAGGCCACCAACCTGAACCCGCGGGAGCAGGCGTTGCTTGCGGAACAGGCCGCGCAGACACGCGTTGCCCGACCGCTGCAAAAAGAGGTGACCGAGCTGATTTTCAGTCAGCGGTCCGCGGAGGCGCGGGCGCTGCTGATCAGCGAAGCGATTCCGGCGCAGGATCGGGTAATCGACACCCTCAACCTGCTGCGCGAATACCAGGAACGCGGTGCCAAGGACGGCGTGCAGCGGGTGCGCACCGACTACCAGGCCGCACGAATCCTGACGCTTGTGGTATCCGGTGCGCTGATACTCATCGCGCTCGGGATCGTAATCGCAGTCACGCGCGAGACCCGCAACTCGGATCGCGCCCTGCGGCGTGAGAAGGAGCGGGCGCAGACGACACTTTTTTCCATTGGTGACGGGGTGATTCGAACCGACGGGCATGGGCGTGTGGAGTACCTCAATCCGGTGGCGGAACGTATGCTCGGCTGGTGGGCGGACATGGCAATCGGACTCCCGTTGACCGATATCTTTAATATCGTCCACGACACGACCAATGAACCGGCCGTCAACCCGGTGTCGCAGACGCTCAATGAAGGTGTGGCCGTCTCCGGCGCGGAGGACCTGATGCTAGTCAGCCGCAACGGAGACCGCTACGCCGTCGAGCTGACGGCGAGTCCAATTCAGGGCGAGGTCGGCAATCAGCGCGGTGCCGTGCTGGTATTTCGCGACGTGACTGAAATGCGTGTGTTGGCGCGCGAGGTCAGGTATCAGGCCACCCACGATATTCTCACGGGCCTGGCCAACCGGATCAAATTCGAGCGGCGTGTGACCGCGGAACTGGAGGTGGTGCGCGAGTTAGGCGACGAAGGCGCCCTGTGCTTCATCGATCTGGATTTATTCAAAGTTGTCAATGACACCTGCGGTCATCTGGCCGGTGATGAACTGTTGCGACAACTAAGCGCGTTAATCCGTAAATCGGTGCGCGGCAGTGACCTCTTGGCGCGCATCGGCGGCGATGAATTTGCGATCGTATTGTCAGATTGCCCTTTGGAGAGGGCAGAGCGTATCGCTAACGAAGTCCGGGCCGCGATTCGTAGCATACGTTTTGTGTGGGAAGACAACGCTTTCGAGATTGGCGCAAGCGTGGGGGTCGTGCCCATAACTGCGGCCAGCGGTACTCTGAACGACGTGATGCGCGCCGCCGACTTCGCCTGCCAGCAAGCCAAAACCCAGGGGCGTAATTGCGTTGTCGTGTTACGCAACGATCGGGGAGATGGCGGCGACTCTAATCACATCAACTGGGCCCACCTCATCAACCAGGGCATCAACCGGGATCAATTCTCGCTGTTCGGACAGTGGATCAAGCCGCTGGACGAGGCGAGCAATTCGGGCTGGCACTGCGAGGTTCTGTTGCGCATGATCGATGCGGACGGGAATCTGTTGTCACCCAACGCCTTCCTGCCGGCGGCGGAACGCTATCACCTGATGCCGCAGGTGGATCGCTGGATGATCAGCGAGGTTTTCAGGCGTTTGACCGACATCGACTGGGGCCGACAGTCCGAGCCGGACCAGATCAATATCAATCTGTCGGGCCAGTCGTTGTGCGATCCGGACATGCTCGAATATGTGATTACCGAGCTGGAACGCAGCCGGATACCTCCACAGCGGCTGTGCTTCGAGGTGACCGAAACCGCGGCGGTGGCAAACTTGACCAGTGCCACGGAGTTCATTGCGGCCCTCAAGCAGGTCGGATGCCGCTTCGCATTGGACGACTTCGGCAGCGGCCTCAGTTCGTTTAGCTACCTGAAGAACATGAAGGTGGATTATCTCAAAATCGACGGCACGTTCGTGCGCAATATCGTGACCGACGCCACGGACCTGGCGATGATCAAATCCATCCATGAGGTGGCGCAGAGCATGGGGATCGAGACGGTGGCCGAGTACGTGGAAAATGTACAGATCGAGCAGCAGTTGCAGGCCCTGGGCGTGAACTATGCGCAGGGGTACGCCATCGCGCGACCGGCGCCCCTGGAGGAGGTTCTGATCGAAGCCGCCGCGCCGGGCGGGGTGCAGGCTATGCCGCGCCGACTCGCGCTGGCCTAGGACGCCGTTAACGGTCCGGGGGCTCGCTCAGTAGCCCGCGGACAATGTCCACCACGTCCGGCTCCTCCCAATCCACCGCGCCGACGCTGGCATAACGAATCTTGCCGTGGGCATCGAGCACGAAGTTGGTGGGCACCACATAGACCTTCCAATCTCGATAGGCCTGATTGTCGGGGTCGCGCAGCACGGTAAAATCCACCGCCACGTCCTGCAGGAACTCCGCCACCGTAGCTTTGTCTTCGCCCACGTTGATACCAAGGATATCGAAGGGTTGACCTTCGAGTAAGCCGGCGAGCCGATTCATGGATGGCATCTCCTTGATGCAGGGTGGGCACCAGCTGGCCCAGAAACTGACCACCACCACGCGACCTCGATAATCCGTGATATCGCGCAGGCGCTCGTTCATGTCGCGCAACGCGAGCGGCGGCGTGCTTTCGGTCCGGGTGTAGGGCTGCAGGCCCACGGCGGCCGGTTGCGGTTTTTTGCGAACGGGTTCGGCCGGCGGCGCGGCTTGTTGCGGTGCGGGGATTTTGCCCAGGATGCCCACGACTCGCGCGAGGGTGTCGGGCAACGCGTCCCGCGCCTTGTGATCCGCCGGGTGCAGATGATCATCCGGGCGCAAATGAAAGCCGTCCTGTACTCCGGGCAGGCGTTGCAGGAACACCCGGCTGCCGCCGACACTCAAGGCCTTGCTGACGGAGTCGACCCGCAGGTGGGTAGTGGACAGGTCGGGTTGAAAAATATAAATGGGAAGATTCATCTCCCGCACCACCGGCAGATAGACGGCGTCTTCGCCGGCGACCGGGGTGGCGGCATAGAGCGTCGGATGAAACAGGATCAACCCCTTCAGCGTGTCCTCATCCGGATGCGCGAGTTGCCAGTGACGCACACCGGCGAGCAGCGGCCGCGCGCCGCTGCCGGTACCCATGACAAAGATCCGTGTCTTGCCGCGCGTGCGGGCGGCCTCGATGAGGGCGGCGATATCCCCCGGCAGAAACTCCAGCAGGCTCTGCGTGATCATGGTGGGCACCAGGTAGCCGGTATGCAGATCGACGATCCAGGTCTCGAGCCCCCGCTCCGTGAGCGCTTCTGCGATCACCGATTGGTGGGCCGCGACGCCGAATTTACTCGGCAACCAGAGAACGAGAGTATCGCCCGGTGCGGCGTGGCGTTCTACGGGGAGCTCTATGCCGTCACCGACCTCAATCGAGAGGTCTTCGCTTGCCGGCGTCTCAGGGGTGCAGGCGCTTAGCAGCAGGCCCAGGAGGATGATAAACGCGAATCGGTTCGCATCGTAGACTGCGGACATGGGTGGGGAGTCTAGCGCGAATCGGAGCAGATTAGGGTCAGAACGGCGCGGGATGGCTGCGTCAGAATTCTGACACTCTTACCAAGGTGTTTAACGGGTTGTTACACTGATGCCCTTGCGGTTTACGGCGTACATGACCGTTCGTGACCTGGGTCACAGTATTCGGCACGACGCGGCTGTTAGCATTGTGATGTCTCGGTCTTGCGTTTCGACACAAACCGGACGAAGACTGGAAAAATGACCTGCGGAGACACGGTATGAAACGGTTCGGGGCGATTGCATTATTCGGTGTAGCTGCTGTTTTTCACGCGACAACGGTCGTCGCCGGCCCACCGCCGGGGGTTGTGGAAAGCGCACGCACAAGCTTCATTTTCGTGTTCACAGATGATGTGCCGGCGCGAGATGTGCCCGGACTTGCGCTCGGTTTGACGAAGACCGCCGCGGGCCGCACGCGGCATATCTTTACCCATGCGATCAAGGGCTTCTCGGCCAGCGTGCCCGCGCACGCCGCCATCCAGATAGCCCGCAATCCAAAAATCGCGTATTACGAGGCCAATGGTGTGGCCCAGGCGATCGCACCCCTCGCGTCCAAGCGTCCCGACAATCCCGGCGGCGGCAAGCCGGACAAACCCGGCGGCGGCAAGCCCGACAAACCCAAGAAAGACAAACCCGATAATGGCGGTGGCGATGGTGGCGGTGATACACCGTCGGGCCAGCAGACACCCTGGGGCATTACACGGGTCGGTGGCAATCAGGACGGTAGTGGACGCCACGCGTGGGTGATCGATACCGGTATCGACCTCGCGCATGGGGATCTGAATGTGGGATCGGGTGACAACTTCGTCGGTGACGGCCAGACATCCGGCAATGACGGCAACGGACACGGTACCCATGTCGCGGGCACCATCGCCGCACTGAATAACGAAATCGATGTGGTCGGCGTGGCCGCCGGCGCCACGGTACATCCTGTGCGCGTGTTAGACAACAGCGGTTTCGGCACCATCGACGGCGTCGTCGCCGGCGTCGATTACGTCGCCGCGAATGCCCTATCGGGCGATGTTGCTAACATGAGCCTGACCGCTGCCGGTCATTGGCAGAGCCTGCACGATGCGGTCGTGAATGCGGCGAGCCAGGGCATTCGCTTTGCCATTGCCGCCGGCAATGATGATAACTATGCGGCTTATTATGAGCCGGCGGATGTAGAGCATCCGAATGTCTTCACCGTGTCGGCGACAGACAGCAGCGACCGGTTTGCGTCTTTCTCTAACTGGGGCAACCCGCCGGTGGACTTTGCCGCCCCCGGTGTCGGTGTGTTATCCACCCGTCGCGGTGGTGGCACGACGAGCCTATCGGGTACATCCATGGCCGCACCCCATGTGGCCGGCATTCTGTTGCTACGCGCCGCGCCGAACAGCGACGGCGTCGCCAGCGGCGATCCGGACGGGGTTGCCGATCCCATTGCACATCACTGACAGGCAAGCGCACTCAGCAAGAAGCCCGGCTGCGGCCGGGTTTTTTGTTGCCCGGACGGACAAATGATGGAGTTGCGCATCGGCCGAGCAGCGTTTGCGCCGTGACGGCGCGACCCGCATAATCCCGGGCGAATCGGACTTCGAAAATGATACAGACCGTCACTCCCATCGATGAGCACCGGCGCCGAGAGGTAATGAGCGCGACACAAGGTTGTGTGCAGCGGGTCCGGGCATTAACCGGATATACCTTACCGATGCTTGCCGTTAATTTTGATCTAACCGGGCGTGCGGCGGGGATGTATCGGGTGCGTGACGGCCAACCGGAGATTCGTTACAACCCCTATCTGTTCGCGAAGTATTTTGCGGACAACATGGCAACCACCGTGCCCCACGAAGTGGCTCACTATGCGGTCGACAGGATCCATGGCGGCCGCAAGGTGCGCCCGCATGGGCCGGAATGGCGCGCGCTGATGCGTGACCTGGGGGTGGAACCGCTGGTGACCACACGCTTCGATCTGGCGGGTATACCGGTGCGGCGCCAGCGGCGCCACGCTTATAGTTGCGCCTGCCGTCGCCACGAACTTACCACCCGGCGCCATAATCTGATTCGGCGCCAGGCGCGACGCTATTTCTGTCGCGTCTGCCGGGATGAACTGGCCTATCTGGGTTAGTCTCGGCCAAGCCGGGTTGGCGCTCAGGATTCGATCCCGTCGAGGTGCTCCCAGCGTTCGTAGGTGCGCTGTAATTCGGCCTTGATTTGCTCGAGCCGCGCCAGGGTGTCGGTGATCACGGCTTTGTCCTGTTGGTAGAATTCGCTGCCGCCGACCTTGCCCAGCAATTCCGCTTGTTCCTGTTCGAGTTGCTCAATCTTCGCCGGCAGGCCTTCGAGCTCACGTTTTTCCTTGTAACTCATTTTCGCTTTGGCTGCAGAGGTCTTTTTTCGCGCCGTGACTTGTTTTGCCGGCGTTGCTGTCGATTCCGCTTGCGTTGCCACCGGCGGGGTGACGAGGCGCCGTTGCCTGACCCAATCCTCGTAGCCGCCGACGAATTCCTCGACCTGACCGTCGCCCTCGAACACGATGGTGCTGGTCACCACGTTGTCGAGAAAAGTGCGGTCGTGGCTGACCAACAATAAGGTACCGTCATAATCCGCCAGTAGTTCTTCGAGCAGCTCCAGCGTGTCCACATCCAGATCATTGGTCGGTTCGTCCAGGATCAGCATGTTGGCGGGTTGCGTGAAGATCTTGGCCAGCAGCAGACGATTGCGTTCGCCGCCGGACAACGCCTTGATCGGGCTATCGATCCGCGCCGGCGGGAACAGGAAGTCCTTGAGGTAACTGATCACATGCCGGGAGCGTCCCTTGACGTTGATGTGGTCGCGGCCTTCGCTGATGTTATCGCGCACGGTCTTGTCCAGATCCAATTGTTGCCGCTGTTGATCGAAATAAGCCCGTTGCAGCCGGGTGCCCATCACGACCTGGCCGGAATCCGGTTTCAGGTCGCCGAGGATGATGCGTAGCAGCGTGCTCTTGCCGCAGCCATTGGGCCCCATGATGCCGATCCGGTCGCCGCGCAGTATCTGGGTGGAGAAGTCCCGGATGATGCAGTGCTCGCCGAAGCTGAAAGCGACATGCTGCAGATCCACGACCCGCTTTCCGGAGAGCTCGCCACGATCCAGATTGAGATCGACCTGGCCCTGCACACCGAGACGGCGCTGGCGCGCCGCGCGCATCGCCTGCAGCGTTCGTACTCGCCCCTCGTTGCGAGTGCGCCGGGCCTTGATGCCCTTGCGTATCCAGGCCTCGTGTTCGGCGAGCTTCTTATCGAACTGGGCGTTGGCGCGCTCTTCCGTCGCGAGCATCTCGTCCTTTTTGCGCAAATAGTAATCGTAGTCGCCGGCGAAAGAGGTAAGACGGCCGCGATCCAATTCGATGATGCGGGTCGCCAGATTTTTGAGAAACGTGCGATCGTGGGTAATGAAGATCAGCGCGCCCGGGAAGGACTTGAGAAAGTCCTCCAGCCAGGTGATCGCGGCGATGTCCATATGGTTGGTCGGCTCATCCAGCAGCAACAGATCCGGTTCGCTCACCAGCGCCTGCGCCAGCATGACACGCCGGCGCACGCCCCCCGAACAATCGGCGAGACGTTTATCCGCGGGCAGCGCCAGACGGCTCAGAACCCTTTCCACCTTCTGATTCAGATTCCAGCCGTCGGCAACCTCGATGCGGTGTTGCAGGTCGGATAGGGCATCTAACGCCGTCGCATCCGTGTGGGTCACGTGATGCACGGCGTTGTGGTAGTCGGTCAGCAATTGGCCTAACTCACCAAGGCCGTTGGCCACCACCTCGAAAACCGTGTGCGCGGTGTTGGCCGCGACCTCTTGCTCGAGATAAGAAATGCGCAAGGTGTCCTTGCGCCAGATCTCGCCGTCGTCCGGCTCTGCCACACCGCTGATGACCCGCAACAGGGTGGATTTGCCGGTACCGTTGCGGCCCACCAGACAGACCCGTTCGCCGCCGGCGATCTGCAGATCGACCTTGTCCAGCAGGGGCAGGTGGCCGTAGGCCAGGGACACGTCATTCAGGGTCAGGATGGTCATAGTGTTGGTGTAAGGTACGAGTACGACCCGCTTGCGCGAAGACACGCCGTGAATACGTCCCTGTAGGCTCGACGGCCGCGTCCATGCGGCCGACGGTCTTCTCGCAAGCAGCCCGTGCTCATGCTGGACGAGTCATTCTGCAGCTGCATTGAGAGCGAATGTACCCAAGCGATGGCTGATGCGCCAGGATAGTGACGCAGTTAGCCCATTCCTCTCGCGTCGCTGGGACAACCTGCCAAGCGTCATCCGGTCTTGCAAAAATGGGGTCGGAGTGAATTTTCCATCCGCAGCACTCAATAAATATCCAGGTTTTCTGGAAAACGTCACCCCGACCCCATTTTTGCTCCGCAAGACCGCGATACGAGCGCTACAGGGACGTAGCGCGAGATTAAGTGCGGCGGGCGTCCATGGCGGCGCGAGCGGCGAAGCATGGCACTAAACGCACCAGATAACAGTAGTATTTCCTCTCCTAACCACGTATAGTCGCGCCACCTCCTCGCGAGGTCTGAGACGTTTCTGACCTTCCCCGTGCTGTTTCATCACCGGTTTCCTGGTTAGCAACGTGTGGCTGCCGCCCCGGTCTCCGGACGCGGTTGCCCTTGGCTGAACCAGGCGCCGATGACCCAATCTGTCATTCCGCCCACGTTCGTACGTTCGTTTTTTGAGTCTGCCGTTGACCGGCGGACGGGGGTTTATTGTGTCGTTTAAAGAACTGCAACTGAATATGAAGCTGCTGCGCGCCGTCGAGGCGAGCGGCTTTGCCGCGCCCACCGATATCCAGCGTGAGGCGATTCCCATCGTCCTGTCCGGCCGCGATTTGATGGCCTCGGCGCAGACCGGTACCGGCAAGACTGCCGCGTTTGTGCTGCCGGCGCTGGAAAAATTATCCAAGCCGTCGGCGAAGCAGGGTAGGGGCCCGCGGGTGCTGGTGCTGACGCCGACCCGCGAGCTGGCGATGCAGGTGAATGAGAATATTCGCCAATTCAGCCGCTTTGCCAAGTTCACCACCGGCAACGTGGTGGGCGGCATGGCCTATCCGCCGCAGATCAAGATGCTGCAACGTCCGCTGGACCTGTTGGTCGCCACACCCGGACGCTTGATGGATCATATGGAGCGTGGCCGGGTAGATTTTTCCCGCCTCGAGATCCTCGTCCTCGATGAGGCCGACCGCATGTTGGACATGGGCTTCGTCGATGCGGTCAAGACCATCGCCGCGGCGATGCCGGCGGATCGTCAGACGCTGTTATTTTCCGCGACTCTGGAAGGCAAGGTCCTGGCGATTGCGAAACAGTTACTGCGGGATCCGGCGCGAGTTCAATTGGCGGCGAACCGCGAGCGCCATGCGTCGATCCGGCAGCGGATCCATCATGTGGACGGCCACGGGCACAAGCATAATCTGCTGTCGCATTACCTCAAGCACGATGAGTTGACTCAGGCGGTGATTTTTACCGCTACCAAGCGTGGCGCGGACAAGCTGGCGCGTAAGCTCACGGAACAGGGTCACGCCAGTGCGGCCCTGCATGGGGATATGGGGCAGGGCGCGCGTAAGCGTACGGTAGATCATATGCGCCGTGGCAAATTCAAGTTCCTGGTGGCGACCGATGTGGCCGCACGTGGGCTGGATATCAAAGGCATCAGTCACGTCATCAATTTCGACCTGCCGATGGTGGCTGAGGACTATATTCACCGTATCGGCCGTACCGGTCGCGCCGGCGCCAAGGGCACCGCGATTTCTCTGGTCGGTGGCGACGATTGGGGCAAACTGGTGGGCATCGAACGTCTCACCGGCAACAAGCTCAAGCGTGAGGTCGTACCCGGTCTTGAGCCGACAACCGCGGAGCCGCGTAACGGGCGCGGACGCAACGGGGGCGGCCAGAAGCCGAAACGCTACAGCCGGAGTCGACCCCAGGCGCGGAGCGATGCGCGCCCCGGACAGCGCAACGGCAATCGACGTTCGACATCGAGCGACGCGCGGCGCAGCACGCGGCGGGCGGCGAAGAGTGGGACGTCGGGTAACGTGCGATCCGGCGCGAATCGTTCGCGTGGACAGCGCCGTCCTCAATTGACGTTGGGGTAGAAGAGGGGTGCCGTCAACGACCCTGGAGCCTTGAATTTTGCCGCTAGGTCATTATATTTAAGTCTGATTGTGGCAATTCGGATCGATATTCGAGTAGACTACTTTCCGTTGCAATTTGTTCGGGTCATCTCAGCAGCTCCCTGCTAGTTATCTCCTGTGTGCTGCCTCGTAATAAACTGCAATCGAACACTTAAAGTATTTGGTTTATCGAGGTACGTTACATGACTACAGGTACAGTTAAATGGTTTAACGAATCCAAAGGATTCGGTTTTATCACGCCGGCGGATGGTGGCAAGGATGTCTTTGTACATTTCTCCGCAATTCAGGGGGATGGTTTTCGGACTCTGGTTGAGGGTCAGACCGTAAACTTTGAAGTCGAGCAGGGCCCGAAGGGTCCGCAGGCAACTCAGGTAACCGTCCAGGGCTGATTGCGCCCGCGGGCGTTACCTGAGCAACAGCCCCGCAGCACGCTGCGGGGTTTGTTATTTTTTCCCGGTTGGCACTGCGCGGTAGGACAATACCGAAGGATTCCTTTTTGTGAAAAAAATGTTTGTTGGCAATTTGCCTTCCGAAGCCACCGAGGACACCGTCCAGGAACTCTTCGCGGAATTCGGCACGGTACGCTCCATCCACCTCGTTACCGACGTGTTCAGTGGGCGCTGCAAGGGATTTGGCTTTGTCGAAATGGAAGGCCACGAGGCCCGTGCCGCTATCGCCGGACTGGACGGTAAGACCTTCGGCGGGAAATCCCTGAAAGTGCGCTATGAGGATCCCCGCGCATCGAAGAAAGGGCGTCGTCGCTAGAACGTCTGTGAGCCGGTCTGCCAGGGCCCCTCGACACCATTGCCACACCAGAGATGAGCGCGTCCTGCGTCGTCTCGTAACACTGCTTCAGTTATTTTTCTGTGTTCTGCATGCAGCCGGTTTCCGGTCACTGTTGCCGTGATTGAATTGTGAAGTTTGTGTGATCAAAACGTGACGGTCCCATCCTAAGGTCAGCTCCAAGCCGATCGTCTTGCGCGGGGCAGGGAATCCTCCGCCGCGCTCGAAAATAAGGCGTCTGTGTGACCACCAAACCAGGAGATATGGACCATGAGAAAGCGCTTTCGTCAGATATCCGCGTTATCCGCGGCCTTGGTTGCGAGCCTGCTTGCGGGCATCAGCTTCGCGGCACCGCCCATCGCGACCTACGAGGTGACTATCGCAAACCTTACCAGTGGACAGCCGCTTACACCGCCGGTGGTGGCGACTCACCGGCGGCCGCTACATATATTCACCGTCGGTACGGCGGCGAGCTTCGAAATCAAGGAAATCGCCGAAAATGGCAATGTCACGCCCCTCGCGGACCTGTTGGCCGCAAACAAGCACGTGTTCGAGTCCAAGGTGGTGCCGTCGCCGAGCGGTCCACCGCCGATTCTTCACAATGGCGGCGTTCTGAGTTTCGAGATCAGCGCCTCGCCTTCGGCCAAATATATCTCGTTCGCATCCATGCTGATCTGCACCAATGACGGTTTTACGGGCATCGATGGTCTACGGTTACCGAAGAAGATTGGCGATACCATCACAGTGCAAACCGCCGGTTATGATGCGGGCACCGAGGTCAACACCGAAGACTTTGCCGATATCGTACCGCCATGCCAGGGGCTGGTGGGCATCACGTCTGCCGATGCCGGCACGGGTGTCAGCAATCCGGCGCTTGCCGAAAATGGCATCATCAGTCATCACACCGGTGTTGTAGGCGGCAATGATCTGGTTTCGGGTGTGCACGGCTGGACCGATCCGGTGGCGGACGTCGTGATCACGCGTATCGACTGAAAGTCGATCGCGTTATAAACAAAGGCCGGCTTCTGCCGGCCTTTTTTATGCGGGGGATGGTCGGGCCGGCGACCCAAAACAGGCTTAACCGGCTGCCGTATTTGCGATGGGCAAATTGAAACGAAAGGTGGTTCCGCGCTTAAGCATGCTCTCCACCGATATTGCGTCGCCATGCAGCGCGATGATGCGCTGCGCGATGCTTAGACCGAGGCCGGCGCCATCGTCGTTCTCGCAGGAAGGCTTGTCGGCGCGGTGGAAGCGGTCGAAAATAAACGGAATCTCCTCTGTCGGGATGCCGCAACCGGTATCCGAAACTTGCACGCTCATAGTTTCCCGGCTTGGATTCAAGACGAGGCGAATAATGCCGCCATCCGGCGTGTAGTGCAGGGCATTTTCGAGGAGATTGACGAGTACGCGTTCAATGAGGCCGATATCGGCATACACAAAGGGTAACTGCACGTCAAAATTACTTTCTATGGTGATGTTCTTGCGTTCGGCCGCAAGCTCGAAGCGCTGTACCGTGTCCTGAACCAGTTCCGCCAGCGAGAAGGGTTCGGCATGGACTACCGCTTCCTGAGAATCCAGCTTAGCCAACTCAAATAGCTCGGACACGAGCTTCCCCAGGCGCAGACTGTGCCGGTTGGCGATCTCCAGATAACGGCGTTGGTCCTCGGGTGTAAGTTCGCCCCCCTTTAACAGGAGCGTTTCCAGGTAGCCCTGGAGCGAGGCCAGCGGTGTTCGCAGGTCATGGGAGACATTGGCGACCAGCTCGCGCCGTAGCCGATCGGTCTGGGTTAGCTGCTTCACCTGGGCCGCCATCCGCTGCGCCATCTCGTCGAAAGTGTATCCCAAGTGATCGATTTCATCCCGTGGCGGCGATTCGGATCTAAAACGAACGGGTCCAAGGTAGTCGCTTTGCTTGAAGGCCTCCATCACGCCGCCCAGTTTTCTGATGCGACGCGTCAGGTAGCTGAACAGCACCAATCCCGCCAAGAGTGCGAACGCGAGATTGGCGACGACGCCCCAAGTGATCAGTTTGTAAATGTAACTCCGCTTGAGTGCGCTGACCACACCTTCATATTCCTCGCCCGCAAGAATGATGTAAAGATAGCCCGCCACACCATTGCTGCCGGGAATTGCCGCGGCGGAAAATATTTTTCTGCGCTCCAGGTCACGCGGGTCTTCCCCAAGAATAGGAAGTGCCTTATCGTTGCGCAGGAACGTCTTCACCGGAGCCAGATCCACTGTCTTTCGTTTCACTTTCCCATGTGGTGCGAAGAACGCCAGAACGCCGCCCTGGGCATCAAGCATGTATACCTCGATGCGCGGGTTGATTACCATCATGCTATTGAAGACGTCCTCGAGAGCCTGCTGGTTTACCTGTCGGTTTTTGAGTAAGGGCTTTTCCGAGATGACATGTGCCGCAAGATCAAGATTCAGTCTCTGCGTTATCTCCTGTTGGTATAGCTCCGTGGCGAGGTGTGCGATGACGCCAAGGACAATTCCGACAAAACAGAAGAGTCCGAGCAAGGTCAGCGCGATTTTACTGTATAACGTGTTCATGTCCCCGTATTGACTGTTTTGGCCGGTGTGTCTGCGAACTTATAGCCAACGCCCCAAACGGTGAGGATGTAAGCCGGTTCCGCAGGGTCGACTTCGATTTTCGATCGTAGCCGATTGATGTGCGAATTGACGGTATGTTCATAGCCGTCATGGCCGTAACCCCATACACTGTCGAGCAGTTGCGACCGGGTATAGACGCGGCCCGGGTGACGGGCAAAGTGTTCCAGCAAGTCGAATTCCTTGGCGGTCAGCTCAACCAACGAGCCACGCAACGTGACTTGGCGTCGTTCCGTGTCCAATGCCACGTCGCCGACCTGAATCTGTCGGCACCTCTCGACAGTGGTCTTATTGCCGAGGACCTCCATGCGACGGAAAATCGCCTTCACCCGTGCGACCAGCTCACGAATGCTGAACGGTTTCGTTAGATAATCATCGGCGCCCATTTCCAGGCCTAGCACCCGGTCCAGCTCGGACGACCGTGCGGTCAGCATGAGGATGGGGGTGTAATTGGCCTGGCCGCGCAGGTGGCGACAGAGCTCGAGACCCTCCATGCCCGGCAACTTGAGGTCGAGTATGATCAGGTCGAATTGTTGTGATTGCGCGTGAGCGAGCCCCTGGAGACCGTCTGCCGCCAACACAATCCTGCTACACAGATCCTGCAGATTGACTTCCAGCAGATGGGCAATATCCTGCTCATCTTCTACTACGAGAATACTGCGTTCCACATCGGGGCTCCCACGCTACGGTCAATCGAAGTATCCTTTAACTATAGCGATGAGATTATCACAAAAGTATCACGGTACCGGTCGTGTCCAGCGATGTAGTGAGTTGGAATTGCATTACACGGCAGTGTGGTCGGTTCCGCTGCTGAGCCGCGAGCACGCAAGGCATGACGATGCGACCCGAACGAGTATGGAATGAAACACAGCATGACCGGTTTGTTCATTAGCGTGTTGGCCGCCCTGGCGGTGCTCAATGGCTGGATGTATCTGCAGCAGCCCAGGATGATCTTTTACCCGATGCAGGTACTCATGGAGTCGCCGGCGGATTGGGGCCTCGATTACGAAGACGTCACCTTGACCGCGGCCGAGGGGGTGTATCTGCATGGCTGGTTCGTGCCGCGTCTCAATGCGCGCCATACGCTGCTCTTCTTTCACGGCAACGCCGGCAATATCTCGCACCGGGGGGATTCGGTGGCCATTTTCCACCGTCTCGGCTGGAATGTATTTATTGTCGACTACCGGGGTTACGGGCGCAGTACGGGCAAGCCCAGCGAGGCGGGTCTGTACGAGGACGCGCGCGCGGCCTGGGCTTACCTGACGCAGGACCGGGGTATCGCGGCGGACTCGATCATCGTCTTCGGACGCTCACTGGGCGGCGCGGTAGCGGCGCGCTTGGCTGCCGAAGCGAATCCCGGCGCCTTGATTCTCGAATCCACCTTCAGCTCCGCGCGCGACATGGCGCGCGCGGTATTTCCGATTCTGTCGCGGCTGGTGGTCCCACGGTATCGTTTCGATACCGTGGCCGCGGTACGCCAGATCCGCTGCCCAGTCCTGGTCGCACATAGTCCGGACGACGAAATCATTCCCTATCGCGTTGGTGAACGGGTCTACGTGGCGGCGCATGATCCGAAGGCGTTCTACAGGTTAAATGGCAACCACAATGATGCGTTTCTTTTGAGTCGATCCGGTTATGAACGCGCGCTGGGTGACTTCATCGCCGGAATCGACACAGCCGCGAACCCGATTACGCCTTCAATGGCACGTTAAGCTATAGCTTGTTAACGATTCAAGCATGTCGAACGAGACCGATCTCAAGCAATACAAGCGGCGTCTGCTGGAACGCCAGCAGGAGTTGCGCGCGCTCGCCGACAGCGGCAATGAGGCGGCAAAAACCGTGGAACTCGACCAGGCGCGGGTTGGGCGTTTGTCGCGCATGGATGCGCTGCAGGGGCAGGCCATGTCGCTCGAGGCCCAGCGGCGTCGCGGGATCGAGCTGCGAAGGATAGCCGCGGCCTTGCGCCGCATAGAGGAAAGCGAGTACGGTTGTTGCCTCGAATGCGGTGCCGCGATCGGCAGCGGGCGCCTGCAACTCGATCCCGCCGCACCGCTGTGCATCACCTGTGCGAGCGAAGCGGAAAAGTCGCCGCGTTAATTGATCGAGGAGGGGAAGAGAACGATCTCATGAGCTGCTGCTGTCCACATGCGAGATCGGCGAGTCGGGTCTTTTCCTTCTTCGCGCGCCGCTACCGCAAACGCTTCGAACGCAAAGGTTTCGAGCCCTCGCAAAAGAACCTTATCGCCGGTCTCGAACAGGTCGGCCTGGAAAATGCAGATGTGCTCGAAATCGGCAGTGGCGTGGGCTATCTGCATCAGAGTCTGCTGCACAAAGGCGCGGCCAGCGCCGTGGGCATCGATCTGGCGCCGGATATGATCCATGAGGCGAGGCGCTGGGCCCATGAACAAGGCCTGTCGGCGCGCACCCGCTACCTCATAGGGGATTTTCTGACACTGCAGGACGAAATACCGGAGGCAGATGTGACCGTGCTGGACAAGGTGGTGTGCTGCTATCCCGACGCACAGGGTCTGGTGCAGGGGTCGTTGGCCAAGACCCGGCGGGTATACGCGCTGACCTATCCGCGTGACCGCTGGTATACCCACCTGGGCGCATGGTGCGGCACGGTTTTCATGCGCATTCTGCGTTCGGATTTTCGGCCCTATGTGCACGATCCAGTGCAGGTCGAGGCCTGGATCAGCGCACAGGGTTTTGCAAAGCGTTATGAGGTGCGGGGACTGATCTGGTTGACCCAGGTGTACGCAAGGTAGATGGCGGACTGGCACGTCTATATGGTCCGATGCGCCGATGGCAGTTTGTACACCGGGATTGCGAAGGATGTGCAACGTCGCGTGCAAGAACATAACGGCAGTGACACCCTGGCGGCGCGCTATACACGGGCGCGCCGACCGGTAGAGCTGGTGTATCAGGAACCCCTGGCGACGCGATCCGAGGCCGCGCGGCGGGAATATGCGATTCGAAAACTATCGCGAAAACAGAAGGAGTCGTTGTGCGATGCAGGCGCCGGCAGGTCGGCCGGCGTCAATGCGCGAGCGTGACGGCGCCGGAAAAATGGCCAGCTTGTGGCGGTCGAAATGGTTTAGGGAACGCGCGTAACTATCGGATAAGCATCATATTTCCAGGCTGTTGTGAGGTTACTCGAGGGCGCGAAAGAATCGACCTGTTTTGCTGGCTGACGCTCAGAAGAGAATATATACTTATTTGCAGACACACATATTTACCCGCCGCAGTTGCTTGCCGAGTGATCGTTTTGTACGTCTCCACTGTTCGTCACCAGCCATTCACCTGAATCTCATATCAAGATAACTGCTGCAGACAAGGTTGTTTCAACAGACCCCTGAGGTGTCATTGATGAGTACAGGTACGGTGAAGTGGTTTAACGAGAGCAAGGGTTTCGGTTTTATCGCACCGGATGATGGTGGCAAGGATGTGTTTGTGCACCACTCTGCGATCGAAGGATCCGGTTTCAAGGTTCTGACCGAAGGACAGAAGGTTTCATACGAGACCCAGGACACGCCCAAGGGCCTTGCAGCAGCCAACGTAGTGCCCTTGTAGGCACGACTCCGCAAGCGTGCGGGTCCGCGAAAGGTCTCCGTCCAGCCGGTTGGGCCATTCGCGAGAAAGAGTGCCTCGGGGCGTAAGACCGCGTTACCCGGCGTTTCGCGCGGTCGCGGCCGCGACGCCTATTTCGGATGATCGATAAGGCCTGTCATTGACGTGGCACCCGGCCCCATCGCGAGTTCCCCACGTCTCAGCACTGTTCCCAGGGCAATCCCTCGAAGCGCCAGCCGCCCAGCGTGCTGCGGTGGTGGCTCTCGTCCAATTCGCCTTCGAAGCCGTCGGCGACGTTGAAGACATCATGAAAGCCTTCCTTTAATAGCAGCTCGCCAGCCTCCAGTGAGCGCTTGCCGCTGCGGCAGATCAGTAGGACCGGCACGTTGTGCCCGCCGGAGTCGTGATCCAGGCCGCCGAGGAGCAGTTGGCGTACGTCACTCACGAAGCGGGGATTGATCTTCCAATCCGGTTCATCGATCCAGGGAATATTGATTGCGCCGGCCGGATGCCCGATAAACAGAAACTCCATATGTGAACGGACATCGACCAACAGGGCACGCGGATCGTCCTCGGTCATCTGCCAGGCCTGGCGCGGCGTGAGAGTTTTTACGCTGGTTTCATTCATAGGGAATGGGCCTAGGGTCAGCGGCGTTCGCCGCGTTGCAATGTACGGGCATACAACCCGCGGATAATCCCATTGTCCGGTGATGGCGGCGCGCTGGCAAGCCGGCGAGACCGCACTGACGCTGGGGCGTACGGCGTATAATCAGCCAACGATGGATAAAGTCGCCTACTTTCTCGCGCTACTGATCTATCTGATGGTGCCTCCCGCCTTCGGCTTCTGGTTTCTGGTGCATCCGTTTATCGCGTTCTGGCGGCGGCTGGGGGTGGTGCGCGCCTATCTGCTGCTGAGTGTTGCAATGCTGATCGCGGTTGCCACACTCTATTTTGTGCGCACGGCGGCACTCAAGGTCCACTTCGAATTGAATCCCGGCCTTGCCGTTTTGGGCATGCTACTGCTGGTGGTCAGCTTTATCTTGCGCATGAAACTGGAGCGCGAGCTGGGCCGTTGGACCCTGATAGGCCGCACCGAGATCGCCGGCGATGCGAGTACGGATGGTCTCGCGACGGCAGGTATCTATAGCCACATTCGTCATCCGCGGTATGTGGAAGGCGTGCTGCTGCTGGCGGGCTTCGCGTTTATTACCAATTATCTGGTTGTATATGTAATCTGGTTGCTGTACCTGCCTTTGATGCTGATCCTGGTGCACATAGAGGAGCGGGAGCTGGTCGCGCGTTACGGAAAACGCTATACCGACTACCGTGCACGGGTACCGCGTTTTATACCCCGTTGCCACTGGCCACGATCGGCCTGATGGAAGAGCTCATCGTCTCACCCTATGTCCTGGCGATCATTTTTTTCGCCATCGCGGCACTGTATTCGTCCGTCGGACTCGGTGGCGGGTCATCCTATACCGCCTTGCTGGCGATCGTCGGCGCCAGCCAGCTCGGCATCCCCTCCGTTTCGCTTACCCTCAACATCGCCGGAACCACGATCGGCAGTGTCAATTTTATACGCGGTGGGCATGCTCGCCTGAGGCTCATCGCACCGTTTCTGCTGACCTCCATCCCCATGGCCTATGTCGGCGGTGCGGTCGGGCTGCCACAAACACTGTTTCTCTGGCTGCTGATGCTAAGTTTGTTGGCGGTGGCGATTCGCATCTACGCACCCCTACCGACGGAGCTCACGCTCGAATTGTCGGCATCACAAAAAGTCACTGTCTCCCTGTTGGTCGGTGCCGCCCTGGGATTTATCGCCGGGGCGGTCGGCATCGGCGGCGGTATCTACCTGGTGCCGCTCATTATTCTACTGCGCCTGGGTACGACCAAGCAGGCCGCGGCGGTTGGGGTCATCTTCGTCTGGGTGAATTCGGTCAGCGGCCTGGCGGCGCGCTGGCTGCATGACCAATTGGTCATCGGTCATATCGCGCCGTTCCTGTTTGCGGTGCTGGCGGGCGCCGCCCTGGGATCCTCGCTGGGTGCGGGCCGGCTCGCGCCGCGGGCGATGGAGAAGATACTGGGCGTGGTCGTGGTCATTGCCGTGGTGTTGCTGGCACACAAGCTGGGGCTGATGAGGGTGACCTGAATTTGGCGACACCAACACAGTGCATATGCGGTCCGGACAACCCGACGACCCACGCCAGGACGCCCCTTGCCGAGGCCGTTCGTGGCCGGCTCGAGGCGTCAGACAGAATTCAGGTTGCTGGGGGTGAGCGCGCGGGGGGCTAGGGTATCTTGATTTTGCCACCGCCTGGGAGACCACCGGGGCCGCCCATGCCCGCTTCCGGCACGACGATGGAGGAGGCCGCCTCGCGGCGCAATTCTTCCGCTTCCTTGATGGTACGGTCGACGGCCTGCCGTAACACGGCGGGGAATCTTTCGATCGCCTCGGTCAGTGACTGGGCATCGATCTCGAAGGAGATCGGCATCGCGCCGACCGGCGTCATCAGTTGCGCCTGCCCGATATACAGTATCGGGCGAGTGTCATCGGGCGTGCCGTCGCTCGTGACCGGAACCATGCGGCGGATGGTTCCCGCACGGCGGTCGGTAAAGGTCTCCTCACGGTACAGGTCCGCGGGATCGATATTGAGGTCGGTTGTCTGGCTGCCGGGTTCGGTCACAACAGCTACCTCCAGGGTTGAAGACGGTTGCCGGCAGAGAAGGGTACCAGATTAGCCGTAGACATTCTCCTGGAACTGTTGCTGGATACGCACAACCTCCTCATGATGCGAGATCAGCGCCTCGACGCAATCCCGATCCAGCTTTTCGCCTGCGAGCTTACGCAGGGCCGCAAAGGCCGTGTCATTGCTCCAGGCTTCCTTGTAGGGACGCTCGCTGGTCAGGGCGTCGAATACATCCGCCACCGCAACGATACGCGCCTCCAAAGGAATCTCGACACCGCTTCTGCCATCAGGATAACCTGACCCGTTGACGGCTTCATGATGAAACTCGGCGATATTGCGCAGCACGTCAATGTCGGCGACACCGGCCAGGCCAAAGTTTTCGAGCACGTCATCGATCATCTCCCGACCCTTGCGCGCATGAGTCCGCATCACAACAGTTTCTTCTGCGTTGAGCTGTTCCGGCTTTAATAGAATCCGATCCGGTATGCCGATTTTGCCGATATCATGCAGTGGCGCGAACATGAAAACGTGTTCGATATAGTCATCATTCAAACTGTGCGACTCGGCCAATGTACTGGCGATCAGGCGGCTGTAGCGTGACATCCGGTCCAGATGGCTGCCGGTTTCGGGATCGCGAATATGTGTGATATGTGCCGCGGTTCTTATGGCGGCATTGAGTGTGTCGATGCTGGCAAGCTCGTTGACGATCATGAGCGATATCAGATGACCATAGACATCGAGTTGGCGTACGACCTTTTCGGTTAGCATGTCCGGTTCATAGGCGTTGAAAAAGAGAAAGCCGAAAAAGTTGCCTTTGTTAAACATGGGCATTGTGTAACTGGCCGCATAACCCTGTCGGCCAATCCGCTGCGTGTGCTCGTGTTCACCCTGCTCGAAGGTCACCAAATTATTCACCACACGCGGACGGCCCTGCTTGAGGATCTCCTTGAGTGACGGCGCCTCATCCAGCAATGCCTGATAGTGCGCCAGGGGATCGTCGTCACCACTACTGTGCAGGTAGGTCTTGAGGACCTTGGTTTCGGGATCGTAAAGTGTGATCGCGATGCGGGCGATAAACGGAAAGACATCCTTGAGCGCATCGTGGGCCGAGACCAGTTTCTCCCGTAATGGAAGGTGGCTGTTCAGAGCGGCGAGTGCGTCTTTGTGCTGATACATCGAGGGTCCTGTGTTTCGTTCGTGGTGGCGAATATTGCGTGTACTGATAAATATAGCGCAGACGACGGTATCAGTGGGCCGCCATTTGTGATCCTGGCGACCCATGCGCCTTGGCCAGATAGACGTGTGAGTCCATCTCGGTCAAACGGCTTGCAGTGCGCTGAAAGGCGTGCTGGAGCCGGCGACCGCAATATAGCCGTGCGGGTGCCACCGCTGCGGTAATAACCAACTTTACCTTGTGGTCATACAGAGCGTCGATGAGGTGGATGAAGCGCTTCGCCACATCATCGCTCGCCTCATCCATCTGGGTAACATTGCCGAGCAATACGGTATGAAAGCGCTGTGCGATCTCGATGTAGTCGTGCGCCGAACGCGGTGTATTGCAGAGTGTATCGAACTCAAACCAGACCACATCATCTGCGTGGGCAACGAAATCGATGTTGCGGTCATTGATTTTCAGTGTGCGTTTGCGTTTCGGTGTGCACGGTGCCAGTGCGACCAGATGTCCCTCAAGAAACCCGTCGTCACCGTCCTCATCGACGATGCGATAGGTGCCTTTTCTCTCCAGGACTTGCAGGCGATAGTCGGCACCGCTACCGAGATCTACCTCCTCGCTGTGCACCTGTAACAGTTGGATCGCGGGCATGAAGCGGTCGCGCTGTAAACCATGTTTATAAAGATCCGTGATTGCGATATTCGACGTTGTAACCAGCGTGATTCCGTGTTTGAACATTGCCTGTAACAGGCCGGCCATGATCATGGCGTCACCGATGTCATGTACATGAAACTCATCCAGGCACAGCACTCGTATCTCGCGTGCAAGGTTCCGGGCGATGACCATTAAGGGGTCCGGGGTCTTGGGAAGGTCCTTCAGTTGCGCATGAGTATCGCGCATGAAGTGATGGAAATGGACGCGATGTTTCTCTTCGAAGGGCAGGCACTCGTAGAACGCATCGGTCAGGTAGGTCTTGCCACGTCCGGTACCGCCCCAGAGATAGAGGCCCGGAATCGGTTCCGGTCGTGAGATCAGGCGCCGGAGCAAACCGCGGTGTGCAGAAGGGTTGACCAATGCCAGATACAGGCGCTGCGTGTGTTCCACCGCGCGACGCTGGGCCGCGTCGGCCTGAAAATCGGGCTGGCGCAGATCCGTCGCATAGCGCTCGAGGGGTGTCATAAGG
>CAMYOD010000036.1 GCA_947259975.1 uncultured Gammaproteobacteria bacterium
GCACGGCATCGGCGAAACCAAGGTGATGATGACCATTGCGGTAACGGGCAGCGCCGATCAGTGTGCGGCGGCACTCAACCTGACAAAGCAGTGCTATGCGCAACACGGCGGTGTCCCCGACGCCTTCCAGCTTGGCGAGCGCTGGGCGCACGGCCGCTTCCGCGCGCCGTACCTGCGCGAGATTCTGTGGACCGCGGGCTACGGGGTCGACACGATGGAGACCGCGGTCGACTGGGCCAGGGTGAACGATGCCATGCAAGGCATCGAAGCCGCGATCGGCGGTGCGCTTGCGGAAGACGGCGAGAAAGTTATCGTCTACTCCCACCTCTCCCATGTCTACGGCCAGGGCTCCAGCATCTACTCGACCTACCTGTTCCGCTGCGCTGACAGCTACCCGGAAACCTTACGGCGCTGGCAAAAATTGAAGGCGGCAGGCGCCGAGCAGATCGTCGCCTTCGGCGGCACGATCAGTCACCAGCACGGGGTCGGCGCGGATCATCGCAATTACCTGCCCGCCGAAAAAGGCGAGCTGGGCATTGCTGCGATTCGGAATCTCTGCCAATTGTTCGATCCCGAAGGACGACTGAACCCTGGCAAGCTGCTGCCGGACGACAGGTGAAATGACGAATGGGCGACACCCCTGTTTCATTTACCAACCGCGAAGATCTCTGGCAGCGAATGCGCGACGGCGATGCACGCGAGTGGGACGTGATTATCGTCGGCGGTGGAATCTGCGGCGCCGGCATACTTCGTGAGGCAGTTCGCAAGGGCTACCGCGCGCTGCTGATCGAGCAGCGCGACTTTGCCTGGGGCACGTCAAGCCGGTCCTCGCAAATGGTCCACGGCGGCCTGCGCTATCTTGGCATGGGCGATACCAGGCTCACGCGGCACTCGCTCACCGAGCGTGAACGCTTGCTGCGCGAAGCACCCGGCCTCGTTGAACGCGCGGGGTGGTATTTCACCGTGCGCAAACGCCAGTATCCGGGAAGGATACCGGTTTCGATCCTGATGTGGATCTACGACCGCATCGCGGGCATCAGGGACCATCGTTATGTTCAGGGTGAGGAATTGCGAACCCGGTTTGAAGGGCTGAGCGAGGAGATCAAAGGCGCGGGCCGTTACACCGATTCGCTCACCGATGATGCCCGACTGGTTTTGCGCGTACTCACAGAGGCGATCCGGGCCGGGGGCAGCGCGTTGAATTATGTTCGCGCAACCCGTTTGCTCATCGACAGCGGTGAACTAAGCGGTGTCACGGTTGAGAACGCGTTGAACGGCGACAGCCTGGACCTGCGCGCGCCGGTGGTAATCAATGCCACGGGTGCCTGGGCTGATCGGCTCCGCAACCAGGTGAACCCGGAAAAACGCGTGCGGCCATTGCGGGGCAGCCACCTGGTCATTCGCGCCCGGCGCCTTACGGTCACCGGAGTACTGTCATTACTGCATCCGCAGGACAAACGACCCGTGTATGCCTTTCCCTGGGAAGGGGCCACCGTGCTGGGTACGACGGATCTGGATCACCCGCATGACCTGGATGTCGAGGCGAGTATCAGCGACGAAGAGGTCGATTACCTTCTGGAGGCGGCCGCGACGATGTTCCCGCAACTAAAGCTCTGTCGTGCCGACGTGATTTCGTCCTGGGCCGGTGTGCGCCCGGTGATCGGCACGGAGAGATCCAAAGACCCGTCGAAAGAGCGCCGCGACCACGCGGTGTGGTCCGACCACGGGCTGATAAGCGTCAGTGGCGGCAAGCTCACCACATTCCGACTGATAGCCCTGGATGCGCTCGAGGCGGCCAGGTCGCGCTTGCCCGCGCCGCGCAGCGATGCGGATGATCGCGTCTTTGCCGCGACCGAGCTGACAGCCGAGCGCATCGCACCGGCAGACCCCGCCTGGGGATTACGCCTGCTGGGTCGGTATGGCGATGCGGCGCAGACCCTGCTGGCGGACTCGCCGCCGGACGAGCGACAACGGATCGACGGCACGCTCTATTGCCTGGCGGAATGCCGCTGGGCAGCTCGCCACGAAGCCGTGCAACACCTCGATGACTTGCTGCTGCGGCGCACCCGCCTTGGACTTCTTCTCGAGGACGGTGGGGAAGAGCTATTCGATGCCCTGCGGAAAATCTGTTTCGAAGAGCTGGGCTGGGACGAATCGCGTTGGGAGCGTGAGCTGGACC
>CAMYOD010000037.1 GCA_947259975.1 uncultured Gammaproteobacteria bacterium
TCCACTGCTCGGTGCTGGCGGAAGACGCCATCAAGGCGGCGATCGCCGACTACCAGGAAAAGCAGGCGACGGACAGCGACACGGACGCGGCCTAGGCGCCGCTGACGCCCGGCGGCGACGAAACAATCCCACACGGCGGTGGCGTGATTTAGCGCGCCACCGTTTTTTTTCGCCCGCGCCGGGGCGCGGCGAATATTTACGAAATTTTTCCTAAAGGTTTTCCCGCGAGCGGCCGATAAGGTTTCGTTAGCCTGGCCTTTGTGTGCCGGCGATTTTTGCTGTGGCTGCGCGTTGGAGAAACTGCCGCGATGGATAATAGTTCTGTTGAAAAGCTGCCCGGGGGCGCGATACGCACTGCGGTGCGCCGCACCGGTCCGACCGCTGCCGGGCCGGCTGCGCCGGGCATGCCGGCGGTCAACGACACGCGCTTCGAGGTGGCGGAGACAGACGCGTCGCGACCCGCCCACACCGTGCCTGGTTCTAGCATCGGCAGCTTCGGCGAGGAGTTTAGCGCCGCAGAACTCGATGCCGCGGGACGCTTGTTGATCCGCTCTCGCGACCTGGCGCGCCAGACGGTGGCTGCAGGCGAATCTGCCGCGCCGTCGCAAGACGCCGACGCGGGAACGGACATGGCCACTGCGTCCATGCATCCCGGCATCGCGGTCTATCAGCGGGTACAAGCCCTCATCAAGTAGCCGCTACGCTCATTCCGAGTCTGGCAGGACTTCCGGGTGACGGTCCGCATCGATCTTCACATAGGTCAATATCGCCTCGGTCACTTTCACGCAGTCGCCAAATTCGTCGCCGTGGGGCCAACCCCGTTCTGCGTACACCTCCACATCCACCGTCAGCGATGTGCGCCCGGTGTTCACCACCCGGGCGTAAAAACTCACCCGGTCACCCATGAAGACCGGCTTCTTGAAGTCGAAGGCGTTGACCGCCACGGTCACGACGCGCCCTTGGGCGCGTTTCGCCGCCACCACTGAGCCGGCCAGGTCCACCTGCGACATGATCCAGCCGCCGAAGATATCCCCGGCGGTGTTGGTGTCTCGCGGCATTGGTATGACCCGCAAGGTCGGTTCCTGGTCGGTCGGTAAGGTGCCGTCGATCATCGTATCCTGTCCGTGAGGGGCCGGGCGGCTTTGTGCGCGCGGCCCAATGGTAGCCTCTGACCGGCGCCCGGCGCCACCACCGCGCCTTGATCCATGTGCTTGAGAGGGTACGGCGAAATCGGCAAACTCGGTGGGATGAAGCGCCTGCCGCCGCCCATCTATCTCGTGTGTTGCCTTACCTTGATCGGCCTTGTGCCCCTCACCGCCCTGGCGACGGACGCCAGCAATGCCCACAACGATCCCATCGCGCCCGTCATCCTCGGTGTGACCGGCATTCTATTTTTCGCTGTGCTCGGTCGTTTTGCGGCGCGCCGCCTGGGGCAGCCGTCGGTCCTCGGTGAATTGCTCATGGGTGTGTTACTCGGCAACGTTGCCTATTTTTTCGGCGTGGACCTGATCACGGTCTTGCGGGAAGGCAAGGCGGTATTCGACATGGTGGAGCAGGTGCTCGCTGGCACATCTCTGGAGGCGGCTGCGCTCGACACCCTCGGCATGGACGAAGCCGCGACCGTGCTCGAAATATTTCACGGCCCCTATGGGCCGCAGATGGTGCAGGTCGCGCACACGGTGGATATCTTCTCCCGCTATGGTGTGATCTTCCTGCTATTTCTGGTGGGCCTCGATACCAGTATCGACGAGTTGCGCGAAGTCGGCGGTGACTCGATCCGCGTGGCGCTGGTCGGCGTGCTGCTGCCCTTCGCTCTCGGATTCGGTGCCGCCCGTGTCTTGATGCCCGAGTTGTCGTTGAATACCGATTTGTTCATCGCAGCGACCCTGGGCGCCACCAGTGTCGGTATTACCGCGCGGGTGTTGCAGGACCTCGGCCGGGGCCGGTCGCGGGAGGCGCACGTGATCCTCGGCGCCGCGGTGATGGACGACATTCTCGGTCTGGTGATGCTGGCCGTCGTCTCCGGCATCATCGTCTCCGGTGGCGTCGCCTTCGGCAATGTGGCCAAGACCATCGTTCTGGCGTCGTTGTTCCTGGTTGGCGCCGTGGTCTTGAGCCCGTATTTTCTGCGCTACACTATTCGCCTGGTGGGTCGCCTCGATCTTATCGAAGCGAAAATGTTCATTTCCTTCCTGTTCGTCATGGCGTTGGCCTGGTTCGCGAATCTGGTCGGGTTGGCGACCATCGTCGGCGCGTTTACCGCCGGAATCATTCTGCACGATGCGTATTTCACGCATTGGGGAGATCACGAGCAGCATTCCTATACGATCAAGGATCTGATCATGCCGCTCGAGGTCATCCTGGTGCCTATCTTTTTTGTATTAATGGGCGTCCAGGTGAAGCTCGAGACCTTCCTTGACTGGAACGTGGTGGTCGTGGCGGCAGGCCTGCTGGTGGCCGCGATAGTCGGCAAACTGGCCTGCGGTCTAGTGGTTAGCCGCGGCACCAATCGCTCTGCGGTCGGTATCGGCATGATGCCGCGGGGCGAGGTGGGTCTGGTTTTCGCCGCCATCGGCAAGGGGCTGGATGTCATCAGCGAAGCCTTGTTCTCCGCTATCGTCTTGATGGTGATCGTCACCACCCTGATAACGCCGCCACTGCTGAAGTTCGTGCTGCGCACACAAGACCGGACGCCCGGCGCCGCGTCCTAGCCGGTTTGCGCGTCACCCCATACGCAGCATTGTTCACCCAGGCCCGTAAATGACGGGTTGACGCCCGCGAAACCAGCCCTGTAACGCGTCAACCGCCAGGCCGATCCCACCGCGGCGGCCTCAAGTTGGTCTTGTCGAGGCCGACTAAACAATAGTACGCCAGCCAAAAAGAAGATTTTTCGTCAATGCAAAATGTTATTCCTTCTGAAGATGTCGATGCCGGCACGCTGATCTTTCGCGAGGGTGAGGCGGGCGACTGCGCCTATCTTATACAGCGCGGACGGGTGGAAATCAGCGTCGATGGTGATGATTCCCAGGTGTTGGCGATTCTCCGGGAGGGCGAACTGTTCGGTGAGATGGCCCTGATCGATGGTGAGCCACGCTCCGCGACGGCGCGCGCCGTCAGCGAATGCACGTTATTGCCCGTTACCCAAACGCTTATCGAGAGCAAGCTCAAGACCGCCGATGCGCTGACGCGGGTCCTGTTAAAGCTGGCGCTTGGCAGGCTCCGTCGTATGCACGCGCACCACAGAGATGCGAATTCTGAGGAGGGGGGGTCGGTTCATGATCAGACGTTGCAGCGTGTCGTATCCGAGCTGACGTTGGCGACTGATCTGCACAAGGCACTCGAATCGGACGAACTGGAGCTGCACTTCCAACCCATTGTTAGACTCGCCGACGGCGCGTTGTCGGGATTAGAGGTGCTGTCGCGCTGGAACCGCGCCGGAGCCGGCTACGTGCCGCCGCAGGAATTCATCACCGTCGCGGAAGAAACCAATCTGATCCTGCCGCTCGGCCGCCAGCTGTTGAGGCGCGCCTGCGCCGCGCTAACGAGAATCGAGTCGCAACTGATGTCTCTTGAATCAGAAACGGCGCCGTTGTTCGTGGCGGTGAATGTTTCGGCACGGCAACTGTATGCTGACAATGAGGTCGGCGAACTGTTGGACGTGATCCACGCAAGCGATTTACCGCCCGAGCGCGTCAAACTTGAAATCACCGAGTCGGTATTACTCGATGATCCGCCAAAGGCAGCCGCCGCGATGCGGCAATTGGCCGACGCCGGCGTACGTTTGGCGATCGATGACTTCGGCACCGGCTATTCCAGTCTGAACTACCTGCATCGATTTCCGTTGCACACGCTCAAGATAGACCGTAGTTTTGTTGATAATCTTATGCTCAATGACGCAGGCCAGAGTATCGTACGGGCCATTGTCGCGCTCGCGCATGAGCTTGGGATGCAAGTCGTCGCCGAGGGTATCGAGCAGGCGCAACAGCAGAAATGGCTGTCACAGCATAATTGCGAGTTTGCGCAGGGTTACCTGATATCGAGACCGCTGCCCGAAGATGACTTGATTCGGTGGGCGACCAAGCGGAGCGCGGAATGATATTCTGCGCAACAAAAAGGGCCGCCCGCGGTCGGGCGACCCTTCTGTGACTGGTGGAGGCGGCCGGAATCGAACCGGCGTCCGCAAGCCCTCTGCCATTCGGTTCTACATGCTTAGTCTGCTATTTAGTTAACCGGTTATCCGCCAACAGACAGGCTGATCAACCGGCGAGCCCGCTTGCGTTTTAACGAATCAGTAACGGACGCACCTCATCGCGATCCTGTGTAAGATGACCCCTCGAATCCCAACCCACAGGAAAACCGGGTGAGAGGGCACTAGGCAGGCTGTTTAGGCCGCTAGAGCGTAGTTGTCGTCGTTGGCAACTATGGTTTGCAGCTGGATTTACGAGGAACTCTGCACCTCGGCATGCCCCAAAGGTTTCGCGACCCACGTCGAAGCCAAGTCGCCCCCAGGTTCGTACTTAACTGACATTATACGTCGGAATTAGTTCCCCGAACAGGGAACAGGGCCAAGAAACCAGGCTCGAGGAAGAGCCGGAAAATCAGCGATTACCTGGTTCCTCGTCCCTCGTTACTTGTTCTTAAGCATGCGCCTTTGTTCCCGCTGCCAATCCCGTTCTTTCAGGGCGGCGCGTTTGTCATGGGCTTTCTTGCCGCGGGCCAGGGCGATCTCCAGCTTCACGTGCCCATGTTTCCAGTACAGGGCCAGCGGTACCAGGGTATACCCGCGCCGTTCCACCGCGCCGATTAGTTTGTTGATCTGGGCACGATGCAGCAGCAATTTGCGGGTACGCGTTGGATCCGGCTGGATATGCGTGGATGCCGAGGCCAGCGGTGAAAAATGTGCGCCGAACAGAAAGATTTCTCCATGGCGCACGATTACGTAGCTTTCCTTGAGCTGGGCGCGGCCGGCACGCAGACTCTTGACCTCCCAACCCTCGAGCGCGATGCCTGCCTCGAAGCGATCCTCGATCAGATAATCGTGTTTCGCCTTCTTATTCAACGCGATCGTGTTGGACTGCGTTTTTGATTTTGGTTTTGCCATGATCGCTGCGCACGCGGCATCGCGTGAAGGTTGAGATGAGCGCGGAATTCAAACACAATTCCCGGGGCTCCGACAAATAAGGTATAAACACGCGGGGCACCACTGGTACACCACATCCGGCCCGCCGGGTGGGGCGATAGAGTGGAAAATTGGAGGGCACCGATGGCCAAGACTACGACGAAACGACGCTACGTTCATGGGCAATGGAGCAACCGGTGGGCATTTATCCTTGCTGCCACCGGTTCCGCGGTCGGTCTTGGCAACATCTGGAAGTTTCCCTACATCGCGGGCGAGAACGGCGGCGGCGCGTTCGTGCTCGTCTATATTCTGTGTATCGCTGTCATCGGGATCCCAATCATGATGGGCGAGGTGATGCTGGGACGCCGCGCCCGTCAGAGTCCCATCAACACCATGCGCTCGCTATCGGCCCAGGAGGGCCGCAACGGCATGTGGAAGTATGTTGGCTGGATGGGCGTCGCGGCCGGCTTCTTGATCCTCTCCTATTACAGCGTGATCGCCGGCTGGGCCCTGGCTTATGTGGTGCGTACTGCTTCCGGCATGTTCACGATCCATACAGCGGACGGTGTGGCGAACATCTTCGGTGAGTTCGTCAGCGACCCGGAGAAGCTTTTATTTTGGCATACCGTGTTTATGGTCATGACGGTGATTGTCGTTGCCCGTGGCGTCCAGCATGGCTTGGAGAAGGCGGTGCGCTTTCTTATGCCGGCGCTATTCATCCTGTTGTTGGTATTGGTGGGCTACGCTATGAACACGGGCTTCTTTAACGAAGGCCTGCACTTCCTGTTCGACGCGGATTTTTCCAAACTCACAGGCGAGGGCGTGCTCACTGCGATGGGGCACGCCTTTTTTACCCTCAGTCTGGGGATGGGCGCGATCATGATTTACGGTTCCTACCTGCCGCAGGAAGCCTCCATCGCCAAGACCTCGATTACCATCGGCATCGCGGATACGGTAGTGGCGCTGCTCGCCGGACTGGCAATTTTTCCCATCGTCTTCGCCAATGGCCTCGAACCCGCCGCCGGACCCAGCCTGATCTTCGAGACCCTGCCGGTGGCCTTTGGACAGATGCCCGGCGGCACCCTGTTTGGTAGCCTGTTCTTTATATTGCTGGTATTTGCCGCGTGGACGTCAGCGATATCCCTGATCGAACCAGCCGTGGCCTATCTATCGGAGAATCACGGCCTGGACCGGGTAATGTCATCGGCGGTCATCGGAATTGGCGTTTGGGCTTTGGGTATTCTGACCGCCATGTCGTTCAATCGTTGGGCATTCAATTTCCACTTCTTCGGCAAAGCCAAGGAAAACGGCATGTTCGATATTTTCGATATTCTCACGGCCAACATTATGTTGCCGTTGGGCGGCATCCTTATAGCATTGTTTGCCGGTTGGGGCATGCGACGACACAGTTCCCAGGATGAAATGCAAATGAAGAGCATCATTTCCTACGATGTCTGGTCGTTTATCATCCGATACGTTTCACCTACGCTGACAATAATTATCTTGTTGCATCTTTTCGGCTTCTTTGATCGGTTTCTCTGAATGCATTCGATCAAGCGTTCCGCCCTGGTGCCATATAGCACGAGTGAAATGTACAATCTGGTTGCCGATATCGGTGCTTATGGCGAGTTTTTGCCCTGGTGCAGCACCAGCGACGTAATTTCCGCCGACGAAGATGAAGTCGTCGCCGCCATCGGTATTGAATACAGCGGAATGAGCAAGAAATTTACGACACGCAATCGTTTGCAGAAAAACAAGATGATGGAGATGCGTTTGCTGGAAGGACCCTTTAGTCACCTGCATGGTTATTGGCAGTTCCACAGCCTCGATGAATCCGCAAGCAAGATTATGCTCGACCTCGAATTCAGTTTTAAATCACGCATGGCGGGCGCCGTGATCGGGCCAGTGTTCAACCGGATTGCCGATAATCTGGTCGAGGCGTTTACCCGGCGTGCCGAACAGCGCTATGGCAAGCGCTGACAAAATCGCAGTCGAGGTCGCCTACGCTACACCGGAAATACAGGTCGTTATGCCTCTGGAAGTGGCGAACGACGCCACTGTCGAGCAGGTCATCCTTTTGTCCGGTTTGCTGGAGACGTTTCCGGAGATCGATCTCAATGTAAATCGCGTCGGTATTTTCGGCCGGCTTGCAAATCTGGACGACGGTTTGCGGGCACATGATCGTGTCGAGATCTACCGGCCTTTAAAGGCGGACCCGAAGGAGGTACGACGGCGTCGCGCAGCGCAAGGTAAACCCATGCGCAAGGGTGAGACCTAGGCGGCAAGTCAGTCCCAGATATCGACGTCGACGCCCTGCTCGCGCAATTGCTCGGCGCGGTGCGACAAATAACGCTGGAACTCCGGCTCCGTGGTATAGGCACCCTTTGCGACATAGTCAAACAGGGTCTGGACATGAAAGTTTTTCAGGAAGCCGTCCGCGCGCATCACCTCTTGTCCCTGCGTATCGAAGAACACCAACGACGGCGCGAAGGCAATGTTAAGCTCCCGAGCCCATTCCCGCGCGGTCATTTTGCGGTTATCCGGGGTAATAACGGCTGTGGATGACCACATGTCCAGCTGCACGGCATCCAGTTGTTGTACCAGCTCACGGGTCATCGGGTACTGCAGCGTTTTCTGATGTAAGCGGTCGCATTCCTGGCATTCCTTTTGTTCAAAGAAGACTACCAGGGGTCGCGTGGTGCCCGCGCGCGTCAGGTCGTAGGGCGGTTGCATGAAGAACGGCTCTGCATGTAATTCGCCGGTGGCCGGCACCG
Organism: uncultured Gammaproteobacteria bacterium; assembly: GCA_947259975.1. Lineage (GTDB taxonomy): Bacteria > Pseudomonadota > Gammaproteobacteria > HyVt-429 > HyVt-429 > CAMYOD01. The sequence continues at coordinate 7,894 of CAMYOD010000037.1, forward strand.
GGTGCCGGGTGGCGAAATAGTCGCGATACGTTTGGCCCTGTTCCTTCTTTCCGGCTACATAATCAAGTGCGATACGGAAATTGTGTGGCGGATAGTAGCCGTTGACGCGCAACACGACCTGACCTTGTTCGTCGAAGAACAGCAGGGTCGGTGTGTAGTTGGCACCGATGGATTTGGCGAAATCCTTTTCGATCATCGTGGCCCCGTCCAGGGTCGTGACCTCACGATCGCCCCACATATTTAAAGCGATCACCTCGAAGTTTTGCTGCGTCTTTTCGACGATGTCCTTTTGGCCGAAGTTATACTCGACGAGACGATTACAGTAGGGGCAACCTTGCTGATACACATACACCACGACACGTTTGTTGTTGGCCGCCGCCTCGTCCACGTCCTCCTGAAAATCGAGAAAGCTTTCCTTGAACCAGGCGGGGTGTTCCGTGTCCATGGCACCGAGAAACGCGCCATGTTCAGGTGCCTCCGCTACCGGCTTGGCCATGGCGGGCGCTGCGGGTGCCGCGGGCATTGCGGCGGGCGGTGTATTTGCCGGCTCTTCGCCACCGCAGGCGGTCAGCAGCAAAATACAGAACATCAGAGCAGCTAATGGATGCGCGCGTGACGCAATGTTCATGGCGAACCCTCCTGTGCCTTGCGGCCTATCGCATCTGTCCGGCATGGACGCACATGCGAGATGCAATGACCTGATTACAGACAGACGTACCGCGTACGGGCTATTAGTCTGCTACTGCTGCGTGCGGCCCGCAAGCCGGTCTTTTCAGTCCCAGATCTTATCCCAAGTGCGACCAAACCACCCCGGCTCTTCTTCGCCGGCCCCTTTCGCCGCCGCCGCGGGCGCCGGGCCGGCGGGCGTGGATTCAGGGCCCGGACCGGCGTCGTCAGCGCCGCGCTTCTCGATCTTGCTGACCCGGTCGTCGAAAAAGACAACCGCCACGTGGTCGCTAATATCCGACCCTTTGCCGCTGGTGGTGTAAGGATATTCCCAGCGCGGCGCTTGCGCCACATACTCCGCCGGCGGTGAACCAAGCAAAGATCTCACCTGATCACGGGTCATGCCGAGACGCAGCTGCTTTACCAGCATGGGGGTCACCTGTATTTTCTGGTCGGCAGTGCGTCCGCCGGTGTCGGTGTTGTCGTCAGTGGTTGACGGCATCTCTTCTGTCGGCGCCGGTTCGACGTTCGTCGCCAGCGGGGACATCGGTCGGTCGCCGGCCGGGTCGTTTGCGCCTGCGGTCGGCGCGGGCGTGGATGCCGTTCGTACTGCAGGTTTGGATTTCGCTTTAGCGACTGCTGCGGGCCTGGATGACTTTTGTGTCGCAGGTTTGGGCTTCACAGTCGCGCCCGCGACGGGTGCCGGGCTGGTGCGGCTCGCCGTGGCGGGTCCCATCAAAGCGGTGTTGACCGGGGCCTTGTCGCTACCGGCATCCGCGCCGATGGGTGTCTTTGCATTACTAGCTGCCTCGGTTTCAAGCGGGAAGGATTGCGCCGTCTTGGCCCCGGGCGTGGCCGGCTCGGTGGTTACTTTTTTGTCCTCGGATGACCCGAAGACCTGTTGATAGTAGTCGGTATCGATCTGATAGTGACCGCAGCCCGCCAGCACAAGAAACGTGAGCCCTATGAATGTATTTCGTACCACAATCCACCCCCCAACAATTAAATTTGTTCAATCAGTGACTTTTTCCCACGTGCGGCGGAAGAACCCCTTTTTCTTTTTCTTTTTGTCTCCCTCGCGCACAACCAACGTCTCAGCGTCCGCCGCCACCTCGGACTTCGCGTCGGCCCACTTACCACCACGGTTAATCGATACAACCTCGTCGTCGGCGAATACAACGGTCAAACGAGTTGTTTCATCCGGTGAATCGCCGAGCCGGGTATGCGAGTAAAAGTAGTCCCAGCGGGATTCGTGAAAACTATCGTGCACGAGCGGTGAGCCAAGCACAAATCTGACCTGTCTGCGCGTCATACCGACGTGCACCTTGGCAGCCATTTCGGGTGTTACGATATTGCCCTGTGGCACCTCGAGCTTGTAGTACTTGCAGCCGGTCGACAACACGGCAATCACCACAGATGTGGCGATTATGACGGAAATTCGCATTAGGCAATCTTTAATGAGTACATTAAACTGGCAGGATGATAAACCACGCCGGCGGTTTCGTACACCGAGGGCGTGGGCAGTATCACAACGACGAGCAGGCCGGGGCCCTTGAAGCAATGGGAGATACCACCGCAGACCTTAAAAAGGCGGGGCTGAAGACCACATTACCGCGCGTCAAGATTCTAGGCGTTCTGGAAAGCGCGGCGCAGCGCCATATGGCCGCGGAAGACGTCTATAAGCTCCTGCTCGATGCGGGCGAGGAAGTCGGGCTCGCGACGGTCTATCGGGTGCTGACTCAATTCGAGCAGGCCGGCCTGGTCATCCGCCATAATTTCGAAGGCGGGCGCGCGGTTTTTGAACTCAACCAGGGCAGCCATCACGACCATATGGTGTGCGTGGAATGCGGCCGGGTGTTCGAGTTTTTCGACAAGACCATCGAGGAGCGTCAAACCAGCGTCGCCAAGGCAGCCGGCTTCGTTATCGGCGATCATTCCCTCTATCTGTACGGTGTTTGTGAGGGCATGAAGAAAAAGGGCGTTTGTTCCAAGGGCGGCAAGTAATCCGTCGATTCATGCGCACGATCAGGCCGAGGCCCGCATCAACATGTCTTCTGCGTGCGCCAGGGTCTGCTCGGTGATACTGATACCCCCGATCATGCGCGCCAATTCCGCCACCCGTGTTTCGCCATCGAGCGCATCGATCGCCACGCTGATTTCCGGCCTGGATCTTTTTTGCACGCAGTAGTGGTGGGAACCCTGTGCGGCGACCTGGGCCAGATGAGTGATGCACAAGACCTGACGGCTGGCGCCCAGGCTACTGAGCAGCCGGCCGACAATCTCCGCGACGCGACCGCCGATCCCGACATCAACCTCATCGAAGATAAGTGTGGGGATTCGCCCAATGCTCGCAGCGACTACTTGCAGCGCCAGGCTGACGCGCGAAAGCTCACCGCCGGAGGCGACTTTCGTTAACGGTTTGAGCGGTTGGCCCGGATTTGCGGTCACGATGAACTCAATCCGGTCGAAACCGTGTGCGTTGGGAGCATCGGTCCTGTTGCCGGTGACAGCGACCGCAAACTCGCCACCTGCCATGCCGAGTTCCTGCATATGGTCGGTGACTTCGCTGGATAAGCGTTTCGCGGCCTTACGGCGCGCCCGGGAAAGCGTCTCGGCGACGGTTTGATATTCCGCCTGTACGCCGGCAAGTTCTTCCTCGATGGCTGCGAGATGATAATCCGTATCCTCCAGCTCGCTGAGTTGCTGTGCGAGACGCTCGCGCACCGCGGACAGTTGTTCCGGTTGCACGCGATGCTTGCGGGCCAGGTCATGGATGGTGCCGAGCTGCTGATCGACGCTGCCCAGTCGATCCGGGTCGAGCTGCAGCCGGTCCAGGTAATGGCGCAAACTATTTACCGTTTCATCTACCTGAATCAACGCCTCGTTAAGTAACTTGATATTCTCGTCGAGTGCACCGTCAAACTTTGTCAGAATATGTAAGCGTTCGTTGGCACTCACCAGCAGTTGATTGGCGTTGCCGTTCTCATCCTCATACAACGCAGCAATCGTCGCCTGAATCCCCTCAATCAATTCGCTGGCATTGGCCAGCCGTGCATGCTCGTCCTGCAGTGCCGCGTACTCGTCCCTGCCCAGGGTCAGGTCTTTTAGTTCGTCGACCTGGTAGCGCAACAGTTCAAGCCGTTCGTCCCGGTCCTGCAGGTCGGCGCTTAACTTGTCGCGCCGCTGCAACAAGGCACGGTAATCGTGATAGAGCGCGCTCACACGGCGGACATTGTCGGTTTGTTCTGCATAGTCGTCCAGGATCTGGCGCTGCACATCACGTTTAAGAAGGGACTGATGTTCATGTTGCCCGTGGATGTCGACCAACAGATCGCCGAGATCTCGCAGTGACTGCATGGCGACCGGACGTCCATTGATAAATCCCTTGGTCGGTTTTTCCCGATAGATGAGGCGTCGCAATACACATTGCCCATCCTCGAACAGATCATTTTCCTCGAGCCACTGTGCGGCATCCTGGTCGGCGTGGACATGGAACGAGGCGAGCACCTCGGCACTATCGCAACCATGACGAATCACATCTGTATCTGCGCGTGTGCCCAGCACCAGCGACAAGGCGTCGATCATTATGGATTTACCGGCACCGGTCTCGCCGGTGAATACGTTCAGGCCGTGATCCAGACTCAGTTCGAGCTGCTTGACGACGGCCAGATCCCGTATGTAGAGGTCAGTCAGCACGTCGTTACCCTGTGGGTTTTTCTCCCCAATGCAGTTTTGCCCGCAACACGTCGTAATGACTGCGGCCGCTGGGATGAATCAGGGTGACGGCTTTATCGGCGCGGCGCACATAGATGCAATCTTCGCCCTGGACTGGAAAAATGGTCTGACCGTCGAACGTCACATTCGCCGCGTGTTGCGGCACATCGGTCAAGACCACCTCGACGACGCAATCATTGCTGACCACGATCGGTCGATCGCTCAGTGTGTGTGGGCATATCGGCACCAATACGATTGCCGGTAACCGCGGATTAAGGATCGGCCCGCCGGCGGACAAGGCATAGGCCGTCGATCCCGTGGGCGTGGCGACGATGATGCCGTCGGCGCGCATACTGTTGACGAACTCGCCGTCCAGGTAGGTTTCGAATTCGATCAGACGGGAGAGCCCCGACTTGCCGATGATAACGTCGTTGAATGCATTCGAGGCATGAACGATTTTGCCCTTACGCATAATCTCGCCGTCGAGCAGGAACCGTTTCTCGGACTCATAGTCACCCGCGAGAATGGGCCCCAGGTCTTCCGTCATCTGATCCGCCGGTATGTCGGTGAGAAAGCCGAGTCGTCCCAGGTTGATCCCGAGTAGCGGCACACCGCTGGGCGCCATGGACCGGGCCAGGTTCAGCATGGTGCCGTCGCCGCCGACCACGATGGCGAGGTCGATCTCGCCGCTGATCGCCGGGCGTGGCAGGCTTTCCGCCAGTGGCTGGTCGATGGTGGCGGCGGTGGTCTCGCCCAACAGCACTTCGAGACCACGCTGTTTCAGATAGCGCGTGAGGTCGTTGACCACGTGGCCGACGCTGGCGTCTTGGTACTTTCCGAAAAGACCGATAGTTTTGAACGGCTTAGGCATGCATGGGTTCCTTTTTTTCTAACCTATCACGGGGGTGGGTCCGGTGCCAGCGGTACACGGGTCGAGCTTGACAGTCCGCCGGGTCCGTTGCTAGCTTGCCTTGGCACTCATATCCTGAGAGTGCCAGACTAGTCATACGATCATGTCACTGAATACCCGGGCCGAAGTTCTCTTCAAGACGCTGGTGCAGCTCTACATCGACGGTGGACAGCCGGTCGGTTCGCGGACCCTTGCGCGCCAAGCGGGCCTGGAACTGAGCCCGGCGACCATCCGCAACGTCATGGCCGATCTGGAAGAGCTGGGCCTGGTCGAGTCGCCGCACACCTCGGCGGGTCGGGTGCCGACCCAGCTCGGTTACCGCTTGTTCGTCGACTCGCTGGTCAAGGTATCGCCCCTGGATCAGAAGGCGCTGCACATGATCGAAGATAAATTGACCTCGAAGCACGACCCACAGGCGCTGCTGGCGTCGGCGTCCAGTCTGTTATCGGAGTTTACCCATTTGGCTGGGGTGGTTACCGTGCCGAAGCCGGATCATGCGGCGCTGCGCCAGCTGGAATTCGTACGCATGTCCAAGGACCGGATCCTGGTCATTCTTGTGACCAACGAAGGCCGTGTGCAGAACCAGATAATCGGAGCGGATCGGGAATACTCCGACAGCGAATTGGTGGAAGCCGGCAATTTCTTCAATGCCACTTATGGCGGTATGTCTCTCGATGACGTCAGGCATGAGCTCTTGACGGCAATGGAGCGGGACAGCCGCGACATGCATCGAATCACGCAGACCGCGTTAGAGATGGCGCGGCAGATGTTTCAGCAGGCGGAAGATGACGCGGAAGAGGAATTGGTGGTCAGCGGTGAGGCGAATCTACTCGAAGTACCAGAATGGAGTGATGTTTCGAAATTGCGCGATCTATTCAGCGCGTTTAAACGGAAACGCGACCTCCTGCACCTGTTGGATCGCAGCGTGCGTACCAGCGGCATTCAGATCTTCATCGGTGACGAGTCGGGGTACCGACCGCTGCATGACTGCAGTGTGATTTCGGCGCCCTATGAAGTCGACGGCAGTGTCGTCGGCACGCTGGCCGTCGTCGGTCCGACGCGGATGTCCTACGAGCGTGTCATCCCCATGGTGGACGTCACCGCCCGCCTGCTCAGCAGCGCCTTGCGCGGCTGACGGCCTGATCGCCCGGGTCCGAACCGGCGGCCGGGCCCGCGTCTCGCTCCCCAGGTGTCGGGATAGCCTTGAAACCCCGCCTGATCAGCCCCATTTACACTTTATTCAATACCGTATCCAGGGGTTTGTGCTGTATGACTAAGGAGCAGAAGGGTGCCGACGTGGCGCCCGGTGAGGACGGGGGGCTTGGGGAGGCCGCGGCGCAGGCCGCTGCGGGCGACGCGGATAGGCTGCAGGCGCGGCTGGACGAGGCGGTTGCCGCCCTGGCCGAGCAAAAAGACAAGGTCTTGCGCGCGCATGCCGAAGTCGAAAATGTCCGTCGCCGCGCCGAGACCGAGGTCGCCAATGCACGTAAGTTCGGCCTCGAGCGTTTCGCCGCCGAAATCATCAGCGTCAAAGACAGTCTTGAGCTCGCTCAGGCAGTCGACCTCCAACACGACAACAAGGATGCCGTCGCCAAGATGTTCGAGGGCATCGAACTGACCGACAAGCTGCTTGCGAATATTTTCGAGAAATTCCAGCTTGTCGTCGTGGCACCGGCGAAGGGTGACAAGTTCGACCCCGAGCGGCACCAGGCCATGAGCATGATGGAGTCCTCGGAGGTACCGGCGAACCATGTGCTGAACCTGGTGCAGAAGGGTTATACCCTGCATGAGCGCCTGCTGCGCCCGGCGATGGTGATCGTGGCCAAACAGGCGACGGCAAATGCCGCCGACGAGGCCCCGGAATAGCCCGCGAAAAGGCTTGAAAATAAGGTGCGCAGCCCCATTTTCTAGGTATATGGCGGCCGCTGCGCCTGGCAGACAATCTGGATTTATTTGAGGAATACCACATGGCCAAGATAATCGGCATTGATTTGGGAACCACCAACTCCTGTGTTGCGGTGATGGAGGGCGACAAGCCCCGCGTGATCGAGAACGCGGAGGGCACGCGCACGACCCCGTCGGTGGTGGCGTTTACTGAAGACGGCGAGGTGCTGGTCGGCCAATCGGCGAAGCGTCAGGCCGTGACCAACCCGGAACACACCCTGTTTGCCATCAAACGCCTGATTGGCCGCAAGTTCGATGAAGACGTCGTGCAGCGGGACATGGAACTCGTGCCCTACAAAATCGTCAAGGCGAAGAACGGCGACGCCTGGGTGGCCGCCCGTGGCAAGGAAATGGCGGCGCCCGAGGTGTCCGCACGGGTGCTGCAGAAGATGAAGCAGACCGCGGAGGACTATCTCGGCGAGGAGGTCAAGGAAGCCGTCATTACGGTCCCGGCCTACTTTAACGATTCACAGCGGCAGGCGACGAAAGACGCCGGCCGTATCGCGGGACTCGACGTCAAACGCATTATCAACGAGCCGACCGCCGCGGCGCTCGCCTTCGGGCTCGACAAAAAGGCCGGTGATCGCACGATTGCCGTTTATGATCTCGGTGGTGGTACCTTCGATATTTCGATCATTGAGATCGCGGATGTGGACGGTGAGCACCAGTTCGAGGTGTTGTCGACCAATGGTGACACCTTCCTCGGCGGTGAAGATTTCGATAAACGCGTCATCGATTATCTCTCGGATGAATTCAAGAAGGACAACGGCATCGATCTGCGCGGTGATCCGCTCGCCATGCAGCGCCTCAAGGAGGCCGCCGAAAAAGCCAAGATCGAGCTGTCCTCGAGCCAGCAGACCGAAGTCAATCTGCCCTACATCACTGCGGACCAGACCGGCCCCAAGCACCTGAATGTCAAATTGACCCGCGCCAAACTGGAGTCGTTGGTCGAAGACCTCGTGACGCGCACGGTGGAGCCCTGCAAGACCGCCCTCAAGGATGCCGGGCTGAAGGGCGCAGATATCGACGATGTGATTCTGGTTGGTGGCCAGACCCGTATGCCCAAGGTGCAGGAGGTGGTGCAGGACTTTTTCGGCAAGGAGCCGCGCCGGGATGTCAATCCGGATGAGGCGGTGGCGGTCGGTGCCGCCATTCAGGGCGGTGTCCTGGGTGGTGCGGTCAAAGACGTGCTCTTGCTCGATGTCACGCCCTTGTCGTTGGGTATCGAGACCCTGGGCGGCGTCATGACCAAGCTCATCGAGAAGAACACCACCATTCCGACCAAGACCAATCAGGTGTTTTCCACCGCGGACGACAATCAGACCGCAGTGACGGTGCACGTCATGCAGGGTGAGCGCGAGATGGCCGGGGGCAACAAGTCGCTCGGCAAGTTTGATCTCTCCGGCATCCCCCCGGCGCCGCGCGGTGTGCCACAGATCGATGTGGAATTCGATATCGATGCGAACGGTATTCTGCATGTGTCGGCGAAAGACAAGGCCACCGGCCAGGAGAATCGGATCGAGATCCGTGGCAGTTCCGGTCTCAGTGACGAGGAAATCGATCGCATGGTGCAGGATGCGGAGACCCATGCCGACGAGGATCGTAAGGCCCACGAATTGGTCGAGACCCGTAATCAGGCAGATGCCATGATCCACAGCGTGCGCAAATCCATGGACGAACTCGGCGACAAACTCGACGCCGCGGAGAAAGAGAAGATCGAAGCCGCCATCAAGGATGTTGACGAGGCTCTGAAGTCCGACGACAAGGACGCGATCAGCGGCAAGACCGAAGCCTTGGCGCAGGCGAGTCACAAACTGGCGGAGCAGTTGTATGCGCAGGCCAGTGATGCTGAGCAGGCCGCGGAGGCAGGTGCGCAGCCGGAGGCCGAGAGTGAGGCCGCGAGCGCCGAGGACGTGGTCGACGCCGAGTTCGAAGAGGTCAAAGAGGACAAGGGTTAACACTCCGGCGCACGTACAGCGCGGGGCTGGTTCTAATGTAGCGGCACGGGTGTGGAACTGACGATTCCACGCCTGTGCCTTTGTACGTCTAGCGCGGGTAATCGATAACATGGACGCGGTGCGATAACACCGTGTCGAGACGGGAAGACATGGCGAAAGCGGACTATTACGAAACACTGGGTGTGGCGCGCAACGCCTCCGAGGCGGAGCTGAAGAAGGCCTATCGTCGCCTGGCGATGAAACATCACCCGGACCGCAACGCCGGCGATAAAGATGCGGAGCACAAATTCAAGGAGGCCAAGGAGGCGTATGACGTTCTCAGCGACGCGCAAAAACGCGCCGCCTATGATCAGTTCGGACACGCCGGTGTCGACCCGTCCATGGGCGGCGGTGGGTTTCACGCCGCGGGTGGGGCTGCCGGTTTCGGCGACATTTTCGGCGACATTTTCGGCGACATTTTCGGCGGCGGTCGACGTGGCGGTGGACGCACGGCGGCGCACGGCGCCGATCTGCGGTACAATCTGGAGCTGAATCTTGAAGACGCGGTGCGCGGTACCGAGGTCAAGGTACGTGTGCCGACTATGGTGCGCTGCGAAACCTGCGAAGGCACCGGCGCGAAGCCGGGTTCGGCACCCACGTCCTGCGGTACCTGCGGCGGTCATGGTCAAGTGCGCATGCAGCAGGGATTTTTCTCCATTCAACAGACTTGTCCGGCGTGCCATGGTCGTGGCCAGGTCATCAATGACCCCTGCACCACCTGTCACGGTCAGGGACGGCAACGGCAGACAAAGACCCTGTCGGTCAAGATCCCGGCGGGGATCGATTCCGGCGACCAGATCCGCTTGGCGGGCGAAGGCGAGGCCGGCGAGCACGGCGCTCCGCCCGGCGACTTGTATGTGCATATCCGGATCAAGCCGCACGCCATATTCAAACGGGAACAGGATGACCTTTACTGCGAGATGCCGGTCAGTTTTCCGACCCTGGCACTGGGCGGTGAACTGGAGGTGCCTACGCTGGACGGTCGCGCCAAGCTCAAGATTCCCCCCGAGACGCAGACGGAAAAGCTATTCCGTATGCGCGGTAAGGGCGTAAAAAACGTGCGCAGCGGACATGTGGGCGATCTATTTTGTCGCGTAAGTGTCGAAACGCCGGTCAAACTGAACAAACGGCAAAAGGAAATCCTGCAGGAGTTCGAGGAAGTCACGCACGGCGGCGGCAGCCGTCACAACCCGCGCGCGGAGTCGTGGGCGGGTAAAATCAAGTCGTTTCTCGACGATATTGTCAGTTAAGCGGCACCACCTCAGGCGAGTGCACCACCGCAGCTACTGCCCGTACCGGCGGTACAGCCCAGACAGTGCCGGCCGACGGCGATGACACCATCCTTGAGTGCGCTCGCGTCGATATCCCACAGATAACGCTGCGCACCTCCCGCCAGCGGCAGATCGAGCATCTGATTAAAGTCGCAATCGAACACGCGCCCCAACCAGTCCACGCTGATCAGGTGCCGGCACATGAGACCCGGTACCGTAAGTGGATTGAAACTGTCCCATAACAGACGTTCATATGCCTTGAGCTCACCATCCCTCTGCAACGCGTGCCGGAAGCGGTTGATGGGCAGATTGGTAATCGTTAACAGGTTCGAGAACTCGATCGTAAAATCCTCGCGCAACCGCGTCCTGTAATCGGCCTCCAGTTTGTCCTGTGCTGCGGGCAAAAAGGCACCGCCGGGGTTATAGACCAGGTCGAGCACGCGGTCCTCACGCGTGCCGTAACCCAGCCGATTCAACTGTTGCAGGGCCCGGATGCTCTTGGCAAACACCCCCTTGCCCCGTTGGCGGTCGACGTTTTCGCGGGTGTAACAGGGCAGGGAGCAAACCAGTCGGACGCACCGCTGTGCATACCAGGCGGCCAGATCCTCCTGGTCGGGCTCGAGCAGCACCGTTAGATTACACCGCGATGTGACTGCAATCCCAGCGGTGAGCAACGCATCTACGAATTGGCGAAAGTGGGGGTTGAGTTCCGGCGCGCCGCCGGTGAGATCCGCATGATTCACGCCGGCGGTGCGCGCCCAGGCAAGTATATTTTCCATGGTCGCCCAGGACATGATCTCGGTGCGGTTGGGGCCCGCATCTACATGACAATGATGACAGGCCTGGTTGCACAGGCGACCGACATTTACCTGTAGTTCGCTCAGGACGTCCCGTCGCAGCGGCGCCAGACCGTGTTGGCGCAACGCCTCATCGAAACCGCCGACCGCCGCCGATGAAAGACTTACATGTTGATCCAAACCTCGCCTCGTTTCTTGTTATAGGAGCCGCTGCGCGCCCGGATGGCGCGCGGCATACCGACGCTAGCCCATGTACTTCTTGCGGATGAAATGGTCGATGGAAATCTTGCCTGGTCCGTGCAACAACGGAATCAATAACATTAACCCCCAGACCTTGTGATCAAGTATGCCCGCCTCATTGAGCGACGGGTAGGAGACGACGGCAATGATATTGAACACGAACAGCACGAATGCGCTGAAGCGGCCGGCGAGACCAAACGCGAGTAAGACGGGGAAAATCAGTTCCGTGGCGGTGCCCAGGAATGCGGCAACTTGCGGCGAAAGAAAGGGCACCTGGTATTCGTAGGTAAACAGAGTCACCGTGGTGTCCCAACTCTGAATCTTGGTCAGCCCTGATTTCCAGAATACATTGGCGACCCACAAACGAATTGCGAGATCAGCGATCGGTGCAAGGAAATCGAGGGCGCGAATCTTGAGTCGCAGCAGGTCAATTAGTTTTTGCATCGTTCTTGCCTCCTTACTACCTAGTTTTTGTGTGGTGCGTTGTATTCGTGCCCTACAGATAGGCGCGTACCAGCGTGCTCCCGGTTACGTGACGCATGAGTACGGTATCGAGATCAAAGTCGGGATCCATCTCGACGGCGCGGGCCGTCGCTACACCGATGCTGTTGGCGGTGGCCAAATGACGCAGCCACTCGAACTCCGCCGGCGGCAAGGGACGAAACTCGACGTCGAGTTCACGCCGCAGCACCAGTAGTGTTACGCCGCCCGCGTCGAGATCGATGGTCGCCTTACCTTCGTCGCTGGCGTCGAACTCGTTTTGATTGACTTCCCAGATGCGTAAGATCGGATACGGTGACTGCAACAGGCGGCTCGCCGGATGCAGCGCGAACTTGATCTGTTCGTGGTTTGCGGCCGGGATTGCCGCCAGCGACTCCAGGGCCAGCGGTTCGTGATCGGCGGCATGGAAGACTTCGTGATAGGCCCATTCGAGGCGCGCGACGTCCGGCAGGTAAGCCAACTGGTCGGCGCCCGGGAACGGCGCCAGGAATTCGGCGAAACTGCCGCCGAAGTCGTGGAGATCGCCGGAGGTGGACGGCTGCGTCTGGATATACTGTCGCGCCGCGTGGGCAAAAAACTCGTTGCCGACGAGCTTTTCGACCACGGGAAATACCGCGCGCAGAGCCTCGGTCAGACTCACAAACATATTATTGCGGTAGACCTGCAGTCGCCGCGGGCCGGTGAGGCCGTTGGCGCGAACAGTCTGCGCGAGCGCGGTGGTCTCGCCCGTAAATACCGCGTCGGCGAAGGCCTGCTGCAATTTACGCAACCCGGACACGTTTTTCGCTCCTTATCGTATCGGCCTTGCGCGCCTCGTCCAGCAGGACGTCGAACGGTGGTACGTCCGTATCCCACTCGATCAAGGTGGGCACGGCGCGGAAGCGGTGTATCGCCCTACGGTATAATTCCCAGACATCGTCCGCGACTCGCTGGTTGTGTGTGTCGATCAGAATCTCACCGTCATCGAATCGGTTGACTGTGAAGCCGGCGAGATGAATCTCCTGGACCGGCGCGATCGGTACCGCATTCAGAAAGGTGAGTGGATCGAAACCGTGGTTGCGCGAATTGACATAGATATTATTGACATCCAGCAGGATACCGCAACCGGAGCGTTCGGCCACCGCAGTCAGGTATTCCCATTCGGGAACGGTTGACGTCTCGTATTCCAGATAACTCGAAACATTTTCGATCAGAATCTGCCGGCCGAGGACATCCTGTACTCGGGCGATCTGCCCGCTGATATGCTCGAGGGTCGCCTCGGTATAGGGCAGCGGCAAGAGGTCGTTCAGGTAGCGACCGTTCACCGAGCTCCATGACAGGTGCTCGGACACCAGGAATGGTTGGTAGCGATCGATGAGACCCTTAAGTTTGTTGAGATGAGACTTGTTCGGGGCCTCCGCCGCGCCAAGTGATAGGCCGACGCCGTGCAGGCTTAAAGGGTAATCGCGACGGATTTGGGTCAGGTAGTGGTGCGGTTTTCCGCCGGCACCGAAATAGTTTTCGCTGTGGACTTCAAACCAGCCCACGCCGGGTCGGCGTGACAATACATCGTCGTAGTGCTCGGCACGCAGACCCACACCGGTGCTGACCGGTGTGGGTTCCGCATTGCTCGGAAGCCGCGCCATGGGCTTGGTTGCTCGCGCGCCGACTAACTCTTGGGCTCGGTCGATCCGCCGACGATCTTGTCGCAACTGCCCTTGGGTATATAGATCCAGGCATCGCCCTGACTGTCTTTGGTCGAGGTTCCGGCACAGGCGGTGGTGTTGGTCTGGCAGTCGTTCTTGCCGGCCTTCACCACGCCGTAGCACTTTTCCATGGGCGGCGGCGCGGCCATGGCTTGACCGGCGGCGGCCGCGGCGCCGAGGGCAATCAGGCCGCTGATGGCGGTGGTCACAACGTGTTTCTTGCTCTTCATATTTCCCTCCTTCGGGTTAATGTTTGGATATTATCTGTGTAGGGGCATACAAGCGCGATGCCGGGCATCACGGTGTGATGGATATTGTCCCACGCCGCTTGAGACTACCGCAGCAGTCAAAAGTTTCAATCAAGCATGCGCAACTGCGCTGATTGGGCTGAAAAAACAACAGGGTATGTGTTTTTCCCGCATCGACAAGCGGTGCGTTTGGTGGGAATTTATCACCTAGTGGCGATAACTGCGGAACAGACTCACCACGGTTGAGTATTGGTGAAGCTGATTGGCGCCATCGAGCGGTCCGATCTCACCGTTGCCATAGAAGCCGATGAACGGCATGCCGGGGAAACGCGCCTTCATTAATTCGACGTCGCGGTCGCGGTTGCCGTAAAAGGATGGGCCGCGGCCGATGCAGGGGAACAAAAGTCCGAAATCCGGCTCGCCGGATAGTCCGCCGCGGGCCCGTTCAATCGCCGCCGCCATATCGCGCTCCGAGGCGAGCGCGTCGCGCATGGCCCAGAACAATCGGTCGCCGCGCATCATCGGATGCGAAAGCGTAATCGAGCGATTGGTGGAATCGGCGGAGATGATGTGGTTGAGGCGGTAACGACCCTCGCTGATGGCGGTTTCCGGGTCGCCGAAGGTCACACCGCCGATCAGCAAGTGCAGCGGGATCTGATCCATCTCGCGGGTGCCGGCGGGCAGGGACTTGATCAACACATTGAGCGCCGGATAGTTTCCCAGCCGCATGATCTCGTAGCCGTCAGCCTCGGCGACCTCGATGGGTGCGGTGAGGGCGCGTATGCCCTGCGACACGCTGAGCGCATCTTCGACTCCGCCGATGACGGCATCGGCGGTGCCGCAATCCGCCACGCGCGCACCAGACCAGACACAAAACGGCCCGCGTGCGGCCAGGTCCGCGGATACGGCGCCGACACGACGCAAGGGTGCATCCAGCCAATCGGCGGTCAGCCCCTGTGGTGTGCACAGGCTGAGCACCGGCTTGTCGTTTTCGCCCTTCATGAGCGGGTTCAGGGAAATGGGGTCACCAAAGACCATCGCCGCCGCACCCGGGCTGTCGAGTACCCAATCCTGGTCCGTGATCAAGCCCGGACCGCTGCAGCCGACTACTTGCATGCAGCCGGCCTGCCGCGCCGCCGCGCGTAACGCCGGGCTCGGATCCTCCGCGTACTCGGCGGTCAGGAATAACACCACGCCGCGTACACATTCGATGTCCGCGCGCTCGATGGCCTGTGCCACCGCCTGCGCCGCATGCTGCGGGTCGGCGCGCATGCCGTGACTAAGACCAGTGCCTACCAAACCGGTGCTCATGCCTTTACTTTATCCTTATATTCACACAAGTCAAAAATGACGCATTCATGACACTTCGGTCTACGCGCAGTACAGGTATAGCGACCGTGCAAAATGAGCCAGTGGTGGGCATCGTGGCGGAATTCCACCGGCACCAGCTTGAGCAGCTTGCGCTCGACGGCGAGCACGGTCTTGCCCGGTGCCAGACGGGTGCGGTTTGAGACACGGAAGATATGGGTATCCACGGCGATGGTCGGTTCGCCGAACGCGGTATTCAAAATAACATTTGCGGTTTTACGCCCCACACCCGGCAGCGCCTCAAGGGCCTCACGCGAGGTAGGCACCTCGCCATCGTGTTCTTGTATCAGGATCGCGCATGTCCTCATGATGTTGGCGGCCTTGGTGTTGAACAGGCCGATGGTCTTGATGTGCGTTTTCAGTTTACCTAAGCCGAGATCGAGGATCGCCTGCGGCGTGCCAGCGACCGCGAACAATCGGCTGGTCGCCTTATTGACACTGATGTCGGTTGCCTGCGCCGACAGAATCACCGCGATCAGTAGCTGAAATGGATCGCGGTATACCAGTTCTGTGGTCGGAGCGGGATTGACGGCTTTGAATCGCTCGAAGATCTCGCGACGCTTGGCGGCGTTCATGTTGGGCGATGCAGGAGCGGATGACCGGCGCGTGGCGGCGCTAGGATTCGGTCACCGGGGCCGCGGTCGCAGCTGGCAGCGCGGCACGGCGTTGTTCCAATCGGCGATCAATTACGTTTTTGAGCGCAATCAGCAGACCGAGGCCGATAAATGCGCCCGGTGGCAGGACCGCGAGCAGAAAGCCACGGTAGTCGGGAAACGGGGTCAGGGTCAGTTCACGGGCCCACTCGCCCAGAACCAGGTGTGTGTTCGCGAACAGTGTGCCGAAACCGATGAATTCACGCAGGGTGCCCAGCACTACTAACGCGCAGGTGAATCCCAGTCCCATGGTCAGCCCATCCAGTAACGCACGATCGACGCGTTGTTTCGATGCGAACGCCTCGGCACGCCCGATGATGGCGCAGTTTGTCACGATCAGCGGTACGAAGATGCCGAGGATCTTGTACAAATCGTACAGGTAGGCATGCATCAGGAGTTCGACGATGGTGACAAAGGCCGCGATTACCAGCACAAAGACCGGGATACGAATCTCCTTGGGTACCGCGTTGCGAATCAGAGAGACGGTCACGTTTGAGCCGATCAGCACCAGGGTGGTTGCGAGGCCGAGACTCACGGCGTTGACGATTGTGCCGCTGACGGCAAGCAAGGGACACAGGCCGAGCAACTGCGCCAGCGCAGGATTGTTATCCCAGAAGCCATCACGGGCGATTCTTCGGTAGCTGACTTCACTCATGGTTTTGCGATACCGTCGTCGTGCCCGTGTTCAGAAGCGTGTCGCGATGCATGGCAAAAAACTGCAGGCTGTTTTTGATCGCCTTGACGATGGCGCGCGGTGTAATGGTTGCGCCGGTCAGTTGCTCGAAATCACCGCCGTCTTTACGCACCCGCCAGCGCGTCGGATTCGGTGCGCTGAGCGAACGGCCGTCAAAACCACTGATCCAGGGTGAACGTTCAATCTCGATAGCATCACCCAGCCCGGGCGTTTCGCGGTGACTGACGACGCGCACGCCGGCGACGCGGCCGTCACGCTCAATTGCGACAAGTAACCTGATCGCGCCATTATAGCCATCGGGCGCCACGGCGGTGAAGGCGATGGCCTCAATACGGCCCGCCCGGCGTGCGCGATACCCGGTGGTGGTTGCCGTTGTGCCGAGCAAATCATTGGCCGGGATCTCAATCGTATCGGTGAGCAGGTCATTCTCGTGTTGCGCTTCCGGGATCAGTTCATTGAGTCGGCGCAGCAGGGCGTTGCGTTCGCTTTGCGCGATCTGTTCCCGCGTGTTCTCGTAGGTAAATGCGAGCAGTCCGGTGGCGACGACGGCGAACAGGCCGAGCAGCCACGTGGGACGCAGCAGCGCGCGCAGCATCATGATCCGCGTCCCGTGTCGTGGCCGTAGGTCCGTGGACGCGTGTAGTGATCGATTACCGGAACCGCCATGTTCATGAGCAATACCGCAAAGGCGACGCCATCGGGGTAGCCGCCCCAGGTGCGTATGACATAGGTGAGCAGGCCGCAGCCGGCGCCGAACAGTAGCCGACCGCGCACAGTGGTGCTGGTCGTCACCGGGTCGGTGGCGATAAAGAACGCGCCCAGTATGGCTGCGCCGCCGGCGACATGAAATAGAGGTGAGGCGTAGCGATCAGGCGACCAGCCCCAGAAGATCGCCGCCATGACGGCGAGGCTGACGAGCATGGCGGCGGGAATATGCCAGGCGATCACGCGCCGATACAGCAACCACAAACCGCCGCCGAGAAAGGCCAGGCTCACCAGTTCCATGCCGGTGCCGGCAGCGGCGCCGAAGATCGGACTCGTGGCACGCACGGCGGCGACCGGCTCACCCAGGCCGACCTGGGTCTTGAGGCTGTCGAGCGCAGTGGCGGCGGTCAGCGCATCGAGGGTGACTACGTCAGGGAGTCGTGCGTACAGGCTGAACTGCAGGGATTCGAACAAGCCGAGCCCTTGCTCGATCAACGTATTGGGCGCAGTCCAGCGGGTCATTTCGATGGGAAAGGAGATGAGCAGGATGGCGTAGCCCGCCATGGCCGGGTTAAACGGGTTGTAACCCAGACCACCGTATAGCTGCTTGACCAGAACAATAGCCAGCAGACAGCCCAGCACCGGAATCCACCAGGGGCTTAGTGGCGGCAGGGCCAGCGCCAGCAGCACGGCGGTGAGGATCGCGCTGCCGTCCAGCAGAAACGGTCGCAGTGGACGTTTGCGCAGCCGCAACATGACCGCCTCGGCCGTCAGCGCGGCGGTGATCGCCAATACGATGTTGATGACCACACCCCAGCCGAAATAGACAACGTAAATGACGATGCCGGGGATCAGTGCGTAGAGGGTGTCTAACATCAAGCGACTGACACCCGCGTTTTGCGCCACGTGCGGGGAAGCGGTTTCCGGTGCGAACATTTTAGTCGTGTGTCTTTATTCTGAACTCTTATTGATTATCCGGCGTTTCTCGATTCGATGATGACGTAACCGCATCCACAGTCTTGCTGGTCGGCGCCGCCTCCTGCCGTTCGGTTTGTGCGGCGATTGCATGTTTTACTTCGGCGATCTTCGCATCGCGGGCCGCGTTCAGCTCGGCGGTTTGCTCCATTCGTTTCTGCTCGGCACGTTCACGGGCGGCTTCAATTGCGGCCTGCCTGGTGCCGCCCGCGCCGGCATCTTTCAGCGCCGCGCGTTTGGCGGCGTGGCGCGCGGCGCGCTCCTGTTTGTCCCGCGCCAGGCGGAAGGCACGAAATTCAGTGCGCTGGCGCGCAATGTCCGCCTTGCGCTTGTTCCGTTCCTGGGCCCAGATCTCGGTCTTCGCAAAGCGGTAGTACTGTACCAGCGGAATGTGGCTCGGGCACACATAGCTGCACAGTCCGCATTCGATGCAGTCGAACAGGTTATATGACTGTACCGTGTCGAATTCTTTCGCCTGCGCGTGCCAGTACAGTTGTTGCGGTAACAGACTGGCCGGACAGACTTCGGCGCAGCGGCCGCAGCGGATACAGGGTAACGTTGCGTGCCCGACATCGAGTTCGTCGGCGGCCAGGGACAACACGCAATTGGTGGCCTTAATGACTGGCACGCTATCGGATTCGAGGCTAAAGCCCATCATGGGGCCGCCCATCACGAGTCGTTGTGCGGCATTGTGATAGCCGCCACATTGTTCAATCAGTTCGTGCATAGGTGTGCCGATGAGAACCTCCAGATTGCGCGGTGTGCGGACGCCGCCGCCGGAGACCGTGACCACACGCGAGATAAGCGGTTCACCCGCGTCGATCGCGCGTTGCAGGGCCGCGGCGGTGGCTACATTTTGGCAGACCACGCCGATGTCCGGTGGCAGGCCGTCACTGGGCACCTCCTTGCCGGTAAGCACCTGAATCAACTGGCGCTCACCACCGGCGGGATAACGTGTGGGTACGGGCACGACCTCGATAGCGCCAAAGGCCGCGGCAGCGGCGGACATAGCCGCGATCGCTTGCGGTTTGTCGTCCTCGATACCGACCAGGCATTCATCGGCCTGCAAGGCGTGCATCATGATTTGCGCGCCGCGCAGGATCGCCTGCGGTTGTTCCCGCATCAACATGTCATCACAGGTGATATACGGCTCGCACTCGGCGCCGTTCAACACCAGGGTACGCACCCTGTGATGGGGCCCCGGGTTCATTTTTATGAAGCTGGGAAAGGCGGCACCCCCGAGGCCGACCAGGCCGGCGCAGCGAATGCGATTGCGCAAATCACTCAAGTCGAGCTGCGCGTAGTCCGTGATCGGTGTGCGATCCACCCAACGGTCTTCGCCGTCGGTTTCGATCACGATCGTCGGGGCGTCCAGCCCCGAGGCGTGGGGGACGGGTAATAACGTCACATCCACCACGGTACCTGAACTCGAAGCATGTACCGGCGCACCCACATAGTCGGTGGCCTTGGCGATCATCTGCCCCTTCAGGACATGGTCCCCGGGGGCCACCAACGTTTCACTGGGCTCGCCGATGTGTTGATGCAGCGGCAGATACAGCCGTTTCGGCAGCACCGCCCGCAAGATCGCTTGCGACGTCGAAATGTGTTTATGACCGGGCAGTCGCAGGCCGCCGGGAAAATCGTGTAGTGGACGATTCATTGCCGCGATCCCATCCCCTGCGGATAAGGCCAGGTCCAGGTTTCGATGGTGTCGCTAATGGGCACCATCTCGATGCAGTCCACCGGGCATGGCGGCAGGCAAAGGTCGCAACCGGTGCATTCCTCGGCAATCACGGTATGCATTTGTTTCGGGGCACCGAGAATCGCATCTACCGGGCAGGCCTGAATGCACAGCGTGCAGCCGATGCAGGTTTCTTCGTCGATGACCGCGACGGTCTTCGGCGCGGTCTCGCCGTGCTCCGCGTTGAGGGGTTTGGGTTCCCTGCCCAGCAGATCGGCGAGCGCCTGAATCGTCGTCTCGCCGCCGGGTGGACATTGATTGATGTCGGCTTCGTCGCGGGCCATGGCTTCGGCGTAAGGGCGACAGCCGGCAAAGGTACACTGGCCGCACTGGGTTTGCGGTAACAGCGCATCGATCTCGTCCACCAGGGGGTCGCCCTCGACGCGAAAGCGGATGGCGGCATAACCTAGGATTGCGCCGAACAATACGGCCAACCCGGTCACAATGGCGACGGCTTCAAACATGGATAGGGTGCCGTGTGCTCAAGAATCGATTGGCAAGAAGTAATTTGACGACCGCCACTAAACCAGGCCGGAAAAACCCATAAAGGCGATGCTCATCAGGCCCGCCGTGATCAGCGCGATGGCCGCACCCTTGAATGGCGCGGGTACGTCAGCAACGTCCAGGCGTTCACGGATCCCGGCGAACAGGATTAGCACCAGAGAGAATCCCAGCGCGGCGCCGAAACCGTACAGCGCCGACTCGATAAAGCCCTTGCTCTCCTGGATGTTGAGTAACGCGACACCGAGTACCGCACAGTTGGTGGTAATCAGCGGCAGGAAAATCCCCAATACCTGGTACAGCAATGGGCTGGTCTTGTGCACGACCATCTCGGTGAACTGCACCACGGCCGCGATCACCAGGATAAAGGACAGGGTGCGCAGGTAACCCAGATCGAAGGGTTCCAGTAGATAGGTATTGATCAGATAACTGGCCACCGCGGACAGGGTCAACACGAAAGTGGTGGCCATGGCCATGCCCACCGCCGTATCGACCTTGCGCGACACGCCCATGAACGGGCACAGCCCGAGGAATTTCACCAGCACGAAGTTGTTGACCAACACCGTGCCGACCAGAATCAGCGCGTATTCCGCCATGCCAGAAGCTTATTTGTTACCTAACCGGTTGATCGGATGTGTAAAACGAGACACATAGTATGAGGATGGCGCCGTCGTGACACAACCTGACAACAAATAGGGGCGAGGAGCGAGGAACCAGTGTCGAGGAACGAAACCTGAAGGAGCGCCGCCCTCGGCGGGTTCTATTCGCGGCCAGGGGCCGCGCCTACCGAAGAACAGGGACGAGGGTCGAGGAATCAGTGTCGAGGAACGAAGTGGGCCGGGGCGCTGCCTTGGTGCGAATCCTTCGTTGCCTGCGGTCAAAGCACAATTGAGCATCGCATCTTATCGTTACTGGGCGTCTCTATACACGCGAACGATAGCGTGTGGGCTTTGGGATCCCAACTCAGGGCGGCGTTGGTGTAGGGATCTTTGATGGATGAAGTAGCTAGAAAGCCGGCGACTTCTCCGTCGCTAAGGTTCATTTTACGGATCGTGTATTTCGCCGCCAGCAGGCGGATGTAACCGTCCAGATTGTGGGCCCGGACGAAATAATCTGCCAATGCCGGCTGCGCGATACTCAGCAATATTTTCCCCGTGGGATTGTAGGCGTAGCGCCAGTACAGGAAACCCGGTTCCACGACACTCGTCCAACGCTGCTTGAACGCCGGTAGCGCTTGTTTAAGCTGGATAGCAGGCAGCGCGGCAAGTTTTTCGAGATCGCTATAAAACGCATAAGTCAGGTTGGCGGTGGCATTGACCTTGAAGGTAAGAAGTTGTCCCCACATATCCAGCCTATTCCACCAACCTTCAGGCAGCGAGGCATCGGGAATGGCGGAATAATAGTTGTACAAAAACTCAAATTCATAACGCATCGCCCTGGATAGGTCGGTGTGTTCCCGGTCTAAAGGCTGTAGCAGTTTCAATGCGCGGTTGTAGAGCGTCTGGTCGAGTTTCGGTGTATTTAGAAGTTCGGCCAATAGATTCACATCGTGACTGATATATGCGGTGGCCACCATGCGTGCAATGAGGCTGCGCGACTGCGCCAGCACCATGCGCCAGAACTTCAGATCTTCGCCCAGGGTATCCAGGGCCTGGCTGTATTCCATATCCAGCGTGTTGAGCACGATACCGTGCAAGACCATATATCGGGCCTCGCTCGTGTTGCCAATCCAAATGGGCGTGTTGATTGCAGCGGGGGAGGTTTCGACGAAATGTGGGTAGCGAAGGAGATCGTGATAGCGTGATGTCATGGCACGATTCCGGTCAATATAATCCCGCCATTGTTGTTCTTGTAACCTAGCCCGCGAAAAGCATTCCTGTTTTGCGTCAAACGCACAGGTTTCCGGTCTATCGCCCTGCGCCGCGAGCGGATCGGGGCCGATGATGCCGGATTCGTCGAAGACCCCGTCCTGACCCCAGGGGTCTGTTTGCAGTGACGCTCGGTGGGCCTGTTCGATCCGCAGGCCAATGTCATGGGGCGAGGCGTGTTGATTGGCATCGAAACCGAGGAATGCGAAGTAGGCATTGGTCTCCGGTGTCGGCGCCGCGAAGACCAGAAAGTCCGCGATCTCCGGGTTTAATGGCTCGTCCTTGAGGTTGATTAAGACCAGTGCGGCAAGCAGGACTAGAGCGATTCCGCCCAATCCGGCGATCATCTTAATAACCGTGCGCATCCCATTAACCTCCCTTTCGTTGATGCTACATTCTATCGGGGACATTGACGTGGTAAATGTCGACTCGCGGGCAGAGGCCGCGCCTACAATCCCTCGTCCCTCGTCCCTCGTCCCTCGTCCCTCGTCCCTCGTCCCTCGTCCCTCGTAACTGATTCCTATTTGACGCGCATCCCCGGTTGCGCGCCGTCGTCCGGGTTGAGGATCCATAAATCTTCGCCACCCGGGCCGGCGGCGAGCACCATGCCTTCGGAAACGCCGAAGCGCATCTTGCGCGGCGCCAGGTTGGCGACCATTACGGTGAGGCGGCCCGGCAGGTCCTCCGGCGCGTAGGCCTGCTTGATACCGGCAAACACGGTACGTGGTTCGCCGTCCCCGATATCCAGTTCCAGGCGCAGCAGTTTGTCCGCACCCTCGACGGATTCGGCCTTTAGGATGCGGGCGATGCGCAGATCTACTTTGGCGAATTCTTCGATGCCAATGGTGTCGGCGATGGGTGCGACCGTGTGCTGTTGCGCTTCGCCGTGGCGCGCAGGAGAGGTCGCGGCGGCCTGTTCTTGTTCGCTGAGATTGTCGTCTACCATTTTTTCCACCTGCTTGAGGTCGATGCGTTTCGCCAGATGTTCATATTTTCCGATTGTGTGGTCGCCGAGTAAGACCTTGGCGTCCGTCCAGGTCAGCGGTGCGATGTCGAGGAAGGTCTCCACCTTTTGCGCCAGTGCCGGCAGGATCGGCTTCAGATACACCGTAAGAATTCGGAACAGTTCGATGCTGGTGCTGCAGACCTGCTGCACGCGCTCGTTCTGATCCGGATCCTTGGCCAGTTCCCAGGGCTTGTATTCGTTGATGTATTCGTTGGCCCGGTCCGCGAGCGCCATGATCAGGCGCACCGCCTCGCTGTATTGCCGCTGTTCGAAGTGTTCGGCGATGGTCTCCGACGCGTCCTGCAGGGCCGCGATGACCTCGCGATCGATGTCGCTCAGGCCGCGGCACAGGTGACCCGCGAAGCGCTTGCTCAAGAAGCCGGCGGCGCGGCTGGCGATGTTCACGTATTTGCCGACCAGGTTGCTGTTCACCCGCGCGACGAAGTCTTCCAGATTGAGATCGATGTCTTCCATGCTGCCGTTGAGCTTGGCGGCGTAGTAATAGCGCAGATACTCCGCGTCGAGATACCTGGCGAAGTGGGCGGCGGCGATGAATGTGCCCCGGGACTTGGACATCTTTTGGCCGTTCACCGTGAGAAAACCGTGCACGCAGAGCCGATCCGGGGTGCGATAGCCGGCGGCATGCAGCGTCGCGGGCCAGAACAAGGCATGGAAGTAGAGGATGTCCTTGCCGATGAAGTGGTACAGCTCCGCGTCGGAATCCGTGTTCCAGTACGCATCAAAGTCCCGGCCGCTGGCATCGCAATAATGCTTGCAGCTAGCCATGTAACCCACCGGTGCGTCCAGCCAGACATAGAGATACTTGCCGGGCGCGTCGGGGATCTCGAAACCGAAGTAAGGCGCGTCGCGGGAAATATCCCAATCCCTTAAGCCCGCGGCAAACCACTCCTCGAGCTTGTTGGCCGCTTCCGCCTGTAACGGCGCGCCTTGTTCCGCGGTGTTATGTTTTCCGGTCAACCAGTCGCGCAGGAAGGCCTCGCAGCCACTCAGTTTGAAAAAGTGGTGTTCGGATTCCTTTTTTACCGGCGTGGTGCCGGAGATGATGGACACCGGGTCGATAAGGTCCGTGGGCGAGTAGGTGGCGCCGCAGTTCTCACAGGAGTCGCCGTATTGATCCTGGGTATGACAGCGGGGGCATTCACCCTTTATATACCGGTCCGGCAGGAACATCTCCTTGGCCGGGTCGTAGAACTGTTCGATAACGCGCTTGTCGATGAGTCCGGCGGCGTCCAGGCGCCGGTACATGTCCTGGCTGAGGACGCGGTTCTCCTCGGAGTTGGTCGAGTAGTAATTCTCGAAGGCGACGTGGAAGGCGTTGAAATCCGCCAGGTGTTCCGCGTGCATGCGTTCGATCAAGGCCTCGGGCGTGATGCCCTCCTGCTCGGCGCGCAGCATGACCGGTGTGCCGTGGGTGTCGTCGGCGCAGACATAGACGCAGTCATGCCCGCGCATCTTCTGAAAGCGCACCCAGATATCGGTCTGTATGTACTCCACCAGGTGGCCGATATGGATCGGGCCGTTGGCATAGGGCAGGGCGCTGGTAACCAGGACTTTTCGTTGTTGTGCGGTCATGCCTCTGGGGTTCTCAACGAAAAAGCGGCCGTGCCTGTGCCGGCGCGACCGCACCCTCGCGGGGCGCTAACCCTACCAGTTTTACCGGTTTCCGGCCAGCCGTGGTACGGGCTTGAAAAGCGCAGCGGGGGCACTCATATAGGGAGTGATCCAAATCCGACTTTTTTTGTCAACCTTCATGACATTTGGCCGGTGAGCGTGTAGCATTGCGCACCCTCAGCGAGGCCCGCGACGGAGAATTTTTGTAATGTCTGGTGTTTCTGAAGCCCAAGTAGAAGCCGCACTGAAGGAGGTCATCGACCCCCATCTCGAGCAAGATCCGGTTTCGAGCAAGTGCGTGAAGAAGATCGACGTGACCGACGGTAAGATCACGGTGGACGTAGCGCTCGGCTATCCCGCCGAGGGTTGGGTCGAAACCTTTGCCGCTCTACTCAAGGATAAGATTACCGCGCTCGACGGTGTGGCCGACGCGACCGTAAACGTCACCTGGAGTGTGTCGTCACATAGCGTGCAGAAAGGTGTACAGCCGATTGCCGGGGTCAAGAACATGATCGCGGTGGCGTCCGGCAAGGGCGGTGTCGGCAAGTCCACGACCGCGGTCAATCTGGCGCTGGCCTTGTCCGCCGAAGGCGCCAGCGTCGGCATCCTCGATGCCGACATCTATGGCCCCAGTCAACCGCGCATGCTCGGCATCAACACCAAGCCTGAATCGAAAGACGGCCGCACCATGGAGCCGGTGGTGAGTTATGACCTGCAGTCCATGTCCATAGGTTATCTGGTGGACGAAGAGACGCCCATGATCTGGCGCGGCCCCATGGTGACCCAGGCGCTGGAGCAGTTGCTCAAGGACACCAACTGGAACGATCTGGATTACTTGATTATCGATCTGCCGCCCGGTACCGGCGACACTCAGTTGACGTTGGCGCAGAAGGTGCCCGTGTCCGGCGCCGTCATCGTTACCACGCCGCAGGACATCGCCCTGCTGGATGCCCGCAAGGCTTACAAGATGTTCGAGAAGGTCGAAGTGCCGGTGCTCGGTGTCATCGAAAACATGAGTATTCATATTTGCAGCAAGTGCGGCAATGAGGAACACATCTTCGGCGAAGGCGGTGGAATGCGCATGGCGGAGCAGTACGACGTCAACTATCTGGGTGCGCTGCCGCTGGATATTCATATCCGCGAAGACACAGACGGTGGTAAGCCGACGGTGGTGGCGGACCCGGACGGCCGTGTTGCACAGATCTATCGGGAGATTGCGCGTCGTACCGCGGCCAAGCTGTCGCTGGAAGGCAGGGACTATTCGGCCAAGTTTCCGTCCATCGTCATCGAGAGCAATTGATCTGAGTAAAACTTCGTTGCCCGGCACAGCGACCGCTGCGCCGGGCCGACCAAGACCAACCGATCTATGACCATCAAGTCCGACAAATGGATTCGCGAGATGGCGCTCAAGCACGGCATGATCGAGCCGTTCGAGCCCAATCAGATCAAACAAAACGATAGTGGGCGCGTCGTTTCCTACGGCACCTCCAGCTACGGTTACGATATTCGTTGCTCTGAAGAGTTCAAGATATTCACGAATATCAACTCCGCGGTTGTGGACCCGAAGAACTTCGATGCCGACAGCTTCGTGGATTTCCACGGCAAGGTCTGCATCATCCCGCCCAACTCTTTCGCCCTGGCGCGCACAGTCGAGTACTTTCGTATCCCGCGTAACGTACTGACCATATGTCTCGGTAAGTCCACGTATGCACGCTGCGGTATCATCGTCAATGTCACCCCCTTCGAACCGGAATGGGAGGGCTACGTCACCCTTGAGTTTTCGAATACGACTCCCTTGCCGGCGAAAATCTACGCCAATGAGGGCGTCGCGCAGGTCATCTTCTTCGAAGCCGATGAAGAATGTGAGGTGTCTTATCGGGATCGGGGCGGCAAATACCAGGGTCAAAGCGGCGTCACCCTCCCCAAGACCTAGCGGTCATGCCCGATCCGCACACGACCCGCGAGTTTCTCGAGTGCATTGATCAGGTGTTGTTCGAGCTCGACGCGTTGCTCGAAAGCATCGGCTACGATGAAAAAGACGATTTCGAGCCGTTCACGCCAGTCTATGAGCGTCTAAAGAAAGAACTATTGCAGTTGCGCGAGGCCGTCGCGGCCGGTCGTCACGAGTTTGCAACCGGGAGAGACTTGCCGTTCATGCGCATCGTGCAGCGCTACGGTGATGTTATTCCGTTTCATCGCGCACTGCATAGCGTCAATGATGCACACTTGAGTGGGCTCATCGGTTGATCTGTCGCACGAAGTAGCGCACCGCAATCTGCGGCGGAGTTTGTCGAACCTCTCTTTAGCCGGTACCATCGACCTATGTCCGGCAATACCATCGGTAGGCTTTTCACGGTCACGTCTTTCGGCGAGAGTCATGGCGCGGCGCTCGGATGCGTGGTGGACGGCTGCCCGCCCGGGATGGCCTTGAGCGAAGACGATATTCAGCCGGATCTCGATCGGCGCAAGCCGGGCCAGTCGCGACATACCACCCAGCGTCGTGAAAGTGATCGTATTCAGATCCTGTCTGGCGTCTTCGAGGGTCGCACCACGGGCACGCCTATCGGCTTGCTGATTCAGAACGAGGATCAGCGTTCCCGCGACTACGGCAAGATTATGGACAAGTTCCGTCCGGGGCACGCCGACTATACCTACAGGCAAAAATACGGCATACGCGATTACCGCGGTGGCGGGCGTTCCTCCGCGCGGGAGACGGCGCTGCGTGTTGCCGCCGGTGCCATTGCGAAGAAATACCTGCACGAGCGCTACGGCACGGTCGTGCGCGGCTACCTGAGTCAGCTCGGCCCGATTCACGTCGAACAGTTCGATTGGAATGAAGTGGAGAGAAATCCATTTTTCTGTCCCGATGCCGCAAAGGTAGCCGAAATGGAGGCGTACATGGACGCCCTGCGCAAGGAGGGTGATTCCATTGGTGCGTGTATCGAAGTCGTAGCCGAAAATGTCCCGGTCGGCCTCGGTGAGCCGATTTTCGACCGCCTCGACGCGGCGATCGCCGGCGCTATGATGAGCATCAACGCCGTCAAGGGCGTGGAAATCGGCGCCGGTTTCGCCAGCGTTATGCAAAAGGGCACCGAGCACCGCGACGAGATCACGCCCACTGGCTTTTTGAGCAACAATGCCGGCGGCATACTGGGGGGAATTTCCACCGGTCAGGACGTTCTCGTCAGCATCGCCCTGAAGCCCACCTCGAGTATTCGGCTACCCGGCAAGACAGTAGACGTGACGGGCCAGGCAACGGAGATCGAGACCACCGGTCGCCACGATCCCTGCGTCGGCATCCGTGCCACGCCAATCGCCGAGGCCATGCTTGCCATCGTGCTGATGGATCATGCGCTGCGCCACCGGGGCCAGAATATGGGTGTGGAGTCGGGCACGCCTGTCGTGCCTGGTAGTGTAAGGGATACAGAGTGATTCGGGCCTATGCCCGAGCGAGAAGGTCCAAGTTGCAAGTTGCAAGATACAAGTAAAGGCCCACTTGCGTAAAACAGGGATGCCCGTTCGGCGCTCTTGCATCTTGTATCTTGAAACTTGTGCCTGATTCGATGCCTTATTGGCGCCTCTCCAGCTTTTATTTCTTTTACTTCGCAACCCTGGGCGCGCTCATTCCCTATTGGGGGCCTTACCTCCGGTCCATTGGCTTTTCGCCGGCGGAAATCGGCAATCTGATAGCGATCATTCTCGGCACCAAGATCGTGGCGCCGAATGTGTGGGGTTGGATTGCTGATCACAGTGGGCGCTGTATGGGTGTGGTACGGCTGGCCGCGCTTTTGACCGTCGTGACCTACAGCGGGGTATTTTTCGGCACATCATTCTGGTGGTTGGCCCTGGTAATGACGCTGTTCAGTTTTTTCTGGAACGCATCCTTACCGCAGCTGGAGGCGACCACCATGAATTTCCTCGGCGATGAGACGCCGCGCTATGGTCGCGTCCGGCTGTGGGGTTCAATCGGGTTCATCGTCGTGGTCTGGTCGCTCGGCCCACTGCTGGATCGCCATGGCGAAGCCATGGTGCTGCCGATATTACTCGTGCTCATGGCGGGCATCTGGGTCGCGAGCCTGACGATCCCGGAACGCGCCTGCCGGCTGGGTCACGAACAACACGCTTCCATCCTGACGCTGTTTCGCCAGCCCGCGATCCTGGCGTTCCTGCTCAGTTGTCTGCTCATGCAGGCCAGCCACGCGCCGTACTACGCGTTCTACTCGATCTTTCTCGCCGATCACGGTTACAGCAATACGTTTATCGGATTTCTCTGGGCTGTGGGCGTGATTTGCGAGGTCATCGTTTTCTTGACCATGTCGCGCATTTTTTCGCGCCTCTCCCTGCGCACTGTCCTGCTTGGCAGCTTCCTGCTCGCGGCGCTGCGCTGGGTACTGATCGCGTATTTCGTGGATTCCGTGCCGATACTCATTTTTGCGCAAGCCATGCACGCGGTCACCTTCGGCGCATATCATGCGACCGCCGTGCATATGGTGCATCGTTTTTTTACCGGGCGACACCAGCATCGCGGCCAGGCGATCTACAGCAGCATGAGCTTCGGCGTCGGCGGCGCGCTCGGCAGTTTCTATAGCGGCTACAGCTGGATGTGGTTTGGTGCCACGACGACGTACTTGGTGGCGGCGGTGATGGCGTTGCTGGCGTTCGCTTTGACCTATTCGCTGATCAGGCCGGCCGGGGCTGCCTTTTCCGGATCTACCAGATAGATCACCTCGGCACACGCCTTGGGTTTGGGCCCGGTACCCCGGCGCGGCGTCGAACGCTCAGCTGTTGCGCGGGCATTGCGGCTGCTGAAGTGTAATCGGCTATGCGTGTAGATGGCTTCGATAAGATGATACTCATCGAGATCTGTATGCGGCGAGGCAAGCATTTCTGCGCGGATGCAGGCAAGCGCATCCAGTGTTGCCCGGGATGTCACTGCGGCGTCCAGGTAGCCGCAGCGGTTGGCCTTATAGATTCGGCGCACGACGTTCTTGATTAACATCGGATGTACGCCGTCTGCGTCGATGAAATCACGAATCTCATGACAATTATGCCGCATCGGAATTTGGTGGTTGCCGATGCGATCTTCGAGATGCGCAATGAGTTGCCGAAAAGTCATACCTAAAAGCAAAACCTGGACGTCGAACTAATGATAGCATACCGGCCATCGGCACCTGCGTATGTTGAGCGGGAACGAATTTTTCGCGGCTAAACTTGGCAAAAGATGCAAATCAGTCGATAACGGAGCCGGGCCACGGCGGGCAAGCCGGGGGCGAAAAGATGTCGGCGACACTGACCGGCGACACCCCGGGGCTGCTTAGACAGTTCTTCCAGATTATTCTGTAAGCAGAGGACTTTATTGGATTTTTTCAATTTCGCCCACAACGCACGCTGACGGCGGCGGCGAATAAAATGTGATTTCCGTCACTGAATTAGCGGATCGAGGCTGGTGTACTACAATTTAAGGTTCCACCGCTCAGGTGGGCTCATCTCCGGGGGGATTTGCCAGCGTGCCAAAAATCGTCATCGTTGACGATCAGGGAACTGGTCGCAAAATTCTCGAGAAACTCGCTACGAGTATCGAGCGCAACGTCTCTGTGCATTCGTTTGCGAGTCCCGTCGACGCGTTGACTTGGGCGTCCAGCCACGAGCCCGATCTCATTTACACCGATTATAAGATGCCGGGCATGACCGGCGTGGAATTCACCCGCGCCCTGCGCCGGCTTCCCACCTGTGTCGATGTGCCCATCGTGGTCGTCACCTCGTTCAATGACAAGGATGTGCGCTATGGGGCCCTCGAGGCCGGGGCGACGGACTTCTTGACCAAGCCCGTCGATCATGTCGAATTTCGCGCTCGCTCGAAGAATCTTCTCAAATTGCGGCGGCAGCAACACATTATTAAGGATCGGGCAGCATGGCTTGAAAAGAAGGTGACCGAAGCAACCCGCGAGATCCATACCCGGGAGAAGGAAACCCTGCTGCGACTCGCCAAGGCCGGGGAATACCGTGATGAGGAGACCGGTAATCACGTATTGCGCATGGCCAAGTATTCGCGCTTAATCGCTGAGCAATTAAGCTTGCCGGAGCACGAATGTGAGCTCATCGACGTCGCGGCGCCCATGCATGATATTGGCAAGATCGGCGTCTCCGACACGATACTGCTGAAACCCGGCAAGCTTTCCGCCGACGAATTCGATTCGATGAAGGACCATGCCACGATCGGCTATGAAATTCTCAAGGACAGTCCATCGAAGTACCTGCAGAAGGGTGCCGAAATCGCGTACGGACATCATGAGAAATTCGACGGCAGCGGTTATCCACAACGCCTGGCCGGTGAGCTGATCCCACTTTCGGCGCGCATCGTTGCCGTCGCCGATGTTTTCGACGCGCTGACGTCGGAACGGCCTTACAAAAAGGCGTGGCCGATCCAGGATGCGCTTGAGTATCTGAAACGGGAACAGGGGGCGCACTTCGATCCCAGGCTCGTGGCAGCATTTTCTTCGAAGATTAGTGATGTGCTTGAGATCTGCCAGAAATTCAGCGACGACGATCAGCGAGTCCATCTCGCAACGGTATAGCGAATGAATATTGCATCTATTCTAGGTATCGACAGATCCGGCAGACAACGTGCGCCGCGGACGCGCACCAAGTTGCGGCACCGGCTTGCCAGCGAGACGGAGCAGGCGCTGATTCGCCTGGTCATCGCGACGATGCTGCCGCTCTACTTGTACTACGCAATCCGGCACGATCCACACGTCGCGAGATCGGGCGCAGAGTTTCTTTATGTGGGCGGCGCAGTATTTCTGGTTACCGCGGTAGTGTTGTACGTGGCGGCACGTTTCAGTCTCATTCCCAGGCATGGACTGCGGGTTGGCGGGCTGGTCATCGATTTTCTGGTGCCCACATACTGCATGTACTTCCTGGGTGAATATGGGGCGATCGGTTACACGATCTATCTCTGGGCCGTCATTGGGCATGGTTTCCGCTTCGGACCGCGCTATCTCGCTGCCGCCGGTTTGGTGGCGATCGCGGGGTTCGTATTCATTCTGGCGACGAACCCCTATTGGCAGACCCACAGGTTTTTGGGATTGGCATTACTTATAGGTCTTGTCGCCTTGCCCGCGTTCTTTCTCGTGCTCTCGCAAAAACTGATCGAGGCGAGGAATCGGGCGCGCGAGGCGAGTCGCGCCAAGAGTCGTTTCTTCGCAAACATGAGCCACGAGATTCGCACGCCGCTCAATGCCATCATCGGGATGAGCGATTTGCTGCAGGAATCCAACCTCGATAAGGAACATCAGGATGGCTTGAGCGCGATCAATTCCTCTGGGCACATCTTGCTTGGTCTCGTGAATAATCTGTTGGATATGAGCAAGATTGAAGCGGGCAGGCTGGTGCTGGAGGATGCTGATTTCGATCTGCATGAGTGCGTCAAGCAAACAGTAGAGATCACTAACGGGCGGGCGCAGGAAAAAGGACTGCGCCTATCTGTACACATTACCCCGGAAACACCATCGCTGTTGCGTGGGGATCCGTTGCGCCTGCAACAAATACTGTTGAACCTTGTCGGAAACGCAATCAAGTTTACGGATGAGGGCAGTGTGAAGCTGCGAGTATCGGCCATTCGCGAGATGAAGCGGGCGGCCGTATTGCGTTTCGAGGTAATCGATACGGGAATCGGGATTCCTAAAGAACTGCAGGCGCATATTTTCGGCCGCTTTGTGCAGGCCGACGAATCCACGACCCGCCAATATGGCGGCACGGGGCTTGGGACGGCGATCGCCAAGGATCTTGTCGAACTCATGGGCGGCAAGATAGGCGTCGAAAGTGAGCCGCAGGAGGGCAGCTGCTTCTGGTTTGAGGTCGAATTTCCGATTCAGGCGTCATCGGATGCGCTCGTCGATCAGCCGGCTTTCTTGCGTGACAAGCGGGTTCTTCTGGTCGCCCCGCGAGGCAATTCCGCGGATACCGTTTCGAAGTTTTTGACGGAATGGGGAATCGGGGAATGTTCAGCAACGACCGCGGCGCAAGGTCTCGCGAAACTGATCTCCGGGGTCGAGGCAAACAACCCATTTCACGTTGCCATCGTCATTGACGATGACAGCAATGCGTTCGCCGAAGACTTCGCCCGGGTTGTGCATTCCGAGCCTGCACTTCGTGATGCTGCGTTGATCTTGATAACGCCGGGTGGAGATAAGTCGGACCTTGAGAAGGCGCAACTCGACGGAGTGCGTGCAACTATCTCGACAAAAATCGATAAGACATCGTTATTCAATGCGCTGCATTTCGTACAGACTGAAGAGGCCGAGCAGCCGGGTATAACACGTCTTGCTGAACGTTATGAAAGTAAGCGGCCTGCGAGCGCACCCCGTCACATCCTGATTGCAGATGATAATGTGGTCAATCAAAAAGTAATCGGTGAAATCTTGAAGCGCGCCGGCGACCACGTGCATATCGCCGGCAACGGCGAGGAAGCGCTCGATGCGCTTGAGGAGCAGGATTTTGACCTTGTTCTCATGGACGTGCATATGCCGGTCTTGAGCGGTCTGGACGCCGCCAAGCTCTATCAGTTTTCGGCCGTAGGCAAGGAGCGCACACCGATAATCGCGCTAACAGCGGATGTGTCAACGGATATGGGCGAGCGCTGCAAAGCGGCTGGCATGATCGGCTATCTGGTCAAGCCGATCAATCGCAAGCGTCTTCTGGAAAGTATCGATTCAGTCTTGGGCGCGCACCAAGACATGCTGGGAGAAGGCGGTGAGATATTCGAGCAAGGCCAATCGGGACAGACTACCGATGACACCACCGAGCAGCCAATGATTGATCCCGGCACCTTGCGTGAACTGGAAGAGCTTGGCGGTGGCACTGAGTTCGTCAAGGAATTGGTGGCCGAATTCCTTAACGAAACGCGAGATTTCTTGGCTGGAATGAACGTCGCTGCGCAAGAGCAAGATGCCGAACGGCTTTGGAGTCTGAATCACGCACTGAAAAACAGTTTCGCGTCCGTAGGCGCGACCCGACTGCTGGCAAAGTGCCGTGACTTTGAGCACGAGGATCGACAGGACATAATCGCAATCGCGCGCCAACACATCATTGAGCTAGAGCGCAATATGACCACGCTGCGTAACGAACTGAGCGAGGTTGCGCTGCAACGCCAAAACGTCAAGGTCCGATAGCGGGCTTGGCGCAAGCCAAGCCCGGGATTATCGGATTGCTGTTAGACCGCCTCGCGTGCGGGAATCTGAGGGAATGTGTCGCGGCGGGCTCGTTCCTGTGCCTTAAGTAGCCGTTCCATCTTGCGCGTATCCTTATCAGTTAGATTCATTGCCGCATCCGCCCACACGCCGGCAATCTCAATCAATTCGTCGTAGGTGATTGGACTGCAGACGCGTCGCGCCTTATCGATGGCAAGATATGAATTCTGTTTTGATGCGACACGCCGAATATAGTCGCGCACCGTGGCGACTGCTTCGCCGGGATCGGCAACGGCGTCGATTACACCCATCTCGTGCAATTGATCCGCATCATAGAGCCGGCCACTCAAAAGAAGATCTTGCGCCCGCTTGATATTCATTCGCTTGGCCAACAGACTGTATGCGCCAACGCCCGGAAAAAGATTAAACAGGATTTCGGGAAAACCGAGTTGGGCACCGCGTTCGGCTACGATAAAGCTGCTCGATAGCGCGGCCTCCAGCCCGCCGCCAAGCGCATCACCGCGAATCATCGATATCGTAGTAATCGGCAGGTCGAGCGCGTTCAGATTTGCGTGTAGTACGTCCACGCACAGTCGCGCATAATCGAAGAGCGAATCACGTTCGCGGTTACGGACGCTGGACAAAACATAGGCCAGATCGCCGCCAAGATTAAACACATCCGGATACGCGGACGCATATACCATGAAGCGTACGGGCCGAGATTGGCCTTCGTGCTCAACTGTCCCGCCCTGGTCCTTGATATGGCGTTGCAGCTCACGAATCTCCCGGACCATTTCCTGCATCATGCATGGTCGTGGTTTCGGGTTCATGTAGTACCACAATGTTCCCGAATCGGGGTCGAAACGCGTGATTACTTGGTCGTAAAGTGTGGTCCGTGAATCGGATTTGGCGACTATCTGCATCTTCCCGTCTCCTTGATGCCCGTGCGGACAGGTCCGCGTTGGTGAGTGAACTCGCTGTATGTCACTAATGACTCATGATTGTGCTGACGATGCGCTCCGTGATGCAAAGCACGGTTCACCTGCAATCCTGTCTGTTATCCCCCACTTGCCAAGTGTCCTGCAACACGGACCGTCCGAAACCGCATACACTTCGTCGGAACGGCCATTAGTTTTTCTTAGGCCGGACATAATATCTCAAATGATCTAAATATCACTAACCAGGCCTGCGCCCGGGCGTTGCGCGAAGCCGTTGCGGCGGCGCCCAGGGCCCACCGCGTGCGGGCGGCGTCCGCGTGGGGCGGTCCAGTAGGATTTTCTAATATTCCTTGCAACTGGCAGCTTAGCTGGTATTTTTGGTCGCGGTCAGAGCACGGCATCGCGTCGGCTGCGGGAATGTGAGCGCGGTCACGGAAGCGGGCGGTGTATGATGCTTAAATACAATTGGCCCATGCGTCGATTTAGCGCAACTGCCCGGCTCCGACAGGCCACGCACGCCGGTGGGTTGTAGCCAGAAATATATGACTTGGAGTGTCAGAGTTCATGTTGTCACCGCTTAGCGTTCTCAATCCCGACAGCACGCATCGTGACGAGTCGGACAAGTATCAGGCCATTCTCAGGCTGTGTATCGGCGGCGTCGTATTCCTGTATGTCGTCTATCTCTTTGGTGTAAGTGCGGATGTGTCGACGGTGGGAGGTCGCGCCACCATCGCCTGTATCGCCTACTTGCTGTTCGCCGGCGCGCAACTCTTCTGGCTTAAGCTGCATCCCGGATCGGCATTGCTGCGCCGGATTCTCGGCATGAGCGTGGATATCCTCGCCACGACCTACGGCCTCATGGTGGCTGGTGAGGCGGGATCCGTATTCTTTCCTCTGTATCTTTGGCTGATCATCGGCAACGGCATCCGTTTCGGCGAGCGTTTTCTTTTCGGCGGTGCGTTACTCAGTGCCGCTGCATTTGCGCTGGTGCTGACCCAGAATGCCTATTGGATTGAAAATCGATATCTCGGTGGCGCGCTTTTCGTCAGTCTGTTGGCGATACCGGCGTTTGTGGCTATTTTGCTGCGCGCCTTGAGGCGCGCGCGGGATACCGCCGAGGCGATCAGTAAAGCCAAGACCGAGTTTTTCACTAACATCAGTCGCCAGATCAAGGGACCACTCAATGGTGTGATTGGCGTGAGCGATCTGCTCAAGGGCACACAGCTCAATCGAAAACAGCGTGATTGGGTTGAAACCATCGATGCATCCGCCGCCACGGTGCTCGACCTTATCGACAAGGTGATCGATATCAGCAGGCTGGAGTCTGGAGAGTTAAATCTGGATCTCAGCGGCTTCGATCTAAAACATGAGTTACGCCGCGTTGCGCATATGTTTCGACCGCAGGCCGCGACCAAAGGCCTCGGATTTCAGATTGTCGTGGATCCGGCGTTGCCCCGGTTTGTGAAGGGCGACCCGTTCCGACTGCGCCAGGTCCTGGCCAATCTTACCAGTAACGCAATCAAATTTACCCAAGAAGGCAAGATCAGACTCGCGGTAAAACGTATGGACGCGGGCGGGTCAGGCGCACAGGTACGATTCGAGATAAGCGACAGCGGAATCGGCATGACGAAGGATGCACAGGATAGGGTATTTGAGCGCTTCATGCCGACGGACCAGCGAACCACGATGCCGTTTGCGGGTGCCGGCCTCGGTGCGGCGATCGCCAAGGAATTGGTCGAGTTGATGGGTGGCGAGATCGGCGTGCGCAGCGACGTGGGTGTGGGAACCACATTTTGGTTTGAGTTGCAGTTCGATTATCAGCCGGAAGCGCGGGAAGGTTTGTCCGAGCTGACGTCACAACAGCCGACGCGCGCTTTGATCATCGGGTCGGCCGCACGTGAGGTGGAGGCGATATCCGGTTTTCTCAGAGGCTGGGACATCGAAGTCGAGCATGCGATGGTGTTGGTGCATGGCTTCGAGCGCTTGCTTAGCGCCTCATTACATAACCTGCCTTTCGATGTGGTGGTCATTATCGGCGACGACAGCGACCTGTCTACGCCTCAGATCAGGGCGCTTCTGCGCCAGGATGCGCACATCCGCGAGCCCTTGTTTATACGGGTACTCGAGCACGAATCACTCAGCGATACCGCTGTGGGCGCGGATTTGGACGGCCACGTGGTGCTGGGTGCGCCGGTGAATAAGTCGGAGTTGTTCCGCGCCATCAACATGTCGCATCTATCTGATTGGATGGAGGAAGTCACACCGAATCTGGTGGATTTTCAGAAGGCGGCGCAGGCGTCACGCGAGGATCGCAGCGGACCGCTCGAGATCCTGGTGGCGGAAGACAATGTCACCAATCAGACCGTGATCACCAAGATGCTCGAGCAGAAAGGCCACCGGGTCACAGTCGCTGAGAACGGCGAGATCGCACTGGATGCACTTGCGCATCAACGATTCGATCTGTTCCTGGTCGATCTGCATATGCCGGATATGAGCGGTTATGACGTGGTCAAGTTGTACCGGCTTAAACATTCCGAGGATGGCCAGACCCTTCCGATCGTTGCGCTCACTGCCGACACGACGATTGAGGCGCGGACCCGGTGCGCATTAGCAGGCCTTGATGGCGTGTTGTACAAGCCGGTGCGACCGCGCGAGCTGGATATTTTGCTCGACTCCCTCGATCTCACGCCGAGAAGTGCGCCACGGGTGAGTGAGTTCGACGCGGTGGTAACAACGGATGAAGTGAAAGAGCCTGCCGTGGCTGATGAACTCGGGGACGGCGAAGACTTTTTTGATATCGAGGTGTTGCGAGATCTGGAACGCCTGGAAGATGATGATGAATTTATTATCGAATTTCTCGGCACCTTCATGAGCGAGTCACGCCGCTTGATCGATCAGATCCAGCAGGCCGCGCAACAGTGCGAAGTTGTTCGCTTCCGCGACGCAATTCACGCCCTCAAGGGCAGCGCCGCCAATGTAGGCGCCAAGTCGCTTTCAGAATGTTGTGGGATTCTGCAGGAGATTGATGCCGAACAGTTCCTGTTGAATCGGACCAGCTATATGGACGAGGTTGCGCGGGAGTATGCGCGGGCGCGGGAATACATAAAGGCATACTTGCAACAGTATGCGGCATGACGGATTGACCCGTCGCGCTCAGAACAACTCAAGCAACGCCGTCGCCGCATTGGTCAGCACCCGCTCGCGGTGATGTACGGTGCCCAGGGCACGATTGAGGGTGACGCCGGATACCTTCACCGCGTGGAGTTCTTTATCGAGCATCGTGCGCGGCAGTGCGCTCCAACCCAGTCCCACCGTCACCAGCATCTTGATGGTTTCCAGATAGTTCGTTTCCATCGTTACCCGCGCCTGTACATGTGATCGCGCCAGGGTGCGTTCGACCAGGTCCCGGGTAAAAGTGCCGGCACCGGGCAGGATGGCCGGTTGCCGGGTGAGGACAGCCGCGGAGACGCCGGCCTTCTTGCTAAAGGGGTGATCCCTGGCGACCACGATGTCCAGCGGGTCCTGCCATACCTTATTCACCACCAGGTTCGCCGGTGGCTCGAGGGGCAGCGTGACCACGCCCACTTCCAGGTCGCCGTGATCCACCGCCTGACAGACGGCCTCCGAGCCCATGAAGCGGAGCTGCAGATCCACCTCCGGGTAGCGGTGGATGAAGGTCCGCAAAATCGGCGCTAGCCGGTGCAGACCGATATGATGGCTGGTGCCGAGGTGCAGGCGGCCGGCGACGCGATCGCTGAGGTTCTGTACCACCCGGCCCGCGTCATCCAGGTCCGCCAACAGCTGCCGCGCCCGCGGGAGCAGGGCCTGCCCGGCCTCCGTCAACGAAATCCGCCGGCCGATACGATTAAACAGGCGCGCGCCGAGCGCGTGCTCGAGGGCCGCGATCCGTTTACTCACCGCGGGCTGGGTGAGCTGGAGCTGGTCCGCGGCCCGGGAAAAGGAGTCGGTGTCGGCAACCGCCACGAAAGCCGCGAGCGCAGGGCTATCCATAACTAATTAGAATGTAAGTAATAATTAATATGAATTTGAGTAATTATACAGCGCTGGACTAAAATTGCTAATGGCTTTACGAGGTTACGGTTCATGGCAGGTAAGACACTCTACGACAAGATTTGGGACGCGCACCGGGTGCGGCAGGATCCGGACGGCACGACCCTGCTCTATATCGATCGGCACCTGGTGCACGAGGTGACCTCACCGCAGGCCTTCGAAGGTCTGCGCGTGGCAGGCCGGGCGCCGTGGCGGATCGATGCCAATCTGGCGGTACCGGATCACAATGTGCCGACG
Source organism: uncultured Gammaproteobacteria bacterium (assembly GCA_947259975.1). Lineage (GTDB taxonomy): Bacteria > Pseudomonadota > Gammaproteobacteria > HyVt-429 > HyVt-429 > CAMYOD01. The sequence goes on from CAMYOD010000037.1 coordinate 47,444, forward strand.
CAGGATCGCGCCCAGGGCATCGCCGACCCGATCTCGCGCTTACAGGTCGAGACCCTGGATGGCAACTGCGTGGATTTCGGCATCACCGAATTCGCCATGAATGATGTGCGTCAGGGCATCGTGCATGTCATCGGGCCGGAGCAGGGCGCCACCCTGCCCGGGATGACCGTGGTCTGTGGTGACTCGCACACCTCCACACACGGTGCGCTGGGCGCGCTGGCGTTTGGTATTGGCACCTCGGAGGTCGAGCATGTGCTTGCAACCCAGTGCCTGATCCAGAAAAAGGCCAAGAACATGCGCGTGCGCGTGGATGGGACCCTGCCGCCGCGGGTGAGCGGTAAAGACGTGATTCTTGCCGTTATCGGTGAGATCGGTACCGCCGGCGGGACCGGACACACCATCGAATTCGCCGGCTCGGTGATTCGCGATTTGTCCCTCGAGGCGCGTATGACGGTCTGTAATATGACCATCGAAGCCGGCGCTCGCGCCGGCCTGGTGGCAGTCGATGACAAGACCATCGATTATGTGCGCGGCCGACCTTACGCGCCGCAGGGCGACTTGTGGGAGCAGGCGGTGACCGCCTGGCGCAAACTGCGCTCCGACCCAGACGCGATTTTCGATCGCGAGATCGTCCTTGATGCCGCCACGATCCGCCCGCAGGTGTCCTGGGGCACGTCACCGGAGATGGTGGCCGCGGTGGACGGCGTCGTCCCCGACCCGGCGCAGGAAGCGGACCCGGTGAAACGATCCGGCATCGAGCAGGCCCTGGCCTATATGGACCTGCGCCCGCACACCGCCATCACTGATATTCGTCCGAACAAGATCTTTATCGGTTCCTGCACGAACTCCCGCATCGAAGATCTGCGCGCCGCCGCGGACGTCGTGCGCGGACAGCGTATCGCCGAGAGCATCGATTTGGCGATGGTCGTGCCGGGGTCCGGCCTCGTGAAACAGCAGGCGGAGCACGAGGGTCTGGATCGCGTATTTACCGACGCGGGATTCGAGTGGCGCGAACCGGGCTGCTCCATGTGCCTGGCGATGAACGCCGACCGTCTGGAGCCCGGCGAACGCTGCGCCTCCACGTCGAACCGGAATTTCGAGGGTCGCCAGGGGCAGGGTGGACGCACCCATCTGGTCTCGCCGGCCATGGCCGCCGCCGCCGCGGTCGCCGGGCATTTTGTCGATATTACGGCGTTATAAGGGAGACGCAGCGAATATGGAAATACTCACACAAATTCGTGCGTTGGTTGCGCCGCTTGATCGCGCCAATGTGGACACCGACGCCATCATTCCGAAGCAGTTTCTGAAATCCATCAAGCGTACGGGTTTTGGGCCCAATCTCTTCGACGCATGGCGCTATCTGGACCATGGTGAACCGGGCATGGATTGTTCAACACGGCGACTCGATCCCGATTTCGTTTTGAATGCGTCGCGCTACCAGGGTGCACAGATTCTTCTCGCGCGGGACAACTTCGGCTGTGGTTCGTCCCGTGAGCACGCGCCGTGGGCGTTGTTGGATGCCGGTTTCCGCGTGATCATTGCACCCAGTTTTGCCGACATTTTCTATAACAACTGTTTCAAGAACGGCATCTTGCCCATTACGCTCCCGGCACACGTTGTGGATGAGTTATTCAGCGAGACCACGGCGACCGAGGGGTATACGCTGGATGTTGATCTCGAGGCACGGACGATCACCAAGCCGGATGACAGTCGCATTAGTTTCGACATCGACGAATTCCGCAGACACTGTCTTTTAAATGGGCTCGATGACATCGCTTTGACGTTACAACATGTGGACGAGATTCGCGCCTACGAAACACGCCGCCGCGCGGAAGCACCGTGGCTGTTTCCGGAATCGGCGTCCTGACGGCATGTACGGCGCGTAACAGCGGGATAAGGGTATGACGAATAAGATTGCGGTACTGCCCGGGGACGGCATTGGTCCCGAGATCGTGGCCGAGGCGATAAAGGTGCTGGAATGTCTGCGGCAGGATTTCGGCCTCGAAGTGGAACTGGAGTCCGCGGTCGTCGGTGGCGCCGGTTATGACGCCCATGGCGTGCCACTGCCACCGGCGACGTTGGATTTGGCGCGTGCCGCCGACGCGGTGCTGCTCGGGGCTGTCGGGGGCCCGCAATGGGAGTCCCTCGATATCGCCGTGCGCCCGGAAAGGGCGCTTCTGCAACTGCGCTCGGAGTTGGCGCTGTTCGCCAATCTACGCCCGGCGGTGCTGTTTCCGCAGCTTGCCGCGGCTTCCACGCTCAAGCCCGAAGTGGTCGCCGGGCTCGACATCATGATCGTGCGTGAACTGACCGGTGGTATCTATTTTGGCACGCCGCGTGGCGTGCATACGCGTACGGATGGGCAGCGCGAGGGCGTCAATACTTTGGTGTATGCCGAACACGAGATAGCCCGCATCGCGCGGGTCGCGTTTGATATCGCCACCAGGCGTGGCCGTCGTGTGTGCTCCGTCGATAAGGCAAATGTACTTGAATGTACCGAGTTGTGGCGCGAGGTCGTGACACAGGTGGCGGGGGATTACCCGGACATCGAACTCACGCACATGTACGTGGACAACGCCGCCATGCAGCTGGTACGTGACCCAAAGCAATTCGATGTGCTCGTGACCACGAACATGTTTGGGGATATCCTGTCCGATGCAGCGGCGATGCTGACCGGTTCCATCGGCATGCTGCCCTCGGCCTCGCTCGATGCACAGAGCAAGGGCATGTATGAGCCGATTCATGGCTCCGCACCGGACATCGCCGGCCGCGGCGTCGCCAACCCCTTGGCGACGATTCTGTCGTTGGCGATGATGTTGCGTTACACTTTGAATCAGCCGGAGTACGCCGTGCGCATCGAGGCTGCGGTGGCCCGGGTCCTTGATCAGGGCCTGCGTACCGCCGACATCTTCGCCGGTGACGGCGAGCAAGTGAGGACCGCGCAAATGGGCGATGCCGTCGTTGCCGCGTTACGTTCGTCGTAGTTCCGTTCCCCGCTGTATTCCCCAACAATGGCTTGACCATCTGCCGGTCTGCGCACTACCTTCGGTCGCCGGAGTCGGGAAGCTCACCGGCATATACAGGTTACTTGTCTATACTGCATACAACAGAGGTTAATGGTGGATAAATATGATGTCGCGGTGGTCGGGGCGACCGGCGCCGTGGGTGAGACGATGCTATCCATTCTTGCCGAGCGGGACTTTCCCGTCGGCTCGGTCTACCCACTCGCAAGCAGCCGATCGGCGGGTTCAAAGATTGAATTCAAGGGCAGTTATCTGACCGTCGGTGATCTTGGCGAGTTTGATTTTTCCAAGGTTCAGATCGGCCTGTTTTCGGCGGGCGCGTCGGTGTCGCGGGAATATGCGCCCAAGGCGGCCGCGGCTGGTTGCGTTGTCATCGACAATACCTCCGAGTACCGCTACGACGCCGACGTCCCGCTGGTGGTACCCGAGGTCAACGCGCACGCGATTGCGGACTATAAGAATCGCGGCATCATTGCTAATCCAAACTGCTCGACCATCCAGATGCTGGTTGCATTGAAGCCGATTCACGATGCCGCCGGCATTGAGCGCATTAATGTGTGTACCTATCAGGCGGTGTCGGGCACTGGCAAAGAGGCCATAGAGGAGTTGGCGACGCAAACCGCCGCACTGCTGAACATGAAGACCGCGGCATGCAAGGTTTACCCGAAACAGATTGCATTTAACGTGCTGCCTCATATCGACGTGTTTCAGGACAACGGCTACACCAAGGAAGAGATGAAGATGGTGTGGGAGACCCACAAGATCCTCGAGGACGAGACTATCCAGGTCAATCCGACGGCGGTGCGGGTGCCGGTCTTCTATGGGCATTCGGAGGCGCTGCACATCGAGACGCGGGAACAAATCAGCGCGACGCAGGTGCGTGCGTTGCTGGAGCAGGCACCGGGCGTGGTTGTCCTGGACGAACGCAGCGACGGCGGCTATCCCACGGCGGTCACCGAGGGGGCGGGCCGGGATCCCGTTTTCGTGGGCCGGATTCGCGACGATATCTCGCATCCAAGGGGCATTGACCTCTGGGTGGTGGCGGACAATGTCCGCAAAGGGGCGGCCCTGAACAGTGTTCAGGTTGCAGAATATCTGATAAAAGGCTATTTATAGACCATAGGTTATTTGCTATACATAAAGAGTGATCCCAGAATCTAGCCCTAACTAACAGAAAAATAACTATTTTCTGGGTGTTTGGGTGGAGGCCCAGAGCCGATGACCAATAATTTGCCCGCCGTGGCTATACGTTTGCTGCTTTTCATCCTGTTGGCCGCTTGGCCGTTTGCGGGCTGGGCCCTGGGCCTTGGTCAGTTGAGTATGAAGTCCGCGCTCGACGAGCCGTTGGTGGCCGAGATTGAGCTGTTGGCCGTGGAAGCCGCCGAACGGGGCACTATCGAAGCGTCGTTAGCGCCGGTCGAGGAATTCGCCAAGGCGGGGGTGGGCCGCCCGCAGCACCTGGGCGCCATCACATTCGCTGTCGCGAGCCGGCCCGATGGCCGAACCTTCATCAAACTTACCACCGAAGAATCCCTGCGCGAACCGTTTCTGCACTTCCTTGTGCAAGTCGAATGGAGCGGCGGCCGTTTGCTGCGTGAGTACACGGCACTGCTGGATCCGCCCCTGTATGCAAAGGGTCCTGCCCCGGCCGTGACCGCACCGACCGTGTCGGCGCCCGTCGTGACACCCGCACCGGAACCGGCAGCACCCGTGGCGGAGCCGGCGGCACCCTCCGCCGTGGCCGTGAGCCCGGTGTCCGAATTGCTCGGACCACCGATTGTCGAACAGGGCGTGCCGCTGGATTTGCGTGCCGATGTCGCGGCACCGACGGCACCGATGGCGGTAGCACAACAGATCGGGCCGACGCAGCGGGGCGATTCACTGTGGGTACTGGCGTCACGGCTCAAACAACAGATGGACCTGAGTGAATATCAGATCATGCTGGCGTTGTTGCGGGAAAACCCGGAGGCCTTCATCGAGAACAACATGAACCGCCTCAAGCGCGGTCGTGTTCTCAAGGTGCCACCCCGGGAAACGGTGTCTGCGATCCCGCTCGCCGAGGCGACGCGGGATTACGCCGTCCAACTTGAACAATGGCAGGAATACAAGAGCGCCGTCGCGCAAGTCGCACCGAGCGTGAAAGCGAAGGCCGAACCAACCGCCGAACCTGTCGCGGAGACAAAACCCATGGCGGAGGTCGCCGCCGCTGAGGCCGGTGAAGCCGCCGCTGAGGCCGGTGAAGCCGCCGCTGAGGTACCCGCGCCCGACACCAAGGCGGCCGCGGCGGTCGATGCCGCCGAGGCTGAGGCACCCGCGGCGAAGGCTGAGATGGCGGTAGCGGGTAAGGCCGAGGCGGCCGCCGCAGCCGGTGACCGGCTGCGCATCGTGCAGGCGACCCTGGACAAGGATCAGGCGGCCGAGGCGGCGCAGCAGGCGGGCGCCGGCTCCGCGGAGACCGCCAGTGGCGAAGCCGTCAAGCTACGCGATGAGATCGCGACGCTCGAGGAAGCGCTTGCCGCTCGCGAGATGGAAAACACGGAGCTACGCGAGCGGGTCAAACTGCTCGAAGAGCAGGTATCCAACGCGACGCGTCTGATCGAATTGCAGGATCAGGATCTTGCCCTGGCGCAACAACAAGCGGACAGTGCCCAGCGTGAGGCCGCGGTCGCCAAGACCGAGGCGGAAGTTGCGCAGGCCGAAGCGGCACGGCGTGTACCGGGTGCAACCGAAGAGGTCGTCACGCCGCCGGCGCAACCGGCACCTGCCGTGACCACGCCGCAACCACGGGTGGCCCCGGGTCGCGTGACGCGGGCACCGTCGAAGAGCCTGTTGGAAAAGGCCAAGGATTTTCTTGCGTCGCCGTTCGGCATAGGTCTGGGCGGTGTCGCTGCGTTAGTGCTGGGCGTACTCGGCTTGTGGTTCTTCCGGATGCGCCGCGCCCGCGCAGAATTTGAGGAAAGTATTCTCGACGGCACGGCGATGGACTCGGTCACCGAGACCTCGGCACAAACCGCCGCCGGCACCGGGCCGACCAGCGACACGTCGTTCCTGAGTGACTTCGGCGTGCCGGGTATGGGCAGCATGCAGGCGGACGAAGTGGACCCCCTGGCCGAAGCGGAGGTTTACCTTGCGTATGGACGCAGCGAACAGGCCGAAGAGGTTCTCAAGGAGGCCATTGGGAAAAACGCCGAGCGCGATGAGTTGAAGCTCAAACTGCTCGAGATCTATGAACAGCGCAGTGACGTCAAGGCCTTCGAGACCCTCGCCGAGGAGATGTACCCGGCGGCGGGTCAGGACGAAGGCGGTCTTTGGACCAAGGTCAGCGAGATGGGGAGCCGTCTGAATCCCGACAACCCATTATTCAAGGCCGCCGCGGTCGTGACCGCCGGCGCCGCCGCCGCGGGACTTGCCGGCGCAGTGGAATCCACGGAGACGCCTGGCACGGAAGACTTCGAGCCGTTCCCGGAACCCGATGAGGCGGGTGATCTAGCGCTGGATCTGGCCGATGTGGTCGGTGAGGCGGAAGAGGATACGGGCTTCGAGGGCCCGGCCGAGATCTCCGGCGCCAGTCTGGAGATGCCGGATGAACTCGGTCTGCCAGCGGATCTTGACCTCGAATCCGCGCTGGAAGATCAGGGTACCCAGGAAATGGAAACCCTCGATGTGGGCACGACCGAGGAAATGGAGGCGGCCAGCATTCCCGGGCTCGAGGATGTCGATCTTGATCTCGGCGGTGAGAGCGTAACCGACGAAACGCCGGCGACCCAGATCATGGATGCCGCGGAAATGGCCGCCGCGTCCGGCGCGGCGACGGACACCCTTAAGATGAGCAGTGATGAACTGCTGGATACCGCAGAGCTGTCGCTGGATACCGAGGAGGACCTCCTCAAGACCGATGAACTCGAACTCCCCCCCGGAGCCACGCCGACCGAGGAATTCACGCTGGATTCCCTTGAGCTGCCGGATGATGCCACAGAGACGCTGGACCTGGCCGACGCAGCGGAGGCCGCAGCCGGCGAAGACACCCAGGAGATCACCCTTGCTGACGATACCCTGGCGATGGCGAATGAACTTGTCGATGATACCCGCGAGTTGCGTCTGGATGACGCCAGTGCGGCGGGGCTTGGTGCCGCCACCGCATCCACGGACGAACCGGTGGATGATGCGGTGACGCCGAGTCAGCAGATGCGCTGGGACGAGACCGCAACCAAATTGGATCTGGCCAAGGCCTATATCGACATGGGCGATGAGCCCGGTGCGCGCAGCATTCTCGATGAAGTCCTGGCCGAGGGCAGCGATACGCAGAAACGACAGGCCCAGGATCTGGCGTCCGAGCTCGGCGCTTAGCACCCCATACCGGCGCCGGGCACGGCCGTGAGGCCCGGCATTCCGGCGGCGTCATTACATCGGTCAACGTTCCTCGCGACACCCGGCCTGGTGTAACCTCATCACGCATTCGCTGCCGTTTGCGCTACACATCATGACTCACCCCGTACTGCGTCTGGTCCTGTTCATCGGCCTGTGTCTGACGGCGGCGCGTTTGAGCTGGTTTGCACTGGCGGCAATGTGGTTGGGCTTGATCGGATGTGGCCTGGGGCTGGGCTCCGGGCTTGGCCGCCTGGGGATTCTGCTACGTCGCTCGCGCTGGTTGTTCGTCTCCATCCTGGTTTTCTATCTTGGCTTCACACCCGGTGAGCCGATATTGCCGGCCGTGTCGTTTTGGTCGCCGAGCGTCGTGGGAGTCGAGCAGGGCACACGGCGGGTGCTCGTGTTATTGGTAATAATCACCGCGGTGAGCCTGTTGCTGCGCTATACGCCACGCCCGGCATTGCTCGCCGGCCTGTACGGTCTCGCGACGCCCTTGCGATGGGTCGGTGTGGCCCGGGATCGTCTCGCCGTACGATTGCTGTTGACCCTCGAGTACGCCGCATCGATAGACAAAACCTTGGCGCAGGCATCGCAGGATCACAATCGCACGAACGCGGTGCAAGAGGGTTACCTGGCACATTTGGCCGCCAAGGCGACCGACGCCTATACTTCGGTGCTGAGCGCCGGCCAACAGGCCGAATTGATCGAACTCGAACTACCGCGTGTTGGACGGTTGCGAGCCGTGGATCTTGTCTCGGCGGCATTGCTCGGCGCCCCGCTGGCGATATTGTGGTGGTTTGCACCGTGAGGATCGCGGCAGGCATCGAATACGACGGCAGTGGATTTTCCGGATGGCAATTGCAGGCGGGAGCACGCACGGTACAGGCTGCGGTCGAGCAAGCCTTCGCAACCGTTGCCGACCAGCCGGTTCGGGCCATCACCGCCGGACGTACGGACGCGGGAGTGCATGCCGCATGTCAGGTGGTGCACTTCGATACGAACGCACATCGGAGCGATTACTCATGGACCCGTGGTGCGACCAGCAACCTGCCCGAGGATGTGGCCTGTCTCTGGACGCGGGTCGTGGACGCGGATTTCCATGCCCGCTTCTCCGCTACCGAGCGGCGTTATCGCTATGTAATTCTCAACCGGTCGATACGGCCAACCTTCCTGGCACGGCGCGTCGCCTGGGAGCGGCGTCCGCTGGACGTGCAGCGTATGCAGCTCGCTGCCGACCTTCTGCTGGGTGAACACGACTTCAGTGCGTTCCGCGCCGTGGGCTGCCAGGCGAAATCGCCGGTGCGCGAACTGCGCCGTCTGGATGTATTTCGCCGCGCGGGGTTTATCTGCATCGATGCCCATGCGAATGCTTTTCTGCAGCATATGGTGCGCAATCTGGCGGGTGTGCTTTTGTCGATCGGTGCCGGCGAGCGCGCGCCGGAATGGGCCGGCGAGGTACTGGCGACCCGTGACCGTACCCGGGGGGGCGTGACCGCCCCGCCGGAGGGCTTGTATCTCACCGGCATCATCTATCCCGCGAAATATGAGCTGCCTTCCTATCCCGAGCCGCATCTGTTCTGGTAAATTCGTCGCTCATTCAGCGAGGCCGACGGCAGTATGCGAACACGGATAAAGATTTGTGGCATTACATCGTTGGAAGATGCCCACGCGGCAGTACATGCCGGCGCCGACGCCATCGGTCTGGTGTTTCACGATGCCAGCCCGCGCCATGTGGCTGTCGAAACGGCACATGCCATCGCCTGGGCCCTGCCGCCATTTGTCACTGTGGTGGGGTTGTTTGTCGATGCGCCAGCGGAGCGGATCGCGGCGGTTCTGGATGCGGTCCCACTTGGCCTGATCCAGTTCCACGGCGCGGAAACCGCCGACGACTGTCGGCGTTATGGGCGTCCGTATATCAAGGCGATTCCCATGCGCGCAGACGTGGATCTGGCGCATGCCGCCGCGGCCTATCCGGATGCCGCGGCCTTGCTGGTGGATAGCCACCATGCGGCTATGGCGGGCGGCAGCGGCGAGACCTTTGATTGGACGCGCCTGCCCGCGAGCCTGGGTAGACCCCTCGTACTCGCCGGCGGTTTGACGCCCGGCAACGTCGCCCAAGCGGTTGCCATGGTGCGACCCTATGCGGTGGATGTCAGCAGCGGCGTGGAAAAGAGGCGCGGCGTCAAAGATACGGATAAAATGGCCGCCTTTGTGCGCGCAGTAGTCGAATGAGGAATGAATTGAATGGGTGCTTACGCATTACCTGATGCAGGAGGTCATTTCGGGATCTACGGCGGTTCGTTTGTCGCCGAGACTCTGATGGAGCCACTCGCCGAGTTGCGTGTGGCCTACAAACAGTATCTTCGGGACCCGGAGTTCTTAAAGGTCCTCGATGAGGATCTGCGCCAATATGTGGGGCGACCGAGCCCGCTCTATTTTGCCGCGCGTCTGACCGAGACCTGGGGCGGTGCGCGGATCTACCTCAAACGCGAGGACCTCAATCACACCGGTGCGCACAAGATCAATAACACCGTCGGCCAGGCATTACTGGCGCAGCGTCTGGGCAAGACTCGAATCATCGCGGAAACCGGCGCCGGACAACACGGCGTCGCCACCGCCACGGTCGCCGCGCGCCTGGGCTTGGAATGTGTCGTCTACATGGGTGCCGAGGACATCAAACGCCAGGCAATCAATGTGTACCGTATGCGCCTGCTTGGTGCCGACGTGATAGCCGTGGAATCCGGCTCCAGCACGCTCAAAGACGCGCTCAATGAGGCGATGCGGGATTGGGTCACCAATGTGGACGATACTTTCTATATCATTGGTACCGTCGCCGGCCCCGATCCCTACCCGGCCATGGTGCGCGATCTGCAGGCCGTGATCGGGCGCGAGGCACGCGAGCAGATACTCACCCAGGAGGGGCGCCTGCCGGACGCCCTGGTGGCCTGTGTGGGCGGCGGTTCCAACGCAATCGGCCTGTTTTATCCCTTTCTCGAGGACGAAGCCGTGGCACTCCACGGCGTGGAAGCGGCGGGTGAGGGTCTGGATACGGGTCACCATGCGGCACCACTGTGCGCTGGAAAACCGGGTGTATTGCACGGCAACCGCACTTATCTGATGGAAGACCAGGACGGTCAGATCATACACACCCACTCTATCTCCGCCGGGCTCGACTACCCGGGCGTCGGGCCCGAGCACGCGTGGCTGAGAGACAGCGGTCGCGCCACCTACGTGGCGGTGACCGATGATGAGGCGCTGGCGGCATTTCATGAATTGACGCGGGTCGAGGGCATCCTGCCGGCACTCGAGTCCAGTCATGCGCTGGCCTATACATCAAAACTCGCCCGCGACCTCGGCCGCGACGGTGTCATCATTGTGAATCTCTCCGGGCGTGGCGATAAGGATGTGCACACGATCGCAGAGCGCGAGGGGATCGAGATCTGATGTCACGCATTGACAAACGCTTTGCGGAGTTGCGCGCACAGCAGCGTGCCGCACTGGTACCGTTCATCACCGCCGGCGATCCAGCCCCGGAAGTAACGGTGCCCTTGATGCACGCCATGGTGGCGGCGGGCGCGGATATTATTGAACTTGGGGTACCGTTCTCCGATCCCATGGCGGAAGGGCCGGCCATACAACGTGCCTGCGAGCGTGCGCTCGAGCACCATGTGAGCCTGCACGACGTCCTGGCGATGGTACAGCGCTTCCGTGCCGATGATGACAGTACGCCGGTCGTCGTCATGGGCTATCTCAATCCCGTCGAGGTCATGGGCTACGAAACCTTCGCCGCGGCCGCGGCGGCCGCGGGTGTGGACGGGGCGCTGACCGTCGATCTTCCGCCGGAAGAGGCGGACGCCTATATCCGCGCCTTGCGCGAATCCCATGTCGACACCATCTTTTTGTTGGCACCCACCACCAGCGACGCACGCATAGAGCGTATCTGCGGCGCCAGCTCCGGATTCGTATACTATGTGTCTCTGCGCGGTGTGACCGGCGCCGCGCATTTGGATTTAACCGAGGTCGCCGATAAGCTTGCGCAAATACGCTCGCATACCGATGCCCCGGTAGGCGTCGGTTTTGGGATCCATACCGCGGCCGTGGCGGCGCAGGTTGCGCAGCTGGCCGACGCGGTCATCGTCGGCAGCGCGATCGTGAAGCGTATCGAGGCACTTGCCGGCGAACCGGAGCGGATACCTGCGGAGGTGGGCGCTTTCATTCGTGAACTGCGCGAAGCCATCACGTCCACAACTAAAATGACAAACGCGATAAACGAATGAGTTGGTTCGAGAAGTTACTCCCACCCAAGATCAAAAGCGAGTCTTCCGCCGTCAAACGCGGCGTGCCCGAGGGGCTTTGGGACAAATGTTCGGCATGCAATGCGGTGCTGTACCGAGCCGAAGTCGAACGCAACATCGATGTCTGCCCGAAATGCGGTTATCACATGCGTATCGGTGCCCGCCAGCGCCTCGATCGATTCCTCGACGCGGAGCCACGCGAGGAGATCGGCGAAAATCTCCGTCCGGTGGATATGCTGAAGTTCAAGGATAGCAAGAAGTACAAGGACCGAATTACCGATGCGCAGAAAAAAACTGCCGAGAAGGACGCGCTGGTCGTGCTTGAAGGTAAGCTGAAAGGTAAACCACTGGTGGCCGCGGCGTTTGAGTTTGGTTTCATGGGTGGCTCCATGGGTTCCGTGGTGGGCGAGCGTTTCGTTCGCGCGGTGAACCGATGCATGGAAAACAACATCCCGCTGGTCTGTTTCGCGGCAAGCGGCGGCGCGCGCATGCAGGAGGCGCTTTGGTCATTGATGCAAATGGCCAAGACCAGTGCGGCGCTCGCAGCCATGGGCAAGCGGAGACTGCCCTTTATCTCCATCTTAACCGACCCCACAATGGGCGGTGTCTCGGCAAGCCTGGCCATGTTGGGCGATGTCAATATTGCGGAACCAAACGCGCTGATCGGCTTCGCCGGCCCGCGGGTGATCGAACAGACGGTGCGCGAGACATTGCCGGAAGGATTTCAACGCGCCGAATTCCTGCTCGAGCACGGCGCCATCGACATGATCGTCGATCGCCGCGATCTGCGTGATACGGTCCATGGCCTGCTGACACTGCTGCATCCATCATCCTGAAGCGCGACCTAATCCGCGGAGCTTCTATGCACGCCCGGCCGTGCGCGGGCGTCCAGGCCATGAAAAGCAAACCCCAAAGCGTCGCCGAGTGGCAGACTTATATTGAGTCGCTGCACTCGCGCAGCATTGACCTGACCCTCGAGCGGGTGCGAGAAATACAGCGGCGTTTGGGTCTCGAGCGCCTGGCCTGGCCGGTGGTCACCGTCGCCGGCACCAATGGCAAAGGTTCAACCGTGGCGATGTTGGAGGCCATGTTCGCGGCCGGCGGCTATCGTGTCGGCGCCTATACGTCACCGCACCTGATTCACTACAACGAGCGTATCCGCATCGCCGGTCGACCGATTGATGACGCGCTGCTGTGCGATACCTTCGCGCTGGTCGAAGACGCGCGGGGCGACATTCCCCTGACCTATTTCGAGTACGGCACACTGGCGGCGCTGCAGGTGTTCGCGGCCCAGCACCTCGATGTCACACTGCTCGAGGTCGGCCTCGGCGGGCGCCTGGACGCAGTGAACGTCATCGACGCGGATGTGGCGGTGATCACCTCTGTCGGCATCGATCATCAAGACTGGTTGGGCCCGGATCGTGAGCAAATCGGTCGCGAGAAGGCCGGCATTTTTCGCCCCGGACACCCGGCGATTTGCGCGGAAACCGATCCACCGGCGAGTGTGCGCGCCTATGCCCGTGAGATCGGCGCCCGGCTGGTGCTTGCCGGCCGTGATTTTTCCTATGCGCTCAGCGACGGCGGCTGGACCTGGCGCTGGGGCGACAAGACCCGCGCCGGGCTGCCCTATCCATGGCTGCGTGGCGCAGCACAACTGGCCAACGCAGCCGCCGCTCTGGCGGTAGTGGAGTGTCTCGATGCAGATCTCCCGCTGACCCAGGTGCAGGTGCGCGCGGGTCTGGAAAACTGCCGGCTTGCGGGCCGCTTTCAGACGTTGCCCGGCATACCGCGCCAGGTTCTGGACGTGGCACACAATCCAGATGCGGCGCGCGAACTGCGCGAGAATCTGCGTGCGCAGCAGGTCACCGGCAAGACCCTGGCGGTGTGCGCCATGCTGGCCGACAAACCCATCGCCGAAGTCATGGGCATACTTGCACCGATCATGGACGGCTGGCATTTCGCATCGCTGGACGTGCCGCGCGGCGCCACGGCGGGAGAACTGAAAATCCATGCACAAACCGCCGGAATCGAGGCGCCAATGCGGACGCATGGGACTGTGGTCGCGGCCTACCGGGCGGCATGCGCGGCCGCGGCGCCTGCCGACCGGATCGTGGTGTTTGGGTCATTTTATACGGTGGGTGCTATAATGCGCGCCCAATCAATCACTTTTGAATCAAATTGAAGGCTGTTTCGATGAGTGCTGGAGCGGGAAATATGCTGCCGGATTTTGATCCGCGGCATCGAATTATAGGCGCGATCGTGTTGGTGTCTCTGGCAGTGATCTTTCTGCCCATGGTGCTCGACAGTCGCGCGCTACACGAAGCGGATGCGGTACCGATGTTTGAGATTCCGGAGCGCGACAAAAAGATCTTCGTCTCCAAGGTGACACCCATCATTCCGGCCGGCATCAGCACGGAAGCACCGCAAACGGCGGCGAAAAAATCCACGTCGTCGCCGACGCCTGGCACGGAGAAATCCAAGGCCATCACCAAGCCGGCCACCAAGTCCGCATCGACACCGCCGCCCAGCACCCCAGCCGCGGCGGCCAGCAGCCGCAAGCAGGCGCGAATCAAAGAAGGTTGGGCCGTGCGGGTCGGAACGTTTTCCGTGCATGAGAATGCCGAGCGGGTGATGGCCGCACTACGCGCCAAAGGCTTCACGCCGAACAGCAGCTCGATCCCGACCACCAACGGTGCCGTTACCCGTGTGTGGCTTGGGCCTTACAAAGGTGAAGATGAGGCGAGCCGGGCAAGGCAGAAGGTGCGCAGCGCCACCGGCAATGATGGTTACATCGTTACCTACCCCTGACCCCGGGCGCCGCTGTAGCCGCGCTTTCGCTGCGCGGCCTAGATGCGCGTTGCGGCAAAATGGATCTTTTGCATGACGCCACTGGATTTTGTCATCATCGCCGTCGTCCTCATTTCCGCCCTGATTGGTCTGTTTCGCGGGTTCGTAAAAGAAGTGCTGTCGTTGATCAACTGGCTGGCCGCGCTGCTGGTCGCATGGTTTTTCGCGCCCACAACCGCGGTGATGCTCGAGCAGTGGATCGCAAGCCCGACCCTGCGATTGGTTCTCGCCTTCGCCGGACTGTTTCTGGTCACGCTGTTGACCGCAACCATACTGAGCCATTTCCTGCATCGCCTCGTCGTGCGTGGCGGCCTTAAGGGGACCGATCGCAGCCTGGGGGTGCTGTTCGGCATCGCCCGCGGGGTGGTGATCCTGACCGTCGCCGTATTGCTGGCCGGGACCACGACGATTCCGCAGGAGACCTGGTGGCAGGGTTCGTTACTGATCGGCTATCTCGAGGGGGTGGCGACCACCGTGGTGGCCTATTTGCCGCCGGATATTGCCGGTTACTTTTCGTATCGCTAGACTACCGCGTTTCCCGAACCCCGAGGGGTATCCTGCATGTGTGGCGTAGTTGGTATTCTTGCCCGGAGTCCGGTCAATCAGGCAGTTTATGACGGACTCACGGTCTTGCAGCATCGCGGCCAGGATGCCGCCGGGATCATGACCAGTGATGGTTCCCGCGTCTATCTGCGCAAGAACAATGGCTTGGTGCGCGACGTCTTCCATACGCGCCATATGTTGGCCCTCAAGGGCAACATGGGTATCGGGCACTGCCGCTACCCGACCGCCGGCTGTGACACGCCGGAGGAAGCGCAACCCTTCTACGTCAATTCGCCCTTCGGCTTGGCCCTGGCGCACAATGGCAATCTCACCAATGCGGCGGAACTGAAGGAAGAACTTTTCCGACACGACCTGCGCCACCTGAATACGGACTCGGATTCCGAGATTCTGCTTAATGTGCTTGCGCATGAGCTGCATAAGGTCGCGGATATTCGTCTGACGCCGGAGCACGTCTTTAGTGCCGTCAGCGCATTGCACAATCGTTGTCGTGGCGCCTACGCTGTGGTTGTCATGATTCAAGGGGTGGGGATACTCGCGTTCCGCGACCCGCATGGCATACGGCCGCTGGTTTATGGGGTACGGAACGCCCCCACGGGCCCGGAGCACATGATCGCATCCGAAAGCGTGGCGCTCGATGTGCTGGGCTTTCAGTTGGTGCGGGATATCGCCCCGGGCGAGGCGGTACTGGTCGACATGGTCGGGCGCGTACACTGGCGGCAGTGCGCCAGGGAGACCACGCTGGCGCCGTGTATTTTCGAGTTTGTATATTTCTCGCGGCCCGACTCAATGATTGATGGTATATCGGTTCACAAAACCCGGTTGCGCATGGGCGAGCGGCTGGCGCGTAAGATTGAGCGTGAATGGCCGGATCACGACATCGATGTGGTGATTCCCATTCCTGATACCAGCCGGACCGCGGCGCTGCACATGGCCTATGAATTGAATCTGACGTATCGTGAAGGTTTCATCAAGAATCGCTATATTGGGCGCACCTTCATCATGCCCGGCCAGGCCGAACGTAAGCGCTCGGTGCGACAGAAGTTGAATGCGATCGATCTGGAGTTTCGCGGCAAGAATGTTTTGCTGGTGGATGACTCGATCGTGCGCGGCACGACCTCGAAGCAGATCATTCAGATGGCCCGTGAGGCCGGCGCGAAAAACGTCTATTTTGCCTCCGCGGCACCGCCGGTGCGTTTTCCCAATGTCTACGGAATCGATATGCCGGTCGCGCATGAACTCATCGCCAATGACCGTAGTGACGCTGAAATCTGCGCCGAGATTGGTGCAGATCGGCTTATTTATCAGGACCTTGAAGATCTTATCGACGCGGCCCGCGGCGGCAACGACAAGATTTCCCAGTTCGACGCCTCCTGTTTTGATGGTGTCTATGTCACCGGTGACGTGAACAAAGAATACCTGCGCATGATTGAGGTGGCACGTAATGACAGTGCGCGATCGTCCCGCACAGAGGGCTATCAATTGAATTTTGCCGGGCTCGATAACCGCACCTGATCGTTTGCCTGTTTCGCGTTACGGGGTAGGGGATCGACGCCTTTCAGCGGCATGAGACGCTTGGATAAAGTTGGGCTCCGACCGTCTGGTGACATGGATTGACAGTGCACACCGGGTTGGCTAGGGTTGTTGTATGGCGCCGATTTGAGCTCAGCTTGCGGGCGCCTTAAAAATGCAGCTAAAGCGACATAACCCGCTTTGGTCGCATCCCGCGGGTTTTTTTGTGCCCGCCTTTGATCCGCTACCGGGAGCGGCAGGAGATGCGAAATGTCCAATGATGAATTCGATGCCTGGCGCTTCGCGACCCGTGCGGTGCGCGCCGGTCAAACGCGCACCCTTGAAGGTGAGCAGAGCGAACCGATTTTTCCCACCTCGAGTTACGTGTTCGAAAGCGCGGCGCAGGCGGCGGCGCGCTTCTCGGGCCAGGAGCCGGGTAATATCTATTCGCGCTTTACCAACCCTACGGTGCGCACCTTCGAACAGCGCCTGGCGGCCCTGGAAGAGGGCGAGCGCTGCGTCGCTACGGCCTCGGGCATGTCGGCAATCCTCGCGACCTGTATGGGCTTATTGAGCAGCGGTGACCATGTGGTGGCCTCGAAAAGTCTGTTTGGCTCGACAACCCTGCTGTTCAACAACATTCTGAGTCGCTTCGGGCTCGAGTTCGACTTCGTTGCACCGTCGGATGTAGGTGCCTGGGCTGCGGCGATCCGCGGCAACACGCGGATGTTGTTTCTGGAAACGCCGTCTAATCCGCTAACCGAGCTTGCCGATGTGACCGCGCTGGCGGATTTGGCGCAGCGCCACGACGCGCTGCTGGTCGTGGACAATTGTTTCTGCACACCCGCCCTACAGCGCCCGCTTACCCAAGGTGCGGATATCGTGATTCACTCGGCGACAAAATTCCTCGATGGGCAGGGCCGTTGCGTCGGCGGCGCCGTGGTCGGTGATCAGGCGACCGTCGGTGAGGGCGTGTTCGGGTTTCTGCGCACCGCCGGCCCCACCATGAGTCCCTTTAATGCCTGGGTCTTTCTTAAAGGACTCGAGACGCTGGAACTCAGGATGCGTGCCCACAGCGCAAACGCCCTCGCGCTCGCCGAGTGGCTCGAGGCGCGTAATGAGGTCGGCCGGGTCTTTTACCCGGGGCTTGCCTCACATCCGCAGCATAGTCTGGCGGCACGGCAGCAGTCCGCCGGCGGCGGGATCGTCGCGTTCGAGTTACCCGGTGGCCAGGCGGCGGCGTGGCAGTTGATCGACGGCACACGCCTGTTGTCGATCACCGCGAACCTGGGGGACACCAAGACGACCATTACCCATCCCGCCACCACCACCCACGGGCGCCTCACGCCGGAGCAGCGGGCCGAGGCCGGGATCGATGACGGTTTGGTGCGTATCGCGGTCGGGCTCGAGGATATCGAGGACATCAAGCAGGACTTGGCACAGGCGTTGGCGGCCGTGCGTTAATGACGACCGCGGTGCTGCGTCGGGACCTGCTCGCGATCTTCGCCGCTGCCCTGCGCGCCGTGAATGGGGCGCGTTGCACGCAGCATGCATTGGCCGCCGATGCGCCGGTAGGTCCGGTACATTTGCTCGCTGTCGGCAAAGCGGCCTGCGCCATGGCGACCGGCGCGCAGACCGCACTTGGCGAGACCATTGTCGACGGCCTGGTCGTGACCAAATACGGACACGGTGCGGCACTGCCCTGGCCTGTCCTTGAAAGCGGCCACCCCATTCCTGACGCACAGAGCCTGACCGCCGGCAAGGCGGTGGTGGAATTTATCGCTATGGTCCCGCCACAGGACACGATCCTCTTTTTGTTGTCCGGCGGTGCATCGAGCCTGATCGAACAGCTGCCGCCAGCGGTGTCCTTGGGGCAATTGCAGGCACTGACCAATTGGTTGATGGGTAGCGGGCTCGATATCGAGTCGATGAACCAGCTGCGCAAACGGGTGTCCCTGTTGAAGGGCGGGCGCATGGCCCGGCTCATGGCGCCCCGACCCGTGCACTGTCTCATGATTTCGGATGTTCCCGGCGATGAGCCGTCGAGCATCGCGTCCGGCCCGGTGGTGGCGGACGCGATCGCGGACCGGCCAATGGCAATCGATCTGCCCGTTGAAATTCAGGCTATGGTCGCGGCGCCGCCGCCGGCGCCTGCGATCGATGATTCTTGTTTTGCAACGGTTCGTCATAAGGTAATAGCTACCCGGCGCGATGCCATGGCGGCGGCACGGTTGCACGCCGCGACCCTGGGTTACCCGGTGCTGCTACACGACGAATTTGTCGCCGGCGATGCCGTGGCCGTCGGCGCCGCGCTGGCGGCACGTCTGCACGCCGCGGCGCCGAATCATGTGTGTGTCTGGAGCGGTGAAACCACCGTGGTGTTGCCGGACAAGCCGGGGCGGGGCGGGCGCAATCAAAATGTTGCATTGGCGGCGGCACGCGCGCTGCAGGGCCGGCACGACAGCGTCATCCTCGCGGCCGGTACCGACGGCAGTGATGGTCCCACGGGGGATGCCGGTGCGGTGGTGGATGGCGAGACCCTGCGGCGCGGGCAGCAGGCCGGTCTGGACGCGGACGACTGTCTGGCGCGTGCCGATGCCGGGACCTTTCTCGCCGCGAGCAGTGACTTAATCGATACCGGGCCCACCGGTACGAACGTCATGGATCTCATGCTGGGTCTACGCGGAGCCTAGGCACTGCGGCCCAACGGCAGGCGGGATCGGCGTATAATGGGGTGTTTGACCGGCGCAGATCCGCCGGTGTGTCCTCAATCATGAACGTTGGATTGCGAGTGGCTTTGATGAATCGTTACACATATAAAACTGTCGGTAGTGGCTCAGTTTGTCGGACGCGTCGGCTGGGGCCCCGCCAAGCGTCGTGCGGCCTTGCGCGATGCAGGGATAGCAAAGCGCAAGGCCGCGATTCGAGCGGTACCGGGAAGTACCGCGAGATTAAGCGCGGCGGGGCCCCAGGCGGCGCGCAGCGCGTGGGCAAACTGAGCCACTGCCGAACCGTCTGTTTGCTTGCGCTATTGGCGGCGGTATTTGCGGTCGGTTGCTCGGGCGGTTCGAGCTCGAGTGACGGATTTGTGTTGCTGTTCGACGAACGGGAGCCGGGATTTACCGAGTTTTCCCAAACCCGCATGTTGGTGACAGCGGATTTCCTGCGTATCGACGATGGATCGGATGGTAACGATTTCCTGCTATTCGATCGTCAGACCCGGGCCATTTACAATGTCAGCGCAGAGGATCAGACGGTGCTGGTCATCGAGCCGTTGCCGATCGATATCTCCGCGCCGGAACGCTTTGAGCATGACGTCGAAAAGACCTTGCTCAAGGAGGCGCCCAAGATCGATGGCAGGCCGGTTCAGCACGTGATACTGAGTACCAACGGTGAACGCTGTTACGAACTTTATGCGGTGGCCGGGCTGCTGGAGGCGCCGCGCACTGCGTTGGCGGAGTTTTATCAGACTTTGGCCGGTGAGCAGGCGGTGGTGGTGGGGGCGACGCCGCCGGAGTTTCAGTCCGACTGCCAGTTGGCCAACGATATCTTTCTGCCCGATCGCCATCTGCGCCATGGCTTTCCGATACGCAGCGAGGACATGAATGGACGCCTGCGCATCATGGCCGACTACCGTACCGATTGGGAACCGCAGTCCGCGCTGTTTGAACTGCCCGCGGACTACCGGCGCTACAGTCCTGCCGAGATGCGTCTATAGGTCGCCGCGCGGCATCGTCTATAGCGCCAGGGTCTCAAGTCGCCGACTGTCCGCCGTGCAGGTCAGCACACTGCCTTGTTCGTACCAGTCCCCGAGGACAATACGGCGTGCCGTGTGACCGTCGATGTCGAATTCATGTTGACCCGGGCGATGCGTGTGACCGTGAATGAGCGTCCGGACCTGGTGTCGCTGCATGACATGTGTCACCGTGGCGGGCTCTACGTCCATGATTTCCATCGACTTATCACGTTTCATACGATCGCTCTGCTGGCGCAGATCGGTGGCGATGGCCATGCGCGCTGCGATGTTCTGTGACAGGAATTTCTGCTGCCAGGCGGGGTCCAGTACCTGTGCGCGCCAGGCCTGATGTGTGCTGTCGCGGGTGCACAGACTGTCGCCGTGCATGATGAGGACATCTTCCTGGTAGAGCCGAATTCGCGATTCCTCGGGCAGCAAGGTGCAACCGGTCGCGCCAGCGAAGGCTTCGCCAACCAGAAAATCCCGGTTGCCGTGTACGAAGTATACCGGCACACCGGCCGTGGTCAGGCGCCGAATTGCGCCGACAATGCGCGCGTTTTCCGGATCTTCGATGGCATCGTCACCGACCCAGGCCTCGAACAGATCACCGAGAATATAGAGCGCGTCGGCGTGGGCGGCATTATTGGCCAGAAATTCCAGAAAAAGCTCCGTGATGCGCGGTCGCTCGACGCAAAGATGAAGATCGGAGATAAAGAGTGTCGCCATAGGGCCGGTTTCAGGAACTCGCTCAATCGTTCGGGTCCGCGCATCAGGGGCGGACAGCTAGGTTATCCGGGCCCATTCTCCAAGAGCGCTTGCACGGGCGCAAGCCCGCTATCGACTGCGCAGGTCGTTTTGTTGTTCAGTTGCGCTTTGGTTAACATCCGCGCATGAGTTCTAATCCGCCCAAGACGCGATTCGCCCCGAGCCCGACCGGGTTGTTGCATTTCGGTAACGTCCGCACCGCGCTGTTTAATCTGCTATTTGCACGTTCCGTTCAGGGTCGCTTCCTGCTGCGTATAGAAGACACGGACAAGGAGCGCAGCCGCACCGCACACACGGCGGCGTTGCAGACTGACCTGCGTTGGCTGGGCCTGGCTTGGGATGAAGGGCCCGGGCGTGACGGACCCGTCGGACCCTATCTGCAATCCGAGCGCGCGCCGATCTATGACGAGTATTTTTCCAAGCTTGAGGCGCAGGGCGACGCGTACCCGTGTTTTTGTAGCGAGCAGGAACTCAGCCTGTCGCGCAAGGCGAGGATGGCCGCCGGCAAGCCACCACGCTACTCCGGCCGTTGTCGCAGCTTGCGTGAGGAAGAGGTCGCGGCGAAGCGCGCCGAAGGATTAAAACCGACGCTGCGTTTTCGTGTCGCGCGCGAACAAGTGATCGAGTTTGATGATCTGGTGCGGGGTGGGCAGCGATTTACGACCGATGAGATCGGCGACTTCATCATTCGGCGATCGGACGGCACGCCCGCATTCTTCTTCAGCAATGCCGTGGACGATGCGCTCATGGGCGTCACCCATGTGCTGCGCGGCGAGGATCACCTGACCAACACCCCGCGGCAGATGCTCCTAATGCATGCGCTCGGCCTCGACGTACCGCGTTATGCGCATATCGCATTGATTGTCGGTGCCGATGGGGCGCCCTTATCAAAGCGTCACGGCAGTTTCACTATCGCGGGTTTGCGCGCACAGGGATATCTGCCGGCGGCCATCGTGAATTACCTGGCCCGCGTCGGTCATACCTATGAGGACAACACGCTGCTCGATCTGGCACAGTTGGCGGCGGATTTCGATCTGGGTCACCTGGGACGGGCGCCGGCGCGCTATGATGAAGCACAGCTGTTGCATTGGCAGCAGCTGGCGGTGCAGGCGTCCGCGGACGACGATCTCTGGTCCTGGTTTGGGGACGACGCGGTCAACTTGGTGCCGGACAGCGAGCGCGAGGCGTTTATCGCGGCGGCGCGGCCGAACATCGTGTTTCCAGGGGATGCCCTGCATTGGGCGAATATTGTCTACACCGACAATTGGGAGCTCGACGAAGCGCTGATCGATGTCGTGCGTCAGGCGGGGAGCGAGTTCTTCATCTATGCCATCGGCGCTCTGGAAGAAAGCGGTGCCGATCTGCAGGCGCTCGTTAAGCGGCTCAAGGAGCAAAGCGGCGCCCGCGGCCGTTCATTGTTCATGCCGCTGCGCGCGGCACTTACCGGCGAGCTCGAAGGTCCCGAACTTGCGGCACTGCTGCCCTTGATCGGTCGTCGCCGTGCGCTAAAGCGCTTTGAGGATGCGGTCAAGGTGGTCGGTACCTGAAGACGTTTGGGTGCCGACATAGCTCCGACGACAACAGCTACGATGCAGATCTATAACAGTCTAACCGCCAACAAGGACGAATTCGTCCCCATCGATCCCGGTAAGGTGCGTATGTACGTGTGCGGCATGACCGTTTACGACTATTGCCACCTTGGCCATGCGCGCGTCTTGGTCGTGTTCGATATGGTTGCGCGCTACCTTCGCGCGCGCGGCTTCGATGTGACCTATGTGCGCAATGTCACGGATATCGACGACAAGATCATTCAACGTGCAAATGAAAACCAGGAATCACTGACGTCACTGACGACACGATTCATCGAGGCCATGCACGAAGATGCGGCTGCCCTGGGTGTATTGCCGCCGGATGCGGAGCCTCTTGCGACCGAGCATATCGACGAGATTGTTGTGATGATCGAGGCGTTGATGGCAGGCGACCACGCCTACCGCGCCGAAAACGGCGACGTGTACTACAGCGTACGAAGTTTTCCCGGCTACGGTCGTTTATCCGGACGCGCACTCGAAGACCTGCGTGCCGGTGCCCGGGTCGAGGTGGACGACGCAAAAGTGGAGCCCCTCGATTTCGCTCTCTGGAAGGCGGCGAAACCCGGCGAGCCGGCGTGGGACTCGCCCTGGGGACCGGGTCGCCCCGGCTGGCATATCGAATGTTCCGCCATGTCGACCGGGGCCCTCGGCAATCATTTCGATATTCACGGTGGCGGCCAGGACCTGCGTTTCCCGCACCATGAAAACGAGATTGCCCAATCGGAAGGTGCAACCGGCGAGCCCTTCGTCAACATCTGGATGCACAACGGGTTTGTGCGGGTTAACGAAGAGAAGATGTCCAAATCCTTGGGCAACTTCTTTACCATCCGCGAGATCCTGGTTCACTACTCCCCTGAGGTGGTGCGCTACTTCATTCTCACGAGTCACTACCGGAGCCCGTTGAATTACGGCGAAGACTCGCTGGAACATGCCAAGGCGGCGCTGACGAGCTTCTACATCGCGCTCAATGATCTGGACCCTGCCCGTCCAGAGGCACTGGGCGAGCACGGCGATCGCTTTTTCACCGCCATGGACGATGATTTCAATACCCCGGAGGCGTTCGCGGTGCTGGCGGAGCTGCGGCATGACATCAACCGCGCCAGGGAGGCCGGCGACGTCGATGCTGCTAATCGCCTGGCGGGCATCCTGCGCGAACTCGCGGGCATTTTAGGCCTACTGCAGGCTGATCCGGCAGCCTTCCTGCAGGGGGGCGAGGTGCCGGGCCTGTCGACCGCGGAGGTGGAGGCCCTGATCGCCGAGCGCGAGCGTGCCCGGAGCAAGAAGGACTGGACCACCGCCGACCGCATCCGGGATCAGCTCAAGGCCGACGGTATTCTGTTGGAGGATGCCGGCGGGGCCACGGCGTGGCGGCGCGGCTGATGCGTCCGGCGGCCACCCGCTGCCGCAAAATCACCCCCTGCTATTGACCCTGATTGCGGTTATCAGTACCTTCCGACTGTTACTACGGTCGAACTGCAAATCGCAAACAACGCCCGGATTTTCGGGCGTTTTTTGTCCGTGAGGCGAACTTGGAATTAACCGGAGCAGACATTTTTGTCCGATGCCTGGAGGACGAGGGGGTCGAGTACATTTTCGGCTATCCTGGCGGGGCCGCGTTGCATATCTACGACGCCCTGTATAGGCAGGATAAGGTCAAGCACATACTGGTGCGCCATGAGCAAGGGGCAACCCATGCCGCGGACGGCTATGCCCGCGCCACCGGCAAGCCGGGTGCCGTGATCGTGACTTCCGGCCCGGGCGCGACCAATGCGGTGACCGGTATCGCGACGGCCTATATGGATTCAATCCCGCTCGTGGTGTTCACCGGGCAGGTCCCCACTATGTTGATCGGCGACGATGCGTTCCAGGAAGTGGACGCGGTCGGCATCACGCGCCCGTGTGTTAAGCACAACTTCCTGGTCAAGGACGTCAAGGATCTCGCCATGACCATCAAGAAGGCCTTCTACATCGCGACGACTGGCCGACCCGGGCCCGTGGTGGTGGATATCCCGAAGGATGTGACGGCGGATATCACCGAATACGATTATCCGGATGCCATCAGTATGCGTTCCTACGCGCCGGTCACCAAGGGTCATCAGGCGCAGGTCAAGAAGGCTGCCGCGCTGATTACTTCGGCAAAGCGCCCAATGATCTATACCGGCGGCGGCGTGATTCTCGGCAACGCCGCCGAATCGCTCACCGAGTTCGTGCGCACGCTGGGCTATCCCTGCACCAACACGCTCATGGGTTTGGGAGGTTATCCGGCGACGGATCCGCTGTTTGTCGGCATGCTCGGCATGCATGGCACTTATGAGGCCAATATGGCGATGCACGAGTGCGACGTGTTGATCGCCGTGGGTGCGCGTTTCGACGACCGGGTCACGGGGGACCTGAATAAATTCTGCCCGCATGCACGTATCGTGCATATCGATATCGATCCGGCGTCGATCGGCAAGAACGTACCGGTGGAGATTCCCATCGTCGGCAACGTCGACGGCGTAATAAAGGATCTGCTGAAGGCAATTCGCGCCAGCAAGAAGAAACCCGATGCGGAGGCCCTGGCCGCGTGGTGGGAGCAGATCGAGGAATGGCGCGCCATGAATTGCCTGACCTTCGATCGCGCCTCGGAGCTCATCAAGCCCCAGTATGTCATCGAGACGCTGTATAAGCTGACAGACGGGGACGCCTTCGTGACCTCCGATGTGGGCCAGCACCAGATGTGGGCGGCGCAGTTCTACAAATTCGACAAACCGCGGCGCTGGATCAACTCAGGCGGTCTCGGCACCATGGGGTTCGGTCTCCCGTCCGCGATGGGCGTGCAGTTGGCCTATCCGGATGCGCTGGTGGCCTGCATCACCGGCGAGGCCAGTATCCAGATGTGCATCCAGGAACTGTCCACCTGTAAACAATACGGCCTGCCGATCAAGGTGATCAATCTGAACAATCGCTATATGGGCATGGTGCGCCAATGGCAGGAGTTCTTTTATGATCGGCGTTATTCCCACTCCTACATGGATGCGTTGCCCGATTTCATCAAGCTTGCCGAGAGCTATGGGCATGTGGGCATGAAGATCGAGAAGCCGGGCGACGTGGAAGGTGCGCTGAAAGAAGCGATCGCAACAACCGACCGGCTGGTGTTCCTCGATTTCATTACCGACCAGACGGAAAATGTTTATCCCATGATGCCAGCCGGTAAAGGGCATCACGAGATGGAGCTGGGCCCCTGCAGCCAGGTCGTTTCCACTAACCGCGAGCTCGCCTGATCCGATGCGCCATATTATTTCCATTCTCCTCGAGAATGAGGCCGGTGCCTTATCGCGCGTTGCGGGACTGTTTTCCGCGCGTGGCTATAACATTGAGTCGCTCACGGTGGCACCGACCGAAGACGAGACCCTGTCGCGCATGACCCTGGTCACCTCGGGCTCCGAATCCATCATCGAGCAGATCACAAAACAGCTCAACAAGCTGGTTGATGTAGTCAAGTTGGTCGATCTGACGGAAGGTCCGCACATCGAGCGGGAGATGATAATGCTCAAAGTGCAGGCGGTTGGCGATGCGCGCGACGAGCTGAAACGATTGGTCGATATCTTTCGCGGCCGAATTATCGATGTCACCGAGTCCAGTTACACCATCGAACTTACCGGGGCGGGCCGGAAGATCGATGCCTTTCTGCAGGCAATGCCACGGAAAGATATCATCGAGGTCGTGCGCTCCGGCGTATCTGGCATCGGTCGTGGCGATAAAGGCTTACGTCTTTAACACTTAACCCGATCTGCGCGAGGCGCGTAGTGGCCGGCAGGCCGGTGAATGACCGACGGGCGCGGCACGGAATTTAAATTTACGAGGTTGATTATGAAGGTTTTCTACGACAAAGACGCCGATCTGGGCCTGATCAAGGGCAAACAGGTTGCGATCATCGGCTATGGCTCCCAGGGCCATGCCCATGCCAACAATCTCAAGGACAGCGGCATAGCCGTGGTCGTCGGCTTGCGTAAAGGTTCGGACTCCTGGGCCAAGGCGGAAAAGGCCGGCCTCACCGTAAAGACCATCGCAGACGCCGTGCGGGACGCGGATGTGGTCATGATTCTGGCGCCGGACGAAAAGCAGGCGGCACTCTTCAAGGAACAGGTCGAACCCAATCTCAAACAAGGTGCGGCACTGGCCTTTGCGCACGGCTTCAGCGTGCATTTCGGCTTCATCGAGCCACGTGCCGATGTCGACGTGTTCATGGTCGCCCCCAAGGGCCCTGGCCACCTGGTGCGCTCTACCTACACCGAGGGCGGCGGCGTGCCCTGCCTGATTGCGGTCAAACAGGACGCCTCCGGCGGCACGCGGGATCTCGCGCTGTCTTATGCCTCCGCCATCGGTGGCGGTCGCGCGGGGGTCATTGAGACCACCTTCCGTGAGGAAACCGAGACCGATTTGTTCGGTGAGCAGGCGGTATTGTGCGGCGGCGTGACGGCGCTCATCCAATCCGGCTTCGAAACCCTGACCGAGGCCGGCTATGCGCCGGAGATGGCCTACTTCGAGTGTCTCCACGAAATGAAGCTGATCGTCGACCTGTTATATGAGGGTGGTGTCGCAAATATGCGCTACTCGATTTCCAACACCGCAGAGTACGGCGACCTCACCCGCGGACCGCGGGTGGTTAATGAGCAGACCAAGGCGGAGATGAAACGGATCCTCGAAGAAATCCAAAGCGGTGCGTTCGCCCGCGAATGGATGGCGGAAAACGAATCCGGCGGCAAAGGTATGTCGGAGATGCGCGCAAAAGCGGCGCAGCACCCCATCGAGGAGGTCGGCGAACGACTGCGCGATATGATGCCTTGGATCAAGGCCAAGAAAATCGTCGACAAATCCGTGAATTGATTTCTTTGCCCGGCGTAGCCGTCGACGTCGTGTTGACGCCAAAAGTCTAGTGTGTCCCTCGTGAGCGCGACCCAACATACCCCCATCCTGGCGCGCGAGGGTTGGCCCCATATCGCCATCGTCGTCGCGCTGGCGCTGCTCGTGCATTTCGGCGTCGGCGGGCTCTGGGCGACGCCCGCCTGGCTGCTGGTGCTCTTCGTGGTGCAGTTTTTTCGCGACCCCGCACGCGAGATTCCGCAGCAGCCGGGGGCGGTGGTCAGTCCGGCCGACGGCAAGGTCATCTTCGTCGGTGCGGCCGACGATCCCTACCTCAACCGGCCGGCGACGAAAATCAGCATCTTTATGAATGTCTTTAATGTGCACTCCAATCGCGCGCCGGTGGCCGCCGAGATGAAGGAGCGTTGGTATCATCGCGGACGCTTTTTCAATGCTGCGCTCGATAAGGCGTCGGCCGAGAATGAGCGCAATGCCTTGTGGTTGCGCACCGCGGCGGGGGATGACGTGGTCTGCGTCCAGGTGGCCGGCCTTGTGGCGCGCCGGATACTATGTTATCCGAAAGTGGGTGAGCATCTGGAACGAGGTGAACGTTATGGTTTTATTCGCTTTGGCTCGCGATTGGATGTCTATCTGCCGCCGGATGCGCAACTCAACGTCGGTCTGGGTGATAAGCCCAAGGCGGGCCGCGACATCATCGCGTACTTGCCCGTGCCAGCCGACGTGCAATCTTAGCGCTTCAGGCGCCGACTGTTTGAGCGATGATCAACATGCTTGAAGAAAAGCGCAACCGCAAAGGTATTTACATCCTGCCGAATCTGTTCACCACGGCAGGGTTGTTCGTTGGTTTTTATGCCATCGTCCAGGCCACACAGGGTCATTATGAGGCGGCTGCGATCGCAATTTTTGTGGCGATGCTAATGGACGGTGTCGACGGGCGGATCGCGCGTCTGACGAATACCACAAGCGATTTTGGCTCAGCCTACGACAGCCTCGTCGACATGGTCGCATTTGGCGTCACCCCGGCGCTCGTGGTGTACGAATGGGCGCTCGCCGGCCAGGGCAAGATCGGTTGGCTCGCCGCCTTCATCTATGTCGCTGCCACGGCCCTGCGGCTGGCTCGTTTCAGTACGCAGAAGGTTTCCGATACCCATTATTTCCAGGGCTTGCCGAGCCCGTCTGCCGCGGCGCTTATCGGCGGCATGGTCTGGGTAGGCCACAGCTACGAACTTTCCGGGACCGCGTTTGAGGGCGGAGCCGCCGCATTTACCATACTGGTCTCGCTGGCCATGGTCAGCCATCTCAAATATCGCAGCTTCAAGGATTTTGACCTCAAGGGAAAGGTGCCCTTTGTGGCGGCGCTGTTGATGGTGTTCATTTTCGTCCTGGTGGCACTGGACCCGCCGCGCGTGTTGTTCGTGGGCTTTGTTGCTTACCTTCTTTCGGGTCCCGTCTTGTATCTTCTGCGCTGGCGGCGGCGCGGCGGTGACGATGCTCAGGCGCCGCGTACCGGCACCGACGACACTTGAATTTGTGCGCGATCCTGCGTATATACTACTGATATGGTGATGCACTTCACATCCGACAGTTTGAAACCGTCTGACGGCGTATTCCGCGACACTTCCGCGGTGCCCGTTCTCGCCCTGCGCCTGCTTGACAGTGGGCTGCTGCGCCGTCTGGCGCACGCATAGATTACCCAACACTTTTAATTTTCTGTTCTAATGGCCCGTAATACGGGCCCAAAGCCATGCGAGAACGAGCGGGCAGCCGGCTGCTGTTCGCGGAGACGAACCATGAGTGAACATTTAATAATTTTCGATACCACCTTGCGGGATGGTGAACAAAGCCCGGGTGCGTCGATGACCCGGGATGAGAAGGTGCGCATCGCCAAGCAATTGGAACGCATGCGGGTCGACATCATCGAGGCCGGGTTTCCGATCGCGAGCCCGGGCGACTTTGAAGCAGTGCAGGCGGTGGCCACCGAGGTTGTCGATAGCACCGTATGCGGGCTCGCACGGGCGGCCGAGAAGGATATTGATCGTGCCGCCGAGGCGCTCAAGCCGGCCAAATCGGCCCGTATCCATACCTTCATCGCGACCTCGCCGATACATATGCAGGAAAAGCTGCGTATGAGCCCCGAGCAGGTCCTGGAACGGGCAGTCTGGGCGGTCAAGCGGGCGCGCCAATATACCGATGACGTCGAGTTTTCCCCCGAGGATGCCGGTCGCTCGGACGTGGACTTTCTGTGCCGGGTACTTGAGGCGGTGATCGATGCCGGTGCCGGTACCGTGAATATTCCGGATACCGTCGGATATAACCTGCCGAGTCGATTCGGTCGCTTGATTGGCGAATTGATCGAACGCGTGCCGAATGCCGACAAGGCGGTCTTCTCGGTGCATTGCCATAATGATCTTGGCCTGGCGGTCGCAAATTCGCTGGCGGCGGTACAGCATGGTGCGCGCCAGGTCGAGTGCACGATCAACGGCTTGGGAGAGCGCGCCGGCAATGCCTCACTGGAAGAGGTGGTAATGGCGGTGCGCACACGTCAGGATGTCTTTTCCTGCGATACGCGGATTGACACGACCCAGATCGTACCGGCGAGCCGTATCGTGTCCAATATCACCGGTTTCCCGGTGCAGCCCAACAAGGCTATCGTGGGGGTCAATGCTTTTGC
Source organism: uncultured Gammaproteobacteria bacterium (assembly GCA_947259975.1). Taxonomy (GTDB): domain Bacteria; phylum Pseudomonadota; class Gammaproteobacteria; order HyVt-429; family HyVt-429; genus CAMYOD01. The sequence continues at coordinate 77,677 of CAMYOD010000037.1, forward strand.
CCATGAGTCCGGTATTCACCAGGATGGGGTCATCAAGAAGCGCGAAACCTATGAGATCATGCGCGCCGAAGATGTGGGTTGGTCGGCGAATCGAATGGTGCTGGGCAAGCACTCGGGTCGCAACGCCTTCAAGACACGGCTGGCGCAGCTGGGTATCGATTTTCGTTCGGAAGAGGAGCTCAACTCGGCATTTTCCCGTTTCAAGGATCTGGCCGACAAGAAGCACGAAATCTTCGATGAAGATCTCCAGGCCCTGGTTACCGAAGAAGGATTGGCACAGGAAAATGACTATGTGCGCCTCGTCAGCCTGAAGGTGTGCTCGCAGACCGGTGAGACACCCACTGCCGATCTGACAGTGTCTGTCGATGATGCCGAGCGCCGCGCGAGCGCAGATGGCGGCGGCCCGGTCGACGCGGCGTTCAAGGCGATCGAGAAGGTCGTGGAGAGCGGCGGCGAACTGCTGCTGTATTCGGTCAGCAACATCACCACCGGGACCGACTCACAGGGCGAGGTCACAGTCCGCTTGCAACGCGGTGGACGCATCGTCAATGGCCACGGCGCGGATACGGATATCGTCGTGGCCTCGGCGAAGGCCTATGTGAACGCCCTCAATAAGCTGTTGGTGCCCCATGAGCGCGCCCACCCGCAGACCAGCCAGCCGATTTGAGCTGCCCGCCGGGGGCGGCAGATCGGCTGGATATAGCGGTCGCCGCCGGGTATCCTAAAATGATGGAGCGTGCGCAGACACGACGCCGACAGTGTCTCCAGGAGATGGGTATCGAGGTATGGGTGCCCAACGAGGCGCGATTGCCAGCCGGCAACGCCGCGTCCCCTGAGCCGCTGCCCGCGGGCCCGTCAGATCCCGCCACGCTGGATTGGGATGCCCTCGCTGCGACCGTGACCGGCTGCCGCGACTGCGCGTTGCACGCGACGCGGACCCAGACCGTATTCGGTACTGGTAACCGGCAGGCCCGCTGGCTGTTTGTGGGTGAGGCACCCGGTGCCGAAGAGGATCGCCAGGGTGAGCCGTTCGTGGGGCGTGCGGGCCAGCTGCTGAACGCGATGCTTTTCGCCATCGGCCTCAAACGGGAGGACGTTTTCATCGCCAATGTTCTCAAATGTCGACCACCGAAGAATCGCGACCCGATGGGCGAGGAGGTCCGGCGGTGTGAGCCCTATTTGCACCGCCAGGTGGAATTGATTCGACCGCAGATTATTGTCGCATTGGGCCGCTTTGCGGCGCAGTCCCTGCTCAAGACCGAAACCGCGATCGGCAAACTGCGCGGGCGTCGTCATAGTTATGCCGACACCGGCATCCCTCTGGTGGTGATGTACCATCCTGCCTATTTGCTGCGCAATCCCAGCGACAAACGCAAGGCCTGGCAGGACCTTCAGTTCGCGTGCACCCTGTTGGAGGCGATATGAGCGCGGTATTGTCCGAGCCGCCGCCGCAGATCCGTCTCATGACTGAGGATGATCTGGCCGGAGTGTTTGCCATCGAACGCCTGGTTTATTCGTTCCCCTGGTCCGAGGGCATCTTTCGTGATTGTTTGCGGGTCGGCTATACCTGCCTGACGATGGAATTCGCCGACGAAGTGGTGGGTTACGGCATCATGTCCATCGGCGCCGGCGAATGTCATTTGCTTAACGTCAGCGTCGACCCGGAATTCCAACAGCAGGGCCTGGGCACCCGCATCGTCGAGCGCATGCTTGAACTCGCCCAGCGCCATCGGGCGCGCATGGCATTCCTGGAGGTGCGGGAATCAAACCAAACCGCCTATCGTTTGTACCTCAGACTCGGATTCAACGAAATCGGGCAACGCAAGGATTATTATCCGACCGCGGACGGGCGCGAGAATGCGCTGCTGCTGGCGCGCGTGCTCTAATTAAAACGAATCAGGCCGCGGCTCAGCGCGGATAAACAAGAATACGCTGACCCAATCGCAGGGTGCCGCGCGGATGGATCCCGTTCCAGCGACTCAGCTGGTGCACATACACACCATACTTACGTGCGATCGCCCACAGCGTATCGCCTTTGCGCACACGATGTACTACGCGTTTGTTGGAACTCGCGGTCGCCCGGCGCGGGGCCTTGGCTTTCGGTTGCGGGCTCAAACCGGCGTATTTGCGGGTTGACAGCGGGATGAGAAGATCCTGCCCGGCACGAATCATACTGCCACGAATCCGATTACTCGATTGAATCGACCGCACCGATACCCCGTAGCGGCGACCTATCTGACCGAGATTGTCACCCTTCTTGACGACGTAGCGTGTCCACTGCATCCGTTTCTGCGGCGGCAGTTTTTCCAGCCCGGCGACAAGTTTGGTTTCTTTGCCCACCGGCACGAGCAAGGTGTGTGGTCCGTTCGGGGCTGTAGCCCAGCGCCGAAAGGCCGGATTGAGGGCATACAGTTCATCGACCTTCATCCCGCTCAATTGTGCCGCTACGCCGAGATCGATTTGGCTGCCGACATCAACTTGGACAAAGGCCGGGCGATTGGGGACCGGGGTGAGCTTCAAGCCATACTTGGCGGGGTTCTTTACGATGTTTGCCACCGCCATCAGTTTGGGCACGTAATGCCGGGTCTCGCGGCGCAGGCGCAGGGATTCGTAATTTGTCGCGCGGCCGCGGCGTTTGTTGTAGGCCCTGGTGCGCTTGATCTTGTTCTCACCGGCGTTGTAGGCGGCGAGCGCCAGATGCCAGTCACCATCGAATTCGTCGTGCAGAAACTCCAGATAGTTGAGGGCCGCGTCGGTTGCATCGACCACATTGCGGCGTCCGTCATACCACCAATTCTGTTTCAGCCCGTAGCGGCGACCGGTGGACGGAATAAACTGCCACAGTCCCGAGGCACGTGCACGGGAATAGGCCTGCGGTTTGCATGCGCTTTCGATCGTCGGCAGGAGTGCGACTTCCATCGGCATACCGCGTTTATCCACTTGCTCGACAAAATGAAACAGATAGCGCCCGCAACGCGCGGTCATGTTGAGAACGTAGTCGGGCCGATTGGCATACCATTTTTCGTAGTAGCGAACCTGAGACCCGCTGGGTGGATCGAGGACCAATCCATCACGAACCCTCTCCCAAAGATCGGTTGGCACCGGCTTGGGTGCACGTCTGACAGTGGCGGGTTCGGCGCGGCGCTCGCTAACCTGCACGGCGTGAGTGTCGCGCGGGCGGGCGTTCGGCTGCTCGTTGGGCAGGGTTGCCGGTGTCGCCGCCGGCGCTGGTGACGTGCGCTCGGTATCGCCCAGTCGCGGGAGGCCGGTGCAGGCGGTCAACAGCAGGATGATGAGTGCATAGACAGCGGCTAGCGCGATGCGGCGCCGGGCTGGCTTATAGTTTCTTGTCCAGTCCATGGGTCAAGGATGTTACGGGCTGGCCCAGGGCGAGTCAACGTCGTGTAACACCCGTTGCCGGCGCGAAAATATCCGTGGATCAGCCGCGGAAGTTGTCCTTCCAGCGCCGCAGGGCGGCAAAGACGTCGAGTTCCGTATCCAGGGCAGCACCGACGTGCCGTTCCGCATTGGCGCGAACCTGTGCCGAATCTGCGCGCAGAAACGGGTTGGTGGCTTTTTCCGCGCCGATGGTCGAGGGCAATGACGGTCGCCCATTGCGGAGTTGCCCGGTGACTTCGTCGTATCGTTTCAGCAACGCGGTGTTGTCTGGTTCGACGTTGCGCGCGAAGCGAATATTGGCAAGCGTATACTCGTGACCGCAGTAGACGTGTGTCGCGTCGGGCAAATCCGCCAGTTTCATGAGTGAGTCATGCATCTGCGCCGCCGTGCCCTCAAACAAGCGCCCGCAGCCGACACTGAACAGGGTGTCGCCACAAAAAAGCATGCCAGCGCCATAGAACGCAATGTGCCCCAGTGTATGGCCGGGTAACTCGAGTACCGTAAATGCCAGACCGAGTTCGTCCAGTGCAATCTCGTCGCCCTCGCGCAGCGCGTGTGTCACACCGGCGATGTTTTCGTTGGCCGGGCCGTAGATCGGAATCGCGTAGCGCGCGGCAAGTGCCTGGTTGCCGTTGGTATGATCCCAGTGGTGGTGGGTGCAGAGTATAGCGATGGGTACAAGCGCGAGCCGATCCAGCGCGTTGCACACCGCGTCGGCGTCGCCGGGATCGACAATCGCGACCTGGTTTGGGCTGTGGCCGCGGATGAGCCAGATATAATTGTCTTCGAATGCACGTACGTGTAAAACTGATTCCATAATTCGAAAGTTACTGTCGATACATCGAGCCCGTCAATGCATATTTGTGGAGCCCCCGCGGACGTGCGTCCTGCGCTGCACAGCTGGTTTAGCAGTCCTCTGGGTCGTTCTATCCATGCGCTCGAACTTAATCGCCTGCGCGATATACTGCCGCGGCTCTACGGGCCGGTTGCGGTCCAGATTGGGCGTCCGGGTGGGGCCGATCTGCTGGATGCCAGTCTCGCCACGACCCGCGTGGTGCTGGATCACCCGCCGACGGATGTCGGGTCAGGTTCACAGGTCTGGGGTGAGGCGGAAGCCCTGCCGTTGGATAGCAAATCGGTACATACGGTGGTGCTCGCGCATATGCTCGAGTTTTCACACGATCCCCATCAGGTTTTGCGTGAAGTGGGTCGTGTCCTGCAGCCGGAAGGGCATGTGGTGGTGGTGGGCTTTAATCCCTTCAGTCTTTTCGGTCTGCGCCGGCGCCTCGGGCCGCGTCGCGGCTGTATACCCTGGTGCGGTCACTTTCTCAGCGTGACCCGGGTGCGGGACTGGCTGGCGTTGCTCGATTTCGAATTCAGCGGCGGTAACATGGTCTACTATCGGCCGCCGGTGCAGCGCGCGGTGCTGCGCGATCGGCTCTACTTTCTCGAACGGGCGGGTGACCGCTGGTGGCCATTTATGGCGGGTGTCTATATTCTTGTGGCACGCAAACGCGAAGTCGGTATGACACCGATACAGCCGCAATGGCGCCAACGCAAGAAAGTCACCTCCGGTTTGGCGGAACCAGCGACGAAGGGGATGAAGCGTGGCGCGAGTTGAGGTGCACACGGACGGCGCCTGCCGTGGCAATCCAGGCCCCGGCGGCTGGGGCGCGATTCTGCACAGCGGCAGCCATGAAAAGGAGATCTATGGTGCAGAGCCGGATACGACCAACAACCGCATGGAGTTGATGGCGGCGATCAAGGCACTGGAGACACTCAAGCGGCCCTGTGACGTCACCCTGGTGACCGATTCCCAGTACCTCAGGAAGGGTATCACCGAATGGATGACGCAATGGAAGCGCCGCGGCTGGAAGACCGCGGCGAAAAAGCCGGTGAAAAACCAGGATCTCTGGCAACGGCTGGATACGGCAACGGCGCGTCATGATGTGCATTGGAAATGGGTCAAGGCCCATGCCGGCCATCCTGCCAACGAGCGCGCCGATGCGCTGGCGAACCTGGCCATCGACGAGATGCTCGCGTAACCATCGTCCTGTAAATCACGAGGCAAGAGCGAAGGCTATGAGACAGATTGTGCTCGATACAGAGACAACCGGACTGGACCCCGCCCAGGGCCATCGAATCATCGAGATCGGCTGCGTCGAACTCGTTAATCGTCGCATCACCGACAATCGCTTCCATCAGTATCTGCAACCCGATCGGGAGATCGATGAGGGCGCCCTCGAGGTCCACGGTATTACCCAGGAATTCCTCGCCGACAAGCCGCGTTTCGCGGACATCGCGCAGGACTTTCTGACTTACGTGCGCGACGCCGAACTGATTATTCATAACGCGCCCTTCGATGTGGGATTCATCAATCACGAGCTTGGATTACTCGACGCCGGCATGGGCGTGATAGACGATTACTGTTCGGTCATCGATACCCTGCGTTTGGCGCGGGAGATGCATCCGGGGCAAAGGAACAGCCTCGATGCGCTGTGCAAGCGATACGAGATCGACAATTCACAGCGTACGCTGCACGGCGCCTTGCTGGATGCCGAGATCCTGGCGGACGTTTACGTGCGCATGACGGGTGGCCAGGTGACACTACTTCTCGACGGCGTGCACGGTGCTGACGTCCGCACCCGTGAGACCGTGGAGCATGTGTTCGATGCGTCGCGGGCGCCGTTGCCGGTCGTTTATGCGGATGCGGACGAGCTCGCGGCACATAGCGCGTGGCTCGACGAGCTGGATCAGCATAGCGGCGGTAACTGCGTCTGGCGCACCCTGGAAGCGGCGGCGGGGGATGCTCCGGGGGCGAATGAAGTGGTGGATCAGGATCTGAGCACCAAATAAACAACCGGCAAGCCGCCGAAGTTAAGGTAACTTATTATCAGCCGCCGCCCGCCGCGGACCCTGCTGGGCGGCGACCGAATAACGACTATACTTTACTCTGGTGCATATGAGTGGCGCAGGCAGGGCCTGCGGGCTCGGCGAACGAATGCGAGATGACCGTGGTAGCCAATGTTGTTGTAGATATTGATCCGACTTCCGGTGTGCGGCGCCAGGGCAAGGTGGCGCAACAGGCGTCACCTGACATGGCTCCGGCATTGTCGGCCGTCAAACCCTATGCGCCGGGTATGCAGCTCGCCGGCGCGGATCTTGCGCAGGCGGATCTGACGGATGCACTTCTGGTGGGTGCGGATCTCGCCGGCGCGAATCTGGCCGAGGCCTGCCTGGTGGGCGCGAATCTGGCCGGCGCCGATCTGAGCGGCGCCGATCTCTACAAGGCGGATCTCAGTAATGCAATATTGACCGGTGCAACACTGACCGATGCCGATCTGTCCCTGGCCAACCTGGCGCAGGCATGTCTCAGCGGCGCCGTGCTGCGGGATGCGAAAATGTCCGGTGCGGCGCTGCAGAATGCGCATCTCACGGCCGCATCGTTGGTGAGTGCGGACCTCTACGAAGCCAATCTTTCGGGGTGCAACCTGGCCGGTGCCGAGATGCGACGCGCGAATCTGGCCGCCGCCGTGCTGTGCGAGGCGAACCTGTTCTCCGCCCGGCTGCAGCTCGCGTCCCTCTCGATGGCGGATCTGCGGGGTGCGCGACTCGGTTGCGCCGTGCTGTTTGAGGCGAAACTGGCCGGTGCCGACCTGAGCGCGAGCGATCTTCGTTATGCGGATTTGTCCGGTGCGGACCTGAGTGAGGCGACGCTGCGTGATGCCTGTCTTGCCGCGACGCGCCTGTTCCGCGCCAACCTTGCGCGCGCGGATCTGAGCGGCGCCGACTGTGAGGGCGCGGATTTTGCGCGCGTGGATCTGAGCGGCGCATCCCTGCATGGCAGCGGACTGGTTCGGGACGTTACTATGGCGGCGTTCAGCGGCCTGAAGTGCGATGCCGCGACGCGCTGGGACGAACCCCCGGCACCGTCCGCCTAGACGGATCGCGCGCCGTTAAGCCGGACTGGGCTCTGCTGTGGCGTTGGATTCCGCGGCGATCTGGCGATGCACTTCTTCCATGTCCAGCGCCTTGACCTGATCCACCACCTGCTCCAGCGCGTTTCCGGGCAGGGCGCCGGGTTGACTGAAGACAATCACCTTGTCGCGAAATGCCATCAGGGTAGGAATCGAGCGAATCTGAAACGCCGCCGCGATCTCCTGTTGATCCTCGGTGTTGACCTTGGCAAATACCGCATCCGGGAATTTTTCCGCGGTCTGCTCGTAGACCGGCGCGAACGATTGGCACGGGCCGCACCACGGCGCCCAGAAATCAACAATCACCATGTCGTTATCCGTAACCACCTGTTCAAAATTTTCCTTCGTCAGTTCCACAACCATGATTGGCCTCGTATCGGTCGAGTTAATGCATTTCTTTGGATATACGGGCGCGGCCGCCGATTTACAAGACGACTCCTGCGAAACGGCGGCTTAGTAGGCCGCTGTGACGGTATAGCCGCGTTCGCGCAACAACTGCAGTACGCCGTCGCTGCCCGGCAGGTGCAGGGCGCCCACCGCGATAAAGGCATTCCCCTCTTCGAGACGTGGGATCATCCGATCTGTCAGGCGGTGGTTGCGCTGATTGATGAGCCGGGACATAAACACATCCCTTGCTTTTGCATCCTGCGGTCCGAATTCATGACTCAGGTCGACCAGGGCGGACAGGTCGCGTGCCAGGTAGGCGGCGATCATCTTGTCGAGCATGCTCATGAGCGCCGGATAACTCGCAATGGTTTCCTGCAGCAGCACCACCTGCTCGGCCATGGGGATCCCGTCCAGGGACTCCAACTGCTCGTTAATGGTTTCCAGTCCGAATACACGCTTGCCCTGACGTTTGGCTGCGAGATAGAGCGTCATATCGAGAAACAGACCGGTTTTCGGTGGCGGCACGCTCAGCGTCATCATGGCCGCCCAGGGCTTCAGGCGGCGGCCCAGCTGTGGCGGGATACCCCGTTCGGTCAACAACTCGATCGCCTCGTGTGCCAAGTCCGCGCCGGTGACGGTGGCCAGCGTGCGGTCGTCGGCGAATACCATGGAGATGGTCGCGGTGTCCGCGGACAGCTCATCCAACAGCACTTCCATGGTGAAGCTCTGGCTTTCCCGCAGGGCGCGCTCGACGGCTGCCGGCAAGTCGAGCACCCGTGGGTCCTCCGAGTGGATGGTGCCGAACAAGAAACTCGGTTCCGCGTCTGCCGCCGTTATCTCCCACAGGAGGGCCTTGTCTGCGGTCGGGACCGGACTAGCCGCAACACCGGCGGTCGTCTCGGGGTCGGGTTGCCGTGCCGGTGTCGCGGTGACTAAACCGAGCAGTAGAACGGCTGCAAACACAGCCGCGCAGGCCTTTCGCAAGACTCCCTCCCGGACGTCATCGTCCGTGTGTAGCGCGCCCGGTCAGGCGCTGTTTATGAGCAAATGGACCCAGATACTTGCGGCATAACCCAGGGCAATCGCCCAGGTCCACTTGAGGTGTCGAAAGAAAGTATAGATGCCCCGCGCCTGTCCCATCAATGCAACGCCGGCTGCGGAGCCGATGGACAACATAGATCCACCCACACCCGCGGTCAGGGTCACCAACAACCACTGGTCGATCCCCATCTCCGGTAGCATGGTCAGGACCGCGAACAGCACCGGGATATTGTCCACGCTGGCGGATGCAATACCCACCAGCACATTGGCCCAGGTGGGACCCAGGCCGACGTACATGGCCTCGGACAACATCGGCAGGTAGCTCAGCGCACCAAGGCCGCCCACACACAGGACGACCCCATTCGGACCTGTTTTGCCGGTCGGGGCGCTGATTGTATGATGTCGCCCCCTTGGGGGGAATGGGACGACGCAGACGGTCCGGTCCTGGCGACGGGAGAGCGCCTCCGGTCGTCCGCTATGTGCACTCTAGGTATTTAGGAGGATAGATGTCGGAAGATAAGAAATACAGCGTACCTGCTGCGGTGGCACGGCGTTCCCATGTGGATGCCGAACAGTATCAGGCCATGTATGCCGAGTCGGTAGCGAACCCGGAGGGCTTCTGGGCGGCGCAGGCCGACCAGCTCATCGCCTGGAGCCAGCCCTGGGACAAGGTGCTGGAGTGGGATTACGCCCGTGCCCAAATCCGCTGGTTCGAGGGCGCCAGGCTCAACGCCTGTTACAACTGCATCGATCGGCATCTGGCGACGCGGGGCGATCAGGTCGCGATCATCTGGGAGGGGGACGATCCCAACGATGACGCGAAAATCACCTATAAGGAACTCCACGCCGCGGTGTGCCGGCTCGCCAATGTCCTCAAAGCGCGCGGGGTGGGCAAGGGCGATCGCGTCTGTATCTACATGCCCATGATTCCGGAGGCAACCTATGCCATGCTGGCCTGTGCCCGCATTGGCGCGGTGCACTCGGTGGTATTCGGCGGTTTTTCCCCCGAGTCCCTCAAGGATCGCATTCTCGATTCCGATTGCCGGGTAGTGATCACCGCGGACGAAGGCGTGCGCGGCGGACGCACGATTCCGCTCAAGGCGAACACGGATACGGCGCTGGCCGCCTGTCCCAACGTGCACACGGCAGTGGTGGTCAAGCGCACGGGCGGCGACATCGCCTGGCACGGGGAACGGGATGTCTGGTATCACGAGGCCGCGGCACAGGCGACGGACGACTGCCCGGCGGAGGAAATGGATGCAGAGGATCCGTTATTCATTCTCTACACCTCCGGCTCCACCGGTAAGCCGAAAGGGGTGCTGCACACCACCGGCGGCTATCTGCTTTATGCCGCGATCACCCACAAATACGTGTTCGATTATCACGACGGCGACATCTACTGGTGCACCGCCGACGTGGGCTGGGTCACCGGGCACTCCTATATCGTCTACGGGCCGTTGGCGAACGGCGCCACTACCCTGATGTTCGAAGGGGTGCCGACCTATCCGGATTCATCGCGATTCTGGCAGGTGGTGGACAAACACCAGGTAAATATCTTTTACACCGCGCCCACGGCCATTCGCGCACTGATGCGCGAGGGCGACGCGCCGGTGACCAAGACTTCCCGCACCAGTCTGCGCCTGCTGGGCAGCGTGGGCGAACCCATCAACCCGGAAGCCTGGGAGTGGTATTACCACGTGGTGGGTGAAGGTCGTTCCCCCATCGTCGATACCTGGTGGCAGACCGAAACCGGCGGCATTCTGATTACGCCCCTGCCCGGTGCCACCGACCTCAAGCCGGGTTCCGCGACGCGGCCATTCTTCGGCGTGCAGCCGGCCATCGTCGACAACGACGGCAAGGTGCTAGAGGGGGAGGCCGAGGGTAACCTGGTAATTACCCACCCTTGGCCGGGACAGATGCGCACCGTGTATGGGGATCAGCAACGGTTCATCGACACCTACTTCAAGCAATTCCCCGGCAACTTTTTCACCGGTGACGGTGCCCGCCGCGACGCCGACGGTTACTATTGGATCACCGGGCGGGTGGATGACGTGCTCAACGTTTCCGGCCACCGCATGGGTACCGCCGAAGTCGAAAGCGCGCTGGTGTTACACGATTCCGTCGCCGAGGCGGCGGTGGTCGGTTACCCGCACGACATCAAGGGCCAGGGCATCTATGCCTATGTCACGCCCATGGTGGGTGTCGAGCCGAGCGAGGAATTGCGCAAGGACCTGGTTGCACTGGTGCGCAAGGAGATCGGTCCCATCGCCAGTCCGGACGTGATCCAGTTCGCCGTCGGGCTGCCGAAGACCCGTTCCGGCAAGATCATGCGCCGCATCCTGCGCAAGGTTGCCGCCAACGAGGTGGACACCATCGGCGATACCAGCACTCTCGCGGATCCGAGTGTGATCGAGGATCTGGTGGCGAACCGGGCGCACCAGTGAAGGACTCGGAGGAAGCAAGCGAGATTAGGCTGCGCCGGACGGACGCCGGTCCAACTTACTCTCGCGCGACCGCCCCGTAGCGCACGAATTGCAGCCTTTTGCTTTGCTCTCCCTGCGTCGTAAAAGGCCGGACGACGCTGGGCGGGGCTCAGTCGGCGACTGAGACGCCGGCCTAAAATCCCGCGCCCCGGGACCCCGCCGCGCTTAATCTCGCGCTACTTCCCCGTAGCGCTCGAATCGCGACCCTGCGCTTTTACTGTCCCTGTATCGCGCAGGGCCGGACGACGCTTGGCGGGGTCCCGGGGCGCGGGATAAATGAGCGAATTCAACGATCACCCACGGGACGCCTATGTTTGCGCGCGCCGGTCGAGCCAGACCCCGATACCCTGGGCGTTGATTGTCACGTCGAGATGTAGTGCCTCGCGCCGCGCCGCCGGCGTCAGCGGGCAATCCTGTTTCTCCAGAGATTCGAGCAGCATGTTCATCATCCCGTTACTTATCCGTTGCTGACGATCGTCGGTGTGCTCGACCTCGTCAGCGAGGGCGGTGAAGCGATCGATCCATTCATGCAGCTCGCTTGCGTGGCGCGCGACCTCGTCGACGCGGCCGAAATGGGTCAGGTACATGCACTGCGGCGCGAAACTCAACAGGCGGTCGATCGAGGCATGCAGCGCCGCGGGATCGAACTGCACCGGCGAGGTGGTGGGGAATACAAACGCGCCATCGGGTGTTACGAGTTCCGGATAGGACAGGCCGAAGGTATCGCCGGTGAACATGGCGCGGCTCTGTTCATCGAAGACACAGAAGTGGTGGCGGGCATGTCCCGGCGTGTCGAGGAACTGCAGCGCGCGACCGGCAAGCTCCAGGGTCAGCCCATCCGTCCCTTCGATCACCCGCTCTGCGGCCGCCGGCACGATCTCGCCATAGAGTTGCGCCATGCGCTCTGCGCCGTACACAGCGGTGGCCCCGGCAATGAGTTTGCGCGGGTCGATCATATGGCGCGCACCGCGGGGATGTACCACGAGGTCCGCATTGGGTAGCTCTTGCAGCAGGCGGCCGGCGCCGCCGGCATGATCCAGATGCACGTGAGTGACGATGACGTAGCGCACGGCGTCCGGTGACAAGCCCTTGGCTTCGAGTGCCACGAGCAACCTGGGTGCGGAATAGGACGTGCCCACATCAACGAAGGCACATTGATCCCCTTCGATGATCAAATGGCTGGCATCGAAGCCGGGGCGGATATAACCGGTGTCTATCGTGCTGATGCCGTGCTCATGGTCGATGATCGGCGTGTCCATGGGGTGGATTATGCCTTGGATCGACGCCTGACGGCGATGCCGGTAAAGCGCAAATCGTCGTCCCGATCTATTGTGCGATCTCTTTCCAGTAGAACGGGAGGTGAAGTTCAGGTTGGTTGAAGACTGGTCCGTCGCCGGGTAACTGCTCGTGCGCGCCGATGACCAGCACGCCACCATGCGCGAGGACGTCGTGGATGCGCGCAAGCACCTGGTGTTGCGTCGGCAGATCGAAATAGGTGAACGCCAGGTTGCGGCATAGCACCAGGTCAAACGGACCGGTCGGCGCGGAACGGCGAATGTCCTCGCAGCGAAACTCAATATCCCGCCTGAATTCCGGTTTCAGCACATAGTGCCCGTCGCTGCGCGTGAAGGCCTGTTCGTGCGAACTGATTGGCACCTCCTTTAGGCTGCTGGCGCTGTAACGGGCGACGGCGGCACGGGCGAGACCGATGTCATCCGTGTCGGTCGCCACGATCTGCAACGTGATGCCGGGAAAATCACCTGCCACCGCCTGGCGCCAGATGAACGCGAGACTGTAAGGTTCCTCGCCGCCGCCGCAACCCGCACTCCAGGCCCGCAGCACACCGTCTTGCGAACGTGCGGCCAGTTCCGGTAGGACGTTTTCGGCCAGCTGTTCGTAGACCTTACGGTCGCGCAAAAAGCGGGAGATCGTGATGCGGCAGAACCCATCGAGCACACGCCATTCGTCGGCGTCGCTTTCGAGAACGCGTTGGTAATGACTAAGGTCGGCGATATCTAATTCACGCATACGGCGACTGATCCGTTTGCAGACCTGTCGACGAACCTTGCGGAAGCCGGCCCAACGCAACCCCATCCGCGGCAATGCCCATTGCAGAAATTCGATACATTCGCTGTCTTTCATCGGTATGGTCGCATCACCCGTGCCACCTATCTGGAATCAGCGCGACGTGATAAAGACACGGCAATGATACTCGCGCCGATCAGGCCACAGACAGCGAGTGACCAGACGATCAGGGGCGCGGCGGGCAGATCCAGCCCCAGGGACAACAGCAGGCCGCTCAGATACCCCGCGGTGGCAGCCACGTAAGCGATCCATAGCCCACGCCCGGATGTCAGCCGACGCACCGTTAATGCTGGAATAATGAGGGTGGCGAATACCAGATAGATCCCAACGAGTTGCACAGAGGCCGTAACCGTTAGCGCAAACAGAAGATAAAATCCGCTGCGCCGGGCAAAGTGCGGTGCCGCGAACCAGACCGATAACACCAGCAGATAAAGCGCCCCGGTGCTGATGAGTTGGTTGGGCCGGACCCATAGAATCTGCCCGGTGAGCAGATCCTGCAACCGTTCGGCGCCATGGGGATTGTGTGCCAGCAGCAGCACGCTCGCGGCCGCGGCGAGCACGAAGACGGTGCCGATCAACGCTTCCTGGATCTCCGGCCAGTGTCGCTCCGTCCACTGGAGTAACAAGCTGCCGCCCAACGCACTGGTGGCTGCGGCGAGCTGTACGCCGTAGCCGCCAAATTCCAGGTGCAGCGCGCCGGCGGCGATCACACCCAGGCCGGCGATTTGCGCCACCGCCAGGTCGATGAAGATGATACCCCGGGCCAGCACTTCACGACCCAGCGGTACATGGGTCGCGACGACCAGCATGCCCGCGATGAGGGGGACAACGACGATGGACAGATCGAGCATGTTGTTATCCGCCTTCCGGGTTGGCGTGCTGGTTGAGGACGCGCAGGGTTTCGTCAAACAGGCCGAACAGGTCCGTGGCGCGTTCGTTGCCGCCCACCGTATAGGGCAACGCCGCCACCGCAAGTCCCGTTCGATCCGCCAGCCAGTCGGAGGCCCGTCGATCCTGATAGGCGGCGCGAAGGATCACTCTTGCCGGCCGGCGTTCGAGTTTTGCCGCGACTTGCGAAAGATGAGCGGCGCTGGGCGGCAGGCCCGGCTTTGCCTCGAGCACCGCAATGCGCTCGAGCCCCAACCACTCGATGAGATAGATCCAGCTTTTGTGTTGGGTCACGATGGGCATCCCACGAAGATTCGCCGCCACCGACTCCCATTGGCGCAAGGCCGCGTCCCAGCGTCCGTTGAAATCCGCGAGACGCTGTCGGTATTGGGTTGCATTGGCCGGATCGAGCGTCGCCAAACGTTCGCTTACCACCTGGGCAACGCGCCGGATATTGCGCGGATCGGTATGGATATGTGGATTACCGTGGGGGTGCACGTCGCCTTCGGCACGATCGACACGGCTCGGGATCTCGCGCATCGGCACATGGTCCGCTGCTTCGAGGTAGCCGGGCTGCCCCGGCAAGACCTTGGGGTTGTTGGCCTTGCGCCGGAGCAGCGGCAGCCAGCCCGCCTCGAGATCGGCACCGGTACATATCACCAGATCGGCACGCCGCATTTTTGCGATCAGGCTCGGCCGCGCGGTGACCTTGTGCGGGTTTTGCAGGCCGGTGGTGGCGCTGAAAATGTTTGTGTTCTCTCCCGCGAGCTCGGTGGCCAGCGCGGCCCACTCCGGTTCGCAGGTGAAAATACGCAGGTTCGCGCCGGCGGCCGGGGTCACGGCGAACAGAAGCAAGATCAGATAGACGAATCGTTGCATCACCGCCTCCTAGAACTGGTGGCCACCGTGGGCGCCGAAACTCATGATGTACTGCATACTGAGCTGGTCATCGGCTTCGCCGGGCCGGGACTTGTCCTGGTTGTACTGGAAGCGCAGCCGGCTGAATTCGCTGCGTGAGTAATCCAGCATGGCGCTGGCGCGGGAAGGATCGTGTGTACTCAGCAAGCCCGCCTCGGCGAGAACCTCCGGATCGTTGCCCCGATTCGTGCTCGAGAGGCGGTCATAGCGGGCGCCGATACGCCAGCGCGGCCGGAACTGGTAGACGCCCTGGGCATACCAGCCCCGTTGTTCCCCGCTGTAGCCCGAGATCTCGGCGCCGTCGTCCACGGCAACGGTACCGTCTTCCCGGCGATCGAAGTATTCCGTCTGGAATTTAAAATTGCGTTCCGTGGGATTACCGTCGGGCGCCCACTTCCACACGAAATCGGCGATCCACAGGTCGCTGTCCCCGTCGAATACCGACGGTTCGACGCCGCCACCACCGTGGCCATGCTCATCGCCGCTGGACCCTCGTTCGCGGGCGTCGGCCCACAGACCGGAAAGCCCCACGCGCCAGCTGTGGCTGGTGCCCACATCGCCGCCGGTGCGGGCGAAGATTGAGTAGGCGCCCTTACCCTCGTTGTCGGCACCGCTCGCCGGAAAGCCGGTGCCGCGCAGCAGCTCGCCACCGATCTCGACGAAGGTGTCGGTGGGTGCGAGCCAACGCGCCTGCACGCCGTCGTCGGTATACTGCTTGCCCAGAAACGCGCGATAGGCGAGGGGTTCGTCGGCGAAATCCCAGGTGTGGGTGTGTTGGCGATTGAGATAGCCGATCTCGGAGAAAAAGCGTCCCGCCTTGAGTCCGGTACCGCCCGCCAGCCCGGTCGCTTCGATATAGGCTTCCTCGAGTTCCACTTCGGTTTCGTCTTCATCCTGATGCAGGCCCAGGGTGAGGCTGCCATAGAAGCGATCGTCGATATTGCCGTTGATGGTGATCTCGGATTCCTCGGCGGTAAGCCCCTCACTGGACAGTCCCGCTTCACCGCCGAGTTGAAAGCCGGGCAGCGCGTAATCGTTCGGGTCGCGACCATAGTCGTTATATTTGCCGTTGAGGATCACCGCAATGCCCGGATTGAAGGCATTCTGACCCTGGCGCAGGGCGCGGGCACCCGGGTCTCTTGCGACCGGCGGGGAAACAGCGGTCGCGCTGACTTTCCGTTCTTGTGTCATTTGCGCAAGCCGCGCCTCCAATGCATTGATCCTTTCTTCATAGGATTGTTTTAGTAATTCGAGTTCCTGCCGCAGTTGCTGGATATCCGGGTCACTCGCGGCGGCCGGGGCGGACATCAAGCCGAAGAGCAAGCCGCTGATGATCAAAGAATAATGACGATTCATGTTACGCACTCCATAACGCAGCCACGCAAGCACGACCTTGCGTGGAAAAACAAAACCAAAAAAAAGTTTGAGCGGTGTTAGGAGTGTGTCGCGGGTGGGCCGCGTGCAAACTGGGCAAAAACGGGTCGATGGGGTAGTGTCTGACTGTCTTTGGTTGGTTGTACGACGGTACCGACGACAGGGGAGGGAAGGGGAGTCGCCGGTGCCAGTGCGGCTTTTCCGTGATGACTGAGCAGGCAGACCGCGCAGATTTCGTGATCGCTTTGCGGGGTCGCATGGTCATGTGCCACGGTGACCAGCTGGCCGCCGAACAGGCCGGCAACCAGAATAAGTGTGACCCAGAACTGGTGCTTATGGACCATGGGTACGATTGTAGTATGGGCGTGGGGCGGCGTCATCTATCTGTCGGCGGCGGAGTTGCAGATCGGCTCGGCCGCACAAAACCGGCTCGGGATCCCGGGGTCGGGTGGGGATTTGAAGAAATGGTGGGCGATACTGGGTTCGAACCAGTGACCCCTGCCGTGTGAAGGCAGTGCTCTCCCGCTGAGCTAATCGCCCGTAGCTACCGAATTCAGCGGCGAAGTTTACGCGGGCGCCGGGCGGGGGGTCAATCTGCCGGTGTCCTGTGCCGGCTGGGCCCCGCACGGCTTAATCTCGCGCTACCGCCCTGTAGCGCTCGAATCGCGGCCTTGCGCTGCAAAAATGGGGTCGGAGTGAAGTTTTCCAGGAATCTTGGATTTTTATTGTGTACTGCGAATGGAAAATTCACTCCGACCCCATTTTTAAGGCCGGACGACGCTTGTCGGGCATCCGGGTGGCGCGAGACTGAAGGTTTCCCGACCTGCGCCTGATTTTGCGCCGGGTTTTCACTAGAATAGCCGCCTTCGACGCGCCGGCCCTTACTTGGAAGAACCCGCTCATGACCGTCCGTACCCGCTTCGCCCCCAGCCCCACCGGCCACTTGCACATCGGTGGCGTGCGCACCGCGCTGTATTCCTGGCTCTATGCCCGCAAGCATGGCGGCGAGTTCGTGCTGCGCATCGAGGATACGGACCGGGAGCGCTCCACCCCGGAGTCCATCAACGCGATTCTGCAGGGCATGTCCTGGCTGGGGCTGGAATTCGACGAGGGTCCGTTCTATCAGACTCAGCGCTTCGCCCGTTACGGTGAATTGATCGACAAGCTGCTGGCCGAGGACAAGGCCTATTATTGTTACTGCAGCAAGGAGGAGCTGGAGTCCATGCGCGCCGAGCAGCGCGCGCGCGGCGAAAAGCCCCGTTACGACCGCCGTTGCCGTGACGCCGGCCACAAACCCCATGGCGACATCAAGCCGGTGGTCCGTTTCAAGAATCCCCTCGCGGGTAGCGTCGTCATCGACGATCAGATCCGCGGGCACGTGGTCATCAGCAACGATGAACTCGACGATCTGATCATTGCCCGTGCCGACGGCACGCCGACCTACAACTTCACCGTGGTGGTCGACGACATGGACATGAAAATCAGTCATGTGATTCGTGGCGACGACCATCTCAACAACACGCCGCGGCAAATCAATATGTTCCATGCGCTCGATGCCGCGCCGCCGAGTTATGCGCACGTGCCTATGATCCTCGGTGCGGACGGGCAGCGGTTGTCGAAACGTCACGGGGCCGTGAGTGTGCTCGAATTTCGCGACCAGGGTTTTTTGCCCGAGTCATTGATCAATTATCTGGTACGTCTGGGGTGGTCGCATGGTGACCAGGAGATTTTTTCCGTCGACGAGATGGTGGAGTACTTCGACATCGTGAACGTGAATAAGTCCGCATCCACGTTCAATCCCGAGAAACTGCTGTGGTTGAATCAACACTACATCAAGTCGAGCCCGCTGGAGCACATCGCCAGTCATCTGCGCCAGTATCTGGGTGAGCACGACGTGGACCCCGAGGCCGGGCCGGATCCGGTGGAGATCGTCGCGGCCCAACGGGAGCGCAGCAAGACCCTGGTGGAAATGGCGGACAAAAGTCTGTTTTTCTATCGTGAGCTGGACGGCTACGACGAAAAGCAGGCAAAGAAGAATCTCACCACGGACATCGCACCCGTGCTGACGCAGTTGCGAACGCGACTGGCGGAGGCTGCGACCTGGGACGCCGACGCTTTGCATCAGATCGTCGAAGAAGTCGCCGCGGCCGCGGGTCTCAAATTCGGCAAATTGGCCCAGCCGCTGCGGGTGGCTCTGAGTGGCGGCGGGGTATCGCCGCCGATCGATACCACCCTGGTGCTGCTCGGGCCGGAACGGGTGCTGGCGCGCATCGATCAGGCGCCGGAATATATAGGCGCGCGCGCCGCCCAGTCGGCTTGACCTGTCCCGGTTACCGACGTAAATTAGCGCACCTTTCGCAGGGGCCATAGCTCAGCTGGGAGAGCGCAACACTGGCAGTGTTGAGGTCGGCGGTTCGATCCCGCCTGGCTCCACCAAAACCCGCGCGGGCGGCCACGGCGGCCCGCTATTTTTATGAGCAGACTGTGTCCCCATCGTCTAGCCGGCCTAGGACACCGCCCTTTCACGGCGGTAACAGGGGTTCGAATCCCCTTGGGGACGCCATTTCATACTTCGGGATTGGGTTGCCACGTGGCCGTGACTCGGCGACCCTGCGCGAATGCCGACCATGGCGCAGAACCAAACCTCCGGGACGAGGTTGATGGAGGTTAGGGATACCGATCTTACCGGCGTTAAGCTCGTCATCCCGCGGGTATTTGACGACCCGCGTGGTTTCTTCCTGGAAAGTTACAACCAGCGCGCCTTTGCCGACGCGGGCCTGCCCGACACCTTTGTGCAGGACAATCACTCCTTTTCGACCAAGGGCGTGTTGCGCGGACTGCATTACCAATACCCAACCTGGCAGGGCAAGCTTGTGCGCGCGGTCACGGGGCGGATCTTCGATGTGGCCGTGGATATCCGCGCCGACTCACCGGAGTTCGGTCGCTGGTTTGCAACGGAATTGTCATCGGAAAATAAGCACCAACTCTGGGTGCCGCCGGGCTATGCGCACGGCTTCTGTGTTCTCAGTGATTACGCGGATGTCACCTACAAGGTAACGACGCTCTATGAACCAAGCGAGGATCGGTGTATTCGCTGGGACGATCCGGATATCGGGGTGCAATGGCCGATCGCGGAGCCCATTGTCTCGGACAAAGACGCCAAGGGTGAATTGCTGAAAGACCTTCAGCTGGACTGATCCCGTTTTGCGTATCCTTCTTTTCGGCAAGAGCGGGCAGGTCGGCAGCGAGCTCCAGCCTTTGCTCGCCACGCGTGGCGATCTCATTGCCGTCGGCCGTGCGGAGGTCGACCTCAGTGACCCGGCCGCGGCGGAGCGTCTGATTGCCGCGGAAAAACCTCAGTGGGTGATCAACGCCGCTGCCTATACCGCAGTCGACAAGGCCGAAGCCGAACCGGAATTGGCGCAACTGCTCAATGCAGACGTGCCGGGGGTCATGGCGCGCGCGGCCAGGGCGGTAAACGCCCCGTTTATCCATTATTCTACCGATTACGTCTTTGACGGCGGTGCGCAGACACCCTACAAAGAGGATGATGCGACGAACCCCCTGGGCGTCTACGGCCACAGTAAGCTCGCCGGCGAGGCGGCGGTGTGCGCCGCGGGCGGTGCACACCTCATCTTACGTACCGCCTGGGTGTATTCCCTGCAGGGGCACAATTTCCTCAAGACCATGTTACGGCTGGCCAGGGAGCGCGATGAGGTGCGGGTGGTGAACGATCAGATCGGCAGCCCCACATTCGCCGGCGCCATCGCGCAGGGCACGGTGGCGGTGATCGATCGTGTGCAGCAGGCGCGTGGCTTGCTGGATCGCAACACAGGGATTTATCAAATGACCTGTGGTGGTTCCACGTCCTGGTGGGGGTTTGCAGTGCGCATTCTTGCGCTCGCCGGCTTCGATCACGTCAACGTGGTGCCGATCACGACCGCCGAATATCCGACCCCGGCCGCGCGACCTGCCTATTCGGTTCTGTCGAATGAGAAGTTGGCGTCGGTGTTCGATGTGCGTTTACCGGACTGGGAACAAGCGCTGGAGACCTGTTTGACGCGGGGCGGTCTTGTCGGATAGCGGCGACATGCTGGGCCCCACGGGCCCGGTCGCGGAACTGCTAGAAGGATACGTGGCGCGGGACGGCCAACAGGAAATGGCCCGCGCCATCCAGCGCACCCTCGAAGACGGCGGCATGTTGATCGCCGAGTCCGGGACCGGCACTGGCAAGACCCTGGCCTATCTGGTCCCCGCGCTCTTGTCCGGCCAGCGTGTTCTCGTTGTCACCGGGACCAAGAATTTGCAGGAGCAATTATACTTTCGTGATCTTCCGCTGGTGCGCGAGGCGCTGCAGATTCCCGTCACCACGGCGCTGCTCAAGGGGCGCGCTAATTATCTTTGTACTTACCGCCTCGAACAGGCCGAGACCACAAATCGGTTTGAGCCGGCCCCCTGGCATGAGGATCTGTTACGCATTCGGCGTTGGGCGGAGCAAACAGACACGGGTGACATTGCCGAGGTCGGCGATGTGCCGGAGAAAAGTGATGTCTGGTGGGCGGTGACTTCGACGTCGGAGAATTGCCTCGGCGCCAAATGTCCACGCCTGACGGAATGTCATGTGTTGCAGGCGCGCGGCCGGGCGCTCGCCGCCGATGTCCTGGTGATCAATCATCATTTGTTCTTCGCCGACCTGGTCATCCGCGAAGACGGCTTCGGCCAGTTACTGCCCGGTGCCGATGCCGTGATCTTCGACGAAGCCCACAAATTGCCGGACCTGGCATCGGAATTCTTCGGCACCAGTTTTAGCGGTCAGCAGGTCGTGAATCTGTGCCGCGATACCACGGCAGCGGAGGTGAGTGAGCAAAGCGGTATCGCCGAGTTGCCCGCACGGGTCGACGCGACCAAGAAGGCGGTCGCAGACCTGCGACTGGCCCTGGGACGGGACGCGCGGCGAATGCCGTGGCTGAGTGTGGCCGAAGACAGCGGCTTCAAGGCCGCACTTGAAAATATGGTGACCGTGCTCGACGATCTGGTCGTGGCACTGGAGGCGGCGGCGGTGCGGGGTGAAGCGCTGACGAGTTGCTGGCAACGCGGGTCCGATCTTATACAGCGCGTTCACGCTATCTGCGAGGACCCAGACGCGGAATTCGTGCGCTGGATCGATATCACGACCCGTTCGTTCGTGCTTCGGCTGACACCCCTGGATCCAGCTATCGCGTTCCGCGAAAAAATGCTTGCTGGCCCCAAGTCCTGGGTGTTCACATCGGCAACCCTGACGGTGAAGGACGATTTTTCCCATTTTCGCACCCGCCTGGGTGTCGATGATGCGGACACCGCGATCTGGCAGAGCCCATTCGACTTCTCGCGCCAGGCCCTGATGTATCTCCCCGACGGTCTGCCGGAGCCGCAGAGCCGTGATTACACCCGCGCGGTGGTGGCGGTTGCCGAGCCGGTGATCGAGGCCTGTACCGGCGGTGTATTCATGCTATTCACCAGCCACCGCGCCTTGCGTCAGGCGGCCGGCTATCTGCGCGCGCAGGACGCGCGTCCCGTATTCGTGCAGGGTGATGCACCGCGTTCCGAGTTACTCGATCGTTTTCGCGCCACCGGCAACGGCTTGCTGCTTGGCACCGCCAGTTTCTGGGAGGGTGTGGATGTGCGCGGCACGGCCCTGTCCTGCGTGATTATCGACAAGTTGCCATTCGCCACACCGGACGACCCGGTCCTGCAGGCGCGTGCCGCCGCCATGCAACAGGCGGGGCGTAACCCGTTCATGGAATATCAATTGCCCACGGCGGTGATTGCGTTGAAACAAGGGGTGGGCCGCTTGATACGCGATGTCACGGACCGCGGGGTGCTGGTGCTGTGTGATCCGCGTCTACGGACACGCAGTTATGGCAAGGTGTTCCTGCAGAGTCTGCCTGACATGCCGGTGACCCGGAATGTGTGTGACGTCGAGAATTTTTTCGCGCGTGACGCGACTGCCGCGTGAGCAGTGCCTAGAAAATACTCTGGCCGACGCTGATGATGTCGCCCGGTTCCACCGGCGCCGTCAACCGCTCCCGCTTCGGTCGCTGGTCCGGATCGCTGTCGCGCGTAACGTTGATCTTGCGCTTGGATGCACGGCTGGTGAATCCGCCCGCCAGGGCGATGGCCTTTTCAATTGTAAGTCCGTCACGATATTCGTAAGCGCCTGGAGTCTTGACCTCACCACGCACAAAGAACTGAAGACTGCTGAGTTCCTTCTCACCGATTGAGATGACATCGCCGGGCTGGATGCGCGCATTCAATGCTATCGGTACGGCGCCCTGTTCCAGATCGGCAGCGCGTTGAATCATAATTTCGTCGCGCGCGGCGGACTCACTGAAACCGCCGGCCAGGGTCACCGCCTTTTCGACGGTCATGCCTTCGGTATACGAATAGCCGCCCGGACTGCGCACGCCGCCGTTTACATAAAAGGGTCGATACTCGAGAATCGAAACGCTCACGGTGGGCTTGCGCAGATAGCCATTGCGCAACATGTTCGTTAGCCGGATCTCCAATTCGCGCGCAGTAACCCCGCTGGCCTCGATTTCACCCAGTAACGGGAACGACAGCGTCCCGTTGGCGCCGACCCGGGCCTGGTCCAGGCTAAGATCCTCTTCGCCAAACACGTGGATCGAGAGCAGATCGCCGGGTGCGATTCGGTACGCTTCGGTACCCGTCGCTGCCGCGGCAATATGCGGCGCGATGAGCAACAAACATAATATGACCCAGCACAGTCGTTTCATATTCCAGTCCATCATTAATATAGTCCCACAAACTGCACAAAAAGTTTCCCGGCGCCTCACGCCAGACGTGCTTTGTCGCCGCGAAGTGGCCTCACAGGCCGATATCGCGGAGAAATGGTCCCGTTAAGGATGATCGGCCGCATGGCCAAAATCTAAAGCGGATCGAGCGCCGGGGCGGTTGATCACGTCCGCGGCTGGCAGTGGCTAAGGGGCTCAGGAGTGTGATTTCTCGCGATTCTGCTGTAGGCGCTCATAGATTGCCGATAAACGCTTGATTTCATCAATATGGTCATCCACCTTGCCGCGTTCGAACAAGGACATTGGCTGTTTGCTGACGGTAATTTCGTCGAGAATCTTCGCGACCGCATCACGCTCGCGGACCAGCTGCTGTGTGATCTCGTCAAGCGTTGCGCTCGATTCGTCGATTGGCTTTCTCATAACAGTCGGTGTGCTCGCTGGCGGGTGAAGTGATGATTTACCCTTAACGTTGCCGTGAGTCAAATGACCATGCCAGGTAACGCTTGCCGTGGCCGGGCGGACCCGGGTGGTAACAATTTTTGCGAGCCGCAGCTTACAAAGATTGTCATGCGCGGACGGTTTGCGCAATTTCGGCTTCCGGCCATAGCGTCCCGCGACGCCCATAACCGCAGGAATTTAAAGATGCTTTCGCGCAGCTTGGGCGGTGCGCACCGGTGCCGGTGATAGTTGGCAAGGAAATTGATAATCACCCTGGCAGCAGCCGCCGGCGTCGAGCCCGGCTTCACTCATAGGAGGCTGACCAATGGTTGATTTGACAGGTTTATTTGATTTTGCGGCGGACGTCGGCAAGCGGCTGTTCGGCGCTGACGATGACGCCGCCAGCAAGATCCGGGAAATGCTTGCGGCGGAGAAGACCCTGCCCGTCAAGGGACTCGATGTAGCCTTCGCGGACGGCGTTGTCACCCTGTGCGGAGAATGTGAATCGGCGGCGGATAAGGAGAAAGTCGTCTTGCTTGCCGGTAATGTCCAGGGTGTGAAGCGGGTCGAGGCGGATAAACTCTCGGCGCCCGTCTCCGGCGGCGAAGGACGCTATTATGTGGTGCAGGCGGGGGATTCGCTCTCGAAGATCGCCAACGTTTTTTTTGGTAATCCCATGGAATACCCCAAGATATTTGAGGCAAACCGTGAAGTAATCAAGGATCCTGATCTCATTTATCCGGGCCAAAAACTGCGTATTCCCGCCTGAATTCGGGCATCTTGCAATGGCTCGGATTGTCCATTCGTCTCGTGTTGACTCCGACCCCATATCTGCAAGGCTGAATGACCCTCGGCGGGACCGCAGCCAACGCCCGACGCAAGCTTAGCCACTACCGACAATTTCATAACCGTTAATCACAGCAATAAAACAGAGGGTAATCCTGATGGCAAAGAAAATCGAAGATATCGAGGGTATCGGTCCTGCTCATGGCGCAAAGCTGCGCAAGGCCGGCATTAACTCGCCGGGCAAGTTGCTCACGGTCGGCGCTACCGCGAAGGGTCGCAAGGACCTGGCCGCCGAGACGGGCCTTAGCAGCAAGATCATTCTGCGCTGTGTCAACATGGCCGACCTGTTTCGTATCAAGGGCGTTGCCAGTCAGTATGCGGAATTACTCGAGGCCGCCGGCGTGGATACCGTGAAGGAACTGCGTACACGCAACGTGGGCAATCTGGTCGAAAAGATGCGTGCGACGAATATGCAAAAGCGCGTATGTCGCGTATGCCCGAGCGAGAAGTCCGTTAAGGCGTGGGTCGCGCAAGCCAAGACATTGGCACCTGTAGTAAGCTACTAATCCCGCCCGCGCATGTGACAGCAAAGTCCACGTGGTCGCTATCCGGCCACGTGGATTCTTGCGCTATCCTGTATGCGCGCCGGCTAACACCACGTTCCCGTTTCTTGCTACCCTAGCGCCACCGCGCTTTGCGGTCGACGTCGCGGCGGTCGTGTGCCCAGCAACATGACACTGCGTTTCTGCGGTTAGCCAGAAATCAGACAAGAGGATTCGGTATGGCTGAAGATCATAAGATCCTGCTCGGGGGCACCGACGGTATTCAGGTCGAGATGTTGGCGAAAATGGGTAACCGGCACGGGATGATCTCGGGGGCGACCGGTTCCGGCAAGACAGTCTCCCTGCAGGTGCTGGCCGAGGGCTATTCGCGTCTCGGCGTGCCCGTGTTTATGGCCGACGTGAAAGGGGACCTGTCGGGTTTGGCCGCGGCTGGTAAGCCGCACGAGAAAATCGATGAGCGCCTGCGCACAATTGGAATCGACGACTACCAGCAACGCGGTTATCCGGTCGTGTTCTGGGATCTGTTCGGTAAGGCCGGACACCCCCTGCGCACGACGATCTCCGAACTGGGTCCTTTGTTGCTAGCCAACCAGCTCGAGTTGAATGATACGCAGGAAGGAGTGTTGTATGCCTGTTTCCGGATTGCCGACGATGACGGGCTGTTGCTTCTGGACTTGAAGGACTTGCGGTCCATGCTCAGCTGGATGGGCGAAAATACCAAGGAGCTGCGCGGCGAGTACGGCAATATTTCTCCCGCCAGTATCGCCGCGATTCAGCGGGATTTATTGGTGCTCGAGGAACAGGGCGCGGAACATTTTTTCGGTGAGCCCGCACTGAAACTCGAAGATATCATGATGGCCGATTTCTCCGGTAACGGCGTGATCAACATTCTCGACGTGACCCGCCTGGTGTCGTTCTCGCCCCGTCTCTACGGCACCTTTTTGCTGTGGCTGCTGTCGGAGTTATTCGAACAGTTGCCGGAAGTGGGTGATCCCGATCGTCCGAAGATGGTATTTTTCTTCGACGAGGCGCACTTGTTGTTCGATCGCGCATCGCAACCGCTGATCGACAAAATCGAGCAAGTCGTACGATTGATCCGCTCCAAAGGCGTAGGTGTGTATTTCATCAGCCAGAGCCCGTTGGACGTGCCCGATGAGGTCCTCGGGCAGCTGGGGCTGAAGATTCAGCACGTGTTGCGCGCCTTTACGCCGAAGGACCGCAAGGCCATCAAGGCAGTTGCGGGGAACTTCCGCCCCAACCCCGATATCGACACGGAGACTGCGATCACGGAACTGGGTATCGGCGAAGCCCTGGTATCGACCCTGGACGAGAAGGGCACGCCGAGCCGTGTCGAGCGCATCTTGATTCGGCCACCGGAGTCTCGCATGGGACCCCTCGACGAGACCGAGCGTACCGAGCGCGTGAGCCGGTCACCAATGCGCGGTCGTTACGACGAGCCCATTGACCGTGAGTCGGCCTACGAGCTACTCAAAAAGCGTGCCGAGCAGCAAAAAGAAGCGGCCGAGAAGGCCGCCAAAGAGGCGGAAGAAGTCAAGGCTCGTGAAGCACAGGAAAAGGCGGAGCGTCCCAAGGGTCGTCGTCGCCAGTCCGTGGTCGAAGCATTCGCGAAAAGTACCGCGCGGGCAATCGGCAGTCAGATTGGGCGCCGCATCGTCCGTGGAATCCTTGGCGGTATGCTCGGCGGCCGCTAGGGCGCCTGCGCCGCAGCGTCAGGCCCGTTTCCCGATCTCCGGGCGGCACAGTCCGTGCGATAGTTGCGCCGTGCCACCAGGGTGTAGTGAAATACGGGCATAAGAATAATAATCTAGTTACCCATTTCGACTTTCAATCGCTTCCTTAGGAACTCGCCTGGGGCACGGCCGTGTTGTGCCCAGCGTGTCTCGCCGAGGATTGGTGACATGTGGCGCACACCGCGCCGCAATTGGTAAATTGCGATGAGTGTCAAAATTCTTGCGGTAGATGACGACGCCGATCTGTTGGGCCTGCTGAACACGGTCCTGACCGGCGTCGGTTACGATGTCTCGACGGCCGACACACTTGCGGCAGCCCGCAAGCAATTTGGCAACGGCCTGCCGGATATCGTTTTGTGCGATCTTGTCTTGCCGGACGGCAGCGGCATGGATCTACTGCGCGAGATTCGTGCGAGTAACAGCCAGGCCAATGTCCTTGTGATGACCGCATACAGCTCGGTCAAGTCAGCCATTGAGGCGATGCGCGAGGGCGCCTATGACTATATCTCAAAGCCATTCGATGTCGATGAGCTTAAGCTCGTTGTTGCCAAGGCCTGTGAGCGTGGACGACTGGTTGAAGAAAATGTCTATCTGCGCAAGGAGGTCGAGCAGCGTTACAGTTTCTCCAATGTTGTCGGAAATAGTCCGGCGATGCAGGATATCTTCGATCTCGTGCGGCGGGTCGCCGGAATTCGGTCCACTGTCGTTATCGAGGGTGAGAGTGGTACGGGCAAGGAATTGATCGCACGGGCAATTCACTATGCCGGCCCGCGCGCGAAAAAACACTTTGTGTCGATAAATTGTGGCGCGCTTCCCGAGAATCTCTTGGAGAGCGAGCTTTTTGGGCATGAGCGGGGCGCATTTACGGGGGCAGTTCGTGAGAAACCCGGGTTATTCCAGGAAGCGAACAAGGGCACGTTGTTCCTCGACGAAATCGGCGAGATGACACTCGCCACCCAGGTCAAACTACTGCGGGTATTGCAGGAAAAATGCGTCCGCAAGGTTGGCGGGAACCGTGAAGAGCCTATCGACGTACGTATTGTCGCGGCGACCAATCGGGACCTGCGGGAAATGGTCGAGAGTGGTGAATTTCGCGAGGACCTCTATTACCGCATTAACGTCATTCCCATGCGACTGCCGCCCTTGCGGCACCGACGCGAAGACATCCCATTATTGGTCGATCATTTTCTGCATAAGTGCAGTAAAGCCATAGGTATCGTGCAAAAACAGATTCATCGTAATGCATTGCGTGTGCTTGAGGCCTACCCGTGGCCGGGTAACGTGCGTGAACTTGAAAATGTGATCGAGCGTTCGGTTGCACTGTGCGCCGATGAGACGATCACGGCAGACACTTTACCGGCCTATCTTGTCACTCCCGGACATCAGGCCACGGATTGGATCTCGTTGCCGCCTGACGGCCTTATGCTTGAGGATTTTATCGATAAGGCGCGCGCGCAGTTGATTGCGCAGGCGCTCGAACGAACGCGGGGCGTCCAGACCAAAGCGGCGTCGCTTTTGGGGATGAGTTTGCGATCATTCCGCTATTATGCAAAGAAGGCCGGCGGTGCGGCGTCGCCGCCGGATTCCGACGATGATGAGGTGGCCAATGGTTGAGGTGGTGAATTGAAATTGCTCGCCTTCGATACGTCGACGGAAGCGTGTTCAGTTGCCCTCTGGGTCGATGGAGAGATCTGCGAGTATGCGGAACAGGTGGGTCAGCGGCATTCGTTACGCCTGCTGCCCATGCTGGAGGAGGCGCTCGCTAACGCCGGTCTGCGGCTGTCGCAAATGGATGCGCTGGCATTCGGGCAAGGACCCGGATCATTTACCAGTCTGCGCATTGGCGCCGGTATCGCCCAGGGGCTGGCGTTCGGCGCGGCACTACCGGTCGTACCGGTATCTTCATTGGCGGCGCTGGCACAAGGTCAGGCAGCGCACCGCGTGCTTGCCGCGTTCGATGCGCGCATGGCACAAGTCTATGCCGCTGCCTATGTGCGCGCTGCGAGCGGCCTCATGGAACTGCAGGGCCGCGAAGAGGTCTGCGCGCCGGCGCAGATCTCGCTACCGGATGGCGACGGCTGGATCGGCGTCGGCAGCGGCTGGAATCAATACCGCGATGAGCTGTTCGCTGCCGCCGCCGGCCGCGTGGCCGAGTGGGTGCCGGATCAATACCCCGGCGCCGGGGATGTGGCCGTGTTGGCGGTCGAGCGGCTGCGTGCCGGACACGGGGTTTCACCGACGCATGCGGTACCGGAATATCTGCGCAATCGGGTGGCAGACAAACCCGCTTCGACACCCGGTTCGCGGAGTCCATCCTAGTTGGATTCAGCGTCTGATTCCGCTTCGACTTTGTTGGGATTGATACGCGCACGGGTCACCGCCGTACCCCTGGTCTGAATGATTTCCAGCGGATAGCCGGCAAGCAGGAGGCTGGTACCGGGCTCCGGGATCTCCTCCATATACTCGAGAATTAACCCATTTAAGGTCTTCGGTCCGTCGGTCGGTAAATCCCAGCCCGTTTTCCGATTGAGCTCGCGAATATTGCTCGCGCCGTCCACGATAAAGGTGCCGTCCGGCTCGGTAACGATGTCGGCGGCGGCACCCGGCGCCTGAGTCGTGAATTCGCCGACGATTTCCTCGAGAATTTCTTCTACAGTCACAATACCTTTCAGGTCGCCATACTCATCGACGACGAGACCAAAACGGCGTCTTTCGCTTTGTAGCCTTAACAGCAACGTGGTTACCGGCGTGCCCTCCGGGACAAAATAGGGTGCGCGCATAATCTTGCCCAATGCGTCCTTGTCGAACTCGCTGCCGCGACTCTGGTGCAATACCTTACGAATGTGTAAAACACCGACGATATTGTCGAGGCTGCCCTGATAGACCGGCAGTCGCGTATGATGGCTGGTCGCGAGTTGGCTCACGATATCCTCCCAGTCATCGTCAAGATCGATCGCCTCGATCGCCGAGCGCGGCACCATTACGTCATCTACGGTAATTTTTTCGAGGTCGAGAATCCTCAGCAACATGGATTGGTGCGATTTGGGAATGCGCGTACCCGTCTCCCGTACTACGGCGCGGAGTTCCTCGATGCTGGGCTGATCGGTCTTTGCGCCGACCGAGACCCCGAATAGCCGCAAAAAACCGTTCGCGATCGCATTGGTCATCCATACGATCGGATACAGGATGGTCAGCAAGGGCCGCAGTATGTATGCGGCCGGCAGTGCGATGCGTTCGGGATAAAGCACCGCCACGGTCTTCGGGGCGACTTCCGCAAAGATCAGCACCACGATGACCAACAGGGCGGTGGCGATTGCGACCGCCGGTTCGCCGTAAAGCTTCAGTGCGGCGATCGTCGCCAGCGCCGAGGCGCCCAGGTTTGCCGCGTTGTTACCGAGAAGAATGACGCCAAGGAGTCGATCCGGACGCTCGAGCAACTGCGACGCCAAACGCGCACCGAAGTGCCCGGATTCGGCAAGATGCCGAAGCCGATAGCGATTCAGCGCCATCATCGCGGTTTCGGAGGAAGAGAAAAAGCTCGAAAGAAAAATCAGAAAGATAAGCGCGCCAAGTAGGCCGCCTATCGGGATGTCGTCCAAAACGGAGGTTGCCTCGAAAGCAGTGATCCAGACTTGATTATAGGCTTAGCCGATGCACGAATCCATCGCGTATGGCAGTGATTCAGTTTCTGGTTGACGTCGGCTGCGGCCTCGCCAAGCGTCGCGATTCGAACGCCACGGGGAAGTGGCGCGAGATCAAGCGCGGCGGGTGTCCAGGCGACGCGAGACCAGCGGACAGACTAAGCCACTACCTCGCCCGTGGCTCGCTTGCATCGCAGTTAGGGATACGTTAGTTTGCTTCGGTCCCGGTACCAGCACACCAACACGTAGACCCCAAAGAAGTCGACTGCGTTGAATCTCCGGCATAAACATCTGTTCATAATCCGCACCACCCATGTCTGAGGGTCGGCCATCAGTAGCGCAGGTTGATGCGCCCGAGAGCTGGGTGCGGCGGCTACTCCCATCCCTCGAATGGATCGGTGAACTTCGTAACACCAAGACGTTACGGGCCGATGTCATTGCTGGTGTCACGGTGGCATTGGTACTGATTCCCCAGTCCATGGCCTACGCCCAACTTGCAGGGCTGCCAGCTTACTACGGTCTTTACGCCGCCTTTCTCCCGCCCATCGTCGCGGCTCTGTTCGGTTCATCCCGACAATTACAGACCGGCCCGGTGGCCATTGTCTCGATCATGACGGCGGCGGCGCTGGAACCAATTGCCACCGCGGGCAGTGGGAGTTTCGTGGCCTACGCGATCATGCTCGCGGTAATGGTCGGCTTATTCGAACTCGCGCTTGGGCTGCTGCGCCTTGGTGCCCTGGTGAACTTCCTGGCGCATCCGGTGATATCCGGATTCACCAACGCCGCAGCAATCATCATTGCTACGTCCCAGCTCGACAAGATTTTCGGCGTACGCGCGGAAAAAGGTGCGCAGTACTATGAGACGATATCGAATACGGTCGTGGCGATCACACGCGACACGCATTGGCTCACGTTTGCCATCGGTGCACTGGCATTCGCTATCATCATCATCGTACGTAAGATAAATCCGCGCGCGCCGAATGTACTCATCGCCGTTGTCGTTACCACATTGCTGTCCTACGCTGTCGAATTCGAGAAACTTCGCGAGCTGCGTCTTGACCAGATTGAAAATCCGATCGTGCGTGAAGTGATCACCGATATTGTCGCGATGAACAAGGCCGTTGATGAGCTTGATGAACGGGTAGAAAAGGCACGCGCGGGCCTGGCAGAGGCGGAACGCAGTCACGGTGCCGCCGATACTCGCACGCTGATCGCGCGCGATCATCTTGCGTCGCTGGAGACGAAACTTGTCACTACCAGCGAAGAGGCGCGCGCCGGACGTAGCGAATTGCAGTATCTGCGGTTCCGTTTCGTGCCCGGCGACAGTCCCGACAAGGATCGCTATTTTCTCATGCGGGAAGTGCCGGAAAATGTGCAGATCGACGGCAATGTCTGGCGTTTCAGTAGTATTGAAGCGGATGGCAGGCTGATTGTGAATGGCGGTGGCAAGGTGGTGGGTGCAATTCCTGCCGGTCTGCCCAAGCCCAAGATGCCAACGCTCGACTTCGGTGTAATCGCGCAGCTGCTGCCCGCCGCAATCACCATTGCGTTACTCGGATTCATGGAGGCGATCTCTATCGCCAAGGCGATGGCGACGCGCACACGACAGCGAATCGATTCGAATCAGGAACTCATCGGCCAGGGTCTCGCTAATATCCTTGGTGGCCTGTTTCAGAGTTACCCCGTGTCCGGCTCATTTTCCCGCTCCGCCGTGAATCTCGGCGCCGGTGCCGTGACCGGATTTTCGTCCGTGGTGACCGGATTGATCGTGGTCGTGGCGTTGTTGGCATTCACGCCACTGCTCTACCATTTGCCGCAGGCCACCCTGGCCGCGGTGATTATGATGGCCGTCATCGGGCTGGTTAATCTGCGCGTGTTCCTCACCGCCTGGCGGGCTCATCCCCATGACGGACTCGTGGCCGTGGTGACCTTCGCCCTGACGCTGCTTATGGCGCCGCATCTGGATTACGGTATTCTCATCGGCGCTGGCCTGGCCCTTGGCCTGTACCTGTTTCGCACCATGAAGCCCCGGGTCGCGGTACTCGGCCGGCATCCCGACGGCGGTTTGCGTGATGCCGAAATGTACGATCTCGAGACCTGCAAGAACATCTCCATGATCCGGTTCGACGGCTCCTTGTACTTCGCGAACATTGGCCATTTCGAAGATAAGCTACTCGAGCGCGTTGCGAAGAAGCCGGAACTCAAGTACGTGATCGTCGACGCGGAAGGTATCAATCAGATCGACTCATCCGGCGCGGAGGCATTGCATGATTTGACGGAGCGCTTGCGTGATGCCGGTATGGACGTTTACCTGACGCAGGTGAAGACGCAGATCATGGACATCCTGGAACGCACCGGTTTCGCCGACTTTGTCGGTCGCGAGCATTTCTTTCGCACCGAAGACCAGGCACTGCGCCATGTCTGGGACAAGCTGGGTGAAGATCACGCCCAACATTGCCCGCTCAATCCGCATCGTATTGTCACCGACGATACTTGACCCCGGTACATCGGATGGACCCGCTTGCCCGTACGCGACGACATGTCGCTGCTCCGTTCCGTATCAATAGAACAGGGTCAGCATAAGCATCAGTATCGCCAGAAACAGAACGCTCATGATGCCGCCGGCGCGCAGAAAATCCGCGTTGCGATAACCGCCAGCACCCATGATCAGGGCATTCACCTGATGGGTCGGCAGAATAAACGAGTTCGATGTGGCCAGGGCTACCACCAGGGCGAAAATGCGCGGATCGGCACCTGCGCCGATGGCGATGTTGACCGCCAACGGTACCAGCAGTACCGTGGCGCCCACGTTCGACATCACCAGCGAAAAGCCGGTCGCGAGGACCGCCACGACGAGTAACAACACCCAGTTCGCGACGTCACCCATTGCGCTGACCACGTTGTGCGCGATCCATGCGGCGGTGCCGCTTTGATCCACGGCAATTCCCAGCGGGATCAGGCCGGCAAGCAGAAATACCGTGCGCCAGTCCACGGACCGATATGCTTCGTCAATGCGCAATACGCCGCTGACGACCATGCCGATGGCGCCGGTCATGAATGCCACGGACAGGCGCAAGTCCGAAAACAGCACCAGTCCGATAGAAACCGCGAAGAACAGCACCGACCACCTGATCTTTTCGGGCCGCATATCGAGATCCTGGCGCGGATAGTCGGTGACGACGATGAAATCGTCATCCTGGTCTAACAGCTTGAGATGGTCCCAACGGCTGTGCAGTAGCAGTGCGTCGCCGGACTGCAGCTCCACGTCCGAGATGTGCTCGGTGATGGCCTCGTTACCGCGGTAGATCGCCAGTACCGCGGCCTTGTAGCGTTTGCGGAACTGCAACTCGCGGGTGGTCTTGCCGATGAGGGACGAACGTGGTGCGACAATGACTTCAGAGATTCCTGCCTGGGCCGGTGAAAGCGCCTCGGCAAAGTCGCTCAGGGTCGACTTCAAGTCGAGTTTGAATTGCTCGGCGAAGCGTCGCATCACTTCTTCTTCCGCCATGAATGCCAGTTTATCCCCGGCCCTGAATTCGGTATCCGGTGGTGGCGCTAGACGCATCTCACCCTCGCGCAGCAGGCCGATCATGTTGAGCTGGTAGCCGGAGTGCTGGCGAACATAATTAAGCGTCCGGCCATCCAGTTCACTCTCCGGCGGGATGACCGCGGCGAAGACGTCGCCCTTGATGAGATAGGTGTCGGAAAGGAACCGCATCGTGTTGGTGGTCTTCGGCTCGGTGACCGATGAGCGCGGCAGCACGAAGCGGCCGAAGACAATGAAATACAAAATCCCTGCGGCAATCAGTGCGAGACCGATCGGGGTCACGTCGAACAGATGAAACTCCTCCATCTTGTCCACGCCCGCGGGCAGGTGCTTGTTGGCGGACTGGATCAGGTCGTTCAGCAGGATCAGGGGGCTGGACCCGACCAGGGTCACGGTGCCGCCGAGGATCGCACAGAAGCCCATGGGCATCAGGAGTCGGGTCAGCGGCAGGCCGGTGCGTGTGGAGATACGCTTGACCGCCGGCAGGAACAGGGCCGCCGCGCCGATGTTCTGCATGAAGCTGGAGATGATGCCCACGGAGCCCGAAATGAGCGCGATCAGCCGGCTCTCGGTATTCCCGGCGAAACGCATGATGGGCTGCGCAATGCGGTTCATCACGCCGGTCTTGTCGAGGCCGGCGCCGATAATCATGACGGCGATAATGGAAATGACCGCATTACTGGCAAAGCCGGAGAACACCTGGTCGCCGCTGACGAGACCGAACAGGCCGAGCAGTACCATGATGATAATGGCGGTGACGTCGACACGGACGAGTTCGGAGACGAACAGAAAGACGGTCAGGCCGAGCACGGCCATGACCCAGGCCATATCTGCGGTAAAGCTGATCGATTCGGTCATGAATATCCCTTCGAGGGGGTGGGGGGGATAACTGCCTGGTGAGATAGGCGCAGGGATTATAATGATTAACGGTGCGCTGTCCACCGAGCCAATTCCGTAGCGATGGCTCGTTAGGTAGGCGCGTTGCCTGGGGCCCCCGCCAAGCGTCGTCCGGCCCCGCGCGATACAGGGGGACAGTAGAAGCGCAGGGCCGCGATTTGAGCGCTGCAGGGGGTTAGCGCGAGATTAAGCGAGGCGGGCGTCCCGGCGGCGCGCGACAAATAGGGCGAAACGTCCGCCGACCCATCGGGCGCGGCCCGCCCCGGCGTGTCAGCGGCGGAGCAGGACCTCGAACACGAACTTGCTGCCGAAGTAGCCGAGCACCAGCAATGCGAATCCGCCCAGGATCCAGTGAATGGCGCTGCGTCCACGCCAGCCGAATTTCCAATGTCCGACAATCAGGGCACCGAAGACCAGCCAGGCCAGTAACGAGAACACGATGTGGTGGGTGAAAACCAGGGGCTGATTGAATAGCACCTTGGAAAAGAGCGTACCGCTGATCAGCGTGATCGTCAGAAGTACAAATCCGGCGGCCATCATCTGAAACAGCAGGGTCTCCATGGTTTCCAGCGCTGGCAGGGCGCGAATGAGCCTGCCGGGCTGTTTCTGACGCAAACGGCGCTCCTGCCACAGCAGCAGCAGGGCCTGTACGACGGCCAGGCTGAGCAGGCCGTAGGCGAGAAAGGCGGCGATCAGATGCGCAGACAGGAACGGCGCCGCGGCCGACGCGATGACGTTGTTTCCCGGCCAAAGCCAGGCAATCAGAACCGTCGCGGCCGCGATCGGCAACACCAGCACGCCGAGATTTTCCACCGGTCGACCCAGGGATACGAACAGAAAGAAGACCACAATGACGCAGGCCAGCATGGATGCGGCATTGTTCAAGCTCAGGTTGAGACCCGGGTCCAGCCAAATAGTGGCGTAAAGAATCACCGCATGCAGTACCGCGGCGCCGGCCGCCAAGACGAGGATTACGTTCCGCGTACCGGCGGTGGCCTCGACACCGGTGCTGAACAGGCGGCGCAGAAGCAACGCGCCGGTGATTATGTAAAGGCCCGCCGTGATCAGGTTGATGAGTGGATGCACCACGCTGTAGATCCCTTGTTGTGTCAGCACGATAATGGCATAGATCGCGATCGGGTTGGAAGGCCTGACACTTGAATCAGACTTCCTTTACTGGAAACATACGGCGATCGATATGAGAATGCAGATTCTCTGGACAATTATCTAAGACATGTTTGAACAACTACGTGATCGATTAGGCGATACGCTCACCCGCCTGCGTGGCCGTGGACGCCTGACGGAGGAAAACATTGCCGAAGGGCTGCGCGAGGTACGCATGGCGCTGCTCGAAGCGGATGTCGCGCTGCCGGTGGCGAAAAGCTTCATCGAGCACGTGCGCGAACGCGCTGTAGGCCAGGAAGTGCTCCACAGCCTGAATCCCGCGCAGGCCGTGATCAAGATCGTCAACGACGAGTTGATCGCGTTGATGGGCGAACACAATGACGCCCTGAATCTCGCCGCCCGCCCGCCCGTTGTGATCCTGATGGCCGGCCTGCAGGGGTCCGGTAAGACCACCAGTGTCGCCAAACTCGCGCGTTTCTTGCGCGAGCGCGAAAAGAAGCAGGTCCTGGTGGTCAGCGCGGATATCTACCGGCCAGCGGCCATTGAGCAGCTGGCGCGGCTCGCCCACGACATCGGGGTGGATTTTTTCCCCAGTACGGTCGAGCAAAAGCCCCTCGAAATCGCACAGGCGGCCATCGATGAGGCGCGACGTCGCGCGCTGGACGTGGTCATCATCGATACCGCCGGACGGCTGCACATCGACGATGAAATGATGGCCGAGATCAAAGCGCTGCATGGCGCCGTCGATCCGGTCGAAACCCTGTTTGTGGTGGACAGCATGACCGGTCAGGATGCGGTCAACACGGCGCAAGCGTTCAATGCGGCACTGCCGATTACCGGTGTCATTCTGACCAAAACTGACGGTGATGCACGGGGCGGCGCCGCCTTGTCGGTGCGCCATGTGACCGGCAAGCCGATCAAGTTTCTCGGCATCGGTGAAAAGACGGATGCCTTGGAGCCCTTTTTCCCGGACCGGGTGGCGTCGCGGATTCTCGGTATGGGAGATGTGGTCTCGCTGGTCGAAGAGGTCGAACGTGCGAGCGACAAGGAAAAGACCGAGCGGTTAGCGGCGAAACTCAAGAAGGGCAAGGGCTTTGACCTGGAAGATTTTCGCGATCAGCTGGCACAGATCGAGCGCATGGGTGGGCTTTCCGGGCTCATGGACAAGTTGCCCGGCATGGGCGGTATGCCGGCGATGCAGGATCAGACGGCCGCGCGGGAGACAGGCAAGCTCATCGCCATCATCAACTCGATGACACCCCGCGAGCGGCGTTACCCGGATATGATTCGGGCCTCGCGCAAGCGCCGCATCGCCGCCGGGTCGGGCACCCGCGTGCAGGACGTCAATCGATTGCTAAAGCAGTTCGCGCAGATGCAGAAAATGATGAAGCGCATGGGCAAGGGCGGCATGGCAAAAATGGCGCGCTCACTGCAAGGCAAGCTACCCGGTATGCCGTTCTAGCCGCCGCGAGCGATACGCTCGCTATGTGCCGCGGTTGGCGATGGACACCGGGTGCGCGTGTTTGAATTCAAACGGCGACTGGGTGAGCCAGTCGACGACCGTTTCTGCGTCGAGGGGTTTGGACAGGTAGTAGCCTTGCGCGACATTACAATCCAGCAGATTCAGTAAATTCCAGACATCCCGATCTTCCACACCCTCGGCCACTACGCTCAAACCCAGGTTATGCGCCAGATCGATGGTCGAGCGCACGATCACCGCATCATTCTCGTTGTCCTGCATGTTCATCACGAATGACTTGTCGATCTTGAGTTCATCCACCGGAAGCTGGCGCAGGTTCACGAGGGACGAATAGCCGGTACCGAAGTCATCAATCGCCAGGCGCACACCCATCTCATCAAGCCGGGCCAGAGTCTCGCCGGCACGCTCCGGGTCGACCATAATTGCGCTTTCGGTTATTTCGAGCTGCAGCAAGGCCGGGGGAATTTGCCAGCTGTGCAGCAGGCGGGAGACGAGTCCGGCAAGTTTCGCGTCTTGCAGGTTATGGGCGGACAAGTTGACCGACATGATCAATTCAATCCCGTTCTGGTACCAGCTGGCCACCTGGTAAAGCGCCGCGTTGAGCACCCATTCGGTTAGCGGTTTGATCAGGCCGGTCTTTTCCGCCACCGGTATGAAGCGATCTGGAGACAGCAGGCCCAGATGCGGGTGCTGCCAGCGTGCCAACGCCTCGACCCCGATTACGCTTTCGTTAGCGATATCCACCATAGGCTGGTAGCGCAGCACCAGCTGTTCTTCCTTGATGCCGCGTCGCAATTCCGTTACCAGCGTCAGTTGATGCAGGCTGTGCGGGTCCTCCTCCACATTGTAGATCGCGGTCGTGAGGTTGCCCTGCTTGGCCATGTACATGGCCACATCCGAGCGCTGCAATAGAATCTGCGGTGTCTCACCATGTTCAGGATACAAAGCGATGCCGATGCTGACACCGACATCGACGTCGTGCGTATCTAACAGGAACGGCGCGTCCAGGGCCTGGTCTATTTTCTGCGCGACGGCCATTACATGTGACATATCGGTGTGCGGTAACAGTATCGCGAATTCGTCGCCGCCGAGTCGGGCGACCGTATCCGATTCCCGCAAGAGCGCATGTAATCGTTCGGCGACCTGTTGCAGCAATAGATCACCCATGTGATGACCGAGCGTGTCGTTGATGTCCTTGAACCGGTCTAGATCCATCATCATCACGGCAAGCTGCGTTTCGTCCCGGTGCGCACTCGCAATCGCATGATCGATACGATCGTTAAACAGCACGCGATTGGGCAGAGAGGTAAGTGCGTCGTGCAGGGCCTGGTGTTCCAGGGCCGCGGCCTGCTCCCGTTGTCGCGTAATGTCGGTGAGAGATCCAGTGATCCGTACGACCTCGCCCTGATCGTCGTTTGACGCCGTGCCCTGGGATTCAACCCAGATATAGTCGCCTTGTTTCGTCCGCAGCCGGTACTCCAGAGTGTATTGGTCGACCTGGCCATCCATGTAACGTGCCCAGATTTCCAGCACACGGCCCAGATCGTCAGGATGCACCAGTGCCTGCCAGGACAGGAAGTTGTCGTCAAAATCACTTTCCTCATAGCCGAGCATTTCCCGGCAGCGCGGGGAGAAATAAATTTCGCCGGTCTTGATATTCCAGTCCCAAATGCCGTCGTGGGTTGCCTGTACCGCAAGCGAGAAGCGCTCACGACTTTCATTAACGAGCTGAACTTCCCGCTCGATGGCTGCCGCCATATTGTCAAAGGCCGTACCCAGCTTGCCAACCTCGTCACCGCCGCGCAGGTTCGAACGTACGCTGAGATTACCGCCGGCCAGACGTTGTGCGGCAATCGTCAGCTGTCCGAGCCGCCGCGTCAGCAGATACCCCAGCAGGGTGCCAAGGATGGCGATCACCAGCATCCCGAGAACGGCGATGCTGATGCCCAGCTCGAGCGCCCGATCGCGCGCGGTGGCCAGGGTCGCGGTCGAGAATTGGATCGCCAGACTGCCCAGGGGCCCGGCGGGATTCTGGATTCGGCGCGTACGCCAGTAGCGTTCGCTGTCGCGGATCATTTCCGGGGTCGCCAGCCCGACCAGGTCCGGAATGCTCGAAGCAACCACGCGACCGCGCGTGTCGGTGACCAGAATCTGCGTTATGCGCCGGTCTTCCTGGACCCGCTCGATGTAGGGCTGCAGGTCCGCGTACTCCTCGGTGATCAGTGCGACACGGGTTAGATCGCTCAACATATCGAGAACGACACTCTCCGTCTCCGCGAGTTGTTTGCGACTTGCGTCCATCGCCAGACCCAGGGTCTGCCATAACATGACTGCCATGACGGCGCCGGTGACCAGGAAGACGCTGATCGCGATGCGGTATCTAAGCGACAGCCGTGTTCTCATTTGGCCTTGGTCTCACGCAGGTAGCGGCGGACGATTTCGTATTCGCCGTCAATCGCCGGCACAAAGCGTTTGAACTTGCCACGCGCGAGCAAGTTGCGACCGTCTGCAGATTGCGGCCAATTCAAAATCGCCATTTTCAATCGATCCCGATCCGCGCCGGAAACCCGCCGGTGCACGACGAATAATGCATGCGGAATAGCGCCAGTTTCGTGGAGCCGCCGTAGCTGCGTTTTCATTTTCGCCGCGAAGAAGCGCACCGGATTCGCCGCAGTACCACAGGCGCTGGCGTGGCCGATCAGCACTTGCTGCAAACAGGCCTCGTGATTGCGTTGGTAATTAATTGTAATGTCCCGCTCCGGCAGAATGCCCGCACCGATCAGGGCAAAAAGACTCAGACGGCTGACGGCCGCAGTCAGCGGCGGTAGCGCCACCGTCGTATGGCTCAGGTCCGCCAGCGACTGATAGGCACTGTCCGGATGCACCATGATCACCGCGCTGAGCGGTTCACCGCGGCGCGCGATCGGTAGATAGCCATATTCGTCGTGCGCGACGACGTAATCGAATGGCTGTACCAACGCGATATCGTAGCGCCCCTCGAAAAGATCCGCGGTGAAACGCGCGAAGGTGGAGCGGGTCTGGAAACGGACCGGTCGATTGATGGCCGCGCCGAGACTCGCCGCAATCGGCGCATAGATCTCTTCCATGCGGGGGATCGAATAGTGCGGAAAAACACCGAAGCGATAGGGGGCGCTGTCGTTCGCCGCAGCGTCCTCCGTCTGCGCCGCGCCGGCCATCGTCGGCACCGCCAGAGGTGCGGCGAGGAACAGGATAAGCACGCCGATTTCCACGCACCCGGCGCGCAACCAGACGCGGCGCACGCCTCGTCTATAGAAGCTTGTCGGCGCTACGTTGTCGTTATTCATGTATGGCCCATTGCGGATGTCGCAGACTGACGGGGAATCACAGCAGGGCGACTGGCCGGATCGCCCTGCAAAGCTGATTGGCGGCCACCGCCGCACCCCCACTGAATGCCGTGTTTCGAGCGTGTGTGCTCTACCGAAAGTATAGTCGGCTCCCGCACCGCCCGTGGCATTCGCCGACCGTGATGGCCCGGTGCCGCCAGCGCAGGTGCGCAGGAGAAAAAAACGTATTATAGTCAAGGCCTTGATGCGGAATACTGCGGGAGATGAGACGGCGTGCGGGTTGCGGTAATCCTGACTATTTTGCTCTGTATTTTGGTCGCTGAAGTGAGCGGCGCGGCCGCACCCGCCGATCAGGCGCCGGCCACGGCCGCGCGTCTGCGCCTGACCCAGGACGGCCTCAAGATCTCGGTGTCGACGCGCACTCCGGAGCAGGTCATTGCGTTCTATTCCGCGCGCGGGTTTGCCGAGTCGGCGGTGGCGGAGCTTGCCGCCGCATGCATGGTAACGGTCGGCATCCGCAATCAGCGCGATCAGGTGGTGTGGCTCGAACCCGCCAGTTGGCGCTTGCTGGCCGCCGACGGCCGCACACTGCGGCGTCTCGACCGGGCCTACTGGAAGGCGCGCTGGGAGCAACTGGGCATACCGACGGCAAATCGCTCCACCTTCGGTTGGACCCAGCTGCCCGAGCAAAGAGATCTGCGGTTCGACGAACCGGTGGGCGGCAATCTGATGCTCGCGCGCCCCGGCCAGCCCTTTGACATCGAGGCGCGGTTCCTGCTCGGTGCCGCGCGCGATGAAGGCGAGATCGTCGTTCGCATCGCGGATCTGCAATGCCCGGACCGCGCTGTGCAGGCGGCAGGCGAGCCTGAATCATGAGACGGGCCTGGCTGATCGTGATACTCCTGGCCGCGCTGACCGCATCGGCGGCCGTCGCTGTCGAGTTGCCCAAGGGCATGATGGCGCTAACGGCGCGGCCGGCGCCGCCGCTGCGGTTGGCGGATATGGACGGCCGCGTGACGGATTTGTCCACCCTGCGGGGGCGCTGGGTGCTGGTCCATTTCTGGGCCAGCTGGTGCGGCCCCTGCCGGCGCGAAATGCCCACTCTGGCCAGCATGTATGCCCGCACCGGCCTGACGACGGTGCTGGTGAACACCGCGGAGAGTGACGAGGAGGTGTTCGCCTTCATGAGTGTGGCGGCACCGAATATGGAGAGCCTGATGGACCGTGACGGGCTGGTGACCGAGGCCTGGCAGCCCCGCGGGCTGCCGGCGAGTTTCCTGGTGGATCCCGCGGGCCAGCTACGGTATCTGGCGCTGGGCGGGCGCGATTGGGAAAGTGCCGCCTATCTGGCGTTTCTCGCGGCGGTGAGTCGAGGCGGGGCGGCGCCGGCCGCGGCCGCAGAAAACCCCCGCTAGATCATTTACCTAGCTTTCTTTACGGCCTGAGAACGTATACAATTCCGCGCCCTGTGGGGCGGTATCGACGTGGTTCCAGGCCCCACAAACCGAACAGCGAGCATAGGTAGCACAAGGTTATGGTAACGATTCGATTGGCGCGCGGTGGCGCCAAGAAACGAGCATTTTATTCGATCGTAGTGGCCGATCATCGGCGCGCCGCGAACGGCAAATTCATCGAGCGTGTCGGCTTTTACAATCCGCATGCCGCCGCGAACGAAGAAAGGCTTCGTGTCGATCGCGAGCGCGTTCAGTACTGGGTCGAGCGTGGCGGCAAACTGTCGGATCGTGTGGCCAGTCTGTTGAAAAAGGCGGCCTGACGACCCGGGTGCCGGACGCCGACAACGAATTTGTCACGCTTGGGCGTATCGTCGGCATCCACGGGGTTCGTGGTTGGGTAAAGGTGCATTCCGATACGCGGCCCCGCGAAGAGATTTTCGATTACCCGGTTTGGCGACTGAACCACGCAGGCGATCAATGCACGGTGCGCCTGGTCGAGGGACGCGCACAGGCCAAGGGTTTGGTTGCGTGCCTCGAGGGCTACACTGACCGCGATCAGGCCCAGACCCTGATTGGATCCGACATCGACGTCGCGGCGGACGAATTGCCGGACCTCGAACCGGGACAGTATTACTGGCGTGAGCTCGAGGGCTTGCGCGTGATCAACCGGGCCGATCAGGAGTTGGGTCAGGTCAGTACCCTGATGGAGACCGGCGCCAATGACGTGTTGGTCGTCGCGGGTGAACGTGAGCGGCTGATTCCGTATACCGAGACGGTCATCGAACAGGTCGATCTCGACGCCGGAGTGATCCGCGTCGACTGGGATGCAGATTTTTAGGCACCCGCGGGCATCGCCGGTCTCCGGGATGCATGCACTGGCCAGGCTACGGTAATGCGGATCGAGGTGGTGACAATTTTTCCACCGATGTTCGACGCCGTTACCCACTACGGGATTACGGGTCGGGCAGTGGACAGCGGGCGCCTGGGGCTGCGCTTCTGGAACCCGCGCGACTACGCGAGCGACGAATACCGCCGCGTCGATGATCGCCCCTACGGCGGCGGCCCGGGCATGGTCATGATGGCCGAGCCCCTGGCAGCGGCGCTGGCGGCGGCGCGCAAGGTTGCACCCGAGGGCACCCGGGTAGGCGTGCTCTCACCGCAAGGGCGACGACTCGACCACGCCCTGGTGACCGAGCTGGCGCAGCGCGAGCACATGATTTTATTGGCGGGCCGTTACGAAGGGATTGATGAACGGCTCCTGGAGAGCGCGGTTGATGAGGAATGGTCGATCGGAGATTACGTCCTCTCCGGCGGCGAACTCGCGGCCATGGTGATGATCGACGCGATGACACGTCAGCTGCCCGGGGCGCTCGGCAACGAGCAATCGGCGGCGCAGGATTCCTTTGTAGATGGGTTGCTGGATTGCGGACATTTTACGCGCCCCGTGGAATTCGCCGGACGCCGCGTGCCCGAGGTTTTGTTATCGGGGGATCACGAAAAGATTCGTCGCTGGCGCCTCAAGGAATCGTTGGGTCGAACATGGTTACGACGTCCGGATTTGCTTGCGGACGCGAAGCTGAGCGAAGAACAGACGTCTCTGCTGGAGGAATTCCGGCGTGAGTACGTGGAGCATCAGGAGAAACAGACATGAGTAAGCTGATTCAAGAACTCGAAGCGGAACAAATTAAAACCGCGGTACCGGACTTCGCACCCGGCGACACCGTTGCGGTGCAGGTGCGCGTCGTGG
Organism: uncultured Gammaproteobacteria bacterium; assembly: GCA_947259975.1. Classification (GTDB taxonomy): domain Bacteria; phylum Pseudomonadota; class Gammaproteobacteria; order HyVt-429; family HyVt-429; genus CAMYOD01. Next base: position 121,775 of record CAMYOD010000037.1, read on the forward strand.
AAGGTAATCGGGAACGCCTGCAGACCTTCGAGGGCGTGGTCATCGCGAAGCGGAATCGTGGTCTTAATTCCTCGTTTACGGTTCGTAAGATGTCCTACGGCGAGGGTGTCGAACGCGTGTTTCAGACGCACAGCCCCCTGATCGCGAACGTCACGGTCAAACGGCGCGGCGCGGTGCGTCGCGCCAAGCTGTATTATCTGCGTGGCCGGACCGGAAAGGCAGCACGTATCAAAGAAAAATTGTAAGGCGGTTTTTTTGTTTATACGTAACCTTAACGGGCGTCATGTTCATCATGACGCCCGTTTTTTTGTTCTTGACCGCTGGCGGGCCGTGGTTGCGGTGCTTCTGTGCTTCATTGCACCGCTCACACTGGCCGATTCCCTCGACCGCATTAACGCGCTGGTCAATGGCGGCGCGCCCAATCTGGCGTTGCAGATTCTGGCGCAACATCAACCCGGACCGTCCGATCCCGCCGTCTGGATGCAATGGGAACGCAAGCGCATCGAACTCTATACCGCGCAAAGCGATTGGGCGGCGGTGGTGCAGCGTGTCGATGCCGTCCCGGCGTGGCTGGCGCCGGAGTTTGCGGCGGAGATGCTGGAACACGGTGCGATCGCACGGTTGGCGCAGCGTGACGGTATGGGCGCGCGCGTCTATTTGCGCAGGCTCTTATGGATACAGGGCGGGGACAACAAGGATCGCCGCCGCTGGCGGGAACTCGTCATCCGCAGTTATCTGGCGGACGATCAGGCGGAAGATGCGAGCCGCGCGGTGCGTCGATTCATCAATGACTTTCGCCCGGATGATAACGCCTGGAGCTATCTAAATGCCCGGGTCCTGCTCGAGTCCGGCGACCCGGTGAGCGCCGCCAATGCGGTGGCCGCGCGCGGCACCCATGAAGGACGCCTCCTGCATCTGGTGGCACGGTTACGCAGCAGCGAGTTCGCGCCGGCGCGAGTCATCACCCAGGCGCGCGCATTGGCCAAGGAAGCCGGGTCGCAGCAGAAATTGCAACGTCGGATCTGGGCATTGCTGGCGGAAGCGGCGGCGCAGGCGGAGGATTTACCATTGCAAATAGACGCACTCGAGCGCGCGCTGCCGATCGACGATAAATTGTTCGAAATGTCGGCCGACACACTCTGGTCCGCGTATTTGCGAAATGCGGAAGCCATTGGCAACGCCAAACATCTGCTTATCGGCGACGACCATGCCTGGACCCTGCAGGCGGCACGTTTTACCAAGACCACCCAAAACGCCCGCTCAATCTATGCCTTGTTGGGATTGCGGGCGAACGACCCGCAGTTGCGCGACGATGCGCATCGTAAGTTACTGGAATCCCTGCAGCAAAACGACCGCGGCGAGCTGGGTTTCCTGCTCTACGGCAAGACGCGGCAGTATCCGGATTACGGCAGTCTGCCAGTCTCGGTGCGCCACGTGCTGTCGCAACAAGCGCTCGCCGCACAGAAAATCGAGTTGGCGGCAAGGCTGGTCGATGGCGTGGAGCAACCGCCGCTGGGGCAATCCGCCGAGGTATGGACGCTTAATCGCAGCCGGCTTGCCGTGTATACCGGCGATCACGCTCAGGCCGTGGCACTGCTGGATCAGTTACTCGGTACCGCCACGCTCGACGCGGAATTGGCCGAAAAAATTCTCCAGGTCGCCTTCGATCTGCAGGCGGTGCAGCGTGACGAGGAGGCCTTGTTGATTTTCCAGCGCGTCAATAAGCAGGCCGAATCCGAGAAGATCAAGCGCGAAACCCTGTTCTGGATGGCCGAGAGCCACGCTGCGCTCAAGCGCTATGCGCTTGCCGCGGAGTTGTATCTGCGCTCAGCGGTCTATGGTGACGTGGACGGTTACGACCTTTGGGGTCAGACGGCGCGGTATAATGCCGCCGGGGCCCTGGCCAAGGCCGGGCTCGCGGGTGATGCGCGTGCGGTCTACGCGGCATTGTTGCGCGTGACAGATGATCCCAAGCGGCGCGCGGTGATCCAACGGGAAATTCAACAGTCATGGCTGCTCGGTCCGAAAACTACGACGCAGTGATGCCAGCGCCCTTCGGTGCGCTTGGCGTAGTCATGCGGGATGATCGGCTCGCGACGATCACGCTGTTGCCACGTGCCGCCGATCCGTTTACACGGCACGGCCGTGCGGTCGCCGAAGTCTGTCGTCAGATGCAGGCCTATCTCAAGGATCCGAGGTTTGAATTCGATCTGCCGTTGGCGCTCACCGGGACCGTGCACCAACGCAAGGTTTGGCGCATGTTGCGCCGCCTGACGCCGGGCAACCTGGTGACCTACGGGGACCTGGCGCGCCGCTTGCACACGAGTGCGCGGGCCGTTGGCGGCGCCTGTCGCGCAAATCCGGTGCCGCTCGTGGTGCCGTGCCACCGCGTGGTCGCCAAGTCCGGTGTCGGCGGCTTCATGGGGGCCACATCAGGCCCTGAAATGGCGATCAAACAATGGCTGCTCGACCATGAAGGGGCCCGATAACACACTCATCGAACGCTTCGCCGACAACCTCTGGTTGGAATCCGGCCTGAGTGACAATACGTTGGCCGCCTATCGTAGCGATTTACGCGGCTTCGGCGAGTGGTTGCTGCAACGGGACACGGCGTTGGCAGCGGCCGACCGCGTGCAGATACTGCAATATCTGACCAGCCGTGTGCAGGCCGGCGCGGAGCCCCGTACTACCGCGCGTTTACTCTCTTCGTTGCGCCGCTTCTATCGGTATCTGGTGCGGGAAAACGTGGTCGACAGCGACCCGACGGCCCTGGTGGACGCGCCCAAGCTGGGGCGTCGCCTGCCGAAAGCGCTGACCGAGGAGCAGGTGGATCGCCTCCTCGCGGCCCCCGACACTAAACGTCCGCTCGGCCAACGGGACCGCGCCATGCTCGAAACCTTATACGCAACCGGTCTGCGCGTGTCCGAACTCGTCAATCTCACCGTGCCGCAGGTCAACCTGAACGCGGGTGTGACCAAGGTTTTTGGCAAGGGCAACAAGGAGCGCCTGGTGCCGCTGGGTGACGAGGCGGTGCGTTGGTTGGAACGCTTTTTGAGTGATGGGCGGCGCCACATCCTGCGTCGACATGCGACGGACGCTCTGTTCCCCACCGCGCGCGGTGGTGCGATGACGCGACAGGCATTTTGGTACAACATCAAACGTTATGCGGTGAGCGTGGGTATTATCCAACCACTTTCACCCCACACGCTGCGGCATGCCTTCGCCACCCATCTGCTCAATCACGGCGCCGACCTGCGCACAGTACAGATGCTGCTGGGCCATGCGGATCTTTCGACGACACAGATCTATACCCACATTGCACGGGAGCGTCTGAAGAGCCTGCATGCCGAGCATCACCCCCGAGGATAGGGGCGGCAGGCCCATCGCGGCGACCCACGGCCTAGTTCAGGGCCATAGCGAGCAGACCACGGTAACGTTGCGTAAGCGGATGATCGTTACCGAGTATTTCAAAGGCCGACAGCAGGCCCTTGCGGCCCGCATCGTCGTCGAACCCCCGATCCTGTTTGACGATAGTGAGAAGATTTGCCAACGCGGACTCATGGTCGCCGTCCAGCCATTGCCGGGCACTGAGCTGATAGCGGACGGCACAGTCGTCCGGCTTCGTGGCGAGCATCGCCTCAAGTTCCGTTGTGACCGGGGCCGATGCCACGATGCGCGCAAACTTGATTTCGCCCTGGATGACCTTGATCGTATCCGAGTCCTTTGTATCTTGTGACATCCCCTTGATGATGTCTGCGACGTCGTCAAACCGGTGCAAGCGGATGAGACGTGTTACCAGCTCAACACGGGCACGATCATTGCGCGGGTCCACCTGCAACACTTCATGCAGCTTTTCAGTCGCGACCGTGTTATCGGTCTCCAGTAACGCCGCATCGACCAGCGCGTCCGACGGGCGGGGCAGGTGACGATCGAGGAATTCGCGGATCGCGGATTCCGGCAACGCCCCCATGAATTCATCGATGACCTGGCCATTTCGAAACAACTTCACCGTCGGCAGACTGCGTACCGCGTTTTCCGCGGCCAGCGACTGCTCCGCCTCGGTGTTGACCTTGGCCAGCTCGAAGCGGCCCGCATAGTCGGCCGCTAGTTTCGTCAGAATCGGCATCAGCTGCTGGCAAGGCCCGCACCAGGCGGCCCAAAAGTCCACCAGCACCGGCACCTGATGGGATCGCTCCAGGACGTTGCTCGCAAAGTCAGCCAGGGTGACTTCCTTGCTGTGGGGTGAGTCGTTCATGATCTACCTGTTACCATGCTATCTCGGTGCCCCGCAGGGCAGGCGCGGGCACTGGTTTAAGATCGAGAGGTACGCGGAAATTGGCGCTCCCTAGGGGACTCGAACCCCTGTTACCGACGTGAGAGGCCGGCGTCCTAACCACTAGACGAAGGGAGCGTGATGATTCGGGCAAAGACGTTTGCCGCCCGCGGCCGCGAAGGGGTGGTATTATACGCGCCCCCGATGACGACACAACTGAGGCCCGCACAACCGCGGGCGCAGATTGCGCAGTGAGTAATAGTAAGTCACCCAGAATCATACCGCGCTCCGAGCACCCCGTATCTCCGGCATTTATCAGCAAGAGTGCGCATGCCGTGCTCGAGGGTCTCGCGCAAGCCGGTTTCGACAGCCAGCTGGTAGGCGGGTGTGTCCGCGACCTCATGCTGGGGCGCGAACCCAAGGACTTTGATGTGGTCACCGATGCACATCCCGAGCAGGTTCGCCGGGTGTTTAACCGCGCGCGCCTGATCGGGCGGCGATTTCGTCTCGCGCATGTGCGTTTCGGTCGCGACGTCATCGAAGTGGCGACCTACCGTGCACTGCCCGATGCGCAGTTGAGTAGCGCGAGTGAGCGCACCACCGACGCCGGCCGTCTGATTAGCGACAATGTCTACGGAACCCGCGCCGAAGATGCGTTGCGGCGGGATTTCACGGTCAACGCACTCTATCTGGATAGTCGCGACTATACGGTCATCGATCACGTCGGCGGTGTCGACGATCTTCAACAAGGTGTACTCAGGGTGATCGGCGATCCGGAAGTCCGTTTTCGGGAGGATCCGGTGCGCATGCTGCGGGCAATCCGTTTCGCGGCAAAGCTGGGCTTTCGGATAGAAGATCGGACCGCTGCGCCCATTATCCGGCTCGCGCCGTTATTGCGGGATGTGCCGCCGGCGCGGTTATTCGACGAAGTCCTGAAGTTGTTTCATGGCGGTACTGCGCTCGAGACCTATGAACTGCTACGAAAATATCGACTCTTCGGCGAGCTGTTTCCGTCTGCGGAAAGTAGCCTTGAGGCCGAGGCGGAAAATTTCCCGCTGACGCTGCTACCGCGAGCGCTCGCGAGTACGGATGCGCGCATTAATGCGGGTAAGCCGGTCACGCCGGCGTTTCTCTTCGCCGCCGTTTTATGGGAGCCGGTGCGTTTGGATATGCAGCGGCGGATGCAAGCCGGGGTGAGTGAAATGGCGGCGTTGGAAGAGGCGGCGGGCAAGGTGCTCGCTGACCAATTGAAGCGCATCTCGATTCCGCGCCGATTTAGCACCGCGGTGCGCGAAATCTGGCGTCTGCAGCCGCGTCTGTTACGCCGTACGCGCAAACGCATATCCAGGGTACTCGAGCATCCGCGCTTCCGTGCGGCATACGATTTTATGTTATTGCGCGCGGAAGTTGGCGAGGCCGAGCAGGAGACGGCGGATTGGTGGACACGAATTCAGGAAGCGGATGAGCAGGAACGCGCGGCGATGGTCGCGGGTGTGACGGGGCCCGCCAAGCGGCGCCGGCGTCGGCGTCCGCGACGTCGGCGCAACCCGGGGGACGGCTAGGCGTGCGGGAAGATGCCTATATCGGGCTGGGCAGCAATCTGGGCGACTCCGTGGCGGAGATCAAAGCGGCGTGCCTGGCGTTGCGCGAGCTGCCGACCAGTGAATGGGTAAGCGGGTCACCACTCTATCGCACGGCGCCGATCAGCGAGGTGCCCCAAGCGGACTTTATTAACGCCGTGTGCCGGTTGCGCACCGAACTCATGCCCCGACAATTGCTCGATGAACTGTTGGTCATCGAAATCCGACAGGGTCGCGTCCGCGGGGGAGGTAAAGACGGGCCGCGCTCACTGGATCTGGATCTGCTCTTGTACGGCGACCGGGTCGTGAGCGAGCCGGGACTGCAGATACCGCATCCGAGGCTGCATGGACGGGCGTTCGTGCTGTATCCTTTGGCGGATATTGCGCCGGAGCTGACGATTCCCGGCCACGGGCCAGTGCGGGCGTTGTTGGCGGGTTGCGCGGACCAGCGTGTCGAGCAGCTGCGCGACACGCCGTGCTGAGGGGCGGCGTCGCGATGCAAAATCTAGCTGCGGGATCAGAATGTTAGAAGAAAACTTGAAACCAGGCTTGCCGCAATACCAGCCCGGATATGTGGTGGTCGAAGGCCCCATCGGCGTCGGCAAGACCAGTCTCGCCCGCCGGCTGGCCGACGCCTTTGGCTGCGAACTGATGTTGGAACGGCCGGAGGCGAACCCGTTTCTGGAGCGTTTCTATGAGTCACCGCGTCAGTATGCGCTGCCGACACAGCTTTTCTTCCTGTTCCAGCGGGCGCGACAGCTCGAGGAGTTGAAGCAACGTGATTTCTTTCAGCCAGGACGAGTCGCGGACTTTATGCTTGAGAAAGATGCCTTGTTTGCGCGCACGGTGCTCGACGACGATGAATTACGGCTCTATGACCAGGTCTTTGCGCAAATCAGCCCGGAGATACCGGTGCCCGACCTGGTGATCTATTTGCAGGCCCCCATCGATGTGATGGCGGATCGTATTCGGCAACGTGGCATCACCTATGAACGTCTGATCGAGCGGGATTATCTGCAGCGACTCGCGGATGCCTATACACGGTTCTTCCACAACTATACAAAGAGCCCTCTACTAATCATCAATGCCGCCGATATCAATTTCGTCGATAGCAATGAGGATTTCGCAGTATTGCTCGAGCATGTGCGCAAGATCCGAACGGGACGCCATTTTTTCAACCCATTAGCGGTGACACAAGCATGAACGCTGTTACTGTAACCGCATTGCGCGCAATGAAACGTGCTGGCAAAAAGATCGCCTGTCTGACGGCCTACGACTATAGTTTTGCGGAGATGCTTGATCGTGTCGGCATTGATGTTGTCCTGGTGGGTGATTCATTGGGGATGGTGATTCAGGGCAATGACAGCACCCTGCCGGTGACTCTCACCGACATGGTGTACCACAGTCACTGTGTCACCCGCGGTTGTGAGCGTGCTTTAGTGGTTGTCGATCTGCCGTTTATGAGCTACCAGTTGGGCCCGGAACAGGCGCTGCAAAGTGCCGGGCGCTTGATGCAGGAAGGGGGCGCGCAAGTGGTAAAGCTGGAAGGCGGTGAGGTGATGGTCGAGACGGTTCGATTTCTCACCGCACGTGGAATTCCAGTTTGCGCGCATTTGGGTTTGACCCCGCAATCGGTGCATCGCTTCGGCGGTTACCGCGTACAGGGACGTGACGCCACGGCCGCCGCGCAAATGCGCAATGATGCACTTAGCTTGCAGGATGCCGGCGCGGACCTGCTGGTGCTGGAAGCAGTGCCCGCCGAATTGGCGGCGCAGATCACGTCGGAGCTGGAAATCCCGACCATTGGCATCGGCGCCGGTGCGCACTGCGACGGTCAGGTGCTGGTGTTGCAGGATATGTTGGGACTCTATCCCGATCACCGGCCCAAGTTCGCCAAGGACTTCATGGCGGGTCAAGCGAGTATCGAGGCCGCGGTTCGCATGTTCGCGGATGCGGTGCGTAGCGGCGAATTTCCCGGCCCCGAACATACCTACGACAGCTAGACCACATCCGTGTACACCGGTCTGTAGGCCTGCTGGATTACTGCGCCCTGAATTCATGAGTCCCTGAAATGCTGCGAGCGATGTCCGTTGCAAATTAGCCAGACGATAAGCGAATTGCGCGCGCCGGCGGCCAACTGGCGACGATCCCGCATGCGTATCGTGTTTGTGCCGACCATGGGAAATCTACATGCCGGCCATATGCGTCTGGTCGAGGCGGCGCGCGAGTACGGTGATGTGGTGGTCGCCAGCATCTATGTCAATCCCATGCAGTTTGGTCCCGATGAGGATCTCGCCGCCTATCCACGCACTTTGCCGGCCGATCAGGAGAAGCTGCGCGCCGCCGGTGTCGATTTGCTGTTTCTGCCGAGTGATCGCGAGATCTATCCGCGCGGGCTCGATGCACAAACCTATGTAGACGTGCCGGTGCTGAGCGAGATCCTGTGTGGTGCCATGCGCCCGGGTCACTTTCGCGGTGTCGCTACGGTGGTCAATCGTTTACTCAATCTGGTCTCGCCGGATGTCGCATTGTTCGGCAAGAAGGACTATCAGCAGTGGCTCGTCATCCGGCGCATGGTCGACGATCTGGGAATGCCGATTGAGATTGTCGGCGTGGATACCGTGCGCGAACCGAGTGGGCTGGCGCTGAGTTCACGAAACAGCTACCTGGTGGGGTGGGAGCAGGAGGCAGCGCCAAAGCTTTATCAAATCTTGTGTGATCTACGTACACAGCTGATTGAACGTGGTGACGCAGTAACGTCGTTAGAGGCCGATGCAATTAAAGCACTTCAAGATGTTGGCTTCCGCGTGGATTATCTTTCCGTGCGTCGCCAGCAGGACCTGGCACTACCGCATGCAGAAGACCGCGAGCTTGTAATTCTTGTCGCGGCCTGGCTGGGAAAAGCGCGGCTTATCGATAACGTCGAGCTGAGTTTGAATCGCAAGCGCTAAAGCGGGATAATAGACCTTCCCAAGTTGAGAACCCTCGTTATGCAACGGACATTACTTCGCTCGAAGCTTCATCGCGTGCGCGTCACGCATTCGGAACGGGACTATGAAGGTTCCATTGCGATTGACGGCGAATTGTTGGATGCCGCCGACATTCGCGAGTATGAGCGCGTCGAGGTATACAACGTTAACAACGGGCAGCGCTTCAGTACCTACGCGATACGCGCGGAAGCAAATTCGGGAATCGTTGCCGTGATGGGGGCGGCCGCACACAAGGCCTACCCGGGTGATGTTGTGATTGTGTGTGCCTATGCGGAAATCAATGAAAAGGAACTGGCGGGATTTGAGCCATGTCTCGTGTATGTGGACGACAACAATCGTGTCCAGGCGACGCGGAGTTTCATCCCGGTTGAAGTGGCCTGACCGGCCGCACGTCTAGCCTTTACTCTCGCCGCGATCATCGGCCGCTGCCAGCGCACGCCTGTACAGCCCCACGTAACGTGTCGCGCTACGACGCCAACTGAAATCCTGTTGCATACCGTGGCGCATGATTTGTCGCCATCGGGCAGGGTCGGAATACAGCGTAAGGGCCCGGCGTACGGCTTCTGCAAGCGCTTCCGAGCTCGCCTCCGCAAACACAATGCCACTGGCGGTTCCATCCGCGAGCGTCGCCGCGTTGGTATCCACAACCGAATCCTTGAGTCCACCCGTGCTGCGCACGATGGGCAGGGTGCCATAGCGAAGGCTATACAGCTGGTTCAGTCCGCAAGGTTCAAAGCGCGACGGCATCAGAAACATATCCGCGCCACTTTCGATCTGGTGTGCGAGCGATTCGTTGTAACCGATAAACACAGCCAGTTGCTGGGGATAGCGGTCCGCCAGTTCACGTAGTCGCTGTTCAAACCGCGCCTCACCACTGCCGAGGATGATGAATTGCAGCTTTCTGGGCATCAATTGCGGGATTGCCGCGGTAATGAGGTCGACACCCTTTTGTTCGACCAGCCGACCCACGGTGCCAATGAGCGCGGCATCGGGATCAGCGGGCAGGCCGGCGAGCCTTTGCAGATCCTGTTTCGACGCTTTTTTTCCATCCAGGTCGGCCACGTCGAAGTGATTTGTGGTCAGGGTGTCGGTAGCCGGATTCCAGACGTCATAGTCGACGCCGTTAAGAATACCCGTAAGACGATCACGGCGCTGTGACAGCAAGGAGTCGAGTCCGCAGCCGTATTCCGGAGTACAGATTTCCGCAGCGTAGCTCGGACTGACAGTCGTGATCCAGTCCGCGAACACCAGACCGCCTTTGATGAATGAAAGGTTGTCGTAGAATTCCAGACCTTCGATGCCCCATAAATGCGCGGGCAAGCCAAGTGACTCGAAGCGGTCGGCGGGAAACAGGCCCTGGTAAGCCAGATTGTGAATGGTGAACACCGTCGCCGGCCGCTCCGGTTCGTTCCCCAGGAGCGCAGGAATCAAACCGCTTTGCCAGTCGTTGCAGTGCACTACGTCCGGGCGCCAGTCGAGATCTGCATCGTTCATTGCAATACTGCAGCCCGCGCGACATAGAATCGCAAAGCGCTCGGCGTTGTCGTACCACTCCCGGCCCTGCGCATCGAGGTAGGGATGTCCTGGACGGTCGTAGGCGGGCGGATAATCAACCAGCCAGACCGGTACCGCCGCATCTGGCAGCCGTGACTGCAGTAATCTCGCCGTACCGCCGATTGATGGCAGGGTGAGGTCGGCGACCACTTTGAAGCCGTGGTCGTGGATAGCGATGGCCTGGTAGCCCGGCAGCAGAATGCGCACATCATGCCCCAGGGCAGCCAGTGCCTTGGGCAGGCTCCCGCCGACGTCGGCAAGTCCGCCGGTTTTTATGAATGGAGTCGCTTCACTGGCGACAAACAGAATTTTCATCGAGTATTGCGGATCAATTCGAACGCGCCTGACGGTATCTCCCCGGCGACGTCCGTTGCCGGTCGTCGCCCGGACTTCGGCCATGCGATCAGTCGGCGGTCAAGGAAAATACCACTGCGGCGAGCGGCGGCAGGGTGACGTTGATCGAGCAGGGATGACCCATCCAGGGGAATGTCTCGGCGTCGACGCCGCCACCGTTACCGACATTTCCGCCGCCGAACATCGTGGCGTCCGTGTTTAGAATCTCGTGGTAATAGCCGGGCTGTGGCACACCGATGCGATAGTTGTGGCGCGTGACCGGTGTGAAGTTGAGTACTATGACCAGGAACTCGTCATCACGTTTGCGCAGGTAGGTTAGTACTGACTGCTCGGCATCATGACAGTCGATCCACTCGAAACCCTGCCAATCAAAATCGTTGAAGTGCAAACAGGTGCGGCTGCCGTAGAGCCGGTTGAGTTCACGGACCAATGCCTGAATACCTTTATGTTCGGGATAATCGAGGACATACCAATCGAGCGTTTGGTCGTGACTCCATTCAGGACCCTGTGCGAACTCACAGCCCATAAACATCAATTTTTTGCCTGGATGCGTGAATTGGTAGGCGTATAACAGACGCAGATTGGCGCGCCGCTGCCAGTCGTCTCCCGGCATCTTGTATAACATCGATGCCTTGCCATGAACGACTTCATCATGCGAAAAGGGCAGCACAAAGTTTTCCGTGAATGCATAAAGCATACTGAAGGTTAGTTTGTCGTGGTGATAGCGACGATGAATCGGATCAAGATGAAAATACTCCAGGCTGTCGTTCATCCACCCCATATTCCATTTGAGCGTGAAACCCAGGCCGCCGAGGTAAGTCGGGCGCGATACCATGGGCCAGGAAGTGGATTCCTCTGCCATCGTCAGGCTGCCCGGGCACTGCTCATGGGTTACGCGATTGAGTTCGCGTAAAAACTCGACAGCCTCGAGATTTTCATTGCCGCCGTATTGGTTTGGTAACCACTCACCCTCGCTGCGGGAATAATCCAAATACAACATTGAGGCCACGGCGTCGACCCGCAAGCCGTCAATGTGAAATTCCTCGAGCCAGAAGACAGCGTTGGATAGCAGGAAGTTTTTGACCTCGGCACGTCCGTAGTTGAATACCAGCGTACCCCATTCCCGGTGCTCGCTACGTCGTGGATCTTCGTGTTCATACAGCGCAGTCCCATCGTAGCGTGCCAGCCCGTGCGGATCTTTCGGAAAATGCGCGGGCACCCAGTCGAGGAAGACACCAATGTCGTGTTTATGGCAGTAGTCTACGAAGTAGCGGAAATCATCGGCGCTGCCAAACCGGCTGGTAACGGCGTAATAGCCCACCGGTTGATAGCCCCAGGAGGCGTCGAGCGGATGTTCGGAGATTGGCAATAACTCGATGTGGGTAAAACCCAGGTCCTTGACGTAAGGGACCATACGCCGCGCCAGTTCGCGAAAATCGAGAAACTGACCCTCCGCGTCCCGTTGCCACGAGCCAAGGTGCACCTCATAGACTGAAATCGGCCGGCTTAGCCAGTCGGCCTCCTGACGCTGCTGCATCCACGTCTGATCCTGCCAGTCATGCGTGGTTTCCGGGTTAACGATCGATGCGGTATTGGGACGTACTTCATAGCGCTGACCGTAGGGGTCCGATTTGGTATGCAGTGCACCCGAATCGCGATTGCGAATCTCAAATTTGTAAAGCGTCCCCACATTGAGGCCGGGGATGAACAACTCCCATACACCGCTGGCACCGCGGCTGCGCATGGGGTGGGCACGCCCGTCCCAGTCGTTCATGTCGCCGACCACGCTGACCCGTTGCGCATTGGGCGCCCAGGTCGCAAAGCGCACACCCGCGACGCCGTCTACATGACAGTGATGGGCACCGAGCACCCGATAGATATGCCAATGCCGGCCCTCGGCGAACAAATGGAGATCGTATTCCGATACCACGGGCGGAAAGCAATAGGGGTCGAAGGCGGTGTGCTCGTGACCGTGGCGATCGCGCCAGGCGACCTGATAGCGGTCGGGCAGGGCGTCTGCCGGGCCCCGCCACTCGAACAGGCTGGTGTCGGGGATACGCCGCATCGCCGCATCGGCCTCGATAAGACGGACGTCGGTCGCCCCGGGGATGTGGCTGCGCACCACGGCCCCGTCAGGGGTCGCATGCCTGCCGAGCACGGCAAAGGGGTCATGGTGACGCGCCTCGATCACCGACTCCAATTCCGGTGTCAGGGCCTCACTGTTTTTTGCGGCACTGGGTTTCAATTTCATTGCAGCATCAGGCTAATGGTCGAGTGTTACGGTTTGTTTTTCCGTCGCGTATCAATATTTAATGTTAACATATAGCTTCTTTTCGTGAGTCGCCGGATTCCGCGCAGGTTACCTCCGGCAACGGGCGCTCACAGGATCCGTTTGGAGGCGGTATCAATGGGTTCCGACAGCAACCCCCGTTTTGTAAGTCGACTCACACGAGAAACGCTGGCCCTGATTCTGGCCGGCGGCCGCGGTTCCCGCCTCAAGCATCTGACCCTTTGGCGTACGAAACCGGCGGTGCCCTTCGGCGGGAAATTCCGCATTATCGATTTCGCCCTCTCCAATTGCGTTAACTCCGGTATCAGGCGCATCGGTGTACTGACGCAATACAAGGCGCACTCACTCATCCAGCATATCCATCGCGGCTGGAGCTTTCTGCGCGGTGAGCTGGGCGAATTTATCGAGTTGCTGCCCGCATCGCAACGTATCGAAACGTCCTGGTACGCCGGTACTGCGGATGCGGTGTATCAGAATCTCGATATCGTGCGTAACCATGATCCGAGCTATATCCTGGTGCTGGCGGGCGACCATATTTACAAGATGGACTACGGCCCAATGATTGCGCATCACGTGGAGCATGGCGCGGACATGACCGTCGGTTGTATCGAGGTCGATCTCGAGCGTGCGCGCGAATTCGGTGTCATGAGTGTCAACGGCGACGGCCGCATCATCGATTTCGTTGAAAAGCCGGATCAGCCGGAGCCCATCCCAGGGCGTGACGATGTCGCACTCGGCTCCATGGGTATCTATGTGTTCAATGCCGCGTTCTTGTTCGAACAATTGATCAAGGATGCGGACAGCAGTCACTCATCGCACGATTTCGGCAAGGATATTATTCCTTCCGCGATTGAGAAATATCGTGTGATGGCCTATCCGTTTCGTGATGTGCAGACACAGAAACAATCCTACTGGCGCGATGTGGGTACGGTGGATGCCTTTTGGGAGGCGAATCTCGAACTCATCGGTATTACCCCGGAGCTTAATCTTTACGATGACGTATGGCCGATCTGGACCTATCAGGAGCAGCTGCCGCCGGCGAAATTCATTTTCGACGAGGACGAGCGTCGCGGCATGGCGGTCGACTCCATGGTCTCCGGGGGATGCATCATTTCCGGGGCGACCGTGCGCGACTCGCTAGTGTTCTCCGGCGTGCGCGTCAATTCCTACTCGACGGTGGAGAAGTCGGTGGTGCTGCCAAATGTGGACATCGGCCGTTATTGCACGGTGAAAAATGCGGTCATCGATAAGGGCTGTCACATTCCAGAGGGGATGGTGATCGGCGAGGATGCGGAGGAAGACGCCAGTCGTTTCTATGTGAGCCCGGGCGGCGTTGTGCTCGTCACACCCGAGATGTTGGGCCAGGAGTTGCACCATGTCCGCTGAGCCGCACCTCAAGGTGGTGCTGTGCTGGCATATGCACCAACCGGAATACCGGGACCTCTCCAGTCGCGAATACCAGTTACCCTGGACCTATCTGCATGCGATCAAGGACTATGTCGACATGGCTTCGCACCTGGAAGCGAATCCCGGGGCCCGTGCAGTGGTCAATTTCGCACCCATCTTACTGGACCAGATTGCGGACTATGCGCAGCAGGTGAACGGCTTTCTCGAGGGCGGTACGCCCATCGCGGACCCGGTGCTGGGCGCATTGGATCGGGCGGTGCTGCCGTCCGATCCTGAGCAGCGTGTCAGCCTGATTCGTGCTTGTCTGCGGGCGAACGAAAAGCACCTGATCGATCCGTTTCCACCGTTTCGCCGCCTTGCCGATCTTGCCACGCATCTGCTTGAGCATCCGGATGCCGCAATCTATCTTTCGGAGCAGTACCTTGCCGATATTCTGGTGTGGTACCACCTGGTCTGGGTGGGCGAGACCGTGCGTCGACAGGACCCACGGATCACAGTGCTGGTAGAGAAGGGCACGGGCTTCAGTTTACAGGATCGGCGCCAACTTCTGGGCGTGATCGGGGAATTGCTCGCCGGTGTGATCGGTCGCTACAAACGGCTTGCCGAAGCGGGGCAGATTGAGTTGTCCATGACTCCCTATGCGCATCCGATTGTGCCTTTACTGCTGGATCTGCAGTCCGCGCGCGAGGCCATGCCCGACGTCCAGCTGCCGGTGGCGGAAAGCTATCCCGGCGGCGCGGAGCGCGCCCAATGGCATATTCGGCGCGGAATCGAGCGGTTTGAACAGTACTTCGACATCCGGCCGCAGGGTTGCTGGCCGTCGGAAGGCAGTGTAAGCGTGGACACATTGCGTTTGCTCGAAAAGGAAGGCTTCCAGTGGGCGGCATCCGGCGGCAGCGTGCTCAGCAACAGCCTGGCCGCGTCCGCGAGTGCGGGCGAGACCCAGGCGCGATGTGTCCATCGTGGCTATCGACTGAGCAAAGGCAAACTGGGGTGTTTCTTTCGTGACGATGGATTGTCCGATCTGGTCGGTTTTACGTATTCGGATTGGCATGCGGACGATGCCGTATTGGATTTGATCCGCCATCTGGAGAACATTGCGGAATCCTGTCGGGAAAACCCGCACAGCGTGGTGTCAATCATCCTCGATGGCGAAAACGCATGGGAGTATTACCCCAATAACGGATACTATTTTCTGTCCGCCTTGTACGAGAAGCTTGCCGACCACCCGCAACTGGAGTTGACGACCTTCGCTGACTATTTACGCGATCGTCCGACGATCGTGGAACTTCCGAATCTGGTCGCCGGCAGCTGGGTGCATGGGTCGTTTTCCACCTGGATCGGTGACCCGGACAAGAATCGCGGCTGGGACATGTTGTGCGACGCAAAGCGTACCTATGATTCGGTCGTGGATGCCGGCGAACTTTCCGGTGCGCGCCTGGCCGCGGCCATGGAACAGCTGGCGGTGTGTGAAGGTTCGGACTGGGCCTGGTGGTTCGGTGACTACAATCCCGCGGATTCGGTCCGCGATTTCGATCGGCTCTATCGTACGCACCTGGCCAATCTGTACCAGATTCTCGGCGCGGATCCCCCTGAGTATCTGGCCCATGCCTTCACTCACGGCGGCGGCGCGCCACAGGCCGGCGGCGTGATGCGTCGCGGCCAGTCGGCGGCATGAGCGGGCCGCAGGGCCCCTTCGAGCGTCGTCGCAGCGGCATCCTCGCACACCTTACCTCGCTGCCGGGTGCGGGCACCTGCGGCACCTTGGGACCGGATGCCTATCGCTTCGTCGATTTTCTTGCCGCCGCGGGCGTGAGTGTTTGGCAGCTGCTGCCAATCGGCCCCACCCACGCCGACGGCTCACCCTACAATGCGCTTTCCCTGCACGCCGGTCACGCACATATGATCAGTGTCCGGCGTCTCGCGGAAGAAGGTCTGATCGAACCGCCCATGGACGACGGTTGGGATGCTGCCCTGGCGGCGGTCGGCCGAACCCTGGCGGCGAGTGCCGAGAGCGAGATCGCGGCGGCTTATCAGGCCTTCGTGCAGCGGCAGGCCTATTGGCTTGAGGACTATGCGTTATTTCAGGCCTTGCGCGACGCGGCCGGACATGCCCCGTGGTGGGAATGGCCAGCGAGCGTGCGCGACCGGGATGCGGCGGCGCTGGCCGACGCACGCACGCGCCTGCGCGATAAGCTGGCGCATTTCAGGCTCGAACAATTCCTCTTCGAACGGCAGTGGCAGGCCTTGAGGCGCTATGCCAACGAGCGTGGCGTGCTGTTATTCGGCGATATGCCCATTTTCGTCGCCCATGACAGCGTGGACGTCTGGGTGGATCGCAAGTATTTTGCCCTCGACGCTGCGGGTCGGCCGGAATCGGTGGCCGGGGTGCCACCGGATTATTTCGCCGCGCATGGACAACGCTGGGGGAATCCTCAGTATCGCTGGGAGCGAATGCAGGCGGATGGTTTCGCCTGGTGGGTCGAGCGGCTCGAGACCCTGCTCGCAAGGTTCGACCTCATCCGCATCGATCACTTCCGCGGTTTCGAGAGTTACTGGGAGATACCGGCCAGCGAGGCGACTGCCGTGACCGGCCGCTGGGTCCCGGCGCCCGGTCACGCGCTGTTTGAAACCTTGCGCCGACACTTCGGCCAGTTGCCATTGGTGGCGGAAGACCTGGGCCATATCACGCCGGAAGTACACGCCCTGCGTCGTGCCTTTGGTCTGCCGGGTATGTCCATATTGCAGTTCGCGTTCGACGGTGACGGGAACAACCCCTATCTGCCCCATAATCTCGCGCGCGACAGCGTCGTGTATACGGGAACGCACGATAATGACACTTCGCGCGGTTGGCACGAGGCCTTGCCGGAGTCGACGCGCCAGCGCGTAGCCGCCTACCTGGGACATTCGACGGAGACGATGCCCTGGCCGTTGATCCGCAGCGCGCTGGCCTCTGTGGCGGAACTCGCCGTGATTCCCATGCAGGATGTGCTTGGACTCGGCAGCACCCACCGTATGAACACGCCGGGCACCGAGACCGGCAACTGGCAATGGCGTTTCAGCTGGGACCAGGTGCCGGACGATCTCAGCGACCGCCTGCGCACCATGAACGGACTCTATGGTCGCACCTAACCAGTAAACGAGGGATGAGTGACGAGGGCCAAGGAAGACCGGGTCTTTTCTACCTCGCCACTCGAAACTGTTTTTAAAGCCACAGCATTTGCCCGCTCTCGAACGGATGACTCAACAGTTCGTGGCGCGGATAGATGCGGATTTTGTATTGGTAAAGCCCGCAGGTTTCGAGATCCAGATTCAATTCGAAGATCGTGGCGCCGCCGGCGTCCTGATCCACAGACATGAATTCCTTTGATGCTTCCGGTGTAAAATCATCATCATCGCTGCCCGTGCCGAGCAGACATTCAACCGCCACATCGTCGGATGTCAGGCCATTGAGTTCCGCCGCGACACGAATAATCAGCGACTCGCCACTCTTGATTTCAGCGGGTGGATCGTCGAGACGTTGGAATCGAATCTTCGGCCAGGCCTCACTAATCCGCTGCTTCCATTCCGCCAATCGCGTTGCCGGGGCATGGTTGTCCGCCGTGAGCTTACGCCCCTGGATCGCGGCCGCGCCATAGAAATTGCGCACGTAATCCATGACCATACGCTGGCCGTTGAAGCGGGGCAGGGCATTCACCATGCTGCGTTTCTGCATCTGCACCCAGTCATTGGAGAAGCCCTTGCCGCTGCGGTCATAGTACATAGGCACGACCTGGTGTTCGATTATGTCGAGTAATTCGAGGGCTTCCTCCCGATCCCGCTCGTAGGGATCAAAGCCAATACCATGGGGGGTGATCGCCCAGCCACTGTCCTCCCGGTAGCCCTCGCCCCACCAGCCATCCAGTACGCTGAGGTTTATGACACCATTGATCGCCGCCTTCTGCCCGGAGGTGCCGCTGGCCTCGAGCGGATATTCGGGGGTGTTGAGCCAGACATCGACACCGGCAACCAGGCGCCGCGCCAGCGACATATCATAGCCTTCGACCAGCAGGATTTTGCCTTCGAAGGCGCTCTGGCGGGAAAAATCAGTAATCGTGCGCATGAGGTCCTGGCCCGGCACATCATTTGGGTGCGCCTTGCCGGCAAATAGAAAGACTATCGGCCGGTCCGCATCATTCACCATGCGCGCAAGACGTTCCGGGTCAGAGAAAAGCAGGGCCGCACGTTTATAGGTCGCAAAGCGGCGCGCGAAGCCCACCACCAGGACATCGGGCTGCAGAAATGCCGTGACCCGCCTGACTTCGCCCGTGCCCATTCCGTTCCTGCAGTGCTGCGCGGTGAGACGCGCACGCAGATCTTCGAGCAGCGCCGTCTTGATCGATTGGTGGGAACTCCAGAACGCGTGATCGGGGATATGCTCGATCCCTTCCCAGAATTCCGGTTCAAGCATTTTGTCGCGCCATTCCTCTTCGAAATGAACGTCGAAGACGTAAGACCATTCGCGGTGCAGGAAAGTAGGGACGTGCACGCCGTTGGTTACGAATTCCATAGGGTTTTCGTCGGCTGCGATTTGTGGCCAGATGAAGCCGCACATGTCCGACGCCACACTGCCATGAATCTGGCTGACACCGTTGTGATACCGCGAGCCACGCAAGGCGAGCGCCGTCTGGTTGAACTGATCCGGATGTTCGGGACCGGTACCCAGCCGCATGAAGGCATCTTCGCTGAGCCCAAGTTCCTTGATATAGCGGGTCATGTGTGTGTGCACGAGGCTGCGGTCAAAAATATCGTGGCCGGCAGGTACGGGCGTATGTGTCGTGAATACGGTCGCTGCCGCCACGGCCTGACGTGCGGCATCAAAACTCAGGCCCGTAGCGGTCAGTTCGCGGCAGCGCTCGAGTACCAGGAATGCCGCATGTCCCTCGTTGATATGCCAGACGGTGGGTTTGTGTTTGAGCGCACGCAAGGCGCGGACGCCGCCGACACCGAGGATGATCTCCTGTTTTATGCGGGTGGAATTGTCTCCACCGTAAAGTTGATGGGTAATGCGACGGTCGGCCGACGTATTTTCAGCAATATCCGTGTCCAGCAGATACAAGGTAATGTGGCCGGCTTCGGCACGCCAGACCTTGGCTTCCACATCATGATCGCCGATCGGTACCTTGATGTGGACTTCCTGCCCCTGTGGGTCGATTGCCGGAAATACCGGGATATCGGCAAAATCCGTTTCGATGTAGTGCGCGTGCTGGTTGCCCTGGCCGTCGATGGTCTGGTGAAAGTAGCCGCGACTGTAAAGCAGACCGACGGCGATAAACGGCAGACCCATATCACTTGCCGCCTTGCAATGGTCGCCGGCGAGTATGCCAAGCCCCCCCGAGTAGATGGACAAGCTCTCGTGAAGTCCGAATTCGGCGCAAAAATACGCTATCAGATCCTCATCCGTATCCAGATGATCGTTGATCGCGGGAATGGATTTTTGGTTTATATAGGTGTCATAGGCAGACAGGCAACTGTTATATTTCTTAACATAAAGTGGATCCTCGGCCGCCCGATTCAAACGCTCCTGGCTGATGCGGCGCAGAAACACCCGCGGGTTGTGGCCGCAGCTTTCCCATAGCTCCGGGTCCAGTTTGTAAAACAGGTTGCGGACGTGCCGGTCCCAGCTGTAGAGCAGGTCATCCGCCAGATCCTGTAACCTGGCGAGGCCGGCTGGCAGGACGGGCTGAACTTCGAGTGAAAATTTAGTGCCGGACATGATGTCTCGCGTTTCTTGTTAGGGCCGGTGCAGGGCCGACGTATAGAAGGGTTGGTACCGAGGGTCGGAGTCGAACCGACACGGTGTTGCCACCACCGGATTTTGAATCCGGCGCGTCTACCAGTTCCGCCACCCCGGCAGAGATAGCAACGCCAGTATAATGATTCTTGCTGTATCAGCAAGCCGATGAACATGCCATAGAGCCGGCGATCCATGCGTAAGTCAGATTTTTATTTCGAACTGCCCGAAGAATTGGTAGCGCAGCGGCCGCTTGCACAACGCGGGGGCGGGCGTCTGCTCGCAATCGCCGGCAGCACGGGGCAGATCCGGGATTTGCGCTTTTCCGATCTACCGGAATTGCTCGTACCCGGTGATCTGCTTGTATTCAATGACACGCGGGTCATTCCGGCACGCCTGTTTGGGCACAAAGACAGCGGCGGCGCGGTGGAATTGCTGGTGGAGCGGATTCTCGGCGAAACCACGGTGCTCGCCCAGATACGTGCGAGCAAGCCGCCGCGCCCGGGCCAGGAGATCGACTTCGGTCACGGCGCCACGGCGCGGGTCCATGAACGCCGGCAGGCCTTCTGGGTGGTTGAATTTGTTGTCGGCGGTCCGGTATTACAGATCCTCGATGCGCTGGGTCACGTGCCCTTACCGCCGTATATCACACGTCCAGCTGCGACCGAAGATCGGGACCGCTACCAGACCGTATATGCACAAAAATCAGGCGCGGTGGCCGCGCCTACCGCCGGCTTGCACTTTGATGAAGCCATGCTGCATCGGGTGCGCAGCATGGGGGTCCAGAGCGTTTTCTTGACGCTGCATGTAGGTGCCGGCACGTTTCAGCCGATGCGTGTCGAGGATCCGGCCGATCACGTTATGCATCATGAGTACGTCGAGATTTCACGGGAGGTCTGCGATCAGGTCAACGCGACACGTTCGCGGGGCGGACGCATCATCGCGGTCGGTACGACCACGGTACGCGCCCTGGAGAGTGCAGCAGTCGATCACGAATTGAAGCCTTTCGCCGGCGACACCGACATTTTTATCTACCCTGACTACCGTTTTCATATTGTCGATGCAATGATTACGAATTTTCATCTGCCGGAGTCAACGCTCTTGATGTTGGTGTGCGCCTTCGCCGGTACGGCGAATGTTCTGGCTGCATATCGGCATGCCGTCGAGGAACGTTATCGATTCTTCAGTTATGGAGATGCGATGTTTGTAACTAAGTTGCAAGATGCAAGCTACAAGTTGCAAGGGAAAAGAAGCAACAGTTGATACCCCCGTTTACCTCCTTATCGGAATACGCCGCAAAATGCTTGTGTAACTTGTAACTTGTAACTTGTAACTTGTAACTTGTAACTT
>CAMYOD010000038.1 GCA_947259975.1 uncultured Gammaproteobacteria bacterium
TGCGGGCACGGTGCGCACCTTGTTGATTGCTTCGAGCAGTGGCACGAAGGCAATATCCGGCGGCTGGAAGGCAACCATCACGCCTTCCTCGCCGGCGTTAAGTGCGCGAATCGCTCCGGCACCGTAGGCAAGACCCAGCTGGCGGTCAACCGCGGTCGGCCGGCCGCCGCGCGCCCAGGACCCGAGTACCAGCGGATGAGTCTTTTCCGCAAGCTTGAGCTGCAGCCGATTGGCGACGATCTTCGCCGCCCTGCCGGACCTCTGTATGGCAAAACCGGTCGCGTCGCCAGTCGCGTGCGGCGACAAAGACGCTTGCATCGAAGACGGCTTGTCGGCACTGGCCGGAGCTTCCTCCAGCTCGATGCCCTCGGCCACGACCACCAGGCCGAACGACCTTGTGACACTCATCTTCCCGCGCAGGTAATCGGCAACCGCGTCGAGATCTACAGCCAATTCCGGGATCAGTATGACGTCAGCGCCGGCGGCAATACCGGCCTGCAATGCCAACCAACCAGCTTGTTCGCCCGGTACCTCGACGACGCCGATCTGCCTGGAAGACCTCGCGGCTTCGCGTGCCCGGTCCAGCATCTCGATCGTGAAACTGAGCGCGCTGTTGAATCCGAAAGACACCATGGTCGAGGCGATGTCATTCTCGATCGAGCGCGGAACACACACCGTGTTCAGGCCCTTGCGATGCAGTTTGTAGAGGACACTCAGCCCACGGCCGCCAACCACAGAAACCAGTGCATCGATGCCCTGCTCTTGCAACGCCGCCAGCAGTTCGTCGGAACGATCAACCTCCTCGGCCATCCCGTCGTCGTTTACATGGCGCATATGGAACGGATTCACCCAGGGTGACTGACCCAGCACGCCCGAGGCAGCCGGATCCATGAGATCAGCCGACTGCGGCGGCAGGGGTACCAGGCCGCCGTCGGGATAATCACCGGGTTCGAGCAGGCCGGCGAAGCCGTCACGGATGCCTAACACCTCCCAACCCAGCTCCGCCGCGGCCACCGTCACGCCCATAACCACCGCGTTCATACCGGGGACGAACCCGCCGCCCATGTTGATAGCGATGCGTCGTGGCTTATCGTTCATGGCATTCTCCGTTGTCATTGCGCCTGCCTGGCAGTGCCCTGTTCGAGGATGACCCTCTCGGGATCGATGCTGTACACCCAGGGCGCCGAGTTCTTCCAGCCGTTTCTCATCCGCTTGCCGTCAAAGACGCTATCGGGATCGTGCACCTTGTCTCCTTCCACCCCGTCGACGATGTTGTAGGCGTTTTTGAACCCGGCGGCCGCCAGCGCGTTCACCGCCATGGCACTGCGCCCTCCCGATCGGCACGTGACCAGCAGAACGTCGGTCGGAGCGGCGACCTCCAGGACATGGGCGACGAAGTCCGGGTTCATCCTCGAGCCATACTCGAACCTGCCGCCCTTACACTGGTAAGTCACGAAGGCAATCGGGATGTTCCAGGACATCTCGGGGTGGCCGACGAAGGCGTATTCCTCGGGTGTGCGCACGTCGATGACCTTCACCTTGTCCGCTGCGGATAGCCACATTTCATAGGCCTCGGCGGCTGTGACATAGAGGCCGAGGGTGGTTCGCTTGCGCTCGGGGACCTCGTTGCCCAAAGCCGTTTTGGCAGGCTCGCCGGTCTCGTCTGCAGACACGATCGGTGGCGCCGCCAGGAGGACGCTCAACGCGGCGAGCGCGGCCAGGGCCGTTGGCAGGCGGGCGTTAGGTTTCGACATCGTGGTACTCCTGCACGTCTCCTGGTGACAATCGGGCCGGCGCGGCGGTATGCCGCGCCGGTTATGCTGTTTTCTTTAACCTTACTAGCAACGCTGTAGAGTTCGCTCGATGATCTCGTCCTGTACTCCCTTATTGAGCTGACAGAAGAAAGCACTGAAACCGGCTACACGGACCACGAGGTCACGGTAATTCTCCGGGTGTTTCTGCGCATCTCTCAGCTTCTCGGTATCCAGCACATTGAACTG
>CAMYOD010000039.1 GCA_947259975.1 uncultured Gammaproteobacteria bacterium
GTTGCCTTGCGGATCGATGTCGATGAGCATGACGCGGCGCCCGGCCTGCGCGAGGGAGGCCGCCACGTTGATGCCGGTCGTGGTCTTACCGACCCCACCTTTCTGATTCGCGACTGCGAGAATCTTTGCCACGATGTGTGCGATATCGTTCAAACAGCGGGTTGCTCAATAATAACGAGGTGGCGCTCTGCCTGCAGGCCCGGGACCAGCAACGGCTCCACGTTGACTAATTTATATTGTGCGGGCAATCGCGCCAGCTCTGCGTCCGGCCGCGTACCCTTCATTGCGAGGAACCTCCCCCCGGGCCCCCACAGATGCTCGCTCACCTGCAACAGCGTGGGCAGGTCCGCGAGCGCGCGGGCGACTAGCGTATCAAATTTCCCCTGCGGTCGATATTCCTCGATACGGCTGCGCGCCACCTGTACGTTTCCAAGGCCAAGGGCCGCGGTCGCGTGGCGCAAAAACTGGCATTTCTTGTCCCTGCTTTCGATGAGCACAAACTCGCAGGCGGGCAAGGCGCAGGCCAGGGGAATGCCCGGCAGGCCGCCGCCGCTGCCCAGGTCGGCGACCCGCGGGCCGCGCACATAAGGCACCACCGCCAGGCTGTCGAGCAAATGCCGGGTCACCATTTCGGCGGGATCCCGCACCGCGGTCAGGTTATGGGTGCGGTTCCATTTCGCCAGCAGCGCCAGGTAATCCAACAGCCGGGTCGTGGCGTCGGGCAGAATCTCCAGCCCCAGGGCCCGAACGCCGTCACCTAACTGCCGCGCGAGTTGCTCTTTCGGTATGTCACTCATCACGCCCGGCAGTTTAAAACAAAGCCACCCTGACGCCGACGATCAGGGGCACGCAACTTTTTATAAATCTTGCATCTTGTGTCTTGAAACTTGTATCTGCTCTTGTCTGGCACTCGTGACTCTTGTTAACAGTCTTTCGCGGCTGGCTGGGTCGCCTTGTCGGAGAACTTACCCAATGCCCCGGTCATCTTCTTGATGACCTCGGCCCGATCATCTATGCCGTGGCGGGCGGCGAGATAGGCCGGGTCATTGTAGCTCAACCACACGGTGCCCTCTGCGTCCTGCCAGGCCAGCGCCTTCATGGGCAGATCCATGCCCGCGGTCTGATTGCTGGTCATGAGCTGGGTGCCCAGCTTGGGGTTGCCGAAGATCAACAACTCGGTCGGGCGCAGGGTCAGCCCCACCTTGCTGGCACCGTCGTCGTGATCGACCCTTGCGAAAATGGTCATGCCCTTGGCCCTGAGGGTGGATTCGAGGCAATCCAAAGTGGCCGCCACCGAGTTGGCGCTCTTCTTGGTGACGATGCCGGTATCGGCGTGGGCAACCGGCAGCGCAATCAGACCGATCAGTGCGGCAACGATGATTTTTCCCATGGTGATTCCTCCTGGATTGGCTTCGAATTTGGAATGTGGTCTTGGTATGACCGCCGGTCGACGAAAAAATTCGCGCAGTATGAAAGAAGGTTCAAGATGCAAGTAGCAAGGTACAAGAAACATTACTTGTATCTTGAAACTTGTTACTCCCTTGGGACACTGCCTATGGCAATCACGCCTCAAGCCGACTTTTTCTTCAAATGCACTAACAGAAGCGAAATCGCCGCCGGCGTGACCCCGGAGATGCGCGCCGCCTGGCCCAGGGTCGCGGGCTTGTGCGCATCCAGTTTCTGCTGCACTTCCGCGGACAGACCGCGCACATTGCCGTAGTCGATATTCTCGGGCAGCGGCATTTCTTCATGGCGCCGGTGACGCTCGATTTCCTCATGCTGGCGATCAATGTAGCCGGCGTACTTGGCCTGAACTTCCACCTGCGCCGCGACTTGCGCATCGGTGACTGGCTCGCCGGCACCGGGCAAGGTCATGAGGCCCGCATAATCCACATCCGGGCGCCGCAACAGGTCGAGCAGGCGCGCTTCCTTGTTTAACGACTGGCCGAGAATGCGGATCGCGGCTTCGTCGTCAACGTTGTTGGGCGACATCCAGGTGTCACGCAGGCGCTGTTGTTCCCGCGCGACGGCTTCGCGCTTGTCACTGAACACGCGCCAACGTGCATCGTCCACCAGTCCCAGGTCGCGGCCGCTTTCAGTCAGGCGCAGGTCCGCATTGTCTTCGCGCAACAACAAACGATACTCGGCCCGCGAGGTAAACATGCGATAGGGCTCGGTGGTGCCGCGGGTGATGAGGTCGTCCACCAGCACACCGAGATAGGCCTCGTCCCGGCGCGGATACCAGGTGTCTTTTTCCTGTACTTGACGCGCGGCATTGATGCCGGCGAGCAAGCCTTGTGCGCCGGCCTCTTCGTACCCGGTCGTGCCGTTGATCTGGCCGGCGAAAAACAATCCGGGCATCACTTTCGTTTCCAGGGTCGGCTGCAGATCACGCGGATCAAAGTAATCGTATTCGATGGCATAACCGGGGCGGGTGATGTGGGCGTTTTCGAACCCGGCGATGCTGCGCACCAAGGCGAACTGCACATCGAAGGGCAGGCTGGTGGAAATGCCGTTGGGATAGACTTCGTGGGTGTCGAGCCCTTCCGGTTCGACGAAGATCTGATGTTGAGTCTTGTCGGCGAAGCGCACCACCTTGTCTTCGATGGATGGACAATAGCGCGGCCCGACCCCTTCGATGACGCCGCTGTACATGGGCGAGCGATCGAGACCCGCGCGGATCAGGTCGTGGGTGCGTTCGTTAGTGTAGGTGATGTGACAGGACACCTGGCGCGGATGCTCGGCGGTGGAACCGAGATAGGAGAACACCGGCACCGGCTCGTCGCCGGGTTGTTCGGTCAATACATCGTAATTAATGCTGCGCCCGTCGATGCGCGGCGGCGTGCCGGTCTTGAGCCGGTCGACCCGAAACGGCAGCTCGCGCAGACGTTTGGCCAGGGAGATCGAAGGCATGTCCCCGGCGCGCCCGCCCTGATGATTGCTCTCGCCCACATGGATGCGCCCGCCGAGGAAGGTGCCGGTGGTGAGCACCACCGCGCTGGCGCGGAACTTGAGGCCGAGCTGGGTCACCACCCCGGCGACGCGATTGTTTTCCACAATCAGGTCGTCGGCGGATTGCTGGAACACGCTGAGGTTAGGCTGGGTCTCGACGGCGCGACGAATCGCCGCCTTGTACAACACCCGGTCGGCCTGGGCGCGGGTCGCGCGCACCGCCGGACCCTTGCGCGCATTCAGGGTACGAAACTGGATCCCGGCTTTATCGGTGGCCCGCGCCATGGCACCGCCGAGGGCGTCGATCTCTTTCACCAGGTGGCCCTTGCCGATGCCGCCGATGGCGGGATTGCAGGACATCTGGCCGATGGTCTCGATGTTGTGGGTGAGCAGCAGGGTGCGCGCGCCCATGCGCGCGGCCGCCAGCGCCGCCTCGGTGCCGGCATGGCCGCCACCGATCACGATCACATCGAAGGAGTCCTGATAAATCATCTACCTATAAACCCATCAAAGCGGGTCGGGTATTCTAACGGCCCCGTCGGTATGAGAAAAATCGGGTTTCTAGCGGTCCGGGCTTCGCCCGCAGCAGGAGGGGAACAAGGCGCAAGTTTCAAGATACAAGCAATTAAGAGAAATGCGCCCGAGCTCAAGCCTTTCCCTTGTATCTTGTATCTTGCCACTTGTAACTCTCGGTCGCGGCGCCAAGTTCGTGCCGGCCCACGGCATGATTCCCTTTGCGCATTTGCGGCAAATATTTCACGGCCCGGGATCGGGCACGAGCCCGTCCCCATTCTCGGCTACAATCCTTGTAGTTGATTGAAAATGTTCCCGTTGCGAGGACCGCTGTGACGTCACTGATCAAGCCCGCCGCCCTGCCCGATTCCACCGCCCTGCTCGCGGAGGTGGTGGCGCAGATCAATCAAGTCATCCTCGGCAAGGACCGGCAGGTGCGTCTGGCGCTGGCCTGTCTGCTCGCCCGCGGCCACCTGTTGATCGAAGACCTGCCGGGGGTCGGCAAGACCACCCTGGCCCAGGTGCTGGCCCGAACCCTGGGGCTGGAGTTCAAGCGCATCCAGTTCACCAGCGACCTGCTGCCGGCGGACATCATCGGCGTGTCCACCTACCGGGCGGGGCAGGACCGCTTCGAGTTTCATCCCGGTCCGGTGTTTGCGCCGGTGGTGCTGGCGGACGAGATAAATCGCGCGACGCCGAAAACCCAGAGCGCCTTGCTCGAGGCCATGGAGGAACGCCAGATCACCAGCGATGGCGTGACTCATGCACTGCCGGAACCTTTCTTCGTCATCGCGACGCAAAACCCGCGCCATCAGATCGGTACCTTTCCGCTGCCCGAATCGCAGCTCGATCGGTTTCTGTTGCGTATCGACCTGGGTTACCCGGACCGGGACGCGGAACGGGAACTGCTCAAGGGCACATCGCGCCGCGCGATGTTGCTGGATCTGGAGGCGCGGTTGACACCGACGCAGATCGTCGAGATGCAACAGGCGGTGGACGCGGTGCGCGCCAGCAATCCCCTGCTCGACTACATTCAGGACCTCACCGACGCCACCCGCGAGTCCGGCGAGTTCAGTCACGGCCTGTCGCCCCGCGCCGGACTGGCGCTGCTGCATGCCGCCAAGGCCTGGGCGCTACTCGATGAACGTGTCATGGTATTGCCGGAAGACGTGCAGACGGTGGCCATGGGCGTCATTACCCATCGTCTGCAGCCGCTGGTGGACGACCCGAGCCGCGATGTCACCGCTGCGGTGCGGCAACTGCTGGACGCCGTCCCCATCCCCTGATGCGTGGCCCCATCAGCGCGCCGACCATCACCCTGCGGCGCCCACAGTTGTACATGCTGCCGACCCGCTACGGGCTCTGGTTTACGGCTATCCTCGGCGCAATCCTGTTGGCCGCCGTGAACTACAACAACGGCCTCGCCTATATGTTCACGTTCCTGCTCGGCGCCATGGCGGTGGTCTCCATGCTTTATACCCACCGCAACGTGTCCCGCTTGCGCCTGACCCCGGGGCCTTGTGCACCGGTGTTCGCCGGCGAGACTGCATCGGCCGGGGTCTGGTTGCACAACGACAGCGACAAGCCCCGCTATGCGGTCAGCGTCATTCACGCGCACCGCGAAGTCGCGCGGGTCGACCTGGCGCCCCATGCCAAGGTGCGCGTGGACATTCCGATCAAGACCACGCAACGGGGCTGGCTGCCGGCGACCCGCTTTTATGTCACCAGCCGGTTTCCCCTCGGCCTGTTGTTCACCTGGTCGCGGGAGATGGGCCTGCCCCTGCGCGGGGTGGTCTACCCCTCACCGGGGCCGCCGCGACCGTTCACCCTCACCCCCGACCGGCGCCGCTACCAGGAGGTGGGACATCAAACAGAAGGCGACGACTTCGCCGGCCTGCGTGACTACCGCCGCGGGGATTCCCCGCGCCACGTGCACTGGAAGGCGGTGGCCCGCGGCCAGGGCATGTACACCAAGGAATTCTCTGGCGCCGGCCAGGACACACTGTGGCTCGACTGGGATGCGTTGCCGGAGCTCGCCACCGAGGCGCGCCTGGCGCAACTGTGTCGCTGGGCCATCGATGCGGAACGGGAAGAACTGCGCTTCGGGCTGAATCTGCCCGGGGTTGCCCTGCCCGCGGACCGGGGCGAACGGCATCGGCACCAATGCCTCAAGGCCCTCGCTTTGTATGGTCTCGAGGCCAGGGCGAGCGAGGCGGCCATGGGCTGATGGCATTCCGTTTTCCCAAGACCAAGGAACCGCATCCGGATCAGGGTGCGTTTTACTTGCTGTTACTCACCGTGACACCGGTGCTCGCACCCCATGTCGGCCGGGTACCGGCCTGGCTCAGTCTCGCGGTGGCGACCTTCATCGTCTGGCGTTATCTCATCACCCGCCACGGCTGGCACGCCCCGCCCATGTGGTTGCGCACCGGGCTCACCTTTCTTATCGCCTTCGGCGTGGTGACTCATTACGGCACGATCCTGGGTCGGGATGCCGGCGTGGGTCTTTTGTTCGCGTTGCTGGGGCTCAAGTTTCTCGAGCTGCGCCGGGTACGCGACCATGTGGTCGTGCTGCTGATGTGTTATTTGCTCATCCTCGGCCAACTGCTTTACTCGCAAAGTCTCGCCAGTGGCGGCTACATGGTCGCGCTAACTCTGTTGACCACCGCCGCGATGGTGCGCCTGCAGCACCCCGGGCGCATCGATGGCTGGCAGGGACTGCGCTTCGCCGGCGGCCTGATCGCCAAGGCCTTGCCGCTGATGCTCATCGTCTACCTGTTCTTTCCGCGCCTGCAGGGCGGCCTGTGGGCCTTCACCGCGGATACCGCCGGCGCCACCGGCTTTAGCGACGTGCTGCGTCCCGGCAGCATCAATCAGTTGGTGGAAAACGATGCGGTGGCCTTTCGCGTGCGCTTCGACGGCGCGGTGCCCCCGCCGGAACAACGTTACTGGCGCGGCCTGACCCTGGCCACCACCGACGGCAAGGTCTGGCGGCGCGGTGTCGATGTGGCCCAGGGGTGGCGGCTCAGTGGTGCCGGACCGGCGCTCGGCTACACGGTGACCCTGGAACCCAATCACCGAGTCTGGCTGTTTACCCTGGATCTACCCATCGAGGTGGACCCGCCCGCGACGCCGCGCACCGGCTACGTGATCCAGCGCGCGAAACCGGTGCACGAACGCACCCGCTACCGAGCGGTGTCGATCACCCGCTACAACACCGGCCCGCTCGCCGCCGACGCGCGGGCCCACAACCTGCACCTGCCCGGCGCGGTCTCGCCGCGCGTAGCGTCACTGGCGGCGCGCTGGCAGAGCGCCGCGCGAACGCCGCAAGACATCGTGCAAAGTGCGCTCGGCTACTTCCGCGAGCAGGAATTTTATTACACCTTGCAGCCGCCCCTGCTCGGGCGCGATCCGGTGGACGAGTTCCTGTTCGACACCCGGCGCGGTTTCTGCGAGCACTATGCGTCGGCCTTCGCCACCTTGATGCGCGCCGCGGGTGTGCCGAGCCGGGTGGTACTGGGCTATCAGGGCGGCGAACTGAATCCCGCCGGCGACTACATGATCGTGCGCCAGGCCGATGCGCATGCCTGGGCCGAGGTGTGGCTGGCCGGGCAGGGTTGGCGGCGGGTGGACCCGACCGGGGCGGTGGCACCCGAGCGCATCGAACATGGCATCGACGGCGTCCGGCGCCTGCTGCGTCGGGGCGTCCGTCTGGGTGACGGTGACGCGCGGCGCATCGAGCTGGGCTGGCTGGAACAGGCCTGGCGCCAGGCGCGGCTTTCATGGGATCTGGTCAACCACAACTGGAACCAGGCGGTGATGGCATTCGGACCCGAGGCACAGGAGGCGTTAATGCGGGTGTTGGGTTTTCGCGCACCGTCCTGGGTCCATCTGGCAATCGTTATGGCCTTCGCAGCGCTGCTGATGGGTTTACTGGTGGCGGGGCTGGTACTCTACCAGCCGCGGGCGCGGGATCCGGTGCGCGCACTTTATGCGCGCTACTGCGCCAAGCTGGCGCGGATCGGTCTGCGCCGCAACCCGGCAGAAGGCCCGCGGGATTTCGCGCAGCGCGCGGTCGCGGCGCGACCAAACCTATCGGATCAGGTGGAACGCATCACCGAGATTTATATCGGCCTTCGTTATGGGGGTGACGACGCGGGCAGGTTGCGGGAGTTGCGAGAAAATGTGCGGGCGTTTAGGCCTTCGTGAGAACAAGTAACAAGTTACAAGGAGCAAGATACAAACAAGAGCACTCGATGTATTTCTTGTATCTTGAAACTTGCACCTTGAAACTTTCTATTTACCAATACAAAAACTCGAAAATATCCGCCCCAACAAATCCTCGGACGTCACTTCGCCGGTAATTTCTCCCAGGTCCTGTTGCGCCAGGCGCAGCTCTTCCGCCAACAGTTCGCCGGCGCGTTGCGATTCCAGCTGCGCGCGCCCCTGTAGCACGCGGGCCTGGGCGCGTTCGATGGCGTCCAGATGACGGCGCCGCGCGGTAAACAAGCCCTCGCGGCCCGGCTCATAACCCATCACGTTTTCCAGGTGGTGGCGCAATGTGTCGAGGCCGGCGCCGGTCTTGGCCGACAGGGCCACTTCGAATCGTCCGTCGATCTCTTCGCTGCCGGGCGCTTGTCCGGTTAAATCGATTTTGTTACGCACGATCGTGCAGGGAATGTCGCCGGGCAATTCCGCGAGCACCCGTGCCTCGCGCGCGCCGTCGGTGTTGGCCGCGTCGGTGATCAGGAGTATGCGATCGGCGGTTTCGATGGCAGCACGGGCGCGGCGAATGCCCTCGCTCTCGATGGCGTCCCCGGCCTCGCGCAAGCCGGCGGTGTCGATGATGTGTAGCGGCAGGCCGTCGAGCTGGATCTCGTGACGCAACAGGTCGCGAGTGGTGCCGGGGACGTCGCTGACAATCGCCGCGTCGTGTTCCGCGAGCCGGTTCAACAGGCTCGACTTGCCCACATTCGGTTCACCGGCCAGGGCCACCGTCATGCCTTCGCGTAGCAGACAGCCCTGGCGTGTACCGGCGAGGACGTCCCTGAGCCCTGCCTCGATGCGGTCCAGCCACTGCAGCACGCGGGCATCGTTGAGGAAGTCGATCTCCTCTTCGGGAAAATCGATGGCGGCCTCGACAAAGGTGCGCAACTCGGTGAGCAGCGCCACCAGAACATTAATGCGGCGCGAGAACTCGCCCTGCAGGGAACGCAGCGCCGAACGCGCGGCGCTGGCGGACCCGCTGTCGATCAAGTCCGCCACCGCCTCCGCCTGGGACAGATCCAGTTTGTCGTTGAGAAACGCCCGCTCGGAAAATTCCCCGGGGCGCGCAAGCCGGGCGCCCAGAGCGACCAGGCGTTGCAACAGCATGTCCAGCACCACCGGACCGCCGTGGCCGTGCAACTCGAGCACGTCCTCGCCGGTAAAGGAATGGGGCGCGGGGAAATACAACGCCAGACCCTCGTCGATGGCGGCGCCGTTTGCGTCACGAAATTCCCGCAGGCTGGCAAAGCGGGGTGCGGGCAGATGGCCGAGGATGGCGCGGGCGATTTCCGGCGCCCGGGGGCCGGACACCCGGACGATGCCCACGCCGCCACGACCGGGTGGGGTAGCAATGGCGGCGATGGTGCTGGGTGAACTCATGGCGACGGCGGCGACGCAGCAACCGGCGGAGTCGACCGGCGCGTCGCGGCGCGGTCGTGGGTCAGCGCCCGCCGTGCTCGATCACGTGGGTAATCCGCCATTGCTGCGCGATGGAAAGTACGTTATTGGCCAACCAATACAACACCAGGCCGGCGGGGAAGAACAGGAAGAAGACGGTAAACACCACGGGCAGGGCCATCATGACCTTTTTCTGGATCGGATCGAGCGGCGCCGGGTTCAACATCTGTTGCGCGAACATGCTGATGCCCATGAGGATGGGCAGGACGAAATAGGGATCCGCCGCGGACAGATCCTGGATCCATAGGGTAAATGGCGCCTGGCGCAATTCGACGCTTTCCAATAACACCCAATACAAGGCGATAAACACGGGAATCTGAACCAGGATGGGCAGACAGCCACCGAGCGGATTGATCTTCTCGGTCTTGTACAATTCCATCATCGCCTGATTCATCTGCTGCCGGTCATCACCGAAACGTTCCTTGAGGGTCTGCAACCGTGGCTGCAGCTTGCGCATCTTGGCCATGGACTTATAGCCCGCGGCGGAGAGCGGATAGAACACCAGCTTGATGAGCAGGGTCAGAAGAACAATCGCCCAGCCCCAGTTACCAACCACGCGGTTGATTTTCTGCAGCACCCAGAACAGGGGGGCGGATATGGGCGTCAACCAACCATAGTCGACACTCAGCACCATGCCGTCCGCCACCTCCCGCAGCCGCACCTGTTCCTTTGGGCCGGTGAACAATCGCGCGCCGAGGGTGCCGGTCGCGCCGGGGCCGACGTCGACCGGCTCCAGCGTCTTATAACCGACCTTGTAAATGCCGTCGGGTGAAGCGCGGGTAAACAGCTGGATTGCCTGTTCCGACCCGGGCAACCACGCATTGACGAAATAATGTTGCAGCATAGCGGCCCAGCCGCCGCGGGTGTCCCGTTGCAGAGGTTCGTCGACCATGTCGTCGAAACTGATCTTCTGAAATCTATCTTCCGGCGTGAAGATGGCCGCGCCACTGAAACTCGGCGCCACATTCATGAAGCCGAGCCCACCCTCATCGGTCGGGCGCGCGCGCACCAGTTGCGCGTACTGATAGCCCTGCCAGGCTTGCGCACTCGCGTTCACCACCGAGAAAGTGACGTCCACCACGTAGCTATCGCGATGGAAGGTGAAGGTCTTGGTGTAGCGGACGCCGTCCGGTGCGGTCCAGTGTAAGGGGACCTGGATGCTGTCGCGCCCGGGCGACAGGGTATATTCACCGGCCTCCGCGCGGTACACGACGTTATGGTTGGGATAGTGTTCGCCGCTGCCGATCAAGCCATTTTGCAGGATGTGTAGTTCACCCGTGTCGTCGAGGAGGCGGAACGGGGTATCGGGTTGATCCCCGGCGACCGCGTGTCGCAGCAGGTCGGCGCGACGCAGGTCGCCACCCTGGGTGTCCAGTTCCACGCGCAACAAGTCGGTGGTCACGACGATGCGCTGGCCGGATAACGGCGCGCCGGTTTCCGCCGGGGTTGCCGCGGGTGTGGCGGCGGTCGCGCCGGGGGTCGGCGCACCTGTCGGGGCCGTGGGCACCGCACCGGCGGTGGGGCTGGCGGGGGCGGTCGCGTTGACCGGCTGCGGCGCGGGCTGTTGTTCAGTCACCCAGGCCTGCCAAATCATGAAGATCAGCAAGGCCGCGATCATGAACAACAACATGCGTTGCGATTCCATTACAACCCCTCCTTGGCGTCCGGCACCGGGTCCACGCCGCCGGGGTGCCAGGGGTGACACTTGCCAACGCGCTTGAGGGCAAGCCAACCGCCGCGCACGGCGCCGTAGCGTTCCACGGCCTCGATGGCATAGACCGAACAGGTGGGATGGAAGCGACAATGCTGGCCAAGCAGCGGACTCAACAGATAACGGTAGCCGCGCAGCAGAGACAGGATCAAGACGCGCATAACTTGATTACATCCTGCCAGTGACGTTCGAGGGAGCGCCGCAGGCTGAGGTTGGATTCGCGCACGGCGCGGGGGTTGGCGACCACGAACAGATCCTGGGCGCTGAGCCGGTGTTGTGCGTGGCGAAACGATTCACGGACCTGGCGGCGAATGGCGTTACGGCGCACCGCGGCCCTGGCCACTTTGCGGGAAATAGAGACACCAAGCCGCGGGTAACCCAAGGTATTGTTCGCTATATAAACCGTGAAAAAAGGTCCGCGCTGTGCGCAACGGGCCTGCAGCACGCGGCGGAAATCGTTGCTCGTCAGGAGCCGCTGCTGTTTCGTGAAACCGAAGCGTCGCGGAGCGGCGGGATCAGGCGCTGAGTCGTGCACGCCCTTTGGCGCGGCGGGCGTTGATGATCGCACGCCCACTCTTGGTACGCATGCGCGCACGGAAGCCATGGGTGCGTTTCCGTTTTAGAACACTTGGTTGGTACGTTCTTTTCATCGCAGAGCCTTTGCTGACGGCCGCGGGGCCAATTAGGCTCCCGGTTAAAAAGGGCAGGCAACGGTAATTTTTTCGTGCGCCATTGTCAACCGAAAACGATCACAATCACAGCTTTTTGCGCCGCGGGCGTGTCTGTGGATAAGGTGTGCGTTCCAAGTTAAACTCGCCGGTCCCTTCCGACCCCTGGCTTGGATATAGACGCGGTGCCGCAACCTTCGCTTTGGCAAAAATGTCTGGGGCGGCTCGAAGACGAGCTGTCGCCACAGCAATTCAACACCTGGATCCGCCCACTGCAGGCAGCGCAGGATCGGGAAACCCTGAGATTATTCGCGCCTAACCGCTTTGTTATGGATTGGGTGCGCCAGCAGTTTCTCGAGCGACTCACCGAGCTGGCCGGGGACATGGCGGGTCACTCGGTGGCGGTCGCCCTGGAGATCGGTACCCGCCCGGGTCAGGCGGCGCCGGCGCGGGCACCGTCCGGCAAGGTCGAGACGCAAAAAAAGGAGGACTCCCGGAGCCAATATTCGGCGCGACTCAACCCGGATTTCACCTTCGACAACCATGTGGAGGGAAAATCGAACCAGATGGCGCGGGCCGCGGCCATCCAGGTGGGTGAAAACCCGGGTCGATCTTATAACCCCTTGTTTATCTATGGTGGTGTGGGTTTGGGCAAGACCCACCTGATGCATGCCGCGGGCAATCTCATGGTCGCCCACGAGCCGGAGGCCAAAGTCGCCTACGTGCATGCGGAACGGTTTGTCGCAGACATGGTCAAGGCGCTGCAACATAATGCGATCAACGACTTCAAGCGGCATTATCGTTCCCTGGATGGGTTGTTGATCGACGATATTCAGTTTTTCGCCGGCAAGACCCACTCTCAGGAAGAATTCTTTCATACTTTCAATACCTTATTAGATAGTCGGCGGCAGGTGATCGTGACCAGCGATCGCTTCACCAAAGACATGCGCGGGGTGGAAGAACGCCTGATCTCCCGCTTCGAGAGCGGTCTGCTGGTGCGTATCGACGCGCCGGAACTGGAAACCCGGGTGGCGATTCTGCAAAAGAAAGCACACTCGCTGAACATCGAGCTGCCCGAAGACGTGGCGTTTTTTATCGCCAAACGAATCAAGGCCAACGTGCGTGAACTGGAGGGGGCGCTGCACCGGGTCGCTGCCCGCTCCCGGTTTACCGGGCGCCCGGTGGACCTGGAATTAGTGGCCGCGGCGCTGGAGGACTTGCTGGTGTTTCAGGAGCAGCAGGTCTCCATAGAGAATATCCAGCGTCGTGTGGCAGAGTATTACAAGATGCGGGTTTCCGACCTGCATTCGAAGCGGCGCAACCGACAGATCACGCGACCTCGGCAGATCGCGATGTCCCTGGCAAAAGAATTGACTGACCTGAGTCTGCCGGAAATTGGCGACGCCTTTGGTGGCCGCGATCACACGACGGTGATTCATGCCTGCCGTAAGGTCGATGAGTTAACCAAAAGCGAAGAACAGATACGCACGGATTATGAAAATCTGCGCCGCATCTTGACAAGCTAAAGGCTGGGGATGAATTGTGGATAACTTCTGGATATTTCCACAATGAGAGACGAAGGCTCGATATACTCACATAGCGCAATCGATAATGGTGTTTCATCCACAGGGCTGTCATGTATATAACTTATTGTTTTAGTTAACAAAAAAAGCTTTATGCACACTTTTTTGGGCACATAACTATAAACATAAACTACATACTAAGAGATTAAGTGATATGAAGATCACGGTAAAACGCGAACAACTCCTCAAACCCCTGCAGCACATCGCGAGCGTCGTCGAACGCCGACAGACGTTACCGATCCTCTCCAATACGTACCTGAACTACGACGGCACAACACTGCGTCTGACAGGGACGGACCTGGAAGTGGAAGTGATTACCGGGCTGACCGCAGTGGAGGGCTCAGTAGGGGAGACTACCGTGGGCGCGCGCAAGCTACTTGATATCTGCCGAGCGCTGCCGGACGGCGCCGACTTACAGATCACCGCGGAAGGCGACAAGGCCACGGTGCGCTCCGGGCGCAGCCGGTTTGTGCTGCAGACGCTACCGGCGAGTGATTTCCCGAACATCGAGACCGAGGCCTGGGAGCGGGAATTCAGCATCGGCACGGACGATCTTCACGCACTTTTGGAGCGCACCGCTTTTGCAATGGCACAACAGGATGTGCGCTATTACCTCAACGGCCTGCTCTTGGATATCGACGCAGCCGTAATACGCGGCGTTGCCACCGATGGACACCGGTTGGCTAAGAGCGAGGTGGCGGTGTCTGGTGACGGGCAAACCAGCCAACAGGCGATCGTGCCGCGCAAGGCGATCCAGGAACTGCTGCGCTTTCTGGGCGAGAGTGAAGGGGAGGCCAACATCAAGCTCAACCCGAACCATATGCGGGTGGAGATCGACGATATTACTTTCACAACCAAACTTATAGACGGGCGCTATCCGGACTATGAAAAGGTCCTGCCACGAGACATACCGGTGGCACTGCAGCTGGATAAAGCTCAGTTCCGCGACACCCTAAGCCGCGCGGCGATTCTCACCAACGAAAAATTCCGCGGTGTGAAGATCGAGCTGAGCAAGGGGCAAATGAAAGTAACCGCCCATAACCCGGAGCAGGAAGAGGCAAACGACGAGATGGTCATCGACTATGACGGTGCTGAACTCGAGGTCGGATTCAACGTGTCCTATCTGATCGACGCCATCAATGCCCTGCCGGGCGAGTCTGTACAATTCAACCTCAAAGACCAAAACAGCAGCTGCGTGCTGCGCACCGCAGAGGATGAAAAGACCTTCTATCTGGTCATGCCCATGCGGTTGTAAAAAGGCTCACCGACCTTGGTTTCACGTGAAACATAGGCCCCAGGATCGGGCGACGATGTTTCACGTGAAACAGCCTTAAACGGCGCTGCTGTCGACCCCGGCCGACCCCCCCAAACCCTCAAACATGGTACAATCGGCGGCTACCAACAGCCGGACAATTCCATGCCCGATCAACCATCTTACGACTCCAAAAGCATCAAAGTTCTCAAGGGCTTGGATGCGGTCCGCAAGCGCCCCGGAATGTACATCGGGGACACCGACGACGGTACCGGCCTCCACCACATGGTGTTCGAGGTGGTGGACAACTCCATCGACGAAGCCTTGGCGGGCTTTTGCTCCGAAATAACGGTCACCATACACCCGGATAACGGGGTCACCGTGGCGGACAATGGGCGCGGCATTCCCACCGGAGATATCCCGGAGGAGGGGCGATCGGCGGCGGAAGTGATCATGACCGTCCTGCATGCCGGCGGTAAGTTCGACCAGAATTCCTACAAGGTCTCCGGAGGCCTGCATGGAGTGGGCGTTTCGGTGGTGAACGCCTTATCCGAAGAACTCGAACTCACGATTCATCGGGACGGCAAAAAGCACCAGCAGATCTATCATCTGGGCGTCCCCCAGGGCCCACTGGCCGTGACAGGCGACACCGAGGTGACCGGTACCCAGGTGCACTTCAGGCCCAGCCACGAGATCTTCAGTGATACGGTCATGCACCACGATATCCTCGCGAAGCGGCTGCGTGAGCTGTCGTTCCTGAACTCAGGGGTGCGCATCGTGTTGCGTGACGAGCGCAACGAAAGCGAGGATGTCTTTGAATATAAAGGTGGAATTTCGGCTTTCGTCGAGCACCTGAACCGCAACAAGAACCCGCTGCACAAGAGCGTCATACATTTCACTGGCCAGCGCGACGAGGTCGATGTCGAGCTGGCGATGCAATGGAACGACTCGTACCAGGAAAACACCTTCTGT
Source organism: uncultured Gammaproteobacteria bacterium (assembly GCA_947259975.1). Lineage (GTDB taxonomy): Bacteria > Pseudomonadota > Gammaproteobacteria > HyVt-429 > HyVt-429 > CAMYOD01. The sequence continues at coordinate 15,376 of CAMYOD010000039.1, forward strand.
TATACCAACAACATCCCACAGCGGGATGGTGGCACACACCTGGCGGGTCTGCGCGCGGCCATGACGCGCACACTTAACCAGCATATCGAGCAGTCAGGCGTGGCAAAAAAGGCCAAAGTCGCGGTATCCGGCGATGATGCCCGGGAAGGGCTCACCGCAGTTTTGTCGGTAAAGGTGCCGGACCCCAAATTCTCTTCGCAGACCAAGGACAAGCTGGTTTCCTCCGAGGTTAAGGGCATTGTCGAATCCGTAATTAACCAAATGTTAGGCGACTATTTGGCGGAGAACCCTACCGAAGCCCGCACGATCGCTACCAAGATCGTGGAAGCGGCCCGTGCCCGCGACGCCGCCCGCAAGGCGCGGGAGATGACTCGTCGCAAGGGTGCCCTGGATGTGGCGGGCTTGCCGGGCAAGCTTGCGGACTGTCAGGAAAAGGACCCCGCGCAATGCGAGATCTATCTGGTGGAGGGTGACTCCGCTGGCGGTTCCGCCAAGCAGGCCCGTGACCGGCGTTTCCAGGCGATTCTCCCGCTCAAGGGCAAGATCCTGAACGTGGAAAAGGCCCGCTTCGACAAAATGTTGTCATCGGAAGAAGTCAGCACCCTGATCACGGCACTGGGCACCGGCATAGGAAAAACTGACTTTGATATCAATAGGTTACGATATCATCGGGTGATCATCATGACAGACGCGGACGTGGATGGCTCGCATATACGCACGTTATTGCTGACCTTCTTCTATCGCCAGATGCCGGACCTGCTGGAACGGGGCCACATCTATATCGCCCAGCCGCCGCTGTACAAAATCGCCCGCGGCAAGAAACATCAGTACATCAAGGACGATGGCGAGTTACAGGACCACCTGCTGCAGCTGGCGCTCGAGGGCGCGGCACTGCATCCCGGCGGCGAGGCTCCACCCATCAGCGGTGACCCCCTCGCCATCCTGTGTCGCGAGCACCTGACGGTACGCTCGACCATGGAACGTTTGGGCCGGCGCTACGATGCGGCGATCCTGCGGCAGATGCCGGCGGTGACGCCCTTGACCGAGGACGCGCTCAATGATGCGGACGCGGTCGCCGGTTTCGCTGCGGCCCTGGCCGAACGTCTGCAGACCGTCAAGGCACAACAGGGCAGCCGCTACAAAGCGACCTCGGTAGCGCGCGCGGCCGACGACGGATTCGATGTCGTGGTGGAGCGTCAGCTGCATGGGTCGGTGCGCAGCTACCAGTTCGAGCCGGAGTTTTTCCGTTCCGGCGAGTATCGGAGTTTTTGTGAGCTGGGCGCCAAGCTCGACGGTCTGATCCAGGCCGGCGGCTACATGGCGCGGGGCGAAAAACACCAAGCGCTCGAGGATTTCGGCACCGGCCTCGACTGGCTATTGGCGGAGGCGCGTCGGGGTCTGACGATCCAGCGCTACAAAGGTCTCGGCGAAATGAATCCGGATCAACTTTGGGAAACCACCATGGACCCGGATTCCCGGCGGTTGCTCAAGGTCAATATCGAAGATATCGTGACCGCGGACGAGACATTCACCACCTTGATGGGAGATCAGGTGGAGCCGCGCCGTCAATTCATCGAAAGCAACGCCTTCGCGGTGAGCAACCTGGATGTCTAGACGCTAATGTAGGCTGCGCGGTATCGCCAGGGTAAAGGTCGGGATCTCGGCCTCGAAGTCGATACCGTCCTCGCCGGCGAGCTGGTAACTGCCGCGCATACTGCCGACCGGCGTCTCCAGCACGGTACCGCTGGTGTACTGAAAACTCGTGCCCGGCGCCAGGCTGGGTTGCTCGCCGACCACACCTTCACCCCGCACCTCCTGCACTTTGTTGTTGGCGTCGGTGATGATCCAGTGGCGCGACATAAGTTGTGCGCCCACGGAACCGATGTTGGTGATGGTGATGGTATAGGCGAACACGAATCGATTGGCTTCGGGAGCGGATTGATTTTCGACGTACGCGGTACGTACCTTGATATCGATTTGATGTTCTGTGGTATCCATCTTGATCGCGGTGTGCTCTCGAGGTCTTCTTTGTATTCTGCCCCATCGCCAGAGGCATTGACAGTGGTCAGGTGGGCGCGCGCGGGTCCTGCGCCTGCGCGCAAACGTACTGTGCGATGTCCGCTTCCGGCGTATCCAGACGCACCGCGGACAGGTGCCCGCCCCATACGCAACCCGTATCCAGCGCCATGATGTGCGGGTCGATGTGTAAACCCAATGTCGACCAGTGGCCGAAGATGAGCCGGGTGTCGGCGCTGCGCCGATTTGTTACCTGAAACCACGGTCGCAACGGATCCGGCTGTGAGCCGGGGGCGCCCTTGTGTTTCAGATGCATGCGGCCGTCGGCGTCGCAATAGCGCAATCGTGTCATGGCATTAATGATGACCCGCAATCGCTCCCAGCCTCCCAAGTCGTCATGCCAATGATCCGGTGTATCCCCATACATGTTTGCGAACAATTCACCGTAGCCATCTCCGCGCAACACACTCTCGACCTCCCGCGCCAGGCTCGCCGCGGTCGCAAAATCCCATTGCGGTAGTAATCCGGCATGTACCATGGCGCAACCATGCGTTGCGTCATGTGTAAACAGCGGGCGATGGCGCAACCAGGCCAATAGCTCGTCGCGATCCGGCGCGGCGAGGATGTCTGTGAAGGTATCGCGGCGTTTCACGGGCTGCCGGCCGTCAGCGATCGCCAGGAGGTGCAGGTCATGGTTGCCCAAGACCGTGGTTGCGCCGGCGCCGAGCCCGTATACGAAGCGTAAGACTTCGAGGGACGCCGGGCCGCGATTCACCAGATCCCCGGTGAACCAGATTTTGTCGCGGTCGGGATCGAAGCTCACTTGGTCGAGCAGTTTCAGCAGGGGCTCGTAGCAGCCCTGCACATCGCCGATTGCGAACAGGGCCATCAGTCGGTGGCTGATATCAGGCGGCGCGCCATGGTTACGGTGCTATGCACCAGGGCGTCGACGATCCCGGGTTCGAGGGCGGAATGGCCCGCGTCGGGCACGATATCGAGTTCGCAAACCGGCCAGGCGCGGCGCAACTCCCAGGCGCTCTCCAGGGGGCAGACAACATCGTAACGTCCGTGGATGATGGTGCCAGGAATGTCGGCGAGTCGGTCTGCATCCCGCAGAATCTGGTTCGGCTCGAGAAAACTGTCATGAGTGAAATAGTGGGCCTCGATACGGGCCAGGCTCAGAGCGGTATGCGGGCTGCCGAATGTGTTCACCACCGCCTTGTTCTGGCGCAGATTTGACGTGCGCCCTTCCCACACGGCCCACGCCTTGGCCGATGCCATGCGCGCGAGTTCATCGTCACCGGTCAGGCGCCGATAATGTGCGGCGACCAGGTCGTCGCGTTCCGCGACCGGAATCGGTGCCACGAAGTCCTCCCAGTGATCGGGAAATAACCGCTTGGCACCGTCCTGGTAAAACCAGTGAATTTCCCGCGGCCGGCACAGAAAAATGCCCCTGAGGATCAGACCGAGCACCCGCTCCGGATGAGTTTGCGCATATACCAGGCTCAGCGTGGAACCCCAGGAGCCGCCGAACAGCACCCACTGCTCGACGCCGAGGAAGGCGCGTATCTGCTCCATATCCGCGACCAGCGCCGCGGTAGTGTTGTCTTGCAGGGACGCATGCGGCCGCGAGCGCCCGGCACCGCGCTGATCGAAAAGAATGATGCGGTAGATGTTGGGATCGAAAAACCGTCGCTGATATTCCTCGCAGCCCGCGCCGGGACCGCCATGTACAAACAGCACCGGCAGACCGTCCGGGTTGCCGCACTCTTCAATATAGAGCTCATGGGGTGGGTCGACCGCCAGCGAGTGCGTGGTGTTCGGTTTGATTTCCGGAAACAGCACGCGCATGGCTACTCGCGCACCTCGGCACCGGGACTGCGATCGCAATCCATCATTCTTCCAGCAAGTAATCCAGCGGCGGATTGCCGTCGTGAATGAGATTGAGTCGTTGTTGGCGATAAGCCTCACGGGCGAAGACATAGGGATCCAGGGCGGCCTGGTCCATCACTTCGGTGGCGCCGAGCAGCTGGGCGCGGGTATTGACGATGTCCAGGATCCGCAGAGACCACTCAACACCATCATCGGAAAGGTCCTGCAGTGGGTCCATATAGCCGATCTGCAGTGCGCGGCCGAAGGCGTCGCGCACGTTGCTGGGACCCAGCAAGGGCAGGACCAGATAGGCGCCGGGTTTTGCTCCCCAGACCGCGAAACTTTGCCCGAAGTCCTCCTGGTTGCGTTCCATCCCCATCTTGCTGGCAACGTCGAAAAGGCCGCCGATACCAAAGGTTGTATTGAACACGAAGCGACCCGTGTCGCTGGCTGCCTGGCCCAGCTTGCCCTGCAAAACGTCGTTGACCACGACCGTGGGCTCCAGCAGGTTGTTGAAAAAATTCGCCACAATCTTACGCACGGGCGCTGGCGCCTTGGCGTAGCCTTTGGCCACCGGCTGGAGCACGTGTTTATCGAACGACATGTTGTAATCGAAGATCTTGCGGTTGACCTTCTCAAAAGGATCGTACGGCCCGTCGGCTGCGGTATGGCTCGTGCTCGCGCAGCCGCTCAGGAGCAGGAGCAAGAGCAGGGCAAACAGGCGCAGAAGTTGTGGCTTGTGAGTGGGTCGCGTGTCCGTGATCATGGGGGCGGTTCGGGGTGTGGTCGGCGCCGATGATTTTCGCGCGCATTTTACCACAGCGTTCGCAACCGGTCTGTTTGCTGCCGGCGGCAGGCCGGCCGCTGCTCAGGGAGCGGTGTCAGCCGCGACAACGATGCCGCTGGGTGGCGGATGTTTGCTGTACAGCAGGCGGCGGATATCCGGCACGAGAAAGTCGATCAGGCGGTAGACTCGATCCGCCAGCTCTAAATAGCGATCGAACAGGTTGGCAATCGCCTGGTCTTTGGTTTCCTCTACAAAACCTTCGGTTTGCCGTCGCGTAATGTCCAGCAACCGTATCATCTCCGTGAGCACGACATAGGATTCTTTCTCCAGTTGGCGAATCTCGCTGCCGTCACTGAAAAATTCCTCCACATTCATCTCCGGTGACACGCCCATGGCGCGTGGAAACTGTCCAAGCTCGGAAAGCCGACTGACGAAATTGCGCAACGCCTCGCTTGGCGCCTCCTGAACGCTTGTTGTGGTGAGGCTCTCGGTTTCGAGTTCCCGTAATTTACCTTCAAGCACGGCCAGGTGTTCGAGAAAGTCGACCAGACTGCTGAAACCGGCGAAAAAGGTGGTCTCATAATCCGCCGCCGCGAGTTGCGAGGTCACGGCATTCTGCCCCGGGGGTACCGCGTCGGCCACAGGTGCTTTGCCGAGGAGGGAATCCAGCGCGTTCACGAAGCGGGCGTCGTACTTCGGTGTCAGCGGCGCGCCGGCGGCGGACACCGACTGGGCGCTGAGGGCCAGGGCCGAAACGGCTTCGTCCGGGGATTTGCCCTTGCGCGTCATGGCGACGAAGGCGGACGCCACGGTGACGATACGGGCGTAATCGCCCGGCACATGGACGGCATCCGGGTAACCGGTGCCGTCGATGTGTTTCTGGTGCCCATGGACGGCGGCCAAGACGTCGGCGGAGACGGCCATGGTCTTCGCCAGCACGCGAAAACTGATCGTTGGGTGTCGCTTGATGGTGGCGAAGTCCTGCTCCGAGAGTTTCCCTTTCCGTAACACCGCCGAATCCACGAAGACCATCCCAATGTCCGCGGTGAGCCCGGCCAGCGTCAGGTCGTGCACGATTTCCGGCAGGTAACCGAATCTGCGACCGATCAGCGCACACACCAGGGCAGTGCCGACAACGGAGGTGTAGTGGCCGGATACGATCGCGTCCGCGCCGCTGCAGCGTTCGCCCAGGGAAAGCACGGTGGCGAGCACGTCCCGGTCCTCGCCCAGGTTGTCGCTGAGAGCCGTGACCGCCGCACGCATGGCGCCGAGGTCGTAGGGGCGGCCGCCCAACAGGTCGCGCTCGAACTCCCTGACCGCGTTTACCGTCTGGGCGATGTGAATCTGATCGTTGAAATCCTCGATGTCGCGTATGTTGTCACGCTGCCGGTGCATCAGAAGCTGGCCCACGAGTGCCGGCGTCAGGACGGCGCCGGCGGCAAAGATCGTGACACCTTTGCGATTGACGATATGTTGCACACTGCGCCACTCGAGCCGGTCAAGCTGCGGCAGACGCTCGGCGGCCAGACGCTCGATCATATCGGCGTCGAGGCCGAGATTGGCGAGCTTCAGGTCATGTATCGTCGGTCCGCTGCGGTCGTGCGCGAGTTCGTTCATCTGGTCCCCGTAAAATCCTGTTCCTTCCCGGCTCCGGTGCGCCACGCAGGCGGTCCCGCGTCGGTTAACCCCGGCGGCTGATCGGTCATAATTTCCATAGCAAAATCCGGGCCATAATCAGGTGGCCGCTGAGTTCGCGGTGTTTGCGGGGTGCCCGGCGCGGGTCGCGCCGGGGAATTGACGGCGGCGGGCTAGAGCGGTCGGATTTCGGCGTCGCCGCCGGCGCGGCCCGGCTGGGCGCCGGACGCCATCAGCAGGTCGGTGCGATGGTCCAGTGGTAGGCCGTAGAAGTCCTTCACGTAGCGGGAGATGCGGCGAGGTTGAAACTTGAACCGCCCCTCGATCGAGGCGATGACTTCACGGGCGCGCGCGCAGGCCGCATCCTCACCCAGGTCGGTCACGAAGGTGCGGCCCTCGAGGCGGAATCCCGCTGCCAGCATCTTGCTCTTGATTTCGGTCCAAAGGAGATGGCATATCTCGTATTCGTAGGACTCGTAGTCCACATTAACAACGATGCCGTAGGCCATGGTTGCCTCCTCGGGTGCCGCCGCGGGCGGGTCGATGGGTTAGTGCGTCGCGGAAATTTTAACAGGTCTGTATGGCGCGACGCCACCACGTCCGCCAGACCCGGGTGCGCGGTGATTTCAACAGCGGTTTCGGCGGCCGCTCATGCTCTTCGGTCATAGTGCGCTCGCCTGTCACACAAGCGACCCGCCGATCGTTAGGCACGGTGTGGCGCAGGATCGTGCCGCACGGCGCGGGCCGGTATGCGATAATCGCCGGAGCGGATTTTGATACGAACCGCCGCCCGCCCGATCTGGCGGCCCAGGCACGGGCGCCAACGCGCCGCGAGTTTCTTATGAAAGCGACATTTATCTTGCTGATTTGCGTCCTGGGCGCGTTTGCCCACGGGCCCGTGGGGGCGGCGGAAGCGCTCTCATTGCCGGCCGCATTGGGACGCGTGCTCGCCGATTACGAACCCCTGCAGGTGGCGGCGCGCCGGGTCGAGCGGGCGCGCCAGGAGCAGGCGAAAGTCGAGAGCACCCTGGGGTGGGTGGCCTCGGCGAATAGCGGGGTGTCCCGGGACCTATCGTTTGTCGGCTCGCCCACGAACCGGTTCGATGCGGGGGCCGGCCTGGAGCGCCGCCTGGCCGAAGGGTCCAGCGTCGCGGTCACGTCGGTCTACACCTATGAGGACGCCAGTGCCCAGTTCAGCCCGTTGTTTCCCGACCCGGCACATTCGAGCGCACTGGATCTCAACTACCGCAAGCCGCTGCGGCGCGGCGTCGGTAACCCGGACTACGCCCAGGGGCTCGTCTCCGCCGACGCGGGCGTGGCGGCAGCCGCGGCCGACCGCCTGAGCTTGCGGGATCAGGTCGCGGCCCAGGTGATCGAATTGTACTATGCCGCCGCACTTACCCGGGCGCGGCGGCTGAACGCGGCGCAGGCCATCGAGCGCGCGCGCCGCCTCAAGACCTTCGTGCAGGACAACACCCGCCTCGGCGTGTCGGAGGAGAAGGATCTGCTGCAGGCGGAGGCGCAGCTGCGATCCCAGCGCGCGGAACATACTGCGTTGCGTGCGCCGTGGGAGCAACAGCGCACCGCATTGAATCGATTGATGGGACGCCCCTGGGACGCGGAATTTCGACCGGCGGTCACGAAGCGCCCGCAGCAGATCGCGGCCGATACGGCGAACTTGTTTGCCGAGGCCAGCGCCTACAATCCGGCGCTGCGGCGTAACCAGCAGGACCTGCGCAGCGCGGACGCGGAACTCGAGCGGGTGCGTGACGCGCGCAAGGATACGCTGGATGTGCTTTTGAATATCGGTACCCGCACTCTCGACGGTGATGCCGCCACAACCGACGTGGACGAGGCGGATCTGGCCGGCGGTGTCGGTATCGAATACCGGCGCGCATTGGATCAGCGCGGTTTCGATGCACAACTCTACCAGGCACAAATCGATCGCAGGATCGTCATGGACGAGGGCCAGATCCTCGAACGCGACCTGCGCTACGAGCTTACCGGGTTGCTGGCGGAGCATGCGGCAGGGCAGCAGGGGCTGCGGGACTACCGCCGCCGCCTGGCAGGCGAGCGCGCCAAGTTCGACGAGGCGCTGGGCCGCTATCGTACCGGCCGCACCGACACCAGCGACCTGATCCGGTTTGAGAACGAGTTGCTCGCGGCGCAGCTTGCGTTCGAGCAGCAGCGTATCGAGCTCGACCGGCTCGCCGCGCGTATCGACTTGTTGCGCGGCAGTCTGTGGCAATCGGTACCCGGCGCCGACACCCTCGCGTCGGACAAGGTCGAATGACCACACTCATTCGTTTTCTGGTTGGCCGCGGTCTGCTGGTCAACCTGGTCTCCATCTTTCTCGTCCTGCTCGGACTGTTCGCAATCCTGGTGATCAACCGCGAGGCGTTTCCCAACATCAACCTGGATCGCATCGATATCAATATCATCTATCCTGGCGCGACCCCGGAAGAAGTCGAGCGGCTGGTGGTCACGCCCGTCGAACAGGAACTGAAGTCCCTGAACGGCATCGATACCATGACCTCGGTCTCATTCCCCGGTTCCGGGCGCATCAATCTGGAGCTCGACCCCAAGGCCAGCAACCGGGACCGGATCGTCACCGAGGCGCAACTGGCGGTGGACCGCGCGGATCTGCCGGACGATCTGCCGGACGATCCCGGTGTGCTCGAGATTGACGGTACCGTATTCCCAATCATCCAGCTTGCGGTCTCGGCACCCCTGAGCCCGGTCGAACTCAAGCGGCTTGGCGACCGGATCGAAGACGATTTGCTGAACATCGAGGGAGTTGCCCGGGTCGTGACCCAGGGCGAGCGTAAGGCGGAGATTCGCGTCACCGTCGATCCGGAGCGGATGCGCGAACAGCGCCTCGCGGTCGGCGATATCGCACGCGCCCTGGAGCGCTGGAACGTTAACGCGCCCGGCGGCGACATCGACACGCCGCAAGGCCAGAAAATCGTCCGCGTCGCCGGCGAGTTCGAGAGCGCCGCCGATGCCGCCAACGTGGTCTTGCGCGCCAACGAACAGGGCGGCGGCCTGCGCCTCGGTGAGGTCGCCCAGGTCAGCGAAACCCTGGAGAAACCGAACCTGTACACCGATGTCGGCGGCACCCCGGCGCTGGCGATGATCATTCTCAAGAAATCCGATGCCGACATCATCGAGACCGTGGACCGGGTCAACACCTATCTTGATCGGCTGCCACAGATGTATGGCGCATCGGTCGACTGGAGCACCTTCCAGGATTTTTCCCGTTTCGCGCGCTTGCGTCTGGGCGTGTTGACGAACAACGCCATGGTCGGCGTGGTGCTGGTGTTTATCGTCCTGATACTGTTTTTGCGCCCGGCGGTGGCGCTGACCACGACCTGGGGGCTGCCGATCGTGTTCCTCGGCGGGATCTATGTCCTGTTTCTGTCCGGTGTCACCCTCAATCTGATTTCCATGTTCGGTTTCATCATGGTGCTCGGCATGCTGGTGGACGACGCCATCATCATCGGCGAGAACATCACCTATCACATGGAACGGGGGCTGGACCCGAAGCCCGCCGCGGTCAAGGGCGCGACCGAACTCATCGGGCCCGTGACCACCACGGTGATGACCACCATTGTCGCGTTCCTGCCGCTCATGTTTATGTCGGGAATCATAGGCAAATTTATCGTCGCCATCCCGACGGTGGTCATTACCCTGCTGATCTTTTCCTGGCTGGAGTCGTTTCTGATCCTGCCGAACCATGTCTCGGACGTCGCCCGGCCGCAGGCGCATCCGCCGGAACGCGCGTGGTTGCGGGCGCTGGAAAACGGCTACGGTTGGTTACTGGTCGCGGTGGTGAAGCATCGTTACCTGACCATGTTGGCGGCGGTGTTGATTTTTGCCGGCGCGATCACCCTGGCGGTAACCAAGATGTCGTTTCAACTGTTCCCGCCGGTGGGCGTGGATGAGTACATCGTGCGTGTCACCGCGCCCGTGGGCACCAGCCTGGAAGACATGCGGGCGCAGCTCGCCGAAGTGGACAAGGTGGTGCGCGAGCACGTCGAGCCGGAAGTGCTCGAGGCGACGCTGATCACCAGTGGTGAGCTGGCGGTGGACGCGGGTGACCCCTTGACCCAGCGCGGCAGCCGCTACGGTCAGGTGCGCGCGCTGTACCAGCCGGCGGTCACGCGCCCGGATCATGAGGCCATGGACGATATGCGTCTGGTCGAGGCCACGCTGCGTGAGCGATTTCCGGGCCTCGAGATCGCCGCCAGCGAAATCGCCCCGGGCCCGCCCAAGGGCCGCGCGCTGGAAGCGGAAATCTCCAGCAGTCAATCCGCGGACAGCCGTGCCGCGGCGCGACGATTGGTGGCGTTTCTGGAGGGCATCGACGGTATTACATCCATAGAAAGCGGATTGCAGGCCGGCGACCCGGAACTGCACGTGGTGCTCGATCGGCAGCTGGCAACCTATGCCGGCGTCGACCTGGCGACCGCGGCGCAGCATGTGCGCGCCGCCGCCGGCGGCCTGCGCGTGGCCACCACCCGCCGCGGTACCGAAGAGATCGACATCACGATTCGCTACCCGGACAACGGCCTGCAGCAGTCCATGTTGCAGAGCCTGTTGATCCCGAATGCCCGCGGCGGCCTGATACCGCTCGCGCAAATCGGTGGCCTGGAGGAGCGGCCCGGCTACTCGACCATCCGGCACAAGGAGGGTATCCGTATCGTTACCGTCGTCGCCAACGTGGATGTGAGCAGACTCACCAGCATCGAGCTGAATCGTCAGGTGCGCAAGGGTGAACCGGAGTGGCTCGGTGACCTGGCCGACCGCGTCACGGTACGTTACGGCGGCGAGGAAGAAAAAAACGTCGAGTCGTTTCGCGATCTCGGCAAGTCCTTCGGCTTCGCGCTGCTGGGGATCTTTTTTCTGCTCGCGATCCAGTTCAACCGGCTGAGTTATCCGCTCATCGTGATGATGGCGATCCCTTTTGGTGCGATCGGCATCATCGGGAGTTTCTATATCCATGACCTGCTGTGGAAACCCATGCCGCTGTCGTTCTTCGCCGCGATGGGCATGATCGCGCTCTCCGGCGTGGTGGTGAACAGCTCGCTGGTGATCCTGGTCTTCATCCAGCGCGCGATTCAGGCGGGCCAGCCGTACAAGGAGGCGATCGTGTCCGCGGGCCGTCGCCGCCTGCGGGCGGTGATCCTGACCGCCTCGACCACCGTGGTCGGGCTGTTGCCCACGGCCTACGGTTGGGGCGGGCTGGACCCGTTCGTTTCGCCCATGGCGCTGGCCCTGTCCTGGGGCCTGGTGTTCTCGACCCTGATCACGCTGATCGCGATTCCGGCGGCCTTCGCCATCGGCATGGATATCAAGCTCCTGTTTCGCCGCCAGCCACGGAACGCCTAGGCGCGCGGCGGCGCCGGCGTCTACCAAAGCGTGTCAGGAGAATTACGGATCGTCGTGTTCGGCAGTAACAGTGTGTTTACACGTTCGTTTCTGTCGCGCTTGATCGATCTTGGCCTGCCCGTGCGCACACTATTGCTTTATGGCTACGGCGCGGAAGATCGCGCCGCCGCGGGCATGATTCCGGTATCCGCGCCGACGGCGCAGACGCCGCTGGTGGCGTTTGCCCGCGTGCACGACATATCAATCCAGTACGTACACGCGCTCGAGACCGGCGCCACGGCGCAGCAAATTGCTGAGCTGAATGCGGATATCATGGTAATCGCATGTTTTCCGCGTATACTGCCGCGCGCCGTGTGGAGCCTGCCACGCTACGGGTGCCTGAACGTGCACCCATCATTGCTGCCGGTCTACCGTGGGCCGGCACCGTTGTTCTGGCAGTTCCGTGATGCGATCAAAGCGACCGGTGTGACGCTGCATCGGGTCGACGATGAAATCGACGGCGGGGCGGTGGTCGCGCAGCATCGCCAGGCGCTGCCCGAAGGCATCGGCGGACATGCGGCCGATGCAATGTTGGCGCGCCACGGCGCTGACCTGCTCGCGGCAGCGGTCGCCGACTTGGTGCGCGGCGTGCTGCGACCACAGCCGCAGGACCCGGCGCGCGCGACCTACCAACCGGCGCCACAGGCGGCGGATTTCGTTTTGTCGCCGACCTGGTCGGCCAGGCGCGCCTTCGATTTTATGCGTGGCACCGAACACTGGAGGCAGGACTACCGGCTCCATACGCCACAGGGCGACTTTGCCTTACGCAGCGCGCTTGCCTACGATCGGGGGCCGGCGAAATCTGCTAATGTCGAGACGCGTGGCGACCGGCTGCTGCTGCCGTTTGCCGACGGTGTGTTGCATGCTCGCGGCAGGCGCCTGCAATGATAATCTAAACGATGACTACAGAAGATACACAAAACCCGGTCACCAGCGTCGATTTCGGCGATGGCCGCATCACCATTCTCGGCACGGCACATGTCTCGCGCGCGAGCGTGGAAAAGGTCGAATCGATGCTCGCCGACGGTGACTTCGATGCGGTGGCCGTAGAGTTGTGTCCGAGCCGCTACAACGCCATGTTGAACCCGGACGCCTTGTCGCGCATGGATTTGTTCAAGGTCCTGCGCGAGGGCAAGGCTGCCATGGTGACCGCGACGCTCGCGCTCGGCGCGTATCAACAGCGCCTCGCCGAACAGTTTGGCATCGAACCCGGTGCCGAGATGCGCGCCGCCGTCACCGCGGCACGCGAGGCCCAACAGGAGGTGTTGCTGATCGATCGTGAGATCGGCGTGACCCTCAAACGGATTTACCGCAGCATTCCCTGGTGGCGGCGTTTCGGCCTGTTCGCGGGATTGTTTGCGAGTGTGGTCTCGCATGAGGAGGTGAGCGAAGAGGAGATCGAGCGACTCAAGGAAGGCGATATTCTGGAGACGACGTTTTCGGAATTCGCCGCCGAGCAGCGCGAGCTCTATCTACCGTTGATCGACGAGCGCGACCGCTATATGGCCGCACGCCTAAAGCAGGAAGTCGAGCAAGCCGGGCACCGTCATGTGCTCGCGGTGGTGGGTGCCGGCCATATGCGCGGGATTGCGAAATACATCGAAGATGCAGACGCGCCGGCACCGGCGGACACGATCGACGCACTCGATCATGTGCCACCACCGAGCCGCTGGCCCAAGTACATTCCCTGGGCCATCGTTGCCTTGATCCTGGTCGGGTTCACGATCGGCTTTATGCGCAGCCCGGAACTGGGTTGGCGTCTGGTCGCGGATTGGGTGCTGATCAACGGCGGGCTGGCCGCCGCCGGTGCCCTGATCGCGCTGGCGCATCCGCTCACCATCTTCAGCGCATTTTTCGCGGCGCCGCTTACGTCGCTGAACCCCGCTATCGGCGCCGGTATGGTGACGGCGGCGGTAGAGACCTACCTGCGCAAGCCCAAGGTGCGGGACTTCGGTCTTCTGCGCAGTCAGCTCACCAAGGCGCGTGGCTGGTGGCAGAACCAGGTGAGTCGCGTGTTGCTGGTATTTCTGTTCAGTACGTTGGGCTCCGCGGTCGGCACCTACCTTGCCGGTTTCCGTATTTTCGGCCGTCTCGCCGGCGGCTGAGCGCGGCTAGAAGTGAACCACCCCGCCGACGGTCACCAGGTCGATGTCGGCGCCGGCATCGTAGCGCTCCCATTCCGCACGCAGGTCAATGGTGTCGGCGAGACGATAGCTGGCACCCAGTCCCCACGCGATATCGGTGCCATCATCGTTTGCTTGCAAGCCGGCGACGCGGATGTCGGATTCCCAAAACATGACACCGATGCGGGCGAGGATGGAGAAGCGCTCGCCGACAGGAATCGAACCGACGCCATGGAACGCGAAGCCGTCGGTATTGACGTTGACGCCGGCGCCCTGCACCGCCCCCTGGAACTCGCCGAGTTCGACCCAGCTGGCTTCGAACAGCAGCATTTCGTTTAGCCGATAACCGAGCAGCAGTTTCGCGCCGGTGTCGGAGTCGTCGACACTGGCACCGAGGCCGGCGCCGCCGACGCGCTCGTCAATGCTGGCGGAGCCGATGCTGCCCCCTGCGTACCACAGGGTATCGGCCGCGTTCGCGCCACCCGCGGCGGCCAAAGCGAGCAGGCTTATTAGTGTGAGCTTTGCTGCGGTATTCCTCATTGCTGCGGCCTCCTGAACTATGCATGTAACGAAATGATCCGACACACATGATAACACCGACCTTCGGTGCGGGCCGTGTGCGGCGCAAAGCGGGATGTAAGGGAGGCGCGACCTAGTTAGTGACCACGATGGGCCCGCGCAGAGAAATGAAATCAACCAGAATATTGGCGCTTTCGATGATTAAGGCGTCGGGTGCTGCGTCCTTTTCGTTTTCCGTCGTCTCGCCCGCAAGATCCGCTTCGGCCTCATCCAGATCGTCGACCTTGGTGACCGGCGCGAGGCCACGGACTTCACGATGCTTGTTCTCGAAGCTCAGGCGCCATTCATCGAGCATCTTGCGCTCACTGCGGCGCGTATCTTCGTTCAGCGACACCGTCGTGTCTGCACGCAGCTTGAGTTGGTAGGCGAGACGCTGCGTCAAGTACTCGAATTCCGGATTGTTCTCGGTGCGGCCGTGATGGCGCCGCCGCAGCTGCTCCATCACCGGGTCGAGGTCATAATAGTTACGGAAGCTCGCCTGGCGAATGTTGTCCCAAGGCAAGGCGTTCGGCAGGACGTTCTCGCCGACCTTGCGGACATTGAAGGCGGCCGGGTAGTTGATGTCCGGCAGCACGCCCTCGCTCTGGGTGCTGGCGCCGGAGATACGATAAAACTTCGCCTGCGTGAGTTTCAATTGTCCGCCGTTGAGCGAGCGCAGGGACTGCACGGTCCCCTTGCCGAAGGTTTGACCGCCGATCACGATCCCACGTTGATAATCCTGAATCGCGCCGGCAAAGATTTCCGAGGCCGAAGCGCTCAGGCGATTTACCATCACGGCCAGCGGACCGTCGTATACAAGGCGCGGGTCGGGATCCTGCAGGACCTCGACGGCGCCGTTGGCGTTGCGAATCTGCACCGTGGGCCCGGTCTCTATGAACAAGCCAACGAGCGAATTCACTTCCTGCAAAGAACCGCCGCCGTTATTGCGCAAGTCCACGACGACCGCATCGACAGCTTCGTTGAGCAGCTCGCGCAACAACTTTTCGACATCACGGGTCGTACTTTTGTAGTTGCGATCGCCGGCCTGCATGCCCTTGAAGTCGACGTAGAACGTCGGAATCGTCAGTACGCCGATTTTGTAGGTCTGACCGTCCTGGGTGACTTCGATAACGTCTTTTTGCGCCGACTGTTCCTCGAGGGTAACCGTATCGCGAGTGATGGAGACGACGCGGGTCGCCTGTTCATTTTCGGCATCGCCGCGCACGATTTCCAGGCGCACCACGGTATGTTTAGGTCCGCGTATCAGGCGCACGACATCGTCCAGACGCCAGCCGATGACATCGACGATATCGCCGTCGTCACCCTGTCCGACACCGACGATATAGTCCGTGGGGCGAATCAGCTTCGATTTGTCTGCGGGGCCTGCCGGCACCAAACGAACCACCTTGATGCGTTCGCTTTCGCTTTGCAGTACCGCGCCAATGCCTTCGAGCGAGAGGCTCAGGTTGATGTTGAAGTTTTCCGAGCGCCGCGGCGTGAAATACTGGGTGTGTGGATCGTAGGTGCGGGTAAATGCATTTATGAAAGTGCCGAAGGCATCTTCCGCATCGACCTGGCTGGCGCGCAGCTGCTGATTGCGGTAGCGCCGATCGAGCGTGGTCTCGATGTCGTCGATGGATTTGCCGGCGAACTTGAGATTGAGGACGTTGTTCTTGAGGCGTTTGCGCCAGAGCTCGTTCATCTCCGCCGTGGTAGTCGGCCACGGTGCATCGGCACGATCCGTATCGAGACTTTCCTCGAGCGTAAAATCCAGCTTATCCAGGCCGAGCTTGATCTGGTCGCGCAGAAACGTCAGACGCTCGTTCAAGCGACGCTGATAGCGATTGAAGATAAGAAATGCGGTTTCCAGATCACCGGACTTGAGCGCATCGTCCAGCGTGAATCTGTGTTTCTCGAACTCGCGGATGTCGCTGGCGAGGAAGTAGCTACGTGTTGCGTCGAGATCGGAAAAATACTGATCGAAGACGCGGGACGAAAAATCATCGTTCACCTTGGTGCGGCGGTAATGGCCCTGCCGCAACTGGCGCACAATCTTGATCGCCGTTTCGGAGTGGTCGTCCAACGGCGCAAGCGTGGACGTGTCTTTGGGTTTCGCGAGCGCGGATCCGGGCGGCTGGCCCAGATACAGGACGGCGGTGGCGAACAGGGCCGCCAGCGGCAACGCGAAAATCAGTCTCATGCGGTACATGGTCAGGGGGATCGGCGGGCGAACGGCCCGACTTCACTTACAAACTTTAGCAGAATCGCGCTAAAAATGTGACCGGCGCAAACCACCGAAAGTTCCGTGTTCCTGGGCGATGGGCGCAAATCCCCGCCGCGACAAGCGGGCGCCGGTGTTCCGATTCAGCCCGTCGGCAGTGCCGAGCGCTCCGCGATGATGAGCCAATTGCCCTGCCGGTTTTCCAGCGTAAGCGTTTTTACGACCTGGTCGCTGTAGGTCGGTGAGCGGTAGGATTGCAGAAAACGCGCACGCGCGGTGCCGTCTTCGCCAAGAGCGATCTGCAGGCCGCTCAATTGAATTTCAATGGCTGCCGGTGCCGCCAGGCGGGCGCTGCGCTCTGCCCGCCACTGGTCATGACTCAGGTCACGACTCGGTGTGTAATCGTGTGCGTAAACGCCGAGATAGGCGGCCACGTCCTGCCTGGACCAAGCCGCGGCCCAGGCGTTCACGGTGGTGGTGATCCGGGCGCGGGTCGCGGCGGCGTTGTCCGCCGCGTTCGTGGGTGCCGGGGTGATCGCGGCCACTGGCGCGCGCGCGGTTACCGGCGCGGCATCCGCCGCCGGTTGTCCGGCGATGGGCGCGGTGGCGACGGCAGCGGGCGCCGCGGGTATTTTGTCGGCCGAGCGCAGCCATAGGGCGGCGCCGATTATGACGGCGACGGCGACGGCGAGCCACACGGCCTGTTGCTGCAGACGCTGGCGCCGCGCAAGATCGCGGGCTTCGCGATTGGCATGACGACGCCGCGCGAACTCACGGGTGGCACGCAGCCAATCGTCCTCGTCGTTGGACGCCTCGATGGCGGCGAGTTCAGCGTGCATGGGTCCGCCCACGAAACGCTCGTCAGTCGCCGCGGCGTTCTCGCGTCGCTTGATCATCTCGCGCGCTGAGTCTTGTTTTGTAGCCATTATCGATCTCCACTGGATCGCCGCAATTGCCGGCGATTAAAACTCCCTTGTAAGCCCCGTTTTGCTTGTCTCCATACCAAAGTGTGCGGGCGGCCTTGCCCATAACAAGCTTCATCAGGGGTTATCGGTCGCGGCGCAGCGAGCCTTTAGGCGGCGCACACAGCGACCGACGCGAGTGGCGCACAAGCTGCTTGCGCCCGTAAATGGCTGGATTTAGCCCCCACATTGTCTTGATTCTTACCTTATATATTAGGCGTCCCGCGGGCCATTGGCCACTGACGAGTCACCCCAATTTTCGGTCATTTTGCGCCTCGGCGAGGCCTGGAGCAAGGCTTGGGTGGTTAAAACTTGTGTCCGGCACGGTCCCGCAGGCGGGGTATCGGTGCGATTCGCGCGAACAGGAGGTGCGCGGGCAGGTAAAACACCAGCGGGATGGCCAGCATCAAACCCGCAAGATAAATGGGGGCAGGCAGCCAGGTCTGAGGCGCCGCGCCGAGCCCGAAGACCCAATTGATGTTGCGCTCCGGGTCGGTGACCCAGTACGAGAGCATCAATACCAGCCAGGTCAGACCGGTCTGTAGCCACCAGGCGCGCCGGTCATAACCAAGACGCAGCACGCCCCACACCAGGGCGACCGGCAGGAAGATATGAAACAGCGACAACAGGCGAAAGCGCAACGCCAATTCAGGCGCAAACATGTAGTCGGTCGCGTGCAGGCCGAACAAGCCGTGCCCGGTAAATACGTGGCTGAAGAAATCCAGGTTCCAGCCCAGTTCGGGCATCAGCGCGCCCATGGCCATGGCGCTGACGAGCAACCGGCTTTCCAACCATAGCGCGACCGCCGTGGTAAACAACACGATGTCCGACAGCCAGAGAAAGTTCTGCAGGCCGCGCTCCGCCCAGTAGACCGGTACCAGGACACAGACATACGCGGTGAACGCGATCTTGATCCACAGGGGAATACGGTGGTCGTGCAAGATCCCTCCTCCGTGCCGGCGATTGCGCCTTACAATCCGGGCAGCGGCGGACCGCTGCGTATAATGCCGATCGCCAACCACACGAGCACCAGAAAATAGATCATGCGCGGCAGCCATTCGGCAAGCGCGGCGTCGAATTGGTCGATTCGCTGTTGTTCCAGTACCGCGTAATGCCTCAGCCGCTCGGGAAGTTTGCCGCTGACTTCGCCGCTATGCAAAGAATGCCGTGCCGCCGCGGCCAGAAACGGGTTGTGTGCGAAGGTCTCGGCCAGCGAAGCCCCGTGTCGCAGCGGCGCAGCGGTCTGCGCGAAACTTGCGCGTAGTGTCGCATTCGTCACCGCATTGGCGGCCAGTATGACCGCGTCGTCAGCGGGCACACCGCTTTCAAGCGCGACGCCAAGAAGTTCGAGAAACGCCGCCACATGGCGCCGCACATGCACGGGCCCGTAGCCCGGCAGTCCCGGCAGCAGACCGTCCCACAGATTGCGCAAGCGCGTGCCGCGCAGCCAGCGCGGTAGCTGCACGACGACAAAAAGCAGCGCCATGAGCTTAACGAGCCGCAGCACGGTGCGCGCAAAATATTCACCGGCATCGATGGTGCCGGCGACCAGGGTGGGCAACGGGGCGATAAACACCGCCACGATCAGGATAAGGGCCGGTAACAGGAGTCGCCGGCGCAAGGCGTTTGTGCGGGCGGCGCGACGGGTGAAAAGTTTTGCGAGCCGTGTATAGATCCATGCCGGGCTGCCGCTCTGGGTGGCGGCATGAATGAGCCCGGCCTCGTAGTGACCAAACAGTCCGGCGCGTTCCCCGGCCCGTGCAAGGGCGGCGCCTCGCGATACCGCATGGGCCGCCCGGGCAGCGCACGCACGCAAGCCGCGGTGCGCGCCGGCCGCGGTTTGCAGCGCGCGCGGGCAGGGGACGCCGGCCTCTTCCAGGGCCGCCAGTTGCGCGTACATGTCGCCGCGCACTTGATCAGCGATGTGCACGGGGCACCTCCTCCCGGCGCGGCGCGGTACGTGCGAATCGGGTCAACGCAATGCCCGCGAGGATGAGCGCCAGAGCCACCAGCGCCGTCCATTCCAGTCGCTCACCGAGCACGAGCACACCGGCCACCACCGCCATGACGGGTATCAGGTAATTGATCAGCGACAGGAACGTCGGGCCCGCGGAAGCGATGAGTTTGAAATAAAGAATGGTCGGCAGAGCGGTGGCGAACACACCGAGCACGAGCACCGCGGCCAGCGACGCGGGCGAAGGCGACAGGGTCCACGGCCGATCATGCAGCAGGGCAACCGGCAGCATGATCAGTGTGGACACGATCATGACACCGGCGGAGGCGACGATGGCGTCGGTGCGCGGCATATTGCGCGCCACGATCATGGTCACCGCGTAGCACAGCGCGCCGAGCAGAATGGCCCCCTGTGACAGGAGTTCGGTCTGGCTCGTCGCGACCGGGCCGGCCGCTTCCGGGCCCAATAATACCAATAGCCCACCGAAGCCGAGCAGGAAACCGAGGGCCTTGCCGGCATTGATACGTTCGCCGGCGACATAGAAGTGTGCCAGCACCAGCGTCGCCAACGGCGCGACGGCCATGAGGATACCGGCAAGCGCGCTATCCACCTCGCGCTCGCCCCAGGTGATGAGGAAGAATGGCAGCGCGTTGCCGATTACACCGATGGTGACAAAGGACTGCCAGCTGTTCCGATCCCGCGGCAACGCCCGCGCGCGGGAACTCACCACCGCAATGAGAATCAGGGCGGCGAGCAACAGGCGTCCGGCCACCGCGGTCGCCGGGGGGATGGTCGCCACCGAGATCTTGATGAACAGAAACGCGGTGCCCCACATGAGCACCAGGCCCGCCAGGTAGAGCCAGTTTGTTACCGCACGACTGAGGCCCGTTGGACAAAAAGACATATAAATCAGTGACCTGCGTTATTATTCGGCGGCGCCCGGGCTTCGCATTGGCCCGCGGAGCGGCTATACTGAGAATTCAGCCGCCCCGCGGCCCCGGCGCGTTCCCACTGCAGATTCAGTGATCGCCCGGGTGCCGATAACAGCGCCAATAACCGCGGGCAGCGAACCACAATTAAAAACCAACAATATCAGAAAGAGGTGACGCCATGGCGACCGGTACGGTCAAATGGTTTAACAACGCCAAAGGGTATGGGTTTATCGAGCCTGCGGAAGGTGGCGCGGACGTCTTCGTTCATCATACTTCGATCCAGGGTGAGGGATTCAAGACATTGAACGAAGGTCAACCGGTAAACTTCGAAGTGCAGGAAGGCCCGAAAGGACTGCACGCCACCGAAGTCGTACCCACGTAACCAAGCGACCCGCGCGAGCTAAGGTTTTGGTGCACGGCCAGGCGCCCTGTGCCATATTTCGCCGTGCCCGCAAACAACCCCGACGCGATACCATGACAACCCTTGATCAGTACCCGCTGGCGGAGATGAAGCGTATCTATCGCCTGCTGCACGGCCACCTGACGGAAGACCCGGAACTCATGGACTCGGATTTCCTGCACGATTTGCAGCGCCACCTGCAGGCATGCGCCGCGCGCGACGGCGTGGATGTCTCCATGCACGCCGACTGGGCGGCGTGGCTCGATCACCCCTGATCCCAACCTCGGCGGTCGGCGGAATCCTCCGTGCGGGCATTAACATGCACGACGCGCCGGTTTATGATCCGCGCCTTCGCGAACTGAATCCGATCACATCCGATGACAACCGCACTGGCAATTAAAGGCCTTACCAAGACCTATGGTAACGGTGTACAGGCGCTGCGCGGTATCGATCTCGTCGTCGATGAGGGCGATTTCTTCGGCTTGCTCGGCCCCAACGGTGCCGGTAAGTCGACCACCATCGGCATCATCAGCTCGCTGGTGAACAAGACCGGGGGCCGGGTGGAAATCTTCGGCCAGGACCTGGATACACAGCTCGCCGCGGCCAAGCCCTATCTCGGTATCGTACCGCAGGAATTCAACTTCAGCATTTTCGAAACGCCGCGCCAGATTCTGATCAATCAGGCGGGCTACTACGGGCTCGAACGCCGGCTCGCGCGCCAGCGGGCGGAGAAGTATCTGCGCGCGCTGGGATTATGGGACAAGCGCGACGGCGCTGCCCGCGAATTGTCCGGCGGCATGAAACGGCGTCTCATGATCGCGCGCGCCCTGGTGCATGAACCGCGCCTGTTGATTCTCGACGAGCCCACCGCCGGTGTGGACATCGAGATTCGTCGTAGCATGTGGGATTATCTGCGCCGTATCAACGCGCAGGGCACGACCATCATCCTCACGACCCATTATCTCGAAGAGGCGGAAAGTCTATGCCGCAACATCGCAATCATCGATCACGGTGCGATCGTGGAGAACACCAGCACCAAGGCCTTGCTGAGCCAGCTGCACATCGAAACCTTCGTGCTCGATCTGAACGGGCCGGTGGCGGCCGAACTCACGCTGCCCGGACATGCATTACGGGTGCTGGATGACACCACCGTCGAGGTCGACATCTCGAAAGAAAGCAGCCTCAATGATCTGTTCAATGATTTGTCGGCGCGTGGCATTGAAGTGATCAGTATGCGCAACAAGAGCAACCGGCTCGAAGAGCTGTTTCTGCACATGGTCGGTCGCGAATCCGAAAACGGAGCGCAAGCATGACGTTGACGGAAAAATACAATGCCCTGAAGACTATCGTCATCAAAGAGGTGACGCGATTTTCCCGCATTTGGGTGCAGACGATTCTGCCGCCGGTAATCACGACCGCGTTGTATTTCGTTATTTTCGGCAACCTCATCGGGCCGCGTATCGGCGAGATGGACGGCTATCGCTACATCGAATACATCATCCCCGGACTCATCATGATGTCGGTGATCACCAGCTCATATGCGAACGTGGTGTCCTCCTTCTACAGCGCGAAGTTTCAGCGGCATATCGAGGAGATCCTCGTTTCCCCCACGCCCAACTATCTCATCGTCATCGGTTATCTGGCCGGTGGTGTGGGGCGTGCGATGTGCGTCGGTGGCGCGGTGACCGTGGTGTCACTGCTGTTCTCGGATCTCAGAATCCACAATATTTTCATGACCTTCAGCATCGGTCTGCTGACGGCGATCCTGTTTTCGCTGGGCGGCCTGCTCAACGGGATTTTTGCCAAGAGTTTCGACGACATCTCGATCGTGCCGACATTTGTTTTGACGCCACTCACCTACCTGGGCGGCGTGTTCTATTCGATCAACATGCTGCCCGAGTTCTGGCGCTCGGTGTCTCTGGGCAACCCGATTCTGTATATGGTGAACGGGTTCCGTTACGGTGTGCTCGGTAACAGCGATATTGCGCCGTTGGGCTCCTACGCCATCATCATCGGCTTCATCGTCGTGTTGTTCGCGGTCAGTCTGCACTTGCTGCGCCGTGGGCACGGCATTCGCAATTAGCGCACCGTGCTCACGGCGCGACCGTGAGGGTTGCGATGGTCAGGATGCCGAGCACCCCGAAGCCGGTCGCGGTGACCCACAGGCTGCCGACCAGGATCAGCTTCAGCAGTGGCCGGTGCACGAAGTCGTCGATAATGGCGCGAAAACCGTTCACGGCGTGGTACAGGGCGAACACCACAAAGGTGATGTCGATGACCTTCCAGGCCGGGGACGTCAGGCGCGCCATGACCTTGTCATAGGTCACCGGGCCCTCGGTGGCATAGTGCAAGACGAAGAAGTGCAGAAACAACAAAACCACCAGCGCCACCCCTGAAACCCGCTGCAGCATCCAGTCACGGGTGCCGGCGTGTGAGGAACCGAGATTGTCGCGGGTCATCGTCGGGGCACCCATTCAGTGTCCGAAGGCGAGACGCAAGAAGGGTACCGCGCCGACCAGCGTCAACACGGCCACCAAGACAAGGGTCGCGAAGATTGTCCGACCCATAACCTCGCGGGCGACCAGCCGGCCGAATTCCACGAATACGACGCGCACGCCGTTAAGGGCATGGAACAGCACCGCCCCCAACAGGCCGATCTCGAGCACATGGAACAGTGGCGACTGCACCACCGCCATGATGTCGTTGAAGGCGGCCTCACCATGGCTCAAGTGGTGCACCACCCAGATGTGGACGAAGAGATAGATGCCGAGCAGAACCCCGGTGAGCCGGTGCAACGCGAACGCGATAAAGCCCGGGGACAGACGCCGCAAGAACGTCGGTCGATCGATCGGTCTGCGGACAGGCGCATCCATCCCGATCGCTTTATGCGCGTTGCCCAGTTTGCCCTACATCGACATTTCCAGGTCGGTCTGGATGGCCGCGAGTCCGGCGGCGGCACACTTCTCATCGGTCTCGCCGCTGGGCGCGCCGCTCACGCCGATGCCGCCGAGGATGCTGCTGCCGGCCGCGATGGGCAGGGCGCCGGCGCTGAGCACCAAACGTTCGTCCTTGCCGACGCCATAGGCACCGCTGAAGCGGTCAATTAGCGTGGAAGTCGGCGCGTTGAACGTCATGGCGGTGTAGGCCTTGCGCTGACTGATGGCGATGGTGAGATCCATGGCCAAGGTGTCGCGCAGCATGACCTGTGTGTGCCCGCCGCGATCGACGATGGAGACCGCCACATTGACGCCTTCCTTGCGGCAGGCCTCGATGGTGGCCTGTGCGGCTTGTACCGCCATGTCCATGGTGAGACGCTGAATCGGCAGCGTGACGGGTTCTTCCTGTTGCTGCGCAAACGCGGGTGCGGTGACGAAAAACATTGATACAAAAAACATCCAGCTAAGGCGCGTCATAGCGTTCTCCGTAAGTTGACTGAGGTGCGACGACGACAGGCGAAGTTGCCCGCGCCGCAAGCGGCATTGCGAGTATAAATGCTACTGGCCCGATGTGGGTGTGGACTTTGATCTAGATCAATGGTTTCGGGCAGCCGGTAATTGACGGAAATCAACGACAGCTCGGTCGGGGGCGGGGATAATTACCCTGCTAGGGGCTATCTGGTTGAGGCAGCCATGAAACAGTCTCGGGCATTGGTCGCGCTGAGCGCGTGCGGCGCACTGCTCGCAGGGCAGTGGGCGTTTGCCGCGGATTATGCGCCCGACTGGAAACGGGGGCGCATCTATTACCGTATGGTGTGCACTGCCTGCCACAAGGCCGAGACCGGTCAGTCGATTTCCCCCATGAGCAAAACCATTGCCGAGTGGGGGGAATACGTCGACACAGACCAGCACGATGCCTCGGCGCGCGCCAACCCCTCATTGAAGTATTACGTCAGCCGCGAATACCGAGACAGCGTCAAGAACGAAAACAAGGCCGCGGCCAAATTCATCGACGTGCCGGCGGACGAGTTGCTGGCCGACCTCCGCGCATGGGTCGTGCACGGCGCAAAAGACTCGGATACGCCGGCACGTTGCCAGTAATGACAAGGGGTGAGTAATGGGCACCCAGCCAGATGTGACAGCCAGTCACGCTGTCTGGCATTTCCGTTGGCCGGCGTGGTGCGAGGGTCTGCGCGAGGACTATGAAAAGGTCTTCGTTGAGCCCTGGTCGCCGTATTTCGGTGCGGTGCTCTTGGCGATCGCAACCTCGGTGCTCATGTTGAGCGGCGTGTTCTGGGGGGTGTTCGCCGGCCTCAAATTGTGGGGCGACTATCTCAATCAGTTTCTCGGGCTCGGCGGTCTGTTGGGCATCGCTGACAGCCTGGAGAACCCCCTGTTGCATCGCACCTCACTCATGAACATCACGCTGATCGCAGGTGCGCTGGCCGCCGCGCTGATATCGCGGCAGTTTCGCATCAACCGGCCGCCGCCGGTGGAATATCTCTGGGGCGCGCTCGGTGGCGTGCTCATGGGTGTGGGCGCCACCCTGGCCGGCGGTTGCACCGTGGGCGGTTTCCTTACGCCGCTGATGTTCGCCTCGCCGGTGGGCTGGACCATGTGGCTGGGTCTGTTGCTCGGCGCATATCTCGGTCTGCGGCTGCTGTTGTGGGCGATGGAGCGGGTGACCTGGGGTACCACGCCCCCGACCGCGACCGCGCATCCCGCGGCGCGGCGGCTCTACCCGCTGTTCGGGCTGTTGCTGATCGTGTTGATGCTCGCTTGGGCGGCGACCTGGTATGGGGCGGCGGAACAACGTCTCGTCAACCGCGCGATCATCGTGCTGACCGGTTTCGCGCTGGGCTTCATCGTGCACCGGTCGCGCTTCTGCTTCGCGCACGCCTTCCGCGAGCCGTTCATGACCGGCGAGGGTGAAATGACCAGGGCCATGATCCTGTTGCTGGCGGTGGGCATTCCGCTCGGCTCCCTGTTATTGCAGAAGGGTACGGTCGACGCCTATGTCGCGATTCCAGCGGCATTCTGGCTCGGCTCCCTGGTCGGCGGCGTCATCTTCGGCATCGGCATGGTGTTTGCCGGCGGTTGCGCCACCGGTGCCCTGTGGCGCATCGGCGAGGGGCATTTGAAGCTCGTCGTGGCGGCGGCGTTCTTCGGCTGGACCGGCTCGGTATTCGGCGCGCTGATGAAGCAATGGGGTGTGACGGTGGCTGACATCGATATCGATTTTCTCGACGGTATTCCCGAGATCACGCAGCTCGGTTTCCAGGCCTACTTGCCCGACCTGTTGGGTGGTTGGGGTTGGGTCTACGGTTTGAGCGCCGTGGTGCTCACAGTCTGGTATCTGCTCGTTCGCTATAACGAGTCGAGCGAGCGGTTTACGGTGTTCTGATGTTCAGCCGCGGGACGCGGTGAGGCATCGGAATTGTTCATTGGCAGGCGCAGGCGACACAATGAGGTGACGCCGTCGCCTATTGAGCAAAATCAGGAGGCAGTCATGACACGCAAGGCGAAACGGTTACTCGTCATCGCACTTGGGGTGGCTGCATTGCTGATCTTCTTGCTGCCGCAGGCAGCATCGGCGGAGGCGCCGGCGACACAGGCAGCCTTCACGCAGTACCCCCATATCGTCGACGTGAAGTTCGTCGAACAGTATGCCGTACTGCCGGCAAGTGGCAAGGCGGTCATTGTCGACTCGCGCCCGAAAGCGCGCAAGTATGACAAGGGCCACCTTCCGACGGCGATCAGCATTCCCGATCGGCAGTTCGATCAGTTCACGCAGCTCCTCCCTGAGGACAAATCGACACTGGTGATGTTTTACTGCGGCGGCCTGAAATGTCCGAAGAGTCATAACTCGGCATTCAAGGCGGAAAAGCTCGGCTACACCAACCTCAAGGTGTTCGCCACCGGCTATCCGGCCTGGATCAAGGCCGGCAACCCGGGTGCCGTCAGCACCGAGTATGTGAAGAAGCTGGTCGACACGAAAGGGGCGGTCATTGTCGATGCGCGCCCGAAAGCGCGCAAGTATGACAAGGGCCACATTCCGACCGCGATCAGCATCCCCGATCGGCAGTTCGATCAACATATCGCCGAGCTGCCGGCGGACAAGGCAACGCCGTTGGTGTTTTATTGCGGCGGCATGAAATGTCCGTTGAGCGACAAGTCCGCACGCAAGGCCATGGCGCTGGGTTACACCAACGTCAAGACCTATCCGCAAGGTTATCCGGCCTGGGTCAAGGCCTACGGTGCGGGTGAAAGCGCCGCCGCGGCGGCACCTGTTGCCAACGCGGGCTCCGCTCTCGAGGCGGGCAAAGAGGAAGGCACCATTACCATCGCCTCCTTCGAGCGCATCCTCAAGGATGAACCTGCCAGCATCCTGGTGGTGGACGTGCGCAGCCCGGTGGAATACAAGGCGGGTTCGTTCAAGGGCGCCGTCAATATTCCGATCGACAATCTCGAGAAGAACGTCGAGGAACTTGCGGCGGACAAGCCGATCGTGTTTATCTGCAACAGCGGTGGCTTGAGCGGTGAGGCCCATGACATGGTCAAGTTGCTGCGGCCGGAACTGACGACCTACTTCATCGACGCGGAGATCACGTTCAATCAGGACGGCACGTATAAGATCGTACCGCTGGTGGGATGATGCGGTAATAATATCTCGGCGTTCGATCGCCTGCCGGCGGGTGCGGGGGTCCCCGCCGGCACGGCCTTACTTGTCCGTGCATCCCCGCGGCGCACACGCCCAGCCATGAGTTTGCGCCCAACCCAAACCCGTTGGTTCGAAATCCTCACCAGTCGTGATCGCACCGTGTGGGCTCTCGACGCGCTGGCGCACAGCGGTCTGGTGCAGCTCGAAATCGATCCGCGCGCCCTGGAGCGGGTCGAGCCGGCGGAGCTGCGCCTGCGCCTGCTCGCCCACGACGAGACCGCGAAGCGTTACCAGGCCGTATGGCCGGAGATCGAACCGGGACCGCAGCCGCTC
This sequence comes from uncultured Gammaproteobacteria bacterium, assembly GCA_947259975.1. Classification (GTDB taxonomy): domain Bacteria; phylum Pseudomonadota; class Gammaproteobacteria; order HyVt-429; family HyVt-429; genus CAMYOD01. The sequence continues at coordinate 43,196 of CAMYOD010000039.1, forward strand.
AAGCGTGCACCGGAGCAACTGCTGGACAATGCGTTGAAGTCAATTGCCGTGTGGGAGCGGGAGGCTGCAACCCTGGTCGAACAACTACAGTCCGCGCGCGTGCAACACAACAATCTGCAATTGCTGCGCGAGCTGGTGACGGCCGTGGACGAACAAGAGTTGGATCTCGGTTTGTTCTCCTCGCGTGGCGGTCCGATCGCCGTTGTTTTTTATGCGGTCGTGCCGGAACGGGTGCCGCGCAGAATCCCCGAGGGCGTAATCACCCGCGAATATCGAACGCCGCACCGCAGTTTCTTTCTCGCCATGGGCGAGTCGGTGCCCATCCTGCGACTCGAGGCTGAGCTGGCGGCCAAGCATGCGCAACGCCTGCAGCTGCCGGTGTGGCTGGGGCGCGACCGGCCGGCGAATCTCGCACGCATCAATGCGGACGCCGCGAGGCTGCGTGAGGAAATGAGTTCGCTCGACGCGCGCCTGGACGACATTAATGATAAGCATCGTCTGACGGACGCCCTGCGCGACATCGCCCTGGTGCGCTGGTACGTGGAGCAGGCGGGGCAGCTCAGCTACAAAGAACGTTTCTGCCGCATCACCGGTTGGACCACGGATCTCGACGGCGCGGAACTCAAGACGGTATTGGCCGCGGCGGGTCTGCGCGGGCGGCTGCGGTTTCCGCCCCCACCATCACGCCAGGTGGCGCCGGGGCGCATGCGTAACCCGCGCTGGGCGCGCCCGTTTGAGTTCCTCACCGGCCTGTTCGGGCAACCGAGTGGCGCCGAGGTGGATCCGAGCCGGCTGCTGGTGTTCATCACCCCGTTGCTGTTCGGCTATATGTTCCCGGATGTGGTCCACGGTGTTTTGATCGCGCTGGCCGGGCTGTTGCTGGCGCGGCGCTGGCCGCAGGCGCAGCTGCTCGTGCCCTGCGGCGCCGCCGCGGTGGTCTTCGGTTTCGTCTTTGGTGACGTGTTGGGTCTGCCCGGCATCATCGCGCCGTTGTGGGTGAAGCCGCTGGATGAACCGATCCTGATTCTGTTGGTGCCGGTGGCCGCGGGTGCGCTGTTGCTGCTGTTCGGACTGCTTCTGGGTGGTTTGCAGGCAAGATGGCGCGGTCAGCTCGGCGCGTGGATGCTGCTCGATGCGCCCATCATGCTGTTATTCGCAGGCCTGTTTGCGGGCATCGTTTATCGGCCGGCGTTGCTGGTCGCGGCCGTGGCCGTGTTGTGGTACGTGCTCGGCAGTCTTTATGCCGCGGCCGCGGGGCACATCGACAGCCTGCTCGCGGCGCTCGGTCATTGGATCGAACGCCTGGCGCAACTGCTCGTGAACACCGTGTCGTTCGTGCGTGTCGGCGCATTTGCCCTCGCCCATGCCGGCCTGTCCGGTGCCATCATCGCGTTGGCCGAGATGACGGAGCATCGCATCAGCTACGTCCTGGTCATGCTCATCGGCACCGTCATCACGCTGGTGCTGGAAGGCCTGGTGGTGATGGTGCAGGCGATCCGCCTGATCTTTTTTGAGTTCTTTCTGCGCTTCCTGCACGCGGAAGGGCGCGAGTTCAAGCCCCTCAAGGCCTCCGGACGGCGCGACACATGAGCGCGATGCACGACCGGCGATGGTTAGTCGCGTTGCTCGTGATCTTCGCGGCCCTGGCGGTGGCAATAGCGTACGGTGTTACCCCTGGGTTCGACGCGGCGCTGTTGAATAATCTGGCCATGCGGCAAAGCGATGCCGGGGATCGGGCGTTTGGCCTGCTGACGCCGCTGGGCTCGCTGCGCGTCCTCGTCCCCATGGCTATCCTCGTCATCGCCATCGTATTGCTGCGGCGGCACGTGCGCGACGCGGTTTTCTTCGCCTTGGCGTTCGGTGGCGCGAGCCTTGCCAACACCTTTATCAAATTGTTAGTCGCACGCCCACGACCACACGAGTTCGATGCGCTGGTCGCGGCGGGGGGTTATGCCTTCCCCAGCGGTCATGTCACACAGATCGCCGCGTTTGCATTCGCGCTCTACCTGCTCGCTGCGCGCACGGGCGCGGTATGGCGTTGGCCGGCGGGGTTACTGCTGATGGGGCTGGTCGCCGTGGTCGCGACCTCACGGATCTATCTGCAGGTGCACTATCCGACGGATGTCATCGGTAGCCTGCTGTTCGCGGGGTTCTGGGTGCTCGCGGCACGGCACGCGGCGAACCGACTGTTTGACTAGCCGCGTGACGGGGTGTCGGTGTGGCGCAGGATCTGATACAGCACCAGCACGACCAGGGCGACGAACACCAACAGGGTCTGTTCGGGGATGGTGAGCCCAAGGAAGCGCCACTGAATTTCCGCACACTCCCCCGAGCCGGTGAGAACCATCCTCAAGGTCTCGGCTATGGGGAATGACTCGAGCATGTAGGCGAGGTCGACGCCGCATTCGGGGACCTGGTCCGCGGGGAGATTCTGTAACCAGATGTGGCGGCTGGCCACGGAAATGCCGAGACTGGCGATAAAAAGATTAAGCACACCGTAGACTCGCCGGCCGAAACGGCGCGGGTTATGCAGGGCGGCGACCAGAAAGATCGCGGCCATGCCGATGAGCAGGACCCGGTCAACGACGCACAACGGGCAGGCCTCGAGGCGGAGCACACCCTCGAGATACATGACCGCGAACACCAGGGCGCCGATGCAGATCAGCAGGCCGGCGAAGTTGATGATGCGCGGACTAGGCAACGGGCCTTCGCCCCCTGCGGCCGAGTCGTTTTTTCTGCGGCATATTCTTGTAAACCGAAGGTATCTCGAAGGATTCGAACCGCAGCTATGATTGCATAGAACGGCTATGTCGGCCAGGTGGCACAGCGATGACGGGGCATTCGTGCTGCGCACCCCCAATCCCGCCCCGCTTAATCTCGCGGGACGTCCTGGTCCCGCTCGAATCGCGGTCTTTCGCTTCACCATCCCAGTGTCGCGAAAGACCGAACGACGCTTCGCGGGCCTGGGGTGCGCAGATCATCGCGCAAGGCCGAACGATGTGCCGCGTGGCTGTCGGCCTCGCCAAGCACCATTCGTTCCGCCGTTGGCACCAGCTGGCCATGCGCCCAGCTTAATCTCACGGTACGTCCATGTACCGTTCGAATCGCGGCCCTGCGCTTTACCGTCCCAGTGTCGCGCAGGGCCGAACGACGCCGGGCGCATGGCCAGCTGGTGCTTGAGTGCTTATAAAGCAAAAACGGGGTCGGAGTGAATTTTCCATTCGCGGTACTCGACAAATATGCGAGCTTTCCTGGAAAACTTCACTCCGACCCCGTTTTTGAACCAGGCTATTGTTCCGCTCTACATCCCGGCGCTGCGTTCGGCGTCGCCATCCCGCGGCCCAAAGCTGGCCTTGCCATCGGATTCGTCTTTGGGCGGTTCCTCTTCGGCCGGTTCGTCTTCGCCCGCCAGTTTGAGTTCACCGACGACGGCCTTGGGCGTGTCCTTTTTCTTTGCCGACAGGTTTACCTTGAGTTTCAGGTTGTTCGGTGAATCCGCATTACGCAGGCCCTCCTCCAGGGTAATACGACCCTCGTTGCAAAGTTTGAGCAAGGCGTTGTCGAAGGTTTGCATGCCGAGGTTTTCGGATTTCTCCATCACTTCCTTTACGCCGGCGACATCGCCGCGGCGGATCAAATCGCGCACCAGGGGCGTGCCGAGCAGCACCTCCACCGCCGCGGCGCGTTTGCCGTCGATCGAGGGGATCAGGCGCTGGGAGATAAACGCCTGCAGATTCAGGGAGAGATCGAGCAGCAACTGATTGCGCCGGTCCTCGGGAAAGAAATTGATAATACGATCCAGCGCCTGATTGGCGTTGTTGGCATGCAGGGTCGAGATGGCCAGATGGCCGGTCTCGGCGAAGGCGATGGCATGTTCCATGGTTTCGCGGTCGCGAATCTCGCCGATGAGAATCACGTCCGGCGCCTGGCGCAGGGTGTTCTTGAGGGCGTCCTCATAGGAGTCCGTGTCCATGCCCACCTCCCGTTGATTCACCACCGACTTCTTGTGTTCGTGGACGAATTCGATGGGGTCCTCGATGGTAATGATATGTCCGGCGCTGTGACGATTACGGTAGTCGATCAACGACGCGAGTGAGGTGGACTTGCCGGAACCGGTCGCGCCGACGAATAACACCAGGCCGCGCTTGATCATGATGACCTTGGACAAGATCGGCGGCAGGCCCAGGGCCGCCATGTCGGGTATCTCGGTCTTGATGTTGCGCACCACCATGGCGACTTCGTTACGCTGCTTGAAGATATTGACGCGAAACCGACCGACCCCGGGCTCGGAGACGGCCAGATTCATTTCCGGCTTGCGGTCGAAGGCGGCGCACTGCTCCGCGTCCATGAGCTGGTAGGCGATGTCGCGCACCCGTCCGTTCGGCATAGCTTCGGCCTCGAGCGGCGTCATGGCGCCGTGAATCTTCACGCTGGCCGGTGCGCCGGTGGACAGATACAGGTCCGATGCGTCCTTGTGCACCATGAGTACGAGATAGTCCTTGAATTCCATGATGGCCTCCGCAGGAAAGAGAGTCGACTTAATAAGGTATGTCGGACCCGCGCCCGAATCCTGAAGCCGCGCCGATAGCCGGTCGAAAAATGGAGTCGGAGTGAAGTTTTCCAACGAATCGGGATACTCGTTGGGAATCGCGAATGGAAAATTCACTCCGACCCCATTTTTCCGCCTAGTCGGCCAGGTCGAAGGCCATGAGCAGAAAGGTGTACTGGTCGGCGATCTCGTACAGGTGCTCATAGCGCCCCGATTTGCCGCCGTGCCCGGCGCCCATGTTGATCTTCATGATGAGCAGGTGGTCGTCGGTCTTGGTATGGCGCAGGCGCGCGGTCCACTTGGCCGGCTCCCAATAGGTCACCCGGGGGTCGTTCAGGCCGCCGCTGACGAACATGGGCGGGTAGGCCCTGGCCGCGATATTGTCGTAGGGCGAGTAACTCTGGATGTGGCGAAACACCGCCGCGGATTCAATGGGGTTGCCCCACTCCGGCCACTCGATGGGGGTCAGCGGCAGGCTGTCGTCGAGCATGGTGTTGAGGACATCGACGAAGGGCACGTCCAGCACTGCCGCGCGCCACAATTCGGGGGCCTGGTTCACCGCCGCGCCCATGAGCTCGCCGCCGGCACTGCCGCCGGAGATGGAGATATTGCCCGCCGTGGCATAGTCCGCCTGAACCAGATACCGTGCCACGTCGACGAAATCGTTGAAGGTGTTCTCGCGCTTGTCGAGCTTGCCGTCCTCGTACCACTGGTAGCCGAGCTCGTCGCCGCCGCGGATGTGGGCGATGGCGTAAGCGAAGCCGCGGTCCAGCAGGCTCAGGCGATGGGTCGAGAAATACGGCGACAGGCCGTGGCCGTAGGCGCCGTAAGCATACAGGTGCAGCGGTGCGCCGGCGCCCGGCTGGAAATCCTTGCGGTAGACAACGGACACCGGGATGCGCACACCGTCGCGGGCGGTGGCGGTCAGCCGCTCGGTGACATACTGGCTCTTGTCGTACCCGGAGGGGATTTCCTGTTCCTTACGCAGGCTGAGTTCCCGCTCGGCGACCGTATAGTCGAACACCGACGCCGGCGTGACCATGGACTGGTAATCGATGCGTAAATGCGTCTGGCGGTATTCCGGGTTGTTGCCAATCTCGACTTCACACACCGTCTCCGGCAGCTCGATGTAATGTTCGGCACCGACCTTGTCACGAACGCGCAGTTTGTCCAGGCCGTCGACCCGTTCCTCGATGGCGACGAACTCCTCGAATACTTGCAGGCCGCGGAAATAATGTTGATTCGAGCCCGCAATCAGTGTCTCCCACGCGGCGTGCTCGATCGCATCCTCCGTCGCCACCGCGATACGAAAGTTCTTGTGCTCGTCGTTGCTACGAATGAAGAACTGTCCCTGACCGTGATCCACGTAATAGTCGTGTTCGGTCTTGCGCGGTGCCATGCAGCGCAGGGGGACGTCGGGAGCGTTGGCCGGCACGATATACACTTCGGCGGTGACGTGATCGGCGCTGCGAATCAGGATGAATTCCTCGGAGCTGGACAGCTCGCAATGCACGAAGAAGCTCGGGTCCTGTTCTTCGTAGATCACGGGATCGTTCGCCGGGTCTGTGCCCAGCCGGTGCAGGCGCACCTGATAGGGGCGCCATTCCTTGTTGACCCGGGTGTACAGGAACGCGCTCGAGTCCGACACCCAGGTGACCTCGCCGTCGGTTTCCAATACGCGGTCCGTCAGCACCTCGCCGCTGGCGAGATCTTTTAGCTGGATGGTAAAGCGCTCCGCACCATTGGTGTCTGTCGACCAGGCCATCAGCTGTTCGTTGGGACTTACCGCCAGATCGCGCAGGCGAAAATACTCGCAACCCTCGGCGGCCTGATTTTCATCGAGCAGGACGGTGGCGGCGCCGGCGGGCAGTGCGCGGCGGGCCCAGGCCGGGTATTGGGCGCCGGCAGGGTAGGCCCATTGATATTCAAAGCCGCCTTTGCGCCAGGGCACGCTGGCCTCGTCGGTCTTGATGCGGCCCTTGAGTTCCTTGAACAGGGTGTCGGTGAGCGCGGCATGGGGCTGCATGACCGTGGCGAAGTAGGCGTTTTCGGCTTCGAGGTAGGCGAGCACATCGGCGTCGGTGACCTCCGGATAGCCCTGATCTTTCAACCAGTGCCAGGGATCGGACACGGTAATGCCATGATGTGTGAAGCGGTGCTCGCGTTTGGCGGCGCGGGGCGGCGCGGGCGACTCAGGCGCCTTGAGAAAGTTCATGAATGGCATGCACGGATAAATCGAATCGCTTGAACCTACCCGAAGTCGTGAGTCCGGCACAAGGCCGAACTCACCCGGGTGTTGCCACGAACAACCGCGCCGCGAGAATCCGGGCGCCGTGTGTGATGTCGCCGGGGAACTTGTGGACGCGGCCTGCGTTCGCCGGATCTGTGGTGAAAACTGCCGCGCGACGGCACCGATCCGCTAAGGGCGGGCCGGTGATTCTGCGCTCAGCGGGCCGGCGCCGCCTGCAGGGTGTCCACCGACAGATCTGTTACGGTTGTGATGGGAAGCTCAAAATAAAACGTGCTGCCTTGCGGCGAAGTCGTGAAGTCAATATGCCCCTTGAGCCTATCAACCAATGCCTTGGCGATGCTGAGCCCGAGACCGGTGCCGCCGTTGCTGCGGGTGTTGGACTCATCCGCCTGGGTGAATCTCTCGAACAGTTGGCCGCGAAACGCCTCCGGCACACCCGGCCCCCGGTCGGTGACCGCGATCCGCACCGTATCGCCGCGTTGGGTCATATCGAGTCGGACGGGTTCACCTTTGCTGGATACCTTGATCGCGTTGCTGAGCAGATTGGTGACGATCTGTAGAAAGCGATCGGCATCGACCATGGCATGAACGCCCGCTGCCTTTTGTCCGAGCTCGATCTCGACGCCGAATTCGTCGGCAAAGCCCTGATTGGCTTCGACGGCTTGTTCGATGAGTGACTGCAAATCATGTTCCGCGAGGCTCAGTTCCAGTTTACCGGACTTGATCTTGTCCACGTCCAGGATGTCGTTCACCAGGCGGACCAGCCGCTCGCTGTTGCGTGCGGCAATATCGACGAGTTGCCGGGCCTGGTCCGGCAGCGCGCCGGCCTGGCCGCCGGCGATCAGGCCAAGGGAGCCGCGAATGGAGGTGAGCGGTGTGCGCAGTTCGTGACTGACGGTGGAGACAAATTCATTCTTCAGATGTTCCAGTCGCTTGCGCTCCGTAATATCCTGCATGACGGCGATGAAAACGGGTTGTTCCCGAAATGACGTCTCGCTGAGCGCGAGGTACATCGGAAATTCGTTGCCGTTGGCACGTAGCCCGGGTATGTCGCCGCCGCGCCCGTTCTTTGTCGATGCGAGTGTTTGTATCCAATCGGCGAAGCCTGCCATGCATTTTTCCTGCAATGGATCGGCGAAAAGCGTAGCGACGGATTTGCCTGCGAGCTGTGCGCCGGTATAGCCGAACAGTCGTTCGACACTCGGATTGGCAGACAGAATGGTGCCGTCCCGGCTCAGCGTCACGACCCCCTCGGGAATGTTGTCGAGGATCGCACGCAAACGCAGCTCGTGATCGCGCACCGTCGCCAGCGCACTGCTCAGCCGCATGGACTGCAGTTCGTCCTGCACGAGGTCGGCGAGGTCGCGCAACGCCTGAAGTTCGTCGTCGGAAAATTCGCGTGGCCTGTTGTCGATCACACACAGGGTGCCGACACGATGGCCGTCGGTCACGGCGAGCGGCGCGCCCGCGTACAGGCGAATGTCCGGCGCGGTCGTGACCAGCGGGTTGTCCGCAAAACGCGGATCGAGGCTTGCGTCGGGAACGTAAAAGACCGCCTGATCGAGTATTGCATGCCCACAAAACGAAATATTGCGCGGGGTCTCCGTGGCGTCGAGGCCCGCGCGAGACTTGAACCACTGGCGATCCGCGTCGACCAGGCTGACCAGCGCAATGGGTACATCGAACAGGCGTTGCGCGATGCGCGTGATGCGATCGAAGCGGGCCTCCGGCGGTGTGTCCAGGATGTCGAGTGTGCGCAAGGCGGTGAGCCGCTGCGCTTCATCGGCTGGTATGCAGGGTTCGATCACGTGGTTTTCCTATTTCGCGGTTCGTTTTCATTGCTGCTAAGTATAGACAGTATCGGCCTGGCTGGGCGCGACTAAAGCCCTTTAAATAGCGAGGGTTACAGACCTTCAAGTCGATCCCGCTTGCAGCGTTCGAGTAGCGTCGGCACGAAGGCCAGAATCAGCCCCCTCGTTGCGGTAAACGCCGCCCGCCAGCGGCGTTCATACAGCGTGTCCATGAGTACGCCTGCAATAGCCAACTGTACTGCAGCCGATCAGCTCTGGGCATTTTCGTTTTGCACATTCCGGCCCAGCTCATCTCAGCGTTCCCTCGAGTACAGGATGTCAACCGCGCTGGTGGCGCCGGTGCCGGCCTCAACCGACCAGTGTTTGGCGATCGTGTAGTTGACATTGAGGCGGTTGAGCCGATCCCACAGGCCCACCGCGTAGCGAACGTAGAGACGTGGTGACAATGCGCGCTCGATCGCGACCGACACGTCCTCGGGGGTATCGCCGGTATCGAGGCGAACGCCGAGCAGGTCAAATTGACTCGCGATACGTTGTGCGAGCAGGCTGCCCTTGGCGAATCCCAGAGACGTGGCGGCGGAATAGAGTGTGGCGGCATCGCTGGCGCTGGCACTGCCCATGGGTCGGCCGAGGACCAGGTACGACAGAGTGTTGCTGTCCTCGAGCGAGGGATCCGAAAACAGGCTTAGCTCGGGTGCGGCGAGCGTGCCGCGTGCGAGGACACCGACACGCTGGTCGCCGATCTTGCGGCTGGCCTCAAAATCGATTCCCGGATTGTTGATCGGCCCGCCGGTGTAAAAGAGCTGGCCGCGATCCACGGTGAGCTTTTGCCCGTACGCCTCGTATTTGGCGTCGACCGTCTGCAAACGGCCTTGCGCAGTGGCGGCGTCGAGACTGTCCTGGGCGATGTCCAGTACGCCGCTCACCCGCCCGTCGAAACCGAACCCGCCTACCCTGACCTCGTCACCGAGCTTGACAGCAATCCGTGTGCGGGTTTGCCAACCAGCCGGCGCGGTCGTGGCCGCGTCCTCGCTTACAATCGAAACGTCCGGCGACGGTTTCAGTGCCGACGAGAGGCGTCCAAGCCGAACATCCGCCTGCGGAATCTGCAACGTTCCCGCGGTGGTCAGGGCGCGCGGTGCCAGCGTCAGCGTGAGCGCCGGCGAAACAAAAACGTGGGCCTTGGGTATGCGGGCGGCTTCGAAGTTCTCGCCCCGCAGCGACAGCTCGCCACGATAATGTGCGCGATCCGTAATATCGACGACGCCGTTCAGTTCGATGCGGCCACCGCCCGAGGTGACATCGCCCCGCACCTGGATGCGTCCATCATCAGCTCCCTGCAGGCGCAGCGTGGTATCGGTCAGGCGCAGCCCCAAGCGCGGAATGTCCGCCGATCCTTGTTCCAGCGAAACGAGCCCGTTCAGTTGCGGTTGCCCGAGGGTACCGGCGATCCGGGCACTGCCTTCGACCATACCCGCGAGATTGGTCACATGCGGCAGATCGATATTCTTGTCCCTGATGTCGGCGGGCAGAAACTGCAGCCGACCCGCGATACTTTGGTCGGGCAGTAACGGGTTGCCGATCCGCCAACCGGGCAGACGCATTTCACCGTCGAAGCTGCCCCAGTCGGTGAGCGTGAACTGCCCGCCCGCCCGCATGCCCGTCTCATTGCCGTCGATGTCTGCGTTGACGTCAATAAATGCAAACGTTGTGGCATCGGCGCCCGCAGGCGCATACACGAGGTTCGCTTGCGGAATCGTAAACTCGCCGGTGATCCGCTCGACACGGTCACTCCGCCATAGCGCGTCGACCGTCGCGCGCGCATCACCGCTGAGTTTCAGGTCGGGACGTTTGCTCAGGGTCGCAACATAATCCAGCGCCAGACGCGGTAGTCTGGCCTGAATGCTCACGTCGCCCGCGCGGTCCCGCGCCAGGTCGACGCAGCCTTCGGCGCGCGGTTCTCGCCAGCACCAAGCGGCTACCCGTGCGGCGCCCGCGCCCACGTGGGTGGGCGCCTTGCCCTGTTGGCGCCAGCTTCCAAAAATCGCATGCTTCACTTCGCCGCTGTGCAGATTACCGGTCCAGCCATCCTGCGCGTAACCACCGTCGGCCGTGATCGCGAACGTGACGGGTGCGCCGGTCACCGCCGCGCGTATTTGGTGCGTTTCGGTCGTGCCGGTGCCGAGCAACGTCAGCGTCTCCAGCTGCATACCGGCACCCAGTTCCAGGCCCTCGGCGCGGGCATCGATATGCCACGGGCGCTGGTTCGCAAAATCCAGATCAAGTTCGGCCGTCGCCTGGCGTAACCGGCGTCCGGCGAAGGCCAGATTCTGGGCATCCAGGTTTATCTTGAGTGTCGGCGTATATAGCGCGCCTTGCACAATGCCGTGCGCGCGCAGTGTCCCGGCCAGGCCGGAAGCGAAGGCCGACAGCTCGGTCGCATCGACGGCCCACTGCAGGTTCCATAAATAATCAGATAGCTGCCGCGTTTGCGACCCGGGCGTACTCAGATGTCCACGTAAGGTCAGCCGTGTGCCCGGTGCACGCAGGTCCAATGCGCCCAGCGCGATGCTGGACATGTCTGCCAATACCAAAACATTGTTGACGGTTGCCGTGTCGATGAGGATTTTTTGTGTAGCATGGATTTGTACTTCAGCATCTTCGAGCTGAATCGTGCGGAGACCGACATTCAGCGGCAAAACCGGAAGGGTGTTGCGCGCTGGCGGCGCTGTGGCCGGGGCGGAGTACACCGCGCGCAGCCCCGATAGCCGCAGGGCGTCAACCGACACGGTGCGTGCCCGCAACGCGAGTGGTGACCACCGCAGCTGCGCGCGGGCAACGCGAAGCTGAAGATTTTCATGCGTAAATTGCAGGCCCTCGAGTTCGACCGAATCGAGCAGGCGGCCGCGGGCCGCCGTGTAATCAAGCGCCACGCCGCTGACGCGCTTCGCTTGTGCCAGCGCCCAATTGAGCCCTGCCTCCGTCGCCACGATCCAGGCCGCGAAGCCACACAGCAGCAGTACCATCAAGCCGGTTGCAAGCAGGGTGCGCTTCATAGGTCCGGTCCGATGGTCAGGTGCAGGCGGGCAGGATTGCCCGGCCGGTCCAACGCAAAAGCGACGTCAAGGCGCAGCGCGCCGATGGGCAGGCGCCAGCGCAGGCCGAGACCGGCCCCCGCCACGGCGTCGATCGGCAGTTCGTTGAAGGCGTTGCCGTAATCGTAAAATGCGGCGAGCGAAAACCCCTTGTCGAGTCGATGTTCGTATTCCAGGCTCGCGATGGCGAGGTGCTTACCGCCGACGACTTCACCCGATGAATCGACCGGCCCCAGTGATTGGTAACGGTAGCCGCGCAGGCTGGTATCGCCGCCGGCGAAGAAGCGCAGCGACGGCGGCAGCAGCGAGAAATCGTCGACACTGGTGATTCCGATATCGCCGCGCAGAATCACCTTGCCGCGCTCGCTGGTTGCATGCACATACTTGCTTTGCACCAGGACTTGGGCGAGATCGGTATCCGAGGCAATCGCCTCCAGCGCCCCCTTGAGTTCGATGGCCAGCCGCCAGCCGTTTCGGGTATTCATGCGGTCGTCGGCGCGGACGCGCTGTAGTCCGCCAATGGCCAACAGCAACTCCGACGCCTGATCTTTCGTTGCACCGATGTCGAACTGCTCGCGGCCCCAACTCAGGCCCAGGGTGCGTTGCCAGGGGCCCATCTGCTGAATCCAGCGTGCGCCGATGGATCGATTCTCGAGATTCGCCGTATCGGAATCCTCGCGCAGGTACCCGGTATTGACGGAAAAATAATCCGACGCAGGCTTTTTAAGTGGCACCCGATATTCGACCGATGCGATGGAGCGGATTTCGGACAGAAGCAGATTCGCCAGCAGGCGATGCCCGCGTGAGTTCAAGCGCCGGTTCTCGAAGCCACCTTTGATGCGCGCGCCGGTGTCCGTGCCGTAACCGGCGCCCGCGGTGTAGCGGTAGCGCTTGCGTGTCTCCAGACGCACAAGCACCGGAATGGTTTTTTGTTCCCGGTTTGCATCGCCGACGCGCACCTCCGTCGCGGCGAAATAGGCGCTGCTCGCATAACTGCGATACAGCTCCATAAGCCGGTTGTTATCGTACGGGTCACCCGTCTTGAACGGCAGGAAGCGTTGCAGGAACTCGGGCGCAAAACCGGTTTGCGCGAATTCGATCTTACCGAAGCGATAGCGTGGGCCGGTGTCGAAAATCAGTGCGATATCTGCGGCATCCTGATTCGGAAAGACGCGAATCGTGCGACGCGTGAAGTGTCCTTCCCGGTAGCCGCGCGCATTCGCGATGCGTAGTAACTCCGTTTTCGCCTGTTCGTACACATCGTGCCTGAGTGTATCGCCTGCTCGCAGCGGCAAGCGTTGGCGCCAGTCGTTCAGTGCCGCATCATCCATTGCGCCCTCGATGCGCACATCGAGCTCGCGGATGATCACCGGCACGCCGAGCTCTATGCGGTAAGTTGCAATCCACTTGCTCTCGGCAAAGGCGAGATCGCTGTCGACGCTGGGCCGATAATAGCCGAAGGGCTGAAGTGCCTGGATAATCTCGGTGCCGGCGCGTTTGTGCAGGCGGTCGACGATGGGGTCGTTCAGAAAGCGCGACGCCTTCTGCTCCTCGATGGACAAGGCGGCGCGCAGACTTTGCTCGATCTCGTCGGGCACGCCGACAAACGTGGTTTCGATCCGGGCGCTCGGGGCAGCGGCGCCGGCCACGTGCGTATCGGCCAGGGCGGAGGCCAACAGGCTGAATATAAACGCGTACCCCGCGATCAATGTGAGACCTGAGAATATCCGCGCGACCATCTCCAAACCTCGTAAACAGTCCTGGCGGCTGGCCCGTTGACCCAGGGTGCCTCAAGTAGAGTCTTTTTCGGACGCAACGGTTTCAAGCACGCGTCGTTCACGCGTGAACATGAGGATCGAAGCGATGCGAAGCCCGCCCAGTACGAGTATCAATGCACTTAGGGCGAGCACGTCCAGGGGTTCCAATGAATGCTTGAACAGCCCGATCATGCATCGACGATGAAGGTCAGTCGCAGACGTTCTTCACTGAAATAACTCACCAGGGAGCGGGACAGCTCCACCAGAATAAAAAGGGTTAGCACGTCGGTGATGATGCCGAGATAGCGGCCGGTGATCCCCGGTGCCGATACCAGTTCCTTCAGGTTGACGAAAAGCTGCGCCGCCCCGACCAGCAACCCGAAAATAAGGAACAGTAAAATAAACGCAAACAGCAGCTTGACTGTCTTGTCGAACCAGGCGACAGGATCGAATTTAATCCACATACGTGCTACCTCACGTTTATCCGGTTTCGTTGGATGGCGATCGGTGTCCCTGCGCTGCGCGCGGCTTAAACCGATCGATCAAGGTAAATCACCGCGGCCAGTGCCCCCAGCAGCAACACCCAGATCGCGGCGGCAGTGCGGGTTGCGGTGCGGGCCCTTTCGGCTTCCCACCAGCTGCGCGGCCGCACGCCGTAGGCGACGAACATGGCAACCCCCGCCAGGTTGACGCACACGACATTCGCGGTCACCAGCAACAGGGCCCCTAAAGCCGGCTGTAGCATGCCGGTCCCCAGCAGCATACCGAAAGTAACAAGCGGCGGCATGAGCGCGACCGCGACCATCACTCCAATCAGCGCCGCCGGTGCGGCCGTCAACAGCGCGAGGGTGGCGGCCGCACCGGAGGCGAGCGCCACCACCAGGTCGGTGACGCCGATGTGGGTGCGCCCAGCGATGGCCGGTACTGCCGGGTCGATGTCGAAGATCAGCCCTACGCCGACGGTGATCAATATGGTGATAGTGACGCCCACGGCATTGGTTTTCAGGGCGCGCCACGCCAGTGGCGCATCCGCCAGGGTGGTGGCGAGCGCGAGCGCGACATTGGGCCGCAGCAGCGGCGCGATGACCATGGCGCCGATGATGATCGCCACCTCGTCGCGCATCAGGCCGACGGCCGCCACCAGGGCCGACAGCACCGTCATGATGATGAACACTCGCGAGGGCTGGACGCCCTCGCTGACATCGGCGTACAGCTCCTCGCGGCTGACGCCGGCGGTCTTGGCGGGGCCGGTAGGGGCCGCGAGTTGGGCGGGTTGCGGTACTTCCGCGGGGCGCGGCAGCACTGCTTCCGGCGCCAAGAGCAAGACACTGACGTTTGCCGACGCGTCCAGCTCATGCTCGATGCGGTCCATGATCGGTCCCGCCTCGTCGACGGGTACCAGTATGCTGAGGCTGCAACGCTCCCCCGGGACCGTGTCCTCGGTCATGCCCAGAATGTTGCGGTCGGCGAGGATGCGCAGCAGGCTTTCGCGGTAGTCCTTGCGCAGCGAAATCTGCATTAGGCGTTGTGCGACCATACCTTAGTTCCTACCGATTGGCGTCAGCGCGAGTGCCGCGCTCCCGCCGGCTTTATTATTGGTTGTACGCTGGGCACGCAGGCCGTTATGGCCTTTCACCGGACTGAAGCTCTACCTCCAGCGGCCGCCGGCCGCCAATGTCGATGTTACTGACGCATTCGGCGCTGACGGTAAAGCCATTGTCGAGCAATGCCCGCCGGCAACCATCCATCACGTCGGTGCGGATGCGTCCGATGCTGGTGTCGGGATCAAAGGTGTTAACCCAGAAAAAAACCGAGAGTTCGACGTATTGCGGCGTGAATGCCGTCACCGCGACGCCGGGCGCGGGGTCTTCGATGACGCCGACTACGTTCGTAACGACGTCGAGAAGTTTGCTGCAGGCGCTCCCGGCATCATCGCGATAGTCGATGCCGACGGCTACCGTAAAACGCCGCAGACCGTCGCGGGTGTAGTTGACCAGCGGCCTGTTGAAAATCTGCGAGCTGGGGATGAAGATATCGCGGCCGTCGTCACTGCGGATATGGGTGTAGCGCATCTCCATCGCGACCACGGTACCGACGAATTCTCCCGATGCGATGACATCGCCCACCTTGAACGGGCGACTGAAGGCGAGAAAGAATCCCGCCAGCAGGTTTTCGCCGATCTCGCGGAAGGCGAAGCCCAACGCAACCGCGGCGATACCGCCACCGGCCAGCAGCGAAGTTGCCAGGCGCTGCAAGCCGAGAATGTTCAGCGCAACCAGGCCGCCGATAATACCGAAGGTCCACGCAATCAAATTACGAAAGAAGCCGGTGTGCAATGCGGTGGCGGCCTTGTCCGAAAGTACCTTTACAAAATTTCGGCTGAGAAATCGGCCGAACAGGAGGAATATGGTGAAGACGATGAGTGCCAGCACGATGCGCGGCGAGACCCGGACCAGGGCGTGCCATTCGTTCTGCAGGGACTCGAACAGGATATTCAGGCTATCCATAGTGGCTGTAATCTTTGAGCTGGCATTTCTTGTTTATGTTACTCCGATTTTCAACCGCGTCGGGCGTTCAGAACCAGTGTTTGATCTTGAATATCCACATCTGAATAGCAAGGATGACCACGAGCATGCCGGAAAAAATGAAAAAGGCCCATTTGTAGTCCGCGCCGGGGATGCCGCCGACATTGATGCCAAGCAACCCGGTGAGGAAGCTCAAGGGCAGAAAAATTGCCGCCACGATTGACAGCACATACATGCGCCGGTTCATCTGTTCGGACAAGCGATTCATCAACTCCTCCTGGGTCACCGAGGCCCGCTCGCGGGCGGCATCCAGATCCTCGATATAGCGCATGGTGCGATCGGCGATCTCGCGCAGGTGCATGCGGTCCATCTCGTCCAGCCAGGGCACGCGCTCGGTGTACAGCCGCGCCATGGCATCCCGCTGCGGCGCCAGATAGCGGCGCAGGTTGATAGTGATGCGCCGCAGGTCGGCGATCTCCGTGCGTAACCCGTAACTCTGGCTGGCCAGCACCCGCTCTTCGAGTTCGTCAACCGCCGAATCGATATCGCCGATCACGTCTGCCATGCGCTCGGCCAGACGTTCCGCCAGTTCCACCACAAGTTCGCCGGTGGTACCGGGTCCGCGGCCATCGCGCAAGGCCTTGCGCATGTCGTCCACCGACAACAAACGGCGTTTACGGGTGCTGATGATGCGCCGGCCGTCGATCCACAGACGCACGGCGACCATGTCTTCCGGATCGGCGCCCGGGTTCAGGTTGACGCCGCGCAAAGTGAGCAACATCCCGTCCTTGAGTAGCAGACTGCGCGGCCGGGTCTCTTCGGCAAGCAAGGCCTCGGCGATGACCTCATCGAGACCGCTTTCCTCGCGCACCCACCGTTGGCTCGCGGGTGCGGTGTAATCGAGATGCACCCACAGGAGTTGATGGTCGGGCTGCCACGCGCGGATGCCGTCCCAGCCGATGTCATGGCCGCCGCCGGCACCGTCGAGCAGCATGGCACCAATGAGTCCGTCATTTTCTGCATTCATGTCAGGATCTCGAATCGAGACACTATCGCTTCGCGCGAAGTTTTCCGGTTTGCGTCATCATGGCTGCGTCGGTCAGTCATTATTAACCAGCTCAATCTTGAGTGCGGCATCCGCATCCAGATGCACGTCCCGCTGCGGAAACGCGATAACGATACCGGCCTGCGAAAATAACTCTGTGATACGGAAGCGAATGTCGCTGCGAATCCGGCGCAGTTCCCGTTCGCCGCCGACCTGGCACCAGAAATAGACGTCGAAGATCAGCGCATTATCGCCGAAATCCTCGAAGAATACCGACGGCGCCGGCGTCTTCTTGATACTGGCATGTTCATTGACCGCCTGTTCCATGAGTCGGGCGACTTCTTCTACCGGCGATCCGTATTGGACGCCGACGCGAACCGTGGTGCGGATGTCCCGATCCACCAGGGTCCAGTTGATCAGGGTACGCTCTAGCATCAGACTGTTGGGGACCACGATGTGCACCCCGTCAATCCGGCGGATGCGGGTGGAGCGGTTGCCGATCTCCTCGATGACACCCTGAAAACCCTCGGTCTCGACATAGTCGCCGGTACGTACCGGACGCTCCGACATGAGAATCCAGCCGCTGATGAAATTATTGATGATGCTTTGCGCACCGAAGCCGAGACCGATAGCGATGGCGCCCGAGAGGAACGCAAACGCGGTGATAGGGATGTGCAGTAACTTGAGTGTCGTGATGCCTACCAGAACGACCAGCACGTAGAATACGATTTTGCGTATCGTATTGGCGGCGTCCGGGCCCAGGCGCGCACGCAGCATATAGCGCGCCATAAGACGCGCGAGAATCGCGCTGACCAACAGACCGACAACGAGAAACAGGAGTGCCAGGGCGATCTGACTGACGGACACAATTCCGCCGCCGGCCAGTTTGACCAGCGGGTAATGCCAGATTGTGTTGAGCTTTTCGAGCATCGTCCCGCTTATCTAGGGTGTGGTTAGCGCATATTACAGAATCAGTGGACCTCGCAACATGCCTCGCGCGGCTGCCGGCGGGTTTGATCTAGAGTGTTACGCGCGCGGTTTTTGATGAATCCTCGCCCGAAACCCGCTATATTTTCGGGTCTATGCATTTCGATTCAGGCAGAAATAACAACGGGAGGTCAGCATGAAACGGGTCATCTCGATTCTAGTTTCCTTGGCAGCACTTTTTGTCATCGCCGCTCCGGCAATGGCGGCCAAGCCGGTCATCGGCGTGGCGGAGTTTCGTAACACCTCCGGCGCGGGTTGGTGGTACGGCGGGGTCGGTTGGGATCTGGCGTCCATGGTTTCGAATGAATTGGCTTCCACCGGTTCGTTTCGTGTCGTCGAACGTTCGAAGCTGGAGCCGGTGCTGCGGGAACAGGACCTGGCTGCGTCCGGTCGCGTGAGCAAGGGTACCGGTGCCAAGATCGGTAACCTTACCGGCGCCCAGTACCTGGTGATGGGTACGGTGACGGCCTATCAGGAGAAGGTCGGCGGTGGCGGCGGCGGTTTCAGTTACAAGGGTATCGCCATCGGCGGAAAGAAGGAGGAGGCCTACATGGCGGTGGATCTGCGCGTTGTCGACACGACCACCGGTGAGCTGGCCCATGTGCGCAGCATCGAGGGCCGGGCGAAAAGCGGTGGCTTGAATCTGGGTCTGAATCGCAGCGGCTTCAGCGGCCGCCTCGGCCAGTACAAAAAGACTCCGGCGGGCAAGGCCATTCGCGCGGCGGTGGTGGAGATCACCGACTATCTGGATTGTGTCATGGTGGCCCAGGATTCGTGTATGGCGGATTTCGATGCCAAGGAGCGTAAGCGTCGCAGCGGTTTGAAAGACGCCATCGAGCTCGACTGATCGTGCCCTCGGCGGCGGCCGTGCGGTCGTCGCCCAAATCCGCATGCGTTTCCTCCGCACCGCCTGCTTGCGCCGGACGTGCACCGCCGTATTTTGAGTGCGCCGTGCGCCCCGGTTACAGTTAAGACCGCAAGCGAGCATTAACCACAGGCACCGAACCCGGACGATGCGCCTATGAATGACCCCAGCCGCGACTTGATTCAGCTCGGCCTGCGCCGCGCCTGGCTGCTGTGGTCGGCCATGTTCGCCACCATCGTGGTGTTCGTGGTCATGGTGCAATTCTTCGCCAGTCAACTCGCCGTGGCCTCCGGCCCCGCCGGCCTCGGCGACCGGCTGACGTATGTGTTTTTCGGCATCGCCGCGCTGGCGTTTTTCGTCAGCATCATGATTCGCCGCCAGATGTTGCGGGGGTCGCCTTTGGCTGCCGGGCAGGCGGCGCCATCGACGCGGCCCGCTGCCGCCGCGGTCGGCCGATACCTGATGGCGGTGGTGGTGTCCAACGCGTTGGCGGAGAGCATCGCCGTGATCGCCATCGTGACCCTGATCCTGGGCTTCGACCGCGCCACGAGTTATACGCTGGTGTTCATCTCCGCCGCGGCGATGCTGATTCTGCGTCCGCGCCTCGCTGAGTTGGCGGCGTACGCGAATGCGTTACAGCGGCGCTAGCTTGAGGTGATGGCTCGCGTTACCTGGGCGCCCGTAAAGCGTCGTCGGCCTTGCGCGACGCAGGGATAGCGAAAGCGGAAGGCCGCGATTCGAGCGCTACAGGGAGGTGGCGCGAGATTAAGCGGGGCGGGCGCCCAGGTAACGCGAGACAAAACTTGACTACTTCCATTATCCTGCTCGTATTGCCAAGCGGGCGCATCCGGGCCATAGTCGGTCCCCTACAAGTCGGTATCGCCATGTCATTCAAGTACTTCGCCTACGGTTCCAATATGCATCTAAATCGCCTGCGCCAGCGCGTCGGCGAGGTCCGGGTGCGCGGTCGCGCGGTGTTGGACGGTTACCGGCTCGCTTTTCACAAGAAGGCGAAGGACGGTTCCGCGAAGTGCGATGTGCTGCGCACCGGTGAGTCGGTCCACCTCGTCCACGGTGTGATCTATGAGCTGGACCCGGCGCAAAAGGAGGTGCTGGATCACTACGAAGGCCTGGGCCGCGGCTATGAAGCGCACCGGCTGCCGCTGCGAACCGACGGTGGGACCACGCAGGCCCTGGCCTACGTGGCCCATGCGGACCATATCGACAGCGGCCTGGTGCCCTACAGCTGGTACAAGGCCTTCGTCAGCCACGGCGCCCGCGGTCACGGCCTGCCACGGGAATATATCGCCATGATCGAGGCGGTGCCCGCCACCGCCGACCCGGACCCGGCACGCCATGCCGCCAACCACCGTGTCCTGGTGGACCCGCAACCCCCGGCCCTGCCGAGCCCCCTGTCATCCGATTTCCTGCCGCGCCGTTAACTGGGCTATCACTAACCCAATACGGTAAAACCGATCAGGAGACGACAATGAAAGCCAGGACTCTTGCGGTCGTGGTGGCTGGCCTCGTGGGGCTGGGCACGGCGACACTACTCATCGCCCATGAAGGGCCGCGCCATGAACCCCGCGCGCAAATGCTGCAGAAATTCGACCAGGACAACGACGGCAAGTTAAGCCAAGAGGAGTTCCAGGCGGCGCGTGATATGCGGATGCAACACCGCTTTCAGCGGCTCGACGCCGACGGCGACGGCAGCGTCACCCTGGACGAATTCAAACAGCATCGTGCAGACAAGATGGCGAAGCGCTTCGAGCGCATGGATCGGGACGATGACGGTTACCTGAGCAAGGAAGACATGCGTCACGGCCCCAAGCATTACGGCAAACATCATGGTATGCATCACGGCAAGGAGGGCTGCAAGCATGCCGGCTATGGCGCGCGTGCCGAGGCCGGCAGTGACAGCGACGGCGACAGCTAGGAGGCCGTAAGCAATAACCGACGCCCCGGCAATGCCGGGGCGTTTTTTTGGCTTATTGTGCCAGCGCGTCCGCGTACGCGGATTCTGAGATCGCGTTCCAGGCGTCGTTGTTGGCACGGAAGGTCTGGTAGGCCTGGTATACCTCGTTGAACTGTTCGTTCTTCGCCGCTTCCTCGTCCAGGGTTTCGCGCGCCAGGCGTTTCATCTCCTGCAAAACGTCCGGCGGAAAGCGCAGCACTTCCACGTTGTATTGATTCTTCAGGGTCTCCAGCGCCTTGAGGTTTTGCGATTCGAACTCGGCAAACATCCACAGGCTGGTGCCCCGCGCCGCGGTCTTGACCATCAACTGCAGGTCCGCCGGCAGCGAGGCCCAGGCCTCGGCGTTGATAATGAGTTCCAGTGCGGTGCCCGGTTCGTGCCAGCCCGGGTAGTAGTAGTACTTGGCGGCGCGGTACAGGCCGAGTCGCTCGTCGTGATAGGGGCCGACCCACTCGGTGGCATCGATGGTGCCGCGCTCCAGCGCGGTGTAGATCTCGCCGCCGGCGAGCAGTACCGGGGTGCCGCCGGCCTTGGCCAGTACCTTGCCGCCGAGGCCGGGAATGCGCATCTTGAGGCCTTGCAGATCGCTGACCGACTCGATCTTCTTGTTGAACCAGCCACCCATTTGCACGCCGGTGTTACCCATGGGCAACGGCACCAGACCGTAAGGTTCATACAGCTCCGCCCATAACTCGTTGCCGCCGCCGCCGTAGAACCACGCGTTCATGCCCTGCGCGTTCATGCCGAAGGGCACGGCGGTGAAAAACTGCGCCGCGGGAATCTTGCCGGCCCAGTAATAGGCGGCGCCATGGCCCATCTGCACCGTGCCCTGGGAGACCGCATCGAAGGACTGCAGCGCGGGCACCAGTTCGCCGCCGGCGAACACCTGAATGTCGAGACGGCCGCCGGACATCTCGCGCAGCTCATTGGCGAAGCGCTCGACGCCTTCCTGGAAGATGGGGAAGTTGGGCGGCCAGGTGGTCACCATCTTCCACTTGAAGGTTTGCGCGATCGGGGTCGGCGCGGTGGCGGCGGGTGCGGCGGGGCCCGCGGACTCGCCGCCACAGGCGGTGAGCAGAATCACGCACAGACTCAGGATCAATGACCGGTGGTAGACAGGCTGCATGGTGTTCATCCTCTTGGGTGTGGCAGGCCCACCGGGGTACCGGCGCGACGTGACCGTAACGACTGTTTTTATGCGTCGCGATTGTAGCGGTTTTAGTTGTCGGGTGCCGCGTCGAGCATAGAATCGACGACGCCGGTCCACGCCTGTGCCAGGTTGACCCGGTTATAACCGCCGCCGCCCAGCGCCAGCAGCCGGCCGCCGCAGCAATCCTCCGCCAGGGCGCACAGACGGGCGGCGGCGTGGGCATGGACCGCGGGGCTGAATTGCATATGCGTGATCGGGTCGCCCTGGACGCTGTCGGCGCCGGCCTGCAGCAGCACGAACTCCGGCGCGCCGTCGCGCACGAAGCGCTCCACCTGCGGCCACACCGCATGGAAGGCGGCATCGTCGCTGCCCGGTGCCATGGGCAGATTGAGCTTGCTGCCCGCCGCCGCGCCGGTGCCGGTTTCCTCGGCGCCGCCGGTGCCGGGGTAGAGATAGTTGCCGTCCTCGTGAATGTCGGCAAAGACGAGATCGGCATCGTCGGCGAAGGCATAGAACACACCGTCGCCATGATGCGCATCGATGTCCACATAGGCGACGCGACGCACGCCGAACTCGGCGCGCAGGGCCTCGATCGCCACACCGATGTCATTGAACACACAAAAGCCGGCGGCGCCGTCGCGACGGGCATGATGCAAGCCGGCGATGGGCACGAAGGCATAGCGGCACTCCCGCGCTAGCAAGGCGCGCACCGCATCCAGGACGCTGCCGACCACGAAAGCGGCGGCCTCGTATACGCCCTTGAACGCGGGCGTGTCACCCCAATCGAGAAAGCCGGTGCCGCTTTCGCTTTGGGTCTTGACCCGGTCGATGTACTCGCGGGCATGAAAACGGGCAATGGCCGCGTCGTCGGCGGCCACCGGTGCGGCGATGTCGACCCGCTGCTCGAGCCCTTGGCGCACCATTTCATCCCAGAACGCCTCCAGTCGATCCGGGCCGAAGGGGTGACCCTCGCCGAAGCCGTAGCGGGCCAGCGCGGCGCCGTAGGTGACCCGCACGTTCACCGGCTTACTCGCGTACGCACATCCAGGCCTGCACCGGCGTGTTGCCGTCCGGACTGAGATACCATTGCGAGCCCGGCGTAAACACGACCGCTTCTTTTTGTGGTTTGTTTTTCCAAAGCGCGGGGATCTCGGAGCCGGCCTCGCATGCACGAGTCGAATACAGCTGGCAGTGCTTGAAGTTCACCACCGCGATGCGATGCACCTTGCGCTTCACAGGAAAGGCATGACAACCGGGCTTGTCCGTGCCCAGCGCCATGCGGATGTTCATTTGCTGGCCGTTCTTGCGAATCTTGTAGAAACGGATCTCCGCCTGGGCCAGTGCGGTCATGCCCAGAAAGCATGCTGCCAGCAAGGCGACCTGGATACGGCGTTTGGTTGATTGACGCATGTCTTTGTCCGCGAGAAAAAAATGGCCACAAACGTGGCCAGGCGTGCAACGATTATAGTTATTGTTCTAGCCGTAGATGTCTCGGTAACTGCAATACAGGATACAGAAGCCCACGGGTATCACCACGATCAACCCAAGCATAAACGGTATCATCGCGATGATGAAGGGCAACAGACAGATCAGGCCCATTACCAGCAGTGGCAGCCAGTTTCGCAAACAGGCGCGAATACTGCTCTGCATGGCCGCGCTGGGCCGGGTGTCCGTGAGCATGACGCGGGGTGCGGCATAGAACACCAGCATCAACACCACCGCGAATATGGTCAGCACGATCAGCATCGCAAAGAACCCGGCGATGCCCACGTGCAGGGGATTAACCGCGAGGCCCGACTCCTCGACGAACATACCGGCCAACACGCCGCCGCCGAGCAGCAGCAGGACGACCACGAAGATGAGAATATTGGCGGCGACCATCACGAGACCGAGGATGAACAGGGGGCCGGTGCGTTCCTTGTCGCGGAAGCCCTGAAACATGTCGCCCGGATCGATGGTCTCGCCGCGGGTCAGTTTATCCGCCGCAAAGATGAATCCGCCCGCGAGCACCGGGGCGATGATGGTGAAGGCGATGGGACCGATCATAGGCACCAGGGCCAGGACGATGTTGATGACGAAGTAGATCAGCCCCATGATGAGCCAGGGACCGGGACTCTTGGTGAACAAACGCCAGCCGCAAACCACCCAGTCCCAGCCGGCGCCGGCGGGGACGACGCGTACCGGCGCTTGCGTCTCGTCCGGGGCCTGGTCAGGCGTGGTCACCGATAATGTTCGCTCGGCCTGAATGTATTAGAAGGTATGGGCGCGCCGCCGCATTCGTCACCACTCGGTGATGACCCACTTGGGCACTTCGAGCTTGCTCGCCAGATCGCTCTCGCGGGTCTCGAACAGGCCGTCGCCGTCGCGATCGATAATATAGTAGGGCGGCAAGTTCTTCGGCGTCACCTTGATCATGTACAGCCGGCCGCGGATGCGGTACTCCTCGATTTTCTGGTCACCCTCGGTGATGATGGTGACAGTGGGCTCGATTTCGTCCGGCTCCACCGGTTCCTCACCCTTGATTACCGTGGGCGGCGGCGGAATATCTTCCTTCGGCGTGCCGGCCTCCTGCGCCGGGGCGGACAGTGCAAACAACAGCAACAAGACAAATAGAGTCAGACGCATAACCGGATCCTGTGAATGAGAGTTCGCCGCGAGGCGTTACAGCATGACCTGCTTTTCCTCTTCCTCTTCGGTGGGCTCGAAGCCGCGGTGTTCATAGTAACGGAAAATCGCCTCCACCACCTCCTGCGGTTCGTTGCACACGGTCACCAGATCCAGGTCGGCGGGCGAGATCGTGCCCTGCGAGACCAGGGTGTCGCGGAACCAGCCCAGCAGCCCCTGCCAGAACGGGCCATGCACGAGAACGATGGGGATGCGCCGGCTCTTGCCGGTCTGCACCAGGGTGAGGATTTCCGCCAGTTCGTCGAGGGTGCCGAAACCACCGGGCAAGACCACATAGGCGCTCGCGTATTTGACGAACATGACCTTGCGGGCGAAGAAATGTTGAAACCGCAGGCTGATATCCTGATATTCGTTGGCGACCTGCTCGTGGGGCAGCACGATGTTGGCGCCGACGCTGGGCGATTTGCCGGCACAGGCGCCACGGTTGGCGGCCTCCATGATGCCGGGACCGCCGCCGCTGACCACCGCGAAGCCGGCATCGGACAGGCGGCGCGCGATGTCCTCGGCGAGTTCGTAGTAGGGATGGTCGGGCGCGGTGCGCGCGGAGCCGAAGACGCTGACCGAGGGGCTGATGGCGGCGAGGTTTTCGAAGCCCTCGACAAACTCGGCCATGATCTGGAAGATCTTCCATGACTCCCGCGACATCAGGTTCGAAGGCGTGGTAAAGCTGTAAGGTGCCCGCGGCAGGGGTCGCTTATCGCTCATGCGCCATTTTTAGCACACTTCTTATGGAAACAAAATTCGCTACAATGACGCGCTCATAACAACGCAAGCCCATGACAGAACACAAACCCCTGGTCCTCGTGGACGGTTCGTCCTACCTGTACCGCGCCTTTCACGCCATGCCCAATCTCACCAACTCCAAGGGTGAGGCGACCGGCGCGGTGTACGGCGTGGTGAACATGTTGCGCCGCCTGATCAAGGACTATGCGCCGGAGTACATGGCGGTGGTGTTCGACGCCAAGGGCAAGACCTTCCGCGACGATCTGTATCCGGACTACAAGGCGACGCGTCCGCCGATGCCGAACGAGTTGCGCGCCCAGATCGAACCCATCCACGAGATCGTGCGCGCCCTGGGACTGCCGTTGATCGTCGAGGCGGGCGTCGAAGCGGATGACGTGATCGGCACCCTCACCACCGCGGCGAGCGCGGCGAAAATGGATACGGTGGTGTCCACCGGCGACAAGGACCTGGCGCAGTTGGTGGACGAACACGTGACGCTGATCAACACCATGAACGACAGCGTGCTCGATCCCGCGGGGGTGGCGGAAAAATTCGGTGTGCCGCCGGAGCGTATCATCGACTACCTCACCCTCATCGGTGACACCAGCGACAACATCCCCGGCGTGCCCAAGTGCGGCCCCAAGACCGCCACCAAGTGGTTGGCGGAATACGGTTCGCTGGACGAGATCATCGCCCATGCGGACGAGATCAAGGGCAAGGTGGGGGAGAACCTGCGCGCGTCCCTGGAACAACTGCCCCTGTCCCGGCAGCTGGTCACGATCAAGCGGGACGTGCAACTGCAAGAAGCGCTTGCGGATCTCAAGCGCGGCGATACCGACGACGCACGGCTACGGGAGCTCTATGCGCAGCAGGAATTCAAGACCTGGCTCGCGGAACTGGGCGGCCTGGCCGGCGGTGAAAGCGCGGCGGAGACCAGGGCGAAGACGGACTACGAACAGGTCACCAGCGCCAAGGTACTGGATGCCTGGATCAAGCGCCTGAAAAACGCCGACGTGTTCGCCTTCGACACCGAGACCACCTCGCTCAACGCCATCGATGCGGAAATCGTCGGCGTGTCGTTCACCGACCGGGCCGGGACCGCCGCCTATGTGCCGGTGGCGCACGATTATGCCGGGACCCGGCGCGGGCCAAGGTGGGCCAAAATCTCAAATACGACATGACGGTGTTGGCCAACTACGATATCGCACTTAACGGCGTGCGTTTCGACACCATGCTCGAGTCCTATGTATTGGACAGCACCGCCTCACGCCACGACATGGACAGCCTGGCGCTCAAATACCTGGGTCACAAGACCATCAAGTACGATGAGGTGGCGGGCAAGGGCAAGAAACAGATCACCTTCAACGAAGTGCCTCTGGAACAGGCCAGTGACTACGCCGCCGAGGACGCGGACATCACCCTGCGTTTGCACGAGACCCTGTGGCCGCGGTTGCAGGAATTCCCCCGGCTCACCGAGATGTTCAACGACATCGAAATGCCGCTGGTGCCGGTGCTCTCGCGCATGGAGCGCAACGGCGTGAAGATCGATGCGGCCATGCTCAAGCTGCAAAGCGGCGAACTGGCGGCGCGCATGCACGAGATCGAGCAGGAGGCCTATGAGCACGCGGGTCAGCCCTTCAACATGGGCTCGCCGAAACAGATTCAGGAAATCCTGTTCGACAAGCTGCAGCTGCCGGTGTTGCAGAAAACCCCCAAGGGCCAACCGTCCACCGCCGAGGGCGTGTTGCAGGAACTCGCACTGGACTACCCGCTGCCGCAGCTGATCCTCGAGCACCGGGGTCTGAGCAAACTGCGCTCCACTTACACCGAGAAGCTGCCGGAGATGATCAATGCGCGCACCGGCCGGGTGCACACCTCCTATCATCAGGCGGTGGCGGCCACCGGGCGGCTGTCGTCGTCGGACCCCAACCTGCAGAACATCCCGATTCGCACCGCCGAGGGCCGGCGCATCCGCGAGGCCTTCGTGCCGGAGCCCGGCTACCATCTGCTGGCGGCGGACTACTCGCAGATCGAGTTGCGCATCATGGCGCACCTGTCCGGCGACGCGAATCTGCTCGCCGCCTTCGCCCAGGGCCTGGACGTGCACCGGGCCACCGCCGCCGAGGTGTTCGGGATTGCGCCCGACGATGTCGCGGACGGCCAGCGGCGCACCGCCAAGGCCATCAACTTCGGCCTTATCTATGGTATGTCCGCCTTCGGCCTGGCGCGGCAGTTGAAGATCGATCGCGCCAGCGCGGCGGAGTACGTGAACCTGTACTTCGCCCGCTACCCGGGCGTGAAACAGTTCATGGACGACACCCGGGAACAGGCCCACGAGCAGGGTTACGTGGAAACCGTGTTCGGCCGCCGCCTGTACCTGCCGGAGATCAATGCCAGCAATCAACAGCGACGCCAGTACGCGGAGCGCACCGCCATTAACGCGCCCATGCAGGGCACCGCGGCGGACATGATCAAGATCGCCATGCTCGCGGCGGACGCCTGGATCCGGGACTCCGGTGTGGATGTGAAAATGATCATGCAGGTACACGACGAGCTGGTGTTCGAGGTGGCGGAAAACGAACTCGATACCGCGCGGGCCGAGGTGACGCGCTGCATGACCGGCGCCGCCCAGCTGCGGGTGCCCATCGAGGTGGACCTAGAAGTGGGCGCGAACTGGAACGCGGCACACCCGTAAAGATCAACGGTTCCGGCCCAATAGCACCACAAACCGGCGGGGTAAGAAAAATTTCGCGTCGGCGACGAATTCGTGGGAACAAAATACCCACTGTCGCGGTCTAGTACTGTGAGGCGATAAGGATTTATCGTCTCCCCGCTCCTCCTCCCTGAGCGGGTGATTCCGGTACAAATCGGAATCACGATTACGCCCCGGATAACCTCCCTTTCTTTATCCGGGGCATTTTTATGTCCGGGCGGCTGTCGGCTTCAGGCTTCTGCTTGCGCCGCGTCCCACTCGAGCCAGTCCAGCACCCGCTCGCGGGCCTCTTCGACGCCGGCCTTGTTGAGCGCGGAAAACAACTGTATCCCGGCCACCACCTCGATCGCCTTGAGTTCCCGGCGCACCGCGGCCAGCGCGGCGGCGGCCTTATTGCGGGACAGCTTGTCGGCCTTGGTCAAAAGGATGTGCACCGGCATGGCGGCGGCCTCGGCCCAATGCAGGATCTGGCGGTCGAAGGGTTTTAGCGGATGGCGCACGTCCATGATGAGGATGAGCCCGCGCAGGCTCTCGCGGCCCTGCAGGTACTCTTCCATGCTTCGCTCCCAGCGCCGCTTCATGGCCAGCGGCACCTTGGCGTAGCCGTAACCGGGCATGTCCACCAGGCGGCGGCGCCCGTCGAGATCGAAGAAGTTCAACGCCTGGGTGCGGCCCGGGGTCTTGCTGATGCGCGCGAGCGCATTGCGCCCGCAGATCGCGTTGATGGCGCTGGACTTGCCCACGTTGGAGCGCCCGGCAAAGGCCAGTTCCAGGCCCCGGTCCGGAGGCGCCTGGTCGGCGCGGTGGGCGCTGAGCAGATAGCTGGGATTAACGGGAAAGTCGCGCATTATAAGGTCCGATCGGCCAAAGACCGAGGCGGCTATTGTGCCACGGCGGGCCCACCGGCGCAGAGCGCCGGGGACGGGTTTGACCCGCTTTGCGGCCTGTTATATAAGGTCCGCCCGCGCCGGATCAGTCCGGCGCCACGAAGTTTAGGAGATTTCTCATGCGACAGTTGCAGTATCTGGCCGTGATTCTGGTGTCCGTATTCGCGATTGCCCAGGCGCAGGCCGCCGGCGATGCCGCCGCAGGCAAGGCCAAGGCCGCCGCCTGCGTCGCCTGCCACGGCAGCGACGGTAACAGTCTCAACCCGCTGTGGCCCAACCTGGCCGGTCAGGTGCCCGGCTACGTCGCCAAGCAGCTCAAGGACTTCAAGGCCGGTGCGCGAGACAACGCCATCATGAAAGGCATCGCCGCGGGCCTGAGCAAGGCCGACATGGCCGACCTGGATGCTTACTACACCGGCCTGCTGGCGAAGACCGACGTCGCCACCGATGCCAAGCTGGCCAAGTCTGGTGAACATCTGTATCGCGGCGGCAACAGCGACACCGGCGTGGCCGCCTGTATGAGCTGCCACGGCCCCAACGGCCACGGCATCCCGACCCGCTTCCCGCGGGTGTCCGGGCAACACGCCGCCTACATGGAAGCACAGCTGAAGGCCTACAAGTCGAAGACGCGCAACAACGACGACGGCGTCATGACCCGCATTGCCTTCTTCATGTCGGAAGAGGAGATCAAGGCGGTAAGCGAATACATGCAGGGCCTGCAGTAAGCGCTGCCGCAACTTAAAAGCAAGATTGACCGGAAGGGGTGGCGTTGCCACCCTTTTCTTTTTGTGACGTCGCAATCCGCGCGCGTCACTTCTGATCCTCGAGTACGTCGCCGAGCGGACTGCGCACGGCGTTACCACCGCGCTTCAGCACATGGGTGTAGACCTGGGTGGTGCGTATATCCTTGTGCCCCAATTGCTCCTGCACGGTGCGGATATCCATACCGCGCTCCAGCAGATGGGTGGCGAAGGAATGCCGCAGCGTGTGGCAGCTGGCGGGCTTGTCGATCCCGGCACGGCGTAACGCCTGTTTGATCGCCTTTTGTACCGAGCTTTCATCCATATGGTGCCGACGGGTCACGCTGCTGCGCGGATCGACGCTGCGGCGCGCGCTGGGGAACACATATTGCCAGGCCCAGGAGACGCCGGCATTCGGGTACTTGCGTGCCAGCGCATGGGGCAGATACACCTCACCGTAGCCGTCGGCGAGATCCTTTTGATGCGTGTTCTTCACCGACTGCAGATGCCGCCGCAGTGGAATCGTGATTTCGTCGGGCAAGGTGACGACACGATCCTTGCCGCCTTTGCCATCGCGCACCAAGATCGCGCGGTGTTCGAAGTCGATATCCTTGACCCGCAGCCGCAGGCATTCCATCAAGCGCAGTCCGGAGCCGTAGAGCACACACGCAACGAGCCATTGCTTGCCGTCGAGACAGCGAAACAGACGCCGCACTTCCGCCTTCGACAACACGACCGGCAGGCGTTGCGAACGCTTCGCGCGGATCGCGTCTATGTCGCCCAGCGGCCGGTCAAGCACCGCCTTGTAAAGAAACACAAGCGCGTTCAGCGCCTGATTCTGTGTTGCCGCGGCGACCTGATCGTGCACCGCGAGGTGGCTCAGAAAGCGTTCCACCTCGGGTGCACCCATTTCCTCCGGGTGCCGCCGGTTGTGGAAACGTATGAAGCGCCGAATCCAGTAAAGATAGGCCTGCTCGGTGCGGATACTGTAGTGGCGTAGACGAATGGCGGCGCGTACGCGCGCCAGAAAGGGCGAGGGCTTTCCATGCCGGTTCATGATTCCGTTCCCTTGAATCCGTGGGAAATTTAAAGTAAACAAGTAGTATTAGGGTGTCAAACCCAATCGTTTCCGCGTTTGCGCGGAAGGCAGGACCGCCAACCACAGGAGGCCGGCATGCATAAGCCGTTGTCTTTAGGGAAGAAGCAGACAAGGACACGCCAAAACCAGGGCACCAAACCTCACCCTTCCCCGCGTGTTATACGGAATCTTTCCGTAGTACAACACGGAAACTTTCCGTCTACTCAATGTTATACGTAATAAAAATGAATACCACTTTTCTAATTAAAGTAACGAGATTTCTCAGTGGTGTACTTCTTGCAATTCTATATGTAAAACTTACTACTGTTTTTCTTACCCAATATACAAAGTTAATGGGTAATTTAGTGAGTGATGCCGATAAAATATTATCCGTACTTGTTGCTGTAACACTATCATGTGTCATCATTTTTGCAGTGAATTACTTCATCATAAAAGCATCACCAGTTCTTTTAGGCATCTTTTCGATGGTGTGCGCATTTATATTTTTCTACATAATAAAACCACAAGGAGATTTTGCCTACACAGTCGCCTTGATATATAGCTCATTTAGGCATCTGCATAGCACGGTAGCGTTTATCTTAATATTATCCACTCCCATAATTACTGGAATAATAATGAAAAATACGTATAACAAGGCGCTCCAGCCGACCGCTGAACGCGGCGGCTAAGCTCATACGTTAGGCATTCAATGAATCAAACAAAGGGGACAGTTAATGGCACGTAAAAAGAAAGCTGCTGCTAAGAAATCAGCCAAATCAGAAGCAAGTAAACGTAGCTATATGTCACAAGCCGATGTTCCAAGCTCGTCCCTTGAACAGGCGCTTCGTATACCCCGTGCAATAGCAGAAAATTATGCTGGCGGTCCTGTCACACCTCTGCAACTTGCATCAGCTCTAAATATGGCTCCAACATCTGGACCATTTAGAAGTCTATGCGGTGCTTCAATTGCTTATGGGCTTACTGAAGGTGGTTACAATGCTCAAGAAATAAAGCTAACTCCATTAGGTAAGCGAGTCGTAAAACCCTTAGAAGAAGGCGATGACATTGTCGCAAAACGTGAAGCTGTCCTAAAGCCACGTGTAACGGGTGAATTTCTGAATAAGTATAATGGCTCACCCTTGCCAAGGCACGATATCGCAATGAACGTTCTTGAAGAAATGAATGTACCATCTGATAAAACAGAGTCAGTTTACACCTTAATTCTTGACAGTGCCGAAGCAGTAGGCTTATTACGAGATATTAAAAACAAGCAGTATGTAGATCTTACAGGTGTTGATCAATCGGAAAATACTGAAAACGAAGGTGAGGAAGTCGATACGCAAGATACAGATGAAAGTGATAATGAAATTGAAACAACACAAACAAGTACAACACACAAATCAACAGCGCCAGCAGGTGCCATGTTGCAGATGAAATGAAATTGATAGATTCTGAAGCGAATGAACACGTAATAATTAACCCAAATGTTTTGATCGAAATTGGCGCCGCAATGGCGCTTTATGGTCGAAGATTCATTTTACTCGTAAAGGAAGGCGTAGACTTGCCTTCAAATCTCCAGGGACTTTACGAAGTCCGTTACAAGGGTGAAACGCTGGACGGTGAAGCAACAATAAAATTATTGGAAGCAATCAACGATATTAAGAATAATCCATTACCAGATCGATATAAAAGCGATGCCTAACAATGCGCTCGTTCGGACGCAAACTCCGCTGCGCTTCGTTTGCGCCGCACAGCTTAAACGTTAGGTGGTGTATGGCGGGGAAAAGGGCATGACGCTCATCCGTGACAACAGTCTCATAGCTATGGCCGTCGCACTGACAGGTGGGGCTCTATTGCACTTTGGCGAAAAGATCCTTTTCATCTTGCTTTCGCCCTACACCATCGCCGTAGGTGACAGAATCTTCAATGATAAAGGGATGACGGAGCTGTGGGGGGTCACGTTCTTGTTTAATGTAGTGGCCTTCGCTATATCCGCATTAATCGTCTCGTTAGTGGTCGCTATGACCCTACGCGCTATTCTTGCTTACCGAGACATGTTTTACCCGCTTATCTCTGTCGTGCCGGTCGCACTCCTGGGGTATTGGTGGTTCCTCCATGATTCGGCAGGTGCTGTTGAGGGCATGCCATCCGAGCACATCGCCACGCTGCTGGCCCGGCCGATTGTGCTCATGGCTATCTTTCTATTTCTAGCGTGGCGATTTCGAAAAGAAACACCACCTAACAATTCACTCCAGCCGACCGGCTCCGCCGGCGGCTGAGTTCAACCGTTAGGCTCATTAAGCAAGGATTGTAAAATTATCAACCTCCTGCCAATTATGGGCGTCCTCTTCGGAGTCGCCTTTTTAGGTGCCGCGACTGCCTGGTATCCTGGCGGATATCAATGGGGCGAACACACGATTTCCGCCCTATTTCAAGGTACAACACCGAGCGGAGTGGCGAATCCTGCAAGACCTATTGCTGTGATGGGCGTTCTCACAGCCATGAGCGGCATCGCGTTACTCTTCCACCTTGTATCGCGGTGGACTTCCCGATCATTTCAAAAGGGAGCAATCCAGATCGCCGGCATCGCTGCAACTGTGTTCGCGTCACTCACAGTTGTACTGCCGCATGATCTGATGGTCAGCCTAGCTCTCCTCTGCTTCGTGGTTGCCACCGTCGCTATCCTCAACGTACTCTATAATGAATGCGAGATAGTGCTATTTGCACTCGGCATCATGTTCCTAGCCCTGGAATTCAGTACAGCGGTTATGTACTTCGGCAACGTTTGGCTTCAATTCCTTCCAGTGGCGCAGAAGGCAGCATTGGTGCTCATCGGAATGTGGCTCTTCATAGTACTACACCGGCTAAGCACCCAAACAACTCGTTCGTCAATTCCAGAGAAGCGCGAAGATATTAAAGACTCGAAATATTGAAAACAAAAGCCTAACAACTAAGTCAACTAGGACGCTCCTTTCGTCGCGCCTGTTACTAAAAAGTTAGACGGCTGAAGGAGAATGAAGGCGCTGATGCTTATTGCTCGTGGCTATGTAATTTTTTCGGCACTATCGGGGAGTCTATTCGGACAACTATTCT
>CAMYOD010000040.1 GCA_947259975.1 uncultured Gammaproteobacteria bacterium
GACCGCATGCCAATCCCCGTCGTGCTTCACGTACAGATAAAACCCCAAATTGCCCACCTCGGTGGCGGTCGAGAAGGAAAATTCCACCTCGCCCTCGCCGGTCCCCGGCACCGCATGGAACGAACGCAACGTTACAGGATTGGTGACCGCACCGCTGTCGTAATACCCGAAATCGTTATCTACTGAATCGGCCCCCGCCAAGGTGACTGCGTGCACGCCGCCGGATCCACCCTGGGTGGTCTGTTGGAATTTCTCGGCGACGGTGCCGGCCACATCCACCTCGATCTCATAGTCTCCATCCGCGAGCCTGGTGAACTCGTAGTCGCCGCCGCCGTCGGAGGTAGTGGTGCCGATCAGGAATCGATCGCCGCTCACAATCCGGTACAGACTCACCGTGGCGCCGGCGATGCCCGGCTCACCGCCTTCCTGGGTCGGGATCGTATCGCCATTGTTGTTTTGGTCCTCGAACACCGTGCCGCGGACGAGCCGACCGGGAAACAGGTTAAACGAAAAGTCCTGACTAAAATTGGTGCCGTCGGCAGGCAACACCACGGCAGACGTGGTGACGCACAAGCCGCACGGTCCGCCCGGATCAGAGTTCTGCGGGAAACCGCTGGTCACACCGTTGTCGTCGGTCAGCCGCACCAGGTAATTGCCCGCCGGCAACGCATTGAACTGATAATCGCCGTTGGCGTCGGTGACCGCGCTACGGATCAGGTTATCGGTCCCCGGCGCCAGGAAACCGTTGCCGTCGGTGTCCAGCCACAGTTCCAGAGTGACACCCTGAAAACCCGCCTCACCGATCTCGAACAGCCCATTGCCATTGACGTCGCGCCACACCTTGTCACCGATCACCCCGCTGCCTGCAGCCGGCGTGTTCGAGACGCGGTATCCAAAGTCGGCGTCGTTATAGTCCTGTCCGGCAGCCAGTGAGATGGTCGCCGTGGGGTCACTGCCCACCGCCAGATTCAATCCGGTGAGCAGGCTGCTCAAATCGGTAACATCGACCTGGTAATCACCCGCCGGCAGACCCGTGAAATCATAACCGCCGTCCATACCGGTGGTGGTGGTGGCAACCGTATTGCCGCCCGAGTCGAGCAGATCGACGCTCACCGCGGCAATGCCCTCGCCGGCATCGAACACGCCGTCCTCATCGGCATCCAGGAACACCTTATCGCCGATGCTGCCCTGCGGGTCGGGCGCGGCAGGATCGATGTTGAAACCAAAATCGAGGTGGGTCACCACCACATCGGCCACCACCGTCACCTGATAGTGGTCGTCGCCCGCCGGCATGTTGGTCGGCTGGGTCTCGTCGTAGCCGAGTGCCTGCACGTCGCTCTTGTCGTAGCTCACGATATAGTCGCCCGCCGGGAGATTGGTCACCAGCCACGACCCGTCCGCACCGGTCGCTACCCGCGCCACCTCGGTGCTCGTCGCTTGGTCGATCACCACCACATCGATACCGCCGATGCCGGCCTCGCCCGGATCCTCCAGCCCATCGCCGTTGGTGTCATACCACACCCGGTCGCCGAGCACCGCGGTGCCGCCGCCGGCGGTGGTCGGGACATAACCGAAATCGGCGCTGTCGTAGTCCTCACCCTTGCTCAACGCGATCACCGCCGAGGGATCGACCCCCGCATAGGTGGTCTCGAGCAGATTGGCCGGCAAGGTTGCCTCATCCACGTCGACCAGATAATCGCCGGCCGCAAGTCCCGGGAAGTTGTAGCGGCCCGCGGGGTTGGTGACCGTTGTGTCAACCAGGGTGTCGCCTCCGCTCACCACCCCGTCGCCGTCGGTGTCTTCGTACAGACGTACCGTCACCCCCGGCAGGCCCGCCTCCGCCGGCCCATGCATGCCGTCCGCATTGGCATCCAACCATACCGCATCGCCGATGGACGCGGTGCCCGGGACGCGCGCGTAGCCGAAATCGTTGCCGCTGACCACACCGTCTGCGGCGCCGTCACCGGCATCGGCAGCGGCGTTTACCGTCACTGGCAGCTCGTCCAGGCCGCTGGTGAGCTGGTAGGCATTCAACACATCATTGTCGTCGGTCACCGCGACCACATAGGTGCCGTCCGGCATGTCGGCGAACAGATAGTCGCCGTTGGCGTCGGCGGTTATGCTGGCGAGCACGTTGCCGCTGGCATCCCGTAGCTCGATGGTCACCGCGGCAATACCGGGCTCACCCGCCCCGTCGTCGACGCCATCGAGGTCGAGGTCGTCGAACACATTACCGGCGATATCGAGCAGCGCCGCGTTCTGATAACCGAAGTCCATATCGAACACGTTGTTACTCGCCGCGGTCACATTCGCGGTGCCGACATTGTCACACGCGGCACAGGTTCCGGTTTCATCAGGATCCCCGGTCTGGGAGTAGCCGTCCAGCGGCGCGCTGGCGAGAAAATTGGATGCATCCATCTCCACCCGGTAGGTGCCTAAATCGTAGCCGACGAACAGAAAGCTGCCGTCGGCGGCGGTCGTCGTGGTGCCGAGCACCGCGGTGGTCACCGGGTCGACGAGATTGACGAGCACGTTGCCGATGCCCAACTCGCCGGCGTCCTGCGCTCCGTCGCCGTCGGCGTCGCTCCACACCCGATCACCGATGGCGCCCGGGGCGTAATAACCAAAATTGATGCCCACCGCATCGGCGCCGGAAATAGTCACCGCCAACTGGCCGTTCTGCGCCGCCACGGTGGTGCCGCCCACCTGATGCAGCACCGCGTTGTTGTCGGTGATGCTGACGGTGTAACCGCCGTCGGCGACGCCGCTGAAATTAAAGCTGCCGTCCGCCCCGCTGATCGTGGTGGCGACGGTGTTGCCGGAACCGTCGAGCAGGCTCACCGTTACCCCGGCCAGCCCTGACTCACCGACATCTTTCACGCCGTCGCCGTCGATGTCATACCAGGTGGTGTCGCTGATCGAATGCAAGGCGGGGTTGTTGAATCCAAAGTCGACCTCCACCACCGCCTTGTCGGCGATCGCGGTGACCGGCGCGCTCTCGTAGCCGCCCTCACTCTGCGGACCGCTGGTCGGCGTGAAGCCGGCGAGGTCGGGATCCGCACTGTCGACGCGCACCACGTATTCGCCGGGCGCCACGTTGGTGAACAGGTAATCGCCATCTGCCGCCGTGGTCGTGGTGTCCTCGACGACGTCGTCGCCGGTGCCGAATACGCCGTCGGCCCCGGCGGAGATCAACTGCACAGTCACATTAGCGATGCCGGCCTCACCCGGATCCTGCACCCCGTCACCGTCATCATCCGACCACAGCCGGTCGCCGATGACTGCCGTGCCGGCGCTCGGCACGTAGCCGAAATCGTTGTCCCGCAGCGTCTCGTTGCCGGTAATCAAAAGCGGCCCGAAGCTGCCGCCGTTGCCCGGCGCCGGGCTCAAGCCCGCCGGCACGCCGGACACCACCACCACCGTGTAGGTGCCGGGATACACATGATCGAACACGTACTGGCCGTATTCGTCGGTGACATCGGTGGCGCAGTCCACGCTCGGCGTACACAAGCCGTCCTGCAACTCGACGGTGACCCCCTCGATACCCGGCTCGCCGACGTCCTGTATTCCATCGCCGTCGACATCCAGCCATACCCGATCGCCGATAGTGCCGCCGGGATTCACCGCATTGATAGCCGAGTCCTGGACCGCGCCCGATTGGTCGCTGGACGCCGACCCCACGTTGTCGATGGCGGCAAAGAACGGATCCAGTGGATCGTCGACCTGAATCCGGAACCGGACCTCCATCTCATCGGTGGGATTGCCGCCCCCGTCCGTGCTGCCGGCCGGATCGAGATGGAAGCCGTCTGCCGCCCCGACCACCAGGTTCGGCGGTGTGCCGTCAGACAGTTCCGGATTCGCGCCTGCCGGGATATTGTCTTTGGTGACAATGACTGTTGCGCCGCCAGGGATTTCGATTTGTACGTCATCGATCCACAGGAATCCGCCACCCGTTGATTGCCCGTAGAATCGAATCTTGGTGTTGGCATTCAGCCAGCTCGGATTCAAAGGGATGCTTTCCGACCCACTCCCGCTGCTGCTATAGGTGCGGACACCGGTTTGCCACGTGGAGCCATCATAGACATCAAGGCGAATCACGTTGCCACCGCTAATCGTCGATACAAAATCATAGGTCAAGGTGGCGCTGCTGACGCCGTCGAGATCCACCGCGCGTTCAATATTGTCGTTGGTGGTGTCGTGTTGAAACTGAAGGCAATTTCCC
The DNA here is from genome assembly GCA_947259975.1 of uncultured Gammaproteobacteria bacterium. Taxonomy (GTDB): domain Bacteria; phylum Pseudomonadota; class Gammaproteobacteria; order HyVt-429; family HyVt-429; genus CAMYOD01. The sequence goes on from CAMYOD010000040.1 coordinate 4,223, forward strand.
GCTGTGCAGTTAGCATGCGACACCACCCGTATCAAGCCGCCCGAGGCGCCGCCGCCCCCGTCGTCGGTCTCCGCCCAAGGCGTCGAACTCCAATCGATACTGCCGTTGGTGCCGTCGTAGGCGATGCTGGTGAATTCATCCCGGTAGGTGTCAGAACCACCCCCACCGGTGGGCCCCGTGGCCACCGTGCTCTGCGCCACATAGCCCACCCCATCCGGCAGCAGGTCGCTGACCACGATGTTCGACTGGCGAACGCCAGTGGTGTTGCTGATGGCCAGCGTGTACTCGACCACATCCCCAGGCGAGACCTCGCCCGCGCCGCTGGGCGGTCCGGCGTCGATGACAATCGCCGAGGTCTTGTCGATCGACAGCGGCAGTGAGAAGCCGAAATCATTACCGGTATCCACGCCCCCACTGGGCGCGGCAAAAATCGCGGTCTCGATGTTGTCGGTGGTGAGGGTCGCCCCCAGCGGATAGGAAACAAGGTCGGTGACGATGGTGAAGTTACCCGCCGACCCGACATCAAAGTGGTAAGCACCGTTGGCGTCGGTGAGTACCCGCGTGCAGTCGACGCCGGGCGTGCACACACCGTCTTGCAGTTCGACCACGATCCCTTGATAACCGAACTCATTGGCATCGAGCACCCCGTCGCCGTCACGGTCGACGAACACCCGGCCTTCGATCTTGTTCACCGGCCCCACCGGGTTGTCGGCGTCGTCGGTGATCACCGCGCTGTCGTCGCTCGCAGCCTGGGCGGAGTTGGTGAGCAGCGTGCCGTCCGGCACCCCGAGGTTGACTTCGGCCCAGAAGGTGACCGTGGTGCTCTCCCCGGGATTGAGCGTGCCGACATTGTAACCGCCCTCATCCAACGGGAACGGCGTCGCCGGTCCGCCGTCGTCGGGAATCGGCACCCCGTCCTGCTGCGTGGTGCCGGGCACATAAGTAGTGTTGGCATCCGGTGTGTCGCTGACGATGACATTGGTCGCCGGCGAGGTGCCGGGGTTATCGATGTTGATAACGTATTGCAGCGTGTCGCCCGGGGTGATGTAGCCGTCGCCGTTGAGGTCCACGACCAACACCGACTGCTTGACCACACCCAATGCGGAAATGCCGAGTACCGTGGTGCCCATGTCCAGGGCCGGATTGCCGTCCGGCGCATTCGCCGGGTCCTGTCCCCACGCGCCGGCGAGGATCGCCCCGTCGGCCGCCAAACACAAATCATTGATCGAGCTGAAGATCCGCGCGGTGGTCATGTCGCCGTCGCTGTCGGTAATGCGTAACGATTCGAGGGCGGTCAACGCAAAGGTCTGATCGGCGGTGCCGTCATCGTCGAAATCCACGCACACCGTGGTGTCGCTGGCGGCGGTCACCCACACCGGGCTGGCATCCGGATCTGTGGCGATATCGTCGCTGCCCGGCGCCCATCCAACCTTGAGGATCGTCGACAGCTTGGTCTCCGGGATCAAGGTGTATCCCCAGTCGTGCACCTGCTGGTCGTCGTCGACCTCGCCGATGGCAAAGAACGGCCGCGCGTCGCTGGACACGAAGCGCGCGCCCTGATTGGTGGGCATCTGGTACTTGACGACGCTGTTGGCCGTCACATTCACCGGGGTCGTCCCCCCTTGGGTGGTGACGTTGACGGTGAGGTCAGTGGTGTCGGGGTTATACAGCAGCACCACCGAGGGGTCGGTGCCAACGGTGGTGCCCACCGGGCTCATGTAGGCACTGCTCCAGTCGGCCACCGGAACCATGGTGTACCAGCGCGCTTCGTAGTCGGCGCCGATGTCGCCGGTCAACAGGTCGACCTGTACCGACGCCGAAGCCGTCACCGTGCCGCCGATCTGCACCCCGTCCGCCAAATAACTCTCGCCTTGATTCAAGGTGGGGCTGAACTCTGGCGTGCCATCGCCGTCGGTATCGATAACCACCGAGGTGCCGTCGCTGGCCGCCATGATGGAAAACCGTGTATCCTGAAACATGCAAAAGCTGGTCGAATCGGCACCGGAAGTGCAAGAGGCCAAACCTTCCCCGCCGGGAGCCTCGAAGCTGGTGCCCCAATCCTTGGTGGCGAACACCTCGATAGCGCCGGCCAGTACCGTCCCGCGATCGATGCCCCACGCCGAACGCGTCACCGCGACCGCCGCAGTCACCCCAAACTTGTCACGGCCGTCATAGCGCACATCTAGCGGATCACGTGAAGGAAAGACAACCACGTCGTCCTCGACGAGGATCACGTCGCCGCCGTTGAGCACATCGTTGAGGTCGCTGCAAGTGACCGGTACCCCGTTCACGTTCGGGGCGCAGCCATTGTCGGATTCGCCGTCGCCCCACACCTCGGTGGAGGTTTGCACCGGCGATTCGAGATCGGCCTCGACCCCGTCCTCCCAGTGATCCCAGGTCAAAATCAGGTCGCTGTTGGCGGTGATGGCCACCACGCTATGGATGCTGCTGTTGTTGCCGAAGTCGGTAAAGTTATTATCCAGGATCGAAAAGGTGGTGTACGTATCGGGTTCGGGGACCGGCACAAAAAACGTCTCCACGATCGCGGCCCGGGCGCCGCTAGTGAAGAGCAGGCCGGCGATTATCCACCCCAGCGCGCTGCACAATCTACCTGTTGGACGTAATCGTTTTTGCATGTTCAGTGCTTAACTTGACTTTGCAACGTCATGGATCGGGCAAAACCTGAGGGACAGTGAATTCGACGTTTGCGATTGCCGCGCAAAGACGCGAGGGTCATCGCGGCGATGACCGGCGCCCCTGCTGTGGCGATAACTTCGGGAAGTTCCCCACCAAGCACCGATAAACGCAATTCCGGCTCACGGAACTGCGCCCCGTAGGATGCGACAACGCGCACATCGACTTTATTCACTGCTACTACCCCCTAACGTCAAACAGCCGGGCCGCCACGCGAATCGCGTTATTCACTTGGCGGCCCGGCTGTCTTAAAAAATTAACCTTAAGACCCGTGGCTTTCCGTCCCTACCTCGCGATAGGTTTGGCTTGTTTCAAGCGACCCCGAACTGTTTGAGGGCTAGGGAAGACTACCCTTGCGGGTAACCCCACCGGTAAATTGCTTCTTTATACTTAAAGTTTAGACTATCTCTAGTCGTTTACCAGCGCGTAAAGTTTAAAGTTTTACCTTAATTTACAAGCGATTAGAGATAATTAACATGAAGTATTTTCAATAAATTGAGGTCGAAGTGCTTGCGCGTATTGAGGCGTTCATCTTTTCTGTCCTCCCGAGGCGCCCTTCTCTCTTGTCATCCCGAGGCACCTTTGTTTTTTTGTCATCCCGCGGCGCTTTTGTCTAGGAAAAAAAGGGATAAAAAAAGGGGACGGACCCCTTTGTCCCAGGCCAGACCGCCATCTTTTTTCGCGGTCTGATCCCGATCTTTTGGCGGAATCGTCATATCAGAGATTTCTTGACATTTCGTACGTAATTACGTACGTTATAAACATGTCTAAACTCACTGCCAGCGAAGCCCGGGCCAATTTGTATCGCCTTATCGACGAAGCGGCGAAATCCCACAATCCGATCCATATCACCGGTAAGCGGCATAACGCGGTCTTATTATCGGAAGACGATTGGGAGGCCGTTCAGGAAACGCTGTATTTATTGTCTGTGCCTGGGATGCGTGAATCAATTAGAGAAGGCCTCGAGACGCCGATTGCGGAATGTGATGAGGCGATTGAGTGGTGACGTGGCGCGTCATATACACGCGACACGCCCGAAAAGACGCAAAGAAACTCTCTCAAAGTGGATTAAGAACAAAAGCGCAAGAGCTACTACAGCTCTTGCGTGATGATTCTTATCAATCTCCACCATCCTTCAAGAAATTGGTAGGCGATCTTGAGGGTGCTTACTCGCGCCGCATCAACATTCAGCACCAGCTTGTTTATCAAATACTAGATGAACAAAGAACCGTTAAAGTCATTCGAATGTGGACCCATTACGAGTGATATCTAACTCGTAGTCCGAGAACGCGCTAAGCCTCGGAGAGTTCCAAGTTTTCAATGTATTTTTTCATCAAACCATTGGAATAAATGCGTCCGACCCTCGTACTACAAGGGTTCACCGCCATCCAACAAGGTGAGATTCCTCGTGGCAGTCGGAATGACATCAAGGACTCGGCATGACTACCACTTCATCGCCATCCAACACGGTGAGATCCCTCTCTACGTTCGGGATGACATAGCGCGGTGTCATCCCGAGGCGTCCTTTTTCTTGTCATCCTGAGGCGCCTTTTCGTCGTCCCAAGGGGCTTTTTCCTTTTCGTCCCGCGGCGCTTTCCTTACATTTGTCATCCCGATGCGCGTAGCCCCCTGCTGCGCGGGGACAAGCGCAGAGGGATCTCACCGTATCGAAGGCAGGCACCAGCATCCAGAGTGGTGAGATTCCTCGCGGCACTCGGAATGACAACGGCTTAGATCCACTATACCGCTCTTCGGTGTCTATACTCATTTAATACCCAACTCAAACATTCTGTTGAAATAACAATGAGATGCTGGTTTTTCATCATAAATTACTTCGCCCGCGATTTTTTCAGTGCCTTCTGGCTGGCCTCATTTATTGTGCTCGTCGTTCTGCGCCAGAGTGCGGGCCTGCCCGGGCAGGTGCCCGCCGACGGGATTCGGGCGGCCGATCTGGTCCACCTGTTCTTCTGGCTGCAGACCGTGTCCCTGGGTTTGATCGCAGTGACCGGTTACCTGCGGTCCAAAGATACCGGTGGCCGGGAAGCCCAAGATCCTGCTAAGGCCAAGCAGTTTTTGATCATTAAGCACGCGGTGCTGGGGGTGTTCTTCTTGGCGGCCACCGTTTTAAGTGTTCTTTGGTACCTGGGTTGAACAAACGGTAATGGCATACGCAAGCGGGTGACCCCGTTTTGTTGCAACGGGTTAGCTATTGGCGACCTTGGTTTGCGCCTGGCTGAAGGGGCACACGAGCCCCTCTTCAGGGACGGTATCGCTTTCGACAATACGACGAATCTCCTCCGGCATCTTGCCCCCCTCCATACCCATCTTCTTACGGATGAAGGAATGATTCATCATCCGGTTGATGGCGTTGAACATGTACTTGCGCTTGAAGTCGTCCTGTTCATCGAGCATCTCCTTGAATTTGCCCATGTAGAACCGCCGATACCCGTCAAGAATGGCCTGATCGACTTCCTCCAGACTCATGGCTTTGGGTTTGATGATGGGGTCGACAAGATTGTACTTGCGATAGTCGTATTCGGCGACATACGGCTCGAGTTCCTTATAAATGTCTGCGTAGGGCCAGGGTGTGATGGCTAGAAAATGGGCGAAATCGGGGTTGTACACCAGCGCCTGCTCGATGGTGCGGTCAATGGACTCGCGGGTTTCATCGGGAAACCCGAGGATCATCGAGGTCTCGGTGATAATGCCGTGCTCGCGACACAACCGCAGCGCCTCCGTGGACTCATCGACAGTCAATTCCTTGCGAATCAAATCCAACGTGGTCTGGCTGGCCGCCTCCGTGCCCACATAGATATGAATAATCCCGGCCTTGCGGTACTTCCACAGGATATCCGCATCGCGAATGATGTCCGCGGCCCGGGTCTCCATGAGGATCTTGACGTCGAGGGCCTTGTCTATCAACAGATCCAACATCCGTTCCCAACGTTGCCGGTCCGGGGTGGGGTAATCGTCGGTAAACAACACCACGTCGACACCGTAGTCCCGATGCAATGTTTCCACCTCCCGCACCACGCTGTCGGCGGACTGCGCCCGCCAGGTTCGCCGCCAGAATTTCTGCTGCGAACAGAACGTGCAGCCGAAAGGGCAACCGCGCGACGTGGCGACGGCGCCAAGACGCGACCCGGGAAGGATGAAATAGGTGTAGTCCTCCCAGTCGAGCAGATCCCAAGCCATGGGCCGATTGTCGAGGTCGGTGAGATAAGGGCGCGGCAGGGTGCGCACAACCTGTTCGTTTTCCCGGTAAGCCAGTCCCTTGACTGCGCCGAGATCGATGCCCACCGCCAACGCATCGAGCAGTTCCACCAGGGTTTGTTCGCCCTCCCCGATCACCACGATATCCAGCGCCGGCACCTGACGCAGAAGGTCTTCGTACATGAAACTCGCGTGAATTCCGCCGGCGACCGTTACGATATCGGGGTCGATCTTCTTGGCCAGCGCCAATACCTCGATAGCATCGGGGACGGTGGCGGTGATCATCGATACCGCCACCACGTCGGGATTGATGTCGCGGATGCGCGCTTCGATCCCGCCGAGGCCCACACCCTTGGTCATCGCATCGTAGATCGCGGATGGGTGACCGGCCGCCTGGGTGGCGCCCGCCAGCGTAACCAGATACAGGGGCACCCATTTCCCCGCGACTTCAACGACACCCGCGTGGTAGGAAGGAGTTATGTACAGTATGCCGGGCATAATTGCGCTCTAGTTACTGGAAATACGCCGAGTGCAGCGTAGGGATTAAGAACGGCAAAATAAGCACAGTCACAACCGACATGCCGAAACACGCCATGACGCCCCCGCCCACGAAACGCGGCCCGAGAGAGAAGAACATCCGTGCGTGGAGCAATACCCCGTAACACAACCAGGTCACCAGGGACCAGACTTCGATGGGATCCCACCCCCAATAGCGTCCCCAGGATTCGTTGGCCCAGATCGCGCCGGCCACTATAGTGGTGGACCAGAACACGAATCCAAAGCCGACGAAACGAATCATATACGCTTCGATCACATCCGCGCCGGGCAGGCGATCCAGCAACCGCGAGGATGCGCCATTTAATTTTCGCATCAGGATCACCGCCGCCGCGAACGACAGCATGAACGCAGCCAAACCGAGCTTGTTGAAGAACACGTGGAACACCAGCCACACGGACCGCAGCGTCGGTGGCAGATCATTCGCCTGCGGGTTGGCGAACAAGGCGAACCCGATCAGTAAAATCGACACCGGCAACACGACCAGCGCCAGCGGCGCCCAGTTCGGCCGGCGCCACAGAAACAACGACAACATCGCCACCGCAACCCAGGCGTCGGAGGACAGCACCTCGTATTTCATCATATAGGGACCATGGCCGACCGTAATCCACCGCAGCACCAGCGCCGCGGTGTGCGGCGCCAAGCCCGCCAGCGTCGTCCATCGCGCCCAGCGCACCCGATGCGGGTGATCGAACAACGTAACGTACGCGAACAGCACCGCGCCGGCGATATACAGCGCGGCAGCGGTCCAGTGTAGGGTGGTCTCAATAACGAACGATTGCATGACGGCTTATCCCTCCACCTTATTCGCGGCCGGGGCAATTCCGTGCAGGGACTCGATCTCCGCCCCCCACGGCGTCGTCTCGCGGCCGACCTGGGGCGGTTTCGTAAAGCGGATCTCGTCCACCTTCCACGCCCCGTCGATGTCCTTAAAGATATACGCCATCTCGTAAGAGTCCAGGGATTCCTCCCCCAC
>CAMYOD010000041.1 GCA_947259975.1 uncultured Gammaproteobacteria bacterium
CCCTAGCGTCCACTCAGCCCCTCCACTAACATCATCACAACAAACCGCCAAAGCCAACAACGTGACGTCCTGGGAAGAATCGGAATGAGCGATGCACCTGCCCCGCGGACCCCTGGCGCCAAGCGCGCCGGTCCGGGCGAATATGCTTTCGATCTCGGCACCGTTGATAAGATTTTGGGTGGGCCCGACTATTCGACCGCCCATGGGCCTTGCGTGGAGGGTGATCGAATGATCGTCGGCCTGATGCGCATGAAGGCCGGCACGGGTGCAGAACCGCATTCCCACCCCAATGAGCAGTCGCTCTACATACTGGAGGGCACGTTTGAGGCTGTCGTCGACGGCAAGTCGATCGAGGCGAAACCGGGCACCGTCGTTTATATTCCGGCCGATATAATCCACGCCGGCAAGGCCTCGGCGGACGGTGATGTTGTCTTCTTCACCGTCAAAGACAGTTCTCATAGTCTGCACGGGATCAAGGTGTCGTAATCTGAGAGGACCACGAAACCGAAATTGCAAGGGTCCGCGCGATCAGGCCACAAAACCTTGCAATCTCAAGTCTCACGCGGCGGCGAAAATCCACGCCAAGTCGGCTGCTTAGCCATTGTTCGCGACCCGCAAGCGCGGCGCTGCTCAACCCACGCCTGGCCACCAGGTCGCCACCGGCAGGGGTACGTAGAATACGTGCAGGAAGACGACATAAGCCACGATGCAGGCCGCAAGTGGCACGACCATAGCGAGACCGATGTTGCGGAGCGTTTTGTCCAGTGTCAGATAGATCGATGCCAGCGATAACATGAGGAAGCTGGATATCCAGAATCCGAAGCCGTACATCACGAACATATAAACGATGTCCGGGACGTGTTTCATGACCGCCGCGAAAACGACGCGCGTGAGCAGAACCACGGCGACCGCCAGAATGAAGTAGGTGGCCAGACGGGGGAATATCCAGTTCCGAACATCGGTGCCCGCCTCTGACAATGATACCCCGCCGATAAAGAACAGGACCAGCGCACTGAGGAGGTCTCGGTCCATTAATCTTTGCACGCTGCTTGCTCCTCGATCTCAACCATGACCACCGACTAGCCCTCGACCGGCTCCTTCGCGCGTTCCTGCGCCCGTTCCCTCATGCGCGTCCACGCCACGAATGAAATCGAGAGAATCGTGAGCGTGATGAGAACGATGTTGACCGTGCTGCCGAAGAAGACCCTGCCAACTGACGTTGCATCGGCCAGATACATCGCCTGAACAAGCGCGGGCTCGATGATCGGCCCGAGGATAAAACCGAGGGCGATGGGGCCGGGATGGAAGCCCACCTTGCGGATCAGGAAAACGAATATTCCGAGCCCGAGCATGATATACACGTCGAAGATGGTGTTTCGGATCGCATAGGCGCCGATTACGGCCAGGAACATGATCAGGGGGGCCAGAAGCCGCAAGGGAATGCGGATTATCCGGACCAGAATTGGCGCAAACAAGGTGCCAAGGATGAATGTCATGATCCCGGCCAGCATCAGCGACCAGCCGAAGGAGTAAACGAGCGTTCCATCGCTCTGGAACAGCTCCGGACCCGGGTTGAGGCCGCGCAGCATCAGCGCGCCGGCGATGACCGCGGCGGGCGAAGAGCCCGGGACACCCAGCGTAACAAGTGGGATCAACGCCGCTGGTGCACAGGCGTTGTTCGCGATCTCCGATGCCGTCACGCCGCGCAGGTCCCCCTTGCCGTAACGGCTCTTGTCCTTGCTCCAGCGCACCGCCTCATTGTAGGAGACCAATGCGGCTATGGGGCCGCCGGCGCCGGGCAGGATTCCGATGAAGCTGCCGATCAGCGCCGAGCGCACGAAGTGCACCGGACGCGAGATCACCTCCCGGACCGTCTTCAGAGCCACACCGCGCTTGGGTTTGTACTCGGCGATGTACTCCTTTTTACGGAGCTCGGCGACCATCGACAGAACTTGCGGGACCGCGAAGATGCCGATCAGTGCGGCGACGAGGGATACCCCGCCACGAAGCTCCGGGATGCCAAAGGTATAGCGCGAGACATCGGCGGCATGGCTGATCCCGACAGAACTGATCAGCAGACCGAGTGCACCGCCGGCCAGGCCTTTCAACATCGACTTGCCGGCCAGACTTCCGACGATGGTCAGCGCGAAGATCCCCAACCAGAAGAACTCCGCCGGGCCGAACTTGAGTGCAATCGAAATCATCGGCCAGGCGAGCAACAGATAGCAGGTGGCGCCGACCACGGTCCCCAGTGCCGAGGCGAAGCAGGCGGCAACGATCGCCTCCTGCGCGCGTCCCTGCTTGGTCATGGGGTGGCCGTCGAAGCCGGTGGCCATCGCAGACGGCGTTCCCGGGGTATTCACGAGCACTGCCGGTATGGCGTCGGAAAACATCGCGCAGACATAAAGGCCGCCCAGCATGGCGAGGCCTGCGCCGGTTGGCAAAGCGAACGTAAAGGGCACGAGCAACGCTGTGCCCATCGTGGCGGTGAGGCCCGGTAGCGTACCGACCACCATGCCCATCATGACGCCCACTGTGAGCCAGAACATGTAGCTTGGGGTGAGCGCCTGTAATAAACCTTCGATCACCGGGATTTTCCTAACAGCCGCCGCATCCGTTGTCCGGGCAGCGCCT
>CAMYOD010000042.1 GCA_947259975.1 uncultured Gammaproteobacteria bacterium
GAGCTTGGGTTAGAAGGATATGAACAGATACTCTCCGTCGTTGTGCTGATGCTTTTATTGAGCGTACATCTACATGGCGTTAACGCTGTCCATCTCAGCAATAGATATAGCCAGCGCAAACTGAGGGCGCGACGTAGATGAAGCTTTGGGTAAAGCTATTGCCTTGCATTGTCTGTTTCGCATTTATCTTCCCGTCCTCGCCTGTTGCTTCAGAACAGCATAGGGGCGGTGAGGTGCTGGAGATTCTGGGTCTACAGGAAGAATGGACGGGTGACTTTGACGGTATGGTCACAAGGCGCAAGATCCGCGCCCTAGTCGTGTTCAACAAGATGATGTACTTCCTCGATGGACCGATCCAGCATGGGGCGTCATACGAGCTGCTCAAGGAATTCGAGAGGTTTGTCAACGAAAGGTTGAACACCAAAACGCTCCAGATCCATGTCATCTTTATCCCAGTCACGCGCGACCAATTGATCCCGGCGCTCTTAGATGGCCGTGGCGACATCGCCGCTGCCAATCTGACGGTTACGGATGAAAGAACGAAGCTTGTTGATTTTTCGGATCCGATACTCAAAGGGGTGAGCGAGGTTCTGGTCACCGGCCCCGCTGCGCCGCCGGTCAGCAATCTGAATGAACTATCGGGCAAAGAGATTTACGTTCGCCGTTCGAGTAGTTATTTCACAAGTCTTCAGCGCCTGAACGCCTCTTTTAAACAGAAAAAGATGCCCGCAGTCGAGCTCATACTCGCGGATGAGAATCTCGAAGACAGCGATCTGTTGGAGATGACGAACGCCGGGCTCATACCAATGGTGACCGTGGACAACCACAAGGCGCAATTCTGGCAAGAGATCTTCGATGACATATCGGTGCATTCAGACATCACCGTGAATTCTGGAGGGAAGATTGCCTGGGCGTTTCGCAAGGACAGTCCGAATCTCAAAAAGACCATCAATGCGTTTGTTGTAAGTCACAAGAAGGGCACTTTGATGGGAAACATCCTGTACAAACGCTATCTGCGCGAAAACAAATGGGCCCGGAACGCATTGACGGACGTCGAGCTCTCGAAGTTCAATGATACAGTGGAATTGTTCAAGCGTTACGCGGGCAGGTATGATTTCGACTGGTTGATGCTCGCTGCGCTCGGCTACCAGGAATCTGGTCTCGATCAGACCAAGCGCAGTCATACCGGCGCGGTTGGGGTGATGCAAATACTGCCGACCACCGCCGCTGACCCGAATGTCGGTATCACCAATATCGAGGAGCTGGAGGGCAACATTCACGCCGGGACGAAATACCTACGGTTCTTGCGGGATCGCTATTTCAATGATAAAGACATCGACCCGTTGAACCGCATGCTGTTTACCTTCGCTGCGTATAACGCTGGTCCCGCGAAATTAGCGAGACTCCGCAACGAGGCGGCGAAGATGGGGCTTGATCGCCGTAAGTGGTTCCGAAATGTTGAAGTGATTGCCGCCAAACGTATTGGCCGGGAGACGGTCCAATACGTGAGTAATATCTATAAGTATTACGTCACGTATAGTTTAATCGTAGACAGATTAAAATCGCGCAAGCAAACTAAGTCCGCGGGCACGCCACTTCAGTCAATGGGAGATTCTAATCAGTATTAGCGTTACGCGGGCGAGAGCACCACGTAGCCTGAGATAATCGGAAGAACTATTAATGTTGAAAGCGCACGATAGAATACGCCTCGTCAAAACTCATCGTCTTGCGGTGATGTTGTTTTTATCAACGGTTGCCATAGTTATGCCGATTAACGCGGCCTCGGTTACTTATGAACCGGATACACCAAGGCTCAAAGCATCACAACTGCTGCCCAAGAAGATCTTGAAGGGGACCAATCACACAGTTCAAGAGCAGGTGGTTAACCGAGGTTTTATGAACCATTACCGGATCACTTCGCCGTTTGGCGAATTATCGGCAAAGAGTGACATAATGGTTCCAGTTCGCGTGCATGAGATCGCGGCCATCGCCGAGCTGCGCAAGTTGAGCAAGACCAAGGTCTTTGCCGAGTCGGTCGGTTCGGCGGTGGCCAAATCGGCCGGGACGATCGGTAAGGCCATCGATGATCCGCAAGGGACCGTCGCAGGAATCTCTGCCGGGGTCGGCCGGCTGTTCAAGCGCACAGCGCGAAGGACCCAGGATGCCTATGAGAAGGCCAAAGAAGTGGCAGAGGAGGAGAAAGAGAAACAAAACAAGAAGCAAAGCGGGCAAGTAACCGAACACAGTGATACGTCGGACAAGGTTGTGGAACAGGGAAAGAAATTGGGGCGACGTTACCTGGGCGTCAACAGTGCGTTCCGCAAGTTGGCGATGGATCTGAAGGTCGACCCCTATACGACTAACGTCGTGCTGCGCGATGACCTGGACAGCATGGCGAAGGTTGCCGCCGCCGGCTCGTTCGGGACAAGGCTGGCCATGCCGTCATTACCGGCTGCGCTTGATCATCTGGCGGGTGTCAGCAACCTCGTGTGGACGATGAACCCGTTGGATCTGCAGCTTCGCAATGAAGAAAGCTTGAGAAAGATGGGCGTGGATGATGCCAGTATAGAACGTTTCTACGAGAACCCGCACCACACTCCAACCACCCAGACGTTTATCGTGAATGCCATGGCGCGCCTGGCGGGGGTGAAGGGGCGCCCGGTCCTGCTTCGTTACGCCTCAGCGGTAGAGTCTCCGCAGGAGGCGGAGTTCACAACCCGACTCGTTGAGTTGATGGCCCAATATCACGAGGTGCGCGGGCCGATCCGCCAGATCGTGGCGACCGAACGCATTCCGTTCGCGGTTGCCAGTAACGGCAAAGGCCTGGTCGCCGGGCCGGTTGACTATCTCTCCTGGACCCGGACCGCAGCCGATGCCGTCCGGGATTTGACCAAAGCAATGAAGAAACACTCAGCTGCCGCGCGCGAAGTATGGGTAGCGGGGCGCGTGTCGGAACGCGCGCGAAAAGAGTTGGGGGCGATGGGTTGGGCGGTATTCGATCGCGCCTTCACGCGACTGAAACGTTAGCGACCCGGGGCGGGTCGACATCCGGATTTCGCAGTGGCCAATAGAACCAACCAGGATGACGTCGCGCAGCCGCGAAACGTGTATTTGTACCTGTTGGTGTCGCAAGTTGCGTTAACCGTGTTCTATCCGCTTATTGGGGACGCAGTACGATTGACAATTGTGCTCGAGATTTTCCTCATCGTGGCATTAGTCGGCGGTGTACTCCCCAGCATCACCAACCGCGGCAGGTTGATGGTGACTGCCGGTTTGGCTGTTCTTTTTCTGTTGACCCGCTGGTCCGGCTTGGTGCTCGGGATTGACGGCTTGACTCTGCTCAGTTCGGCATTGGCTATCGCGTTCTTTGGCTATGTGGCCGTGGTGCTGATGCGGCACATCTTTATTGACAGTCAACAGGTGGATACCGATCTGATCTATGGGGCGATCAGTGTCTATCTGTTGATCGGCGTCAGCTTTGGGTTTGCCTACGTCTGCCTTGCGGCGTTGGCGCCCGGTTCTTTCACCGGTATCGAGGCGCAGATCGCCGATCCGCGGGAGGTCATTCACGCCTTCAACTACTTCAGCTTCGTCACCCTGACCACCCTGGGGTACGGCGACATCACGCCGCAAACGTATCAAGCAGGAGTACTGGCTTATCTGGAAGCGATCATCGGCCAGGTGTACCTCACGGTCCTGGTGGCGCGGCTGGTCGCCATGCACATCGCGCAGAAGCAGACTTAGACAGGCGCTCGCAGCGTTGAGTTTGGCCATCGGTGGCCGCCAAAGCGAGCGGATCGTCTCCGCTACGGCATCAGCATTTTCCTGTGAGCGAACAGATCCAGTCCGCCGATCGTCAATGATATCAACCAGCTCCGGCGTTTGACGCAAAGTGGATAGACGGGCGGACATCTTCCATGACTAAGTAGGTTGTGGCTCGCGCGAAGAACGGCTGCCTCGCCCCCGAAAAACCATCGATTTCGAGGAATGTAGAAACACATAGAGCTCAGCTGCCGCCGGGCGGCGATGATGGCCGATGCTTCGCAGGATACTGGCGTCATCGCGGCGCGCGTGGACAGCCTTAATAAAATAGCGGTTTGCGGGAGCGCTTACGCTCAAGGAGAGGGTTGAAGGGGGAGAGCGGCCCAGTAAATACGATATCGCTTTTCTAGACCAGGTGTTTAGGGATGCCAATCGCATGCAACCGTTTGTAAGAAATATCCGGACTAGCAGGTCTTGGTGGCGCGCATAACGTGCCTAGACAAGCAACTTACCGCGAGGGCATTGGAGTATGAAAAGAGATATTTGGGTGGAGCTGAAAGTTGTCGACCCCTTACAGCGTATTGATACTCTTGCCACACGAGTCGGTGGGTTGCGCTGCCAGAGTCGTTGGCCGGAAGGCGGATCGAGTGCGCTGTGAGAGGGCCAACCATTAGAGTTTCATAATCCTGAGAAAATTGATTAGGAGTTTGCTACGACCCAAGCAAAATTGCTAAATTCGACAAGCATATGAAAATTGTTCCGCACGCCAAACAGCGGATGGCCTTTTCCCGAACAGAGTTAAATAGTTCCTCCTTACTCACCAGATGGCCGGGGCGCTCCGCAGGTACTCCGTACTTCCAGGCTCTTGCGCCGCAGTTGTACGGTTTGCGTCCCGCACCGAAGGCGTACCGGTTCATCCTCGAGATGGCACGGGCCGAAACGGATTTGGTGACTGGGCATGTGACCGTCTTTTCTTTCGTGGTTCATATGTTTAACGCCCCCCAACCTAAAATTATACGGGAAGGGGTGTATTTATACGCGCCGTCCGATCTAGGATTTAGCGCTAATTATACAAACCAGAGAAGAAGTGCTTTTCAGGTGAATGACCATCAGGATTGTGCGCAACCATGAATCGCCCGGCACAAATCCGAAGTATCACTTTCGCCGGTCATCTGCCGTTCGCCTTGGTGCTCGGTGCGAGTTTGATGTCCACGGCCTGCACCACCCTGGGTCCCGAATTTCAAAAACCCGAGGCACCCGTCTCCGAGCGCTGGCAGGACATCGACGCAGCCCAACTCAAGAGCGACAGCGTTGACTACACCGCGTGGTGGACATTGTTCGGCGATCCCACGCTCAGCAAGCTGATCAAGGCCGCGTATGATCAGAACCTGTCGCTACGGATCGCCGCGATCCGCATCCTGGAGGCGCGCGCCCAGCTCGGCATCGCGGTGGGTAATCTGTATCCGCAGCAGCAGCAGGCGAGCGGCGGCGTGGTCTATCAGAGCGCTAGTGAAAACCAGGCCAACACCGCGGCTGCGGATCTAGGTTTCACCGACTTCGATATCGGCTTCGATGCCGCCTGGGAGCTGGATTTCTGGGGCAAGTTTCGCCGCGGCGTCGAATCCGCCGACGCCAACTTCCTGGCCTCGGTGGCTGATTACGACGATCTGCTGGTGAGCCTGACGGCGGATGTCGCGAATACCTACGTGCTGATCCGCACGTTCCAACAGCGCTTGGTGCTCGCGCGCGACAACGTTGTAATTCAGCAACGTAGCCTGAAAATCGCCGATGTCCGTTTTCGCAATGGCGCGACCACTGAACTGGACGTCCAACAAGCGAAAACGCTGCTGTTCAACACCCAGGCCTCCATTCCGCGCCTGGAGACCGGACTGCGCCAGGCCGGCAATGCGTTGAGCATCCTACTAGGCATGCCGCCCGGTGATTTGCAGGACATCCTCGGCGGGTCGGGCGCGATTCCCGCCGCACCCCGGGAGGTGGCGGTGGGTATTCCCGCCGATCTGTTGCGCCGGCGCCCGGACGTGCGGCGCGCCGAGCTTCAGGCCGCGGCGCAGAGTGCCTTGATCGGTGTAGCCCAGGCCAACCTGTATCCCAGCTTTTCCCTGTTTGGCTCCATCGGTCTGGCGGCAAGCAGCGGCACCAACACCACCAAGACCGGCAACAGCGGCGTTGAAGAACTTTTTGACTCCCACAGCCTGTTCTTCGTTGGCGGTCCCAGCTTCGATTGGCCGTTGTTCAATTACGGGCGCATTAAGAATAATGTGCGCGTTCAGGACGCCCGTCTGCAGCAATTGCTGGTGAACTACCAGAACACGGTGTTGCGCGCGGCACAGGAGGCAGAGGATTCCATGACTGCATTTGTGCGCGCACGCGACGAGGTCAGGTTCCGGATCGACGGGGAAAAAGCGGCGCGCCGTGCGGTGGATCTGGCGCTGACTCAGTATCGCGAAGGCGCCACTGATTACACCACGGTGCTCAACACGCAGGAGACGCTGGTGACCCAACAGGATCAACTCACCGAGGTACGCGGCGACGTGACCCGGAACTTGATCGCACTGTACAAGGCACTCGGCGGTGGCTGGCAGATTCGGCAGGGTAAGGCCCTGATCCCGGCAGCCACCAAGACACAGATGCGCGAGCGTACGAATTGGGGGGGCTTGTTGACGCCGGATCTGGAAATGAAGACCGACACTCAAACACGACGAACTCCGGATTGGTAATGCGGTGAAGGCAGACTGGTCTGGTCGAGCAGGTGATCGTATGACAACACATCGAATTGGCACACTGCTGATTATCCCGTGGCTGGGCTTGTCCTTGACCGGCTGCGGTGAGGAACCGGTGCAGGAGGCGCCCGTCGTCAGGCCGGTGAAGATCGTCACCATCGGCGACCCGGGCGCGGCGGTGACGCGAGAGCTGCCGGGCACCATCAGAGCGGCTCAGCACGCGGACATGGCCTTCGAGGTGGGCGGCCGCATTACCGAGTTTTTGGTGAAAGAAGGGCAGCAGGTGACCCAGGGTACCGAGCTGGCGCGCCTGGACAAACGCGATTACCAGGCGAATCTGGACCAGGCCAGCGCTTCCTATCGCAAGGCCCAATCGGACCTACAACGCAGTTTGCGCATCTATAAAGAGGACCCGGGCGCCATTTCCACCAGTAAGATCGACACGGACCGCAAGGCGGTGGAGGTCGCGGAAGCCCAGGTCCGCAAGGAGGAAAAGGCGGTGCAGGACACGGTGCTGCGCGCTCCGTTCGATGGCTTCGTCGCACGGCGGCTGGTTGAGGACTTTCAAAATGTCAAGGCCAAGGAGCCGGTGCTGGTGTTGCAGGACATCTCGCAGCTGGAGATCGAAGTCAGCGCGCCGGAGCGCGATATCTCGCGCGGCGTGGCCAGGCTGACACCGGAGGAGATGACGCAACGGGCGAAACCGCAGGTGGAGATCTCATCCTTGCCGGGCCGCACGTTCCCGGCGGCAGTCAGGGAGTTCGCGACCACCGCCGATCCCGTCACCCGCACGTTCCAGATACGTCTGACTTTTGCCCCGCCCGACGACGCGTCGGTCCTGCCTGGCATGACCGCGCGGGTGACCTATACCGCAACGCGCGACGATACCCTGAGATTGCCGTCACACGCGGCGTTTGCGGACGAGGCCGGTAACCCCCACGTGTGGTTGGTAGATGCCACGACCATGACGGTCCAGCGCAAGCCCGTGAAGCTGCGAGGGCTGGCCGGTAACGAGGTGGAGATCGTGGAAGGACTGACAGCCGGCGACCTCGTCGCCGTGTCCGGCGTCAGCCAGCTGCGCGAAGGCGTTCAGGTGCGGCGCTACGAGAACTGAATCGGCAACGTCAACCAATGGATAAGAAAATACTGCCGTGAGCATTGCCGCGTACTCCCTGCGTAACCGCATGACAGTGCTGGTGCTGACCACCGTTTTGTTTGTGGGCGGCATACTCTCCTTCGATCGGCTGTCCTGGCTCGAAGATCCGGAATTCACCATTAAGGAGGCCCTGGTCGTCACGCCTTATCCCGGTGCCAGCGCGGCCGAGGTGGAAGAAGAAGTGAGTGATTTGATTGAGCGGGCCGTGCAGCAGCTCGGTCAGCTCAAGGAGGTCGAGTCCAAGTCGGACCGCGGCCTGTCCACGGTTACGGTGCGGATCAAAGACCAGTACGACAAAAGCTCACTGCCCCAGGTCTGGGACGAGCTGCGCCGTAAGGTGGGTGACATACAGGGTCAGTTGCCGCCCGGCGCGGGACCCGCGGTGGTGAACGACGATTTCGGTGATGTGTGGGGGATCTTCCTCGCCATCACCGGCCCCGAATACAGCTATGCCGAGCTGAGAGAGTACGCCAAGCTGTTGCGGAAGGAGCTGCTTCTGGTCCAGGACGTGGCCAAGATCGACTTCTGGGGCGATCGTAACGAGGTCGTGTACGTGGAGCCCGAGCGGGACCGGATGTCTCAGCTCGGCATCCTGCCGCAACAGATCGTTCAGTCGCTGCAGGACCGGAACCTCGTTGCCGACTCCGGACGCGTACAGGTGGGCCGGGAGTACATCGCCATCGACCCGACCGGTACCTTCGATTCGGTCGAGGAGATCGGGGATCTGCTCATTACCGGCCACGGCTCAGGGCAGCAGATCTATTTGCGTGATGTCGCGACGGTGCGGCGCGGCTATCAGGAGCCACCAACTCGGGTCCTGCGTTTCGACGGTAAGGCCGCGATCGGTCTGGGGATCTCCACCGTCAGCGGCGGTAACGTCGTGACCATGGGCGAGGCGGTCGAGCGGCGCCTGCGCGAGTTACTGCCGCGCACGCCACTGGGCATCGAATTCGGGATCGTTTCGGTGCAGTCCCAGGCGGTGACCACGGCCATTGACAGCTTCCTCACCAGCTTGATGCAGGCGGTGGCCATCGTTGTGGTCGTGCTGCTGGTGTTCATGGGGCTGCGCAGCGGTCTCTTGATCGGTTTCATTCTCGCCCTGACCATCTCCGCGACCTTCGTCTTCATGGGGCCCTGGAACATCGCGTTGGAACGCATCTCCCTGGGGGCACTGATCATTGCGCTCGGAATGCTGGTGGACAACGCCATCGTGGTCGTCGACGGTATGTTGGTTCGCATTCAAAAGGGTATGCAGCCCGAGGCTGCTGCCGAAGAGGTGGTCAATCAGACCGCCTGGCCGCTCTTTGGTGCCACCGCGGTTGCGATTATGGCATTCGGCGCCATTGGGCTGTCGGACGATTCCACCGGCGAGTTCTGTCGCTCACTGTTCCAGGTCGTGCTGATCTCGCTCAGTCTGAGTTGGGTCACCGCGGTAACGGTGACACCGGTGTTAGGGGTGATGTTCCTGAAGCCGCCGAAAGCAAAAGCGGGGGATAGCGATGACGAGGCCGACCCGTACGACACTGGTTTCTACCGCACGTATAGAGGTTTGCTGACCGCTTGCATTCGCGCGCGATGGGCCACGATCACGGTCGTCCTGGTGATCTTCGCCACCTCGTTATGGGGCTTCGGATACATCAAGCAGAGCTTCTTCCCCGACTCCACGCGCCCGCAGTTTACGGTCGATTTCTGGCTGTCACAGGGGACCCACATCGACGAAACCGTGCAGGCGGCGACGTCTGCCGAGGAATATCTACTCGGGCTGGAAGGCGTCACGCATGTGACCACACTGGCGGGCGCCGGCGGCATGCGGTTCCTGCTGACTTATCAGCCGGAGCGGCCCAATTCGGCTTACATACAGTTCCTGGTGGACGTTGAGGACTATCGATCCATCAACGCCCTGTTACCAAAAATTGAGCGAGAGCTGCAAGAACAGTTCCCGGATGCGCTGGTCTACGCCAAGCGGTTTCTGCTCGGACCCGGTTCCGCCAAGCTCCAGGCGCGCATCAGCGGACCCGACCTGGATGTGCTGCGCCAGGTGGCGAGCGAAGTCGAAGACATTATTTATGAGGACGGCGGCGCCAAGGCGATCCGCACCGACTGGCGCCAGCGGGTGAAACTGGTGCGACCGGTCATGGCTGACGAAGAAGCGAATCGGGCCGGCATCGGCCGACCGGACGTAGCAAGCGCCATCCAATCGGCCTTTGACGGCAGCCGGGTTGGCGTGTACCGGGAGGGTGACGAGCTGCTGCCCATCCTGATGCGAGCGCCGGAGAAGGAGCGCGGCGACGTCACCAGTATCCAGAATATCCAGATCTGGAGCCCGGCGGCCCGCCAGGCGATTCCCTTGCGCCAGGTGGTCTCTGATTTTGAGACGGCTTACGAGGACGACATCATTCAGCGGCTCAACCGCAAGCGAACCATCACCGTCTACGCCGAGCCCGCATTCGAGCAGGCCAGTACGGTGTTCCAACGCTTCCGACCCAAGGTGGAAGTAATTGACCTGGGACCCGACTATGAACTGCAGTGGTGGGGCGAATACCGGGATTCCCGTCGCGCCCAGGCCGGCATCGCCGCTAATCTGCCGTTCTTCTTCCTGGCCATGGTGTTGATTGTCATCACGCTGTTCAATGCACTGCGCCAACCGCTGGTGATCTGGCTGACGGTGCCGCTGGCCCTGATCGGGGTCACCACCGGCCTGTTGGTCACCAATCAGCCGTTCGGATTCATGGCGCTGCTCGGGTTCATGAGCCTGTCCGGCATGCTCATCAAGAACGCCATCGTGCTGATCGACGAGATCGAGTTTCAAAAACGCGGGGGCGCGGCGCCGCTGCAGGCCATTGTTGATTCGGGGGTAAGCCGCTTACGGCCGGTGTCCATGGCTGCGCTGACCACCGCTCTCGGCCTGATTCCGCTGCTGTTCGACGCGTTTTTTATCGCCATGGCGGTGACCATCATCTTCGGGCTGATGATTGCGACGGTGCTGACCATGTTGGTGGTGCCGGTCCTATACGCGATCTTCTTCCGTGTGCCTGCGACTGAAACGGCTTGATGCCGCACTGCAGTTCATTTGACACGCCAATGTAAACAGTACCGGACGATCTCTACCCACGTGGTACGTTTGGTGCACACGCAATAACGAGAATGTCCATGTCTAAAAACACACCGCGCCTTGTGAAGATCATCGTCTGTCTTTCTCTGCTGTCCGGATGCGCGGTGTCGACATCTGGAAGCACCACACGTCAAGACACAGAGAGTAAGCTTGCCTACTGCGAGCAGCTCTACAAACAGATCGATGAGCTGAAGGGAAAACCGCAGCGCCGCAAGGCTGCCAGCGACCGATATGATCTGGAATGTCGGTAACGCCTGCTTTACTTGCTTGATGCCCACGCTACCTGCGCAACGGCAAAACCAGCAAGGAGTTGATAGTCATGCCGATCACCTTGGAATTTAAAGATGGTAATTTGGCGGTGTTCCGAGTATCGGGCACGCTCGGCAAGACCGAATTCGAACGGGCGCAAAACAAGTGTGAAGCGATGATCCGGGAGCTGGGGCGCGTGAAAATCCTGGTGCTGATGGAGAGTTTCGCCGGGTGGGAGCGCGCCGAGGGTTGGGAGGACATGTCTTTCGCGGAACGCAACGACGCGTTCATAGACAAGCTGGCGCTTGTCGGCGACGCCAAGTGGCGAGACCTCGCCTATGCCTTCACCGCGAAGGGACTGCGGCCGGTGCCCATCGAATACTTCGACGCCAATGAAGAGGCCGCGGCCAGGCGGTGGCT
>CAMYOD010000043.1 GCA_947259975.1 uncultured Gammaproteobacteria bacterium
CACAGTTCTGGCCTTGCTCATCCACGCACACCAGCTGTTCCACCCGCCAGGCATTGAGGTTGTTCATATCCATGCCTTCGAGGTGGATCTCATAAACCCCGTTGGGCAGCACGGCGGCGATGGCGTCCGCTTCCGGATCCGTCGCGTTGGTCGACAAGCGGTAGCGCTCCCATTCCCGGTTGCCGGAAGGATTGACGTTATCAAACTCCGCTACCTGCGTACCGTTGGCGTCCCGCACATGGATGTGATAGATCACCGACGGTGCGCGGACAAAGAAGGGGATAGTGGTGTCGTCCGCGGGACTGCCCACACCCTGTGCAGATTCCTTCACCGTATCGGGGACCGACCAGGCCGGACCAAAGCCACCACCGACCAGCGGCTTGGGCGTCACGTCTGTCTCCGTATCCGGCGTGTTGGGATCGTCTGTATCGCAGTTTACCAACGGGATGCAGTCCGACGACCCGTGATCCAGATCGCCGTCCCAGAGCGTGAATGAGTTGGGCGCCTCAAGCGGTCGCGCGTAAAAAAAGAAGTCTCCGTTATAGGTCGTGCAGTCCAGGCCCGGACCACCGGGGCAATCGAGCCCCGCATCGGCGGGTGTGTTGGTACAAAAATCGAAGCCGCCCGGATAAATCGCACAGGCATTACCTGCGCCGCGCAGTGCCGCCTCAAATGAAAACGGCTCCTCCAGAACGAAGACACCCCCCGGCGGCCGCAGACGCAATTTGAAGTTGGACACCGCAAACTCATTTTCGTCGCTGATTGAAACCTTCAAGACGTAATAAAAGTCGCCACTCGTGCCGCGGGCGTCCTCACTCGTTGGAATCGTGACGTCGAACCATGCGTTATCCGTCAGATCCGCACAACAGGCCTCGAACACGACACCGCCGTCGCCAGCGCCAGTTGCGGCCGGATCCGCCGACAACGTATAGGTGATGGTCGTCTCATTCAGATCCCAATGGCCGATCGGATCCGGAAACACCAATGGATCCACATTGGGATCGATGGAGGTCTTGCCGCTGTCGCCGTCGAAGATTCCGAGTTCAAACTCCGTGAGATCTCCCGGCACGATGACCTCGAGAACGAGATCCTGGGCGGTGAGCGTTTCGAGACCCGCACCGGCTATGGTAAGAAAGCGTCCATCATTGGCGTCACAGGTCGGCAGACAGTTCTGCTCAATCTGTTGGGCCAAGGCCGCCTGCCCCCAAAGCAGACCGGCAACCAATAAGAGACCTGCAGTAATAAGATTACTACCGTGGCGAATACGTTTGGACATGATCCTAACCCCCACTAAAACCCGTTCACGCAGACTTGCTGATAATTTTGTGTCCTGCGCGTACTGAAAAATTCGGCCACCGTTGGTAGCCTTCCTGAACTAATCCACCGGATCCAGCTGGCAGATAAAATTAACCTTTTAGCTAGTGCAAATTCTCAATTTTGCCATACCGTTTGTCAATCGATTTATTCCGCCAGTCATTTTCTTGACGGCATTTAGCTATATTAAATTTTACTAACGTTACGCCGCCGTAGCTGTGAACTTGATCACAGTTTCGGGCGCTGTGATGTAAATAGTTGTCACATGAAATTCTTCATGGCGCGGGCGTTTGCAGCGCGCAGACTGCTTGAATGGGAGCAACATCCGCTATAAACCTCATGACTCGGCTCCCTCTCGCTATACACTGTGAGTTACGTTTGGTCTACGTTTACATATACGTTTCAGTTAGCTAGCAAAACTAGTTAATGTATAACCTTCAATTTTTCCACAACCCAAGTAATACTTCGCAATCGATGACAGGTTATTGACGCCGGTATTGCCAGTCGTCCCGCCATGTCCACCATTCATCAAATCCGACGCGACGATGTGATGTCGGTCACAGCAAATTGACAGCGGCTGATTCACACTCTCGAGCACGTCAAAACTTCGACACTGACAGGTAAGGCCATGGGAACGGACACACCAAAGATACTTGTTGTTGATGATGATGCCGACATACGCCGGCTCCTGGCCCTGCGGCTGGAATCCGCCGGCTTCATGGTGCACCCCGCGGCGGATGCGGCGGCAGCCATCGAGCTGTTGCGCACCACTCACTGCGATCTGGTGGTCTGCGATGTGGTCATGCCCGGTGACGACGGTTTTGAATTGCTGCGACAGATACGCGCGCAATATTCCCTCGCCACGTTACCGGTGATCATGCTTACAGTGCGTGACACCAGCGAGGATATCGTCCGTGCCCTGGACCTGGGTGCGAACGACTATGTCGCGAAACCGGTTGATTTTCCCGTGTTGATCGCCCGGGTGCGGACTCATCTCGGCGTGCAGCGGCTGGTGCAACAAAACGAGGAACTCATGGAGATGCTGAGTCACGACCTGCGCCACCCGCTGGCGCTCGCGGTCGACGTGACCAATGTCGCGCGTGAGCAACTGGCACATAATCCCGACACGCCAAGCGCCATATTGGATGCCTGCGAGTTGGTCGGCTCCGCCGCCAACCGGATGCAGAAGCTCATTCACGACTTTCTCGACGCGCAGGTGGTGAGTGACGGCCAGATCAACCTGTTACGCTCGCCGCTCGATATCAATCAGGTCACCTCGGACGCGGTACACCAATGGATGATCTATGCGCAGCGCAAGGCGATCGATCTTTCGTTTCAACCACAGGCCGAGCTACCGATGGTCAGCGCCGACCGCACACGCATCGAACAAGTCCTGCAGAATCTTATCGACAATGCCCTGAAGTTCAGCCCGGCCAACTCGACGACCGAGGTGGCAACTCACACCGACAATGGCAGCGTCGTTATCTCGGTCAGCGACGAGGGGCCCGGCATCAGCGACCAGGACAGACAAAATCTGTTCGTGCGCCATGCGCGGCTGACAAATCGACCCACCAGTGGCGAATCCAGCACCGGACTGGGGCTGGCGATCTGTAAGGAATTCGTCGGTCTACACGGCGGTGAGATCGGTGTGCAAAACAATCAGCGAGGCGGCTCAACCTTCTGGTTCAGCCTGCCGGTACGTCACTGAGGTCGTCTTCGAGTCGGCGCGGTGGGCTATCCCGCTGCCTGGGCTCGCTGCTGCTCCAAAGTAGCGAGCAGCTTATCGAAGGGTGTGACGAACTTCGTGAGACCCTCGTCCTCAAGCTGAGCGGTGACCCGCTCCAGCTCAATGCCCATTGCCGGCAGGCGACGCAACGTGTCGTGGGTATCATCGAGGGCATCTTCCAGCCGCAGCTCGGGGTTTCCACTCTCGCGATAAGCCGCAAGCGTTTTCAAAGGCAGCGTGTTGACCGTGTTCGAGCCGATCAGCGCCTCGACATACTTCACCTTGCTGTAGGTCGGGTCCTTCGTGCTGGTGCTGGCCCACAGCAACCGCTGTGCACGCGCGCCTTGAGTCGCCAGTCTTTCCCATTGCTCGCCCGCGAACATTTGTTTATAGATCTGGTACGCCTGGCGCGCGCTGGCCACCGCGACCCGGCCGCGCAATTTCCCGGCAGTCTCGGCATTGTCACCGCCCGCCCGGGTGATCGCGTCCAGATGGCGGTCAACCAATACATCGATGCGCGAGAGAAAGAAACTCGCCACCGACGCCACGTTGTTCAACGGCAGGTCCCTGGCCCGTCGTGCTTCGAGTCCGGCGATGAAGGCATCGGCCACATCCCGGTAACGGTCCAGACTGAACAACAAGGTCGCATTCACATTGATGCCCTGTGCCACCAGGGTCCTGATCGCGGCAATGCCGGCCATCGTCGCCGGCACCTTGATCATAAGATTGGGGCGGTCCACCTGCTGCCACAGTTCCAGGGCGCGACCCACCGTCCCTTCGACATCGTGCGCGAGATGGGGTGAGACTTCGAGACTGATAAATCCGTCATGGCCGCCGGTTTCTTCATACACGCCGCGAAACAGATCCGCGGCATCCTGCACATCCTTGATGACCAGACGCTCATAAATCGCCACCGCATCCAGACCCTGGCGCGCCAAGGTTTCGATCTGCTCACGATAGTCGTCGGTCTGATTGATCGCCTTTTCAAAAATCGCGGGATTGGATGTCTGTCCTGCAACACCGTCCTGGGCGATCATCGCGGCCATGCTGCCATCGGCCAACATCCCGCGCTGGATGTCGTCGAGCCAGATGCTCTGACCCAGGTTTCTTACCCGCAACAGTGGATTGGTGTCCGTCATGATTGCTCCCGCAGTAGAGTGACCGTATCTTACAATTCACCGTGGCGCCCTGCGCCGCAGCACTGACCTTTAATTATACACTTCGGCGAGAGCGACAGACTTGACGGTGACCGGCTGGAAGACAGGACTCGGAATGCGCGTAGTACGTGGGATCGTTTACGGTGGCGTGATTGCGGTGTTCGCACTGCTGCTGTTGGAGGGCGCTCTGCGCCTTTTGATCCCGGCCTTCGATCCATCAGGACAAATACAGCTTGTCGCGGGTAATAAGGAGCGGCCGATCCTGGGTGCGCCGAATACGGAGCGCCGTCAAACGAAAAATACCGGTGACTACGACGTCAAGGTGCGCTTCAACCGCTACGGCCTGCGTGACTCGAAGGACCTTGCAGGTTCTGACGACACAGCGTGGTTTGTGGTCGGTGATTCGTTCAGTTTCGGTTGGGGTGTCGAGGAGACGGCGCGCTATTCTGATGTGCTGGCACGTATTCTGGGCCAACCTATCTACAACATTGCGATACCGAGCGGCGATCTGCGAACCTATGCCAAGATGGTTAATTATGCGGTGCACAAAGGAGCTCGTGTGCAACGCCTGCTTATTGGGATTTGTATGGAGAACGATCTCCATGCTTACACGGAGGACGGCGAACTCGCATCACGGCCGGATTCCTCACGCCGGAGCGTGGCAATCCTCAAGAACTTCCTGGTGACGCATTCGGCAGTTTATGTGGCACTCACAACGCTAACGCATCGTTATACCCCACTCCGTAGTATCGCAACCAAACTTGGACTATTGGTACCGAACCTGGAGGGCATGTCTCGAAATTACTATTCGGCGTCGATCATAGAGGCCGCCGTGCGGCAATTGAAACCGTTGGTTGATTCCTATCGGGTGACCGTGATCTTGATACCATCGCGCGGCCTATGGGTGGGTGATAATCAAGATCAAGAAGACCAAGTGCATCGCGCGTTTCTAAGAGCGCTTAAAAAAGCCGGAATTGACGTTCTTGACCTTCGGCCAGTTTTTGAGATCGATGGAGATCCCATGAAATACCATTTTCGGTACGATGGACATTGGAATGCAGCGGGCCATAGCCACGCGGCCAAGGCATTAGCCGGCCATTTGTTGCCGGCAGTCACTATCAATCAATGACGAATTTGCGTATACGCCGGTTCGCACGGCATGTTTTGGGCAAGCCTTGGCCGCCTGCGCGACTGACGCAACATGCGCGTAGGCGAAACCGAATATGATCCGCATAGGAATCGATCTGGGTGGCACCAAGATCGAGGCGATCGCCCTCGATGATAGCGGCGAAATCCGCTTTCGGCGACGTGTCGCCACACCCGACGGCGACTACCCCGGCATCCTGCAGCGCATTGTCGAGCTGGTGGCGACGTGCGAACGGGAATTGGCCGTGCACGCCAGCGTCGGCGTCGGTACCCCGGGCGCGCTCTCGGCAACCAGCGGATTACTGAAGAACAGCAATTCCATCTGTCTCAACGGCAAACCGATCTTGCATGACCTCAAATCAGCGCTTGCTCGTGACGTGCGCCTCACCAATGACGCCAATTGCTTTGCTCTCTCGGAGGCCACCGACGGTGCCGCCGCCGACGCCAACGTAGTCTTCGGCGTGATCGTCGGCACCGGCACCGGCGCCGGTATCGTTATTGACCGCCATCCGTTGATCGGCGCCAACGCGATCGCCGGCGAGTGGGGACACAACCCGCTGCCATGGCCCACGGATGCGGAGCGACCGGGACCGCCATGTTACTGCGGCAAACACGGTTGCATCGAGACCTTCCTGTCAGGACCCGGCATGGGTCGCGATCACACCGACAACAATGGCGAGCCGCTCGATGCGCAACAGATCGTGCAGCGGGCGACCGCCGGCGACGCCGCCTGCACGGCCACGTTGGAGCGCTATGTGGATCGCATGGCCCGCGCCCTCGCGCACGTCATCAATATTCTCGACCCGGATGTCATCGTGCTCGGCGGCGGTATGTCCAACATCGACCGTCTGTACGCTACGGTCCCGCAACAGTGGGGGCGTTACGTGTTTTCCGACACCGTCGACACCGCCCTGCGCCGGCCCCGGCATGGGGATTCCAGCGGCGTGCGCGGCGCGGCCTGGCTCTGGGACGAGACGATGTTGTCCGGCACGCCTTGAGCCTGCGGCCCGGGCTGGCTTTTTCCGACCAATTTGATCAGAATTTGCGGTTCGCCCTGAGGATACGTCCAGGATCGCAAACACCCCGCCCACGCGAGCAGCCGACGATGACATCGACCACGCGAACCAGCCCCGACTGCGTACCGTTGGCCCGCGCGCAACGCGCCGGTGAACCCGACGATCGTGAGTCGCGCCACGACGCGCGCCGCTACCTGGAGGTACCCGGTCCGTTCCACATGCATCGCGGCGGCGAACTGCCGCAGATCACCATCGCCTATGAAACCTGGGGCGAACTCACGCCCCGGCACGACAATGCGATACTGTTGTATACGGGCTTGTCGCCTTCCGCCCACGCCGCCTGCTCCGCCCGCGACCCGTCTCCCGGTTGGTGGGAGTTCATGATCGGTCCGGACAAGCCGATCGATACCAACCACTTCTTCGTTGTCTGCGTCAATTCACTGGGCAGCTGTTTCGGTTCCACCGGACCGGCCTCCACCGATCCGCGGACCGGAAAACCATATCGCCTCTCGTTCCCGGAGCTGGCAGTCGAAGACATTGCACGGGCCGGTCGCGCGACGGTGAAAGCGCTGGGCATCGATCGTCTGCACACCGTGATGGGCGCGTCGCTTGGCGGCATGGCCGCCACCGCATACGCCATCGAGTATGCGGACGATGTCGAAAATGTCGCCCTCATCTCTTCCGCGGCGCATGCATCGCCTGCGGCAATCGCTATTCGCTCCCTGCAGCGCGAAATCATTCGCAGCGACCCCATGTGGCGCGGTGGTTACTATGATGAAGGACGCGGTCCCGTCGAAGGTATGCGGATCGCACGCAAACTTGGGCTTATGTCTTATCGTTCGGCGGACGAGTGGCGCCACCGCTTCGGCCGCGACAAGGTGCGAAACCGCGATCTTGCGGATGCATTTTCCATAGAGTTTCAGATTGAATCCTATCTGGACGCCAATGCGCGCAAGTTTACGCCGGTCTTCGATGCTAATTGCTATTTGTACTTGTCACGCGCGATGGACTGGTTCGATGTGGCCGATCACGGCGGCTCAATCGAGGTTGGGCTCGCCAGGATGCGCGCCGCACGCATCTTGATTCTCGGCGTCGACAGCGATTCCCTGTTCCCCGCCTATCAACAGGAAGAACTGACAAACATCCTGCGTTCACATGGTCGCGACGTCAGTTACGTTTCGCTGCCCTCGATCGAAGGCCATGATTCTTTCCTGGTCGACAAGGAACGGTTTGGTCCCCCAATCAAAGAGTTTCTGGAACAGGTGATGATCGCCACGACCCGCACCACCTCTACCGGTTAGTCGCGGCTCGAATTGGCGACGTCTGACTCCAGGCTGGCTGCGCCGGCGTTGGCCTGCATCGGCGCATCTTCACCTCTCACGGCACCGTCAAAGGTAAACGCGCAACACAAGTGTGAACCAGTTCACACTTTCGTGCGCTAAATCCCACATGCGTGCAAACAATTGTCACGCTGATTCCCCCAGCCTTGTCACGCTAAATTAGGTTTCGCTATAGTCGCGGCGGCAACCAAGCCAGTGCCTGATAACTGCATAACAAGTCAAAACGGAAGGAGAAGAAAATGTTGGAAGAATTCAAAAAGTTCGCCATGCGCGGCAACGTGGTCGATATGGCCGTGGGTATCGTCATCGGCGGGGCCTTCGGCAAGATCGTCAGCTCATTTGTGAATGATGTATTGATGCCGCCCATTGGCAAGCTGCTCGGCGGCGTCGACTTCAGCAGCCTGTTCATCAATTTGAGCGACACCGGCTACGAAACGCTCGAGGCCGCCAAAGAGGCGGGTGCCCCGACGATTGCGTACGGCGCGTTCATCAACACCGTGCTGGACTTTGTCATCATCGCCTTCGCCATCTTCATGGTGATCAAGGCCATGAACAAGATGCAGAAGCCCGAAGAGGAAGCGCCGGCTGAACCGACGACCAAGAACTGCCCTGAGTGCCTCGGCGAGATCCCCATCGAAGCCAAGCGCTGCATGCATTGCACGTCGCAGGTCGCGTAGGCAGCTGTCATTTGGGATGACGACCAAGGAGGGTCGCGCCCTGACATGAATAGCAGGGTTTTGGCCATGCACCGCTGGCACATCCTGCCGGAATAAGTAAAATTTTTTCATTTCGTTGCGGGCCGGCGGGTGCCGACCCGAGGCATGGTCGAGAGCAAGATGTCTGATTTCACCAAATCGAGCGGACTGAAATTTCGCGATCTAGTCATCGGCGACGGCGCCCCCGCGACCGATATCGGGCAGACGGTGTCGGTGCATTACACCGGCTGGCTCGAGGACGGGCGTCAGTTCGACTCCAGCCGCCAACGCGGACAGCCGTTCCGCTTTACCTTGGGCGCCGGCAACGTAATCAAGGGATGGGACGAAGGCATCATCGGGATGCGTGTGGCTGGCACGCGACGCCTGGTGATTCCGCCACAACTCGGCTACGGCGCGCGCGGCGCCGGCAATGTCATTCCACCGAATGCCACACTGATTTTCGAGATCGAACTACTGGACATCTCCGCCTAAGGCCGGGGTCCGCCTGGGGCAGCCTTCGCCGGGGCGCGGCTCCTCGCCTCTGTCCGCACATTCTGCTCACGCCATAGCTGATAATTCGGTTGCTCGCGATAACCACCGGTCTGCACAAACTGCAATACATTCCTGAGCCGGAAAAATCCGACGACGGAATCGACTCTGATAATCTCACGACCGTTGCGATCGAAGAACATCAACGTCGGCGCGTAAAAGAGCTCAAGCTCCTCGGACCAACTACGCGCAGTGTGCCGCGTACCATCCGGCACGATGACCGGAACATCGGATTGCATGTCGAGCTGCACCGGCGACATAGTACGCAGCGCCTGGACGATATCGCGATTCGCAAGTTGTTCGGCATGCAGAACATCACAGGCGTGACATTGGCGGCGCTCGAAAAATACCGCTAATGGCGCATCCGCGGCGAAGCGGCTTCGGTCCAGGGCAAAAGGCGGCCGCGCAAATATCTCGTGCTCATTGAGAGCATCTCCGGCCAGACCCTGAATCGATTCAGCGCGGGCGAGGTAGTCACGAAAGGGCTCCTCGCGATAATGCTCATCTGCCACAAACTCGAGCGCGGCCTGAAATTCGTATGGTGGATGGTAACCGGCCAGTCGCAGTGCCACCTTGCCGTCCCGGTCGATGAACAGAAAGGACGGCGTGAACTGGGTTTTCATATGCACGGAGAACTGTTTTTCGGTGCGCACCGCCCCCTCGAGGTCCGTGACCAAGCGATCCCCCTGCACGTTGATCGCGACGACATCGAAATGTTTCTGCGTATAGGCAAGAATGTCGGGCCGACCCCAGTTTCGCTCCAGGTGCGCCTTACAGTAGGCGCATTTCTTCTGGCCGAAATAGATGATCAGCCCTCGCTTACCGTCGTTGGTGGCTTCAGTCAGGTCGTCGTGTAATTCCAGGAAACTGAGTCGGAACCAGTCCGGCAGAATGATGGCCTCTTCCAGCGGTCGATCATCAAAGCCGAGTTCGCCATCCTGCGCTTCCATCGACGCCGTCGGCAGCAACACGATCAGCATCAAGGCAAGGTGTTTTGATATCGCGCGCATGAATCGCAGTCTACTCAGCAAGTGCCGTCTGTGGCACTGCGTGACCGCAATCCCGCGTGAAGCCGGACACCAGCTCTGCAACCACGTGCTGCATCGATCCGGACTCCTCAAACAGATCCCGTTGATACTGGTATCCCGACCCCCTCCTCACCATGGCCCGCACGTGCTCGATAGATTCTACGGCGCCTGCCTCGACCGCCGCATCTGACACCGCATCCAATGTCTCGTTGACCACATCTATCAGGGGTCGTGCACTGCCACGCTCATCGCTGATATATTTCGCGCGCAGGCCCCGGCGTGATGCCTGGAAATGATTCTCCTTCTGAGTCCACCAATGCGGTGTTTTCAGCAACCGCGCCTGATCCGGCGTGCGGGACTCGTGACGAATCAAAAATACCAGTGCGCGTACGAATCCCGCCAACGCCACTGCATCAAGCACCGTGGATTGGGCGTCCATCACGCGTACCTCGACGGTCCCCAGCAGCGGTCGCGGACGGATGTCCCAATGGATATCGTTGACGGTTTCAAAGATCCCTGCCCGCGCGGTGGTTTCGAAGAATTCGCAAAAGGCATTCCAGTCGTTAAATGTGGGCGGATTACCGTAGCTGCGCGCCGCGGACAGGATGCGGTGTCGATAGGAGGCATAGGCCGTATCGTAACCGCGCCAGAACGGCGAATTCGCAGAAACGGCAATCAGTACCGGCAGGTACGGCTTGAGATCACTCATCACAGCAATCGCTTCATCGCCGGACGACATACCGATATGAACATGGGTTGCGAAGGTGATCTGCATGTGCGATAGCAAACCAGCTGCTTTTTTCATCTTCAAATAGCGCGGCATGGGCGTGATGAGCGCCAGCCGCTCCGCGAACGGGTGGGTGCCGGCACCACAAAGCGCGATCCCCAGGGCTTCGCATTTCGCTGTGAGTTTAGTCGCCAATTCACGGACATGAGTCTCGAGTTCCGGCAGACTCTCACATACCTGCGATGCGATCTCGACGGTATTTTGTATGAACTCCGGCTTGATATAGGGACTGTCCGGAAAAATCTCCATTAACGGCAGGATGCCGTCGACCAGATCCAGGCTGCGTTTATCCAGCAGCTGGAGTTCCAGTTCCATGCCGATCGAGCGTGGGGACGAAGGTGTGAACGACAAGGTCATCGCTCAAGCCCGGTACTCACGCAAGGCCGCCCGCGAAACTTCGTCGAAAAATGCCGCACCTACCTTTAGCACGCCCTCATCAATATCGAATGCCGGGCTGTGGAGCGGGATATATTCCTGTTCCCTGCGGCGCGCACCGAATCGTACGTAGCAACCCGGGACCTCACGCAAATAATAAGAGAAATCCTCCGAGCCCATGCTTGGGTGATCCATCGCCATGAGGCCGCTCTCACCAACCACGTTGCGCGCCGCCCGGTGAGCAATCTCGGTCTCACGCGGACTATTGACCACCGGCGGATAACCTTCGGTGATCTCCACATCTACCTCGGCGTTGTGCAATTCCCCCATGGCGTTGGCCATACGCTGCAACCCCTCGTGAATCTGATCCCGCACATCGGACTGCGTTGTGCGAATCGTTCCGCGCAAGGTTGCTTGCTCGGCAATGACATTCGGCGCGCTTCCTGCCTCCACTTGTCCCACGGTCACGACGCTGGGATACACCGGGTTGATCTCACGGGACACCAGAGTCTGGATCGCAACGATCAACAGACCGGTGATCACGATTGCATCCGTTGCCTCGTGGGGTCGGGCGCCGTGCCCACCTTTGCCCCGAATCGCAATCTGGAAACGATCGGAGTGTGCGGTGATCACGCCACTCGCGACCATGATCTCGCCGACCCGATAATGATGCGTGACATGGCCACCGTAGATTGCATTTACGCCCTGCAGGGCACCGGACTGGATCATGACCCGCGAGCCACCGCCACGCTCCTCCGCGGGCTGAAACACGAATACCACGTCGCCGTCCGTCGGCGGCGACTCGGCCAGGAGCGCCGCCGCCCCCAGGGCCATGGCCATATGGGCGTCATGGCCACAGGCATGCATTCTGCCCTCGATGCTGGAGGCGAAGGGCAAATCGGTATTCTCCGCACCGGGCAGGGCGTCCATGTCGGCGCGTAACGCGACCGCCGGCGCACCCGGCGCGCCGCAAGCCAACCGACCCACCACGCCGGTGCCGACGCCATCGTACTTATAAGGTATCCCCAGGCGATCGAGCTCCGCCATGATGACTTTCGCGGTCTGCTCCTCTTCGAAGGCCAGCTCGGGATTGCGGTGAAAGGTCCGCCGCAGCTCCACCATGCGTTCATAAATCTGCTCGGACGTCAGTATGTCGGACATTGCTTATGCCTCCTCGTATGCCGCATTATACTCCCGCGCGGCGGGCGGAATCCTTGCGCCAGGACAAGCGCGGAACGATCGATTGAGGGCATAGCGCCGGCGGCGCCGGCTTGTCGCTGATATTGCTTTGTTGCTATCGTTAGCGACCCACAGCCAATTTCCTGACTTGATTGGTCGGTCACGGGCCGGCCGTACCGGGAGAATACCAATGCCGGATATCAACAAATTCATCGGCGATACATCGGTCTACGACGAGGCGCGCGAGCATCTGCTCGATCTCGAGGACTGGAACGAGGATATCGCACGTGCGCATGCCAGCGAACTCGGCATCGAGTTGGGCGATGCGCACTGGGAGGTTGTCAACTTTCTGCGCCAGCACTATATCGAGCATGGCAAAACCGATCGCGCGCGCAGGTTGACGGAAGTCCTCGATGCTCACTTTGCGGACAAGGGCGGCACGAAATATCTGTATCGTCTTTTTCCCGACGGCCCAATTTTGCAAGCCAGCCGGATCGCAGGAGTTCCCGCGCCGAAAGACACCACACAACCCTCGTTTGGCTCCGCCCAGTAAACGCGCGGTAATACCTGTAATCGCATTAGCCCGCAGCAAGGGCAACGACGGCCTGCGGGATGCACTGCAGGCGCGTGTCGCATGCACCTGATGACGAATCGTCAAACTGAACAATGACATCCGACCGACTTTCCAATATCAATGTCATCTCGCAGGAACTGTTGCCGACGCCTGCGGATGTCAAAGCCGCGGTGTCGGTAACGCCGGCGGCGGAAGCGACCGTACTCAAGGGTCGTCAACAGATTCAGGATATCCTCGACGGCAAGGACCATCGCCTGTTTCTGGTCCTGGGACCCTGCTCTATTCACGATGTGGATGCAGCATTGGATTATGCCCGGCGTCTGCGCCGGCTCGCCGACGAAGTCAGCGACACCTTGCTCCTGGTGATGCGGGTTTATTTCGAAAAACCGCGCACCACCGTCGGCTGGAAGGGGCTTATCAACGACCCGGATATGGACGATTCCTTTCATATCGAAAAAGGCCTGCATACGGCGCGACGCCTCCTGCATGAACTCACTAGCCTGGGGCTACCGACCGCCACGGAGGCGCTGGATCCCATCACACCACAATATCTTTCAGACCTGGTGTCGTGGACGGCCATCGGCGCGCGTACGACCGAGTCACAGACCCACCGCGAAATGGCCAGTGGGCTCTCGACGCCGGTCGGTTTCAAGAACGGTACGGATGGCACCTTAAGCGTGGCCATCAATGCCATGCATGCCGCCTCGCGCCCGCACCACTTTCTCGGCATTAACCAGGCCGGGCAGTCGGCCGTGTTTCGCACTCGCGGAAACAAGTACGGGCATGTCGTATTGCGTGGCGGGGGTGGCCGTCCGAATTACGACTCGGTAAGCATCGCCGTGTGCGAGGAGGAGCTTCGCAGTGCCGGTCTACCGGTCAATATTGCAGTCGACTGCAGCCATGGCAATTCAAACAAAGATCCGGCCTTGCAGCCGTTGGTGGCGGATAACTGCGTCAACCAGATCCTGGAAGGGAATCGATCCATTGTTGGCTTGATGCTCGAAAGTAACCTTAACGCGGGCACCCAACCTATCCCCGCGGACCTGTCACAACTCAAATATGGTGTATCGGTGACGGATGCCTGTATCGATTGGGCTACGACCGAAGCGTTGCTGCACAGATCCCACGCGAAACTGAGAACGATCCTGCCGGAGCGACGCCGCGCAGCGTAGCGCACCCATTATCTGCGTGCCCGTTGCGACCGCAGCGGCACACGGCGAAACTTTCCCCCTTGCCATCCGGCAATACTGTGACCCACGACCTTGATTTCACCGCTATCTTCGATAGTCTTATTGAACAAGCTTAAAGATATCGGTGCTCCACGCGGCAATTTAGATCGCGGCGCGCCAACGGCTCGATGGCACTGCGGGCGAAATAATCCCCGGGGGGTAAGGGAATGGAAAACTCCAAAAACGGAGCACGCGAGGAATCCGTAACGTCGCCCGAACCTGGTGTCGGCGACCAAAGCGGCGGTGCGAAGCGCGTGAAAATCAAGCGCTCCAACGGTGAAATACAATGGGTTACCCGCAAGGAACTCGCGCGGCTGAACGCCGCCAAGCGTACTGAGCGTGAACTTCATCAGCAATGGGATAAACGTTTCCGGCAAGGACTATTCTTAACAGCCGCCGCCGCGCTCATCGGTTTCGTGTTGTGGCTCTTGTCGGAACCGGCCTGGCTCTTCTCTGCGCCGCCGCAAACCGCGGACACTTCCGCACCGCCCAAGCCCGCTAGTGTGGCGGCGGAAACCCGCTCGGTTGCAGCGAAACCGGCGGGCGGCGCGGCATCAGCGGCGATACCAGGGGGACATCAACTGCACGACGCCGTCGATATAACCAATAGTGGGCCGCCGGTGGAAACTGCAATACAGCAACGAGTCTCCGCCTGGGCGACGGCCTGGTCAAATCAGCAGGTCGAACAGTATATGTCTTTCTACTCCGCCGGCTTTCGGCCGTCACGGGAAGAATCCCGCGATGCGTGGGCGCAGCAACGGCGGCTCCGCTTGCAAGGTCCCGGGTATATTCGGGTCGATATCGATGACTCACACGTGACCCGGATAGCGTCGGACCGCGTGCGCGTGACGTTCCGGCAGCACTATGAGTCGGACAACTACAAGGATACGGTGCGTAAGACGCTGGATCTCGTCAACGAAGAAGGTGTCTGGCGGATCGTTGCCGAACGCAGCGTGCCGCTGTAGCTCCGCCGGATCGGCGCGGCGCAGACAAAAACCCCACGCCGCAACCCTAATTATTCGGCCAAATCGGCCGATATTCCCAGCGATGGCAGTACACGTGCGGGCCGGACCCGCAGTTGGCAACCCACGAGGATAACGGCAGACAATGCAAAACCCGGCAGCACTCATGGACCAGACTTGCAAGGTGCTGATTGTCGATGACGACAGTACCATTCGCAATGTGCTGCGCGTAATCCTTTCGCAGTGCGGGCACACGGTCGTTGGCGAGGCACGGGACGGCCAGGAAGCGATGAAAGTCATACGGCGCACCTCCGCCGATCTGGTCCTGCTCGACATCAACATGCCGGGCGAAGATGGCCTGGGAATACTGGAACAGATGCGTGACTCCCATCCGAACGTGCAGGTAATCATGATCAGCGGCGAAGCGACCAGCGACCGGGTAAAGACCGCCCTGGAGCGAGGTGCCAGGAGCTTTATCGTCAAACCCTTCAGCCCGGCGAGCGTGCTGGAGCGCGTCAATCAAGTCCTCGGATAAAAAGGGGTCGGAGTGATTTATTTTTAGGCAATCACAAGAATTTAATTTCGACCCTTTTTGCCTGATTGCCTAAAAATAAATCACTCCGACCCCTTTTTGCCGAGATCGCCCAACACCCTCTGCGCGGCATTATGCCCGGCGCAGCCAATGACCGAGCCGGCCGGATGGGTGCCGGCGCTGCATGAATACACGCCCGCGATCGGTGTCGCGTAGGGCAACCGGTCGGCGAAGCCGAAACTGTTATCGACATGGTGAATGTGGCCATGGCGGATACCGAAATAATCCTCGATCTTGCGCGGGTGCAACACAAACATATCCGCCACCAGATCCGAGGTGCCGGGCGCAAAGCGATCCGCGATCGCCAGCAGCTTGCGCGCATACGGCTCGGCTTCCGTTTCCCAGTCCGACGCCGCCAATTCATAGGGCACCCACTGTACGAACAGGGCCGAACTCAAATGTCCGGCCGCATCCGTCAAACCGGGGTCCACCGTGGAATGGATATACCACTCGATGGTGGGGAACTCGATCAGCTCACCGTTCTGCACCCGGTCAAAACCGTCGGTCAGCGATGCGATGACACCTTCTTCCGGCGGCAACAGGTGGATGGTAGGACCATACTGACCCCTGTCTTCCGGCAGGCAGGTGAACCGCGGTAAACCGCTCAGCGCCAGATTCACCTTGAAGGTCGATCCCGGTCGAGCATAACCGGCGATGCGACGATTATAGGCCTCCGGCAACTGGTCCGCGCCGATCATTTCCTGCATGCGAAACGGATCCGCATTAAACACCACGACGTCCGCCCTCACCTCGCGGCCGTCACGCAACACCACGCCCTCGACGCTATCGCCGCGCATCGCGAGAGATTCAACAGCAACGCCCGTCTCGATCACCGCACCGTGGCGCTGCGCCGCCGCGGCCAGTCGCGACGTTACGGTGCCCATGCCACCCTGCACGACGGCGAACGTGCCCCGGGTGTCCGGCAGCCGACACATGTTGTGAATCAGAAAGTTCATGCCGGTGCCCGGTGTGTCCCAGCTGCCGTATAGACCGGAGAAACCATCGGTCACCGCATACATGGCTTTCACCAGGTCGCTCTTGAAATCGAATCGAGCCAGGTAGTCGCGAATCGGCTGGCGGCACAAATCGATGAATACGTCACGCAACTGCGGGCGCACATAGCGCATCGCCGTGTCTTCAATCGAAAGCGGTTCCGCCAGCCAGGTGGGCGCAATATCGTCACGCATGGCCGCGATCTCCGCACTCATGGCCACATGCGCCCGCCAATCCTGGCGTGAAAAGAAACTGGTGAACTGTTCTTCGAGCGCGGCCTCATCCGACCCGAATAGCAGGTAGCGATTGTCGGTGGTGGGCAGGAAATAGTGCGGATCCCGTGGCAACACCGGGATATCGACTTCGAGGATCTCCAGTAACTCAGGCGGCATCAGCCCGAGCAGATAGGCGCCGGTGGAGGTGGGTAACTGGGGCGTACGGGTAAAAGGATATTCGGTACGGCAGGCGCCACCAATGACAGACTGTTCTTCGAGCACACGTACCCGCAAGCCGGCCCGCGCCAACATCAATGCCGCCACCAATCCATTGTGGCCGGCACCGACAATCACTACATCGGCACGCTTCGACATTAGTGCATTACCCGTGTCGCGCGCGGGATCAATATAGGTTTGCGGCAAGAAAGTACATTACTTGCCACCCGAGTCTCGCTCGCTTTGCGCTGGGTCCGTGGATTCGCTTCGCTGCGGTTCCGCGGGCGGCAGCTTGTCCTCATCCATCAAGATGCGGTGCGCCGGGCCTTCGAGGTCGTCGAACTGACCGGAACGCACCGCCCACAGCAAGACCCATACGATGACACCCACCAGAAGCAGCGCCAGAGGGATAAGCAGATAAATAATCTCCATGGTCAATCCGACTCGCCGATATCGGCACCGTTGCTGCGTTCCACCAGACGCAAGGCATTGCCCACCACAATCAAGGAGCTGGCCGACATGCCGATGGCGGCCATCCATGGGGCTACGTAACCCATGGCCGCGGCGGGCAGCGCGATCATATTGTAAGCGATTGCCCAGGACAGATTCTGGCGAATGATGCGCAAAGTCTTGCGCGCCGTCGCGATGCCCGTGGTAATGGTCGGCAGGCGATCCGACAGCAATACCATATCGGCGCTGGCCGCGGCCACATGGGCGCCGCCGCCCATGGCAATCGACACCTGTGCCTGCGCAAGCACCGGCCCGTCGTTGATACCGTCGCCGACCATGGCGGCGATCGCGCCTTGTTCCTGTGCGGCACGGATCGCATCGAGCTTGTCCTGCGGCCGCAATCCCCACGCAACATCGTCGAGATCGAGCACGTGTCCGACTCGCTGTACCGCCGCCGCATGATCACCGCTGATCAGCCGGGTCTGGAGTCCCAGTGCCTTCGCATTTCGCACCAGAGTCTCCGCCCCTTTGCGCAATCGATCATCGAGCACAAATGCCGCGCAGACGGCCCGCTGCGTGCCAAGGTAAACAACCGTATTGACTTCGGCGTCGAACATCCGCACGGCGTCATCCGGCATGACCGCACCCGCGTCCGCTACAAAAGCCCGCGTACCGAGAAAGTACTCGGTGCCGTCGATGTGCCCCTGAATTCCGGCACCGGGCGTGTTGATTACCGAGTTCGCCGGCAACAGCGGTCGCGGTTCGGCCGCCTGCCGCAGGGCGGTTGCGATCGGGTGCTCCGACTGTTGCTCAAGACTCGCCGCCAGGGTTAGGCATTCGTCCTTTGCAAGATCGCCGAGGGCGAGGGTATCGACAAGTTGCAGACGACCCTCGGTCAGAGTGCCGGTCTTGTCGAGGAACAGGTGCGTCGCCCGCGCCAGAGTCTCCACCGCATGGCCGCGGGTGACCAACAGACCGCGGCGCGTGAGGCTGCCGGTCGCGGCGGTCAGCGCCGCCGGGGTCGCCAGGGACAGGGCGCACGGACAGGTCACCACCAGCACCGCCACGGTGATCGGCAGCCAGCGTGCCGGCTCGGCCGACCACCAGTAGAGCGCCACCGCCGCTGCCAACACGAGCACGCCCGCCACGAACCAGGACGCGAAGCGATCCGCCAGGCGGGCAATGGCCGGTTTCTCCGTCTGCGCGCGATCGAGCAGGCGCAAGATGGCGGCCAGGATCGTGTCTTCACCCAGCTGGCGCACCTGCATGGTCAGCGGACTTTCTGTATTGATACTGCCGCCGACGAGGGAATCGCCCGTCTGCTTCGTGACCGGCTGACTCTCGCCGGTGAGTAGCGCCTCGTTGACGCTGGAACGTCCCTCCAACACATCGCCGTCCGCAGGCACCGTCTCGCCGGGGCGAATCAAGACCCGATCGCCCGCCGTGAGCTCCGCCACCGGGACCACCTCCTCGGCGTACGCCGTTCCTTGCGCGATCATGCGCGTTGCCATCGCCGGCGCGGCATGCACCAGCGTTTCCGATGTTTCGGCGGCGCGCTTGCGCGCGGCCAATTCGAGATAGCGGGCGGTGAGTAGAAAGAAAACGAACATCACCACCGAATCGTAATAGACGTGGCCTTGTCCGCTCAGTGTCGCCCAAACACTGCCGGCGAAGGCGATCGAAATACCGAGCGAGACAGGAACGTCCATGCCCATGCTGCGGCGCCTGAGATCACGCCACGCGGACTGAAAAAACGGCCGGGCGGAAAACAGTATCACCGGCAGACAGAGCCCGAGGCTGATCCAGTAAAAAAACTTCCGGAATTGCGGCTCCATGCCGAACCAGTCACCGGCATACAACGCCACGGCGATCATCATCACCTGCATGCCGAAGACCCCGGCGATCAGCAAGCGCCGCAACTGTGTGCGACGCTCCCGTTCGAGCAGAGCCTGTTGGCGCCCGGGATCGTAGGGGTGTGCGAGATAACCGGTGCGGCTTACCGCGGCGAGGATGTCGCTTAAATGAATGCGCGCGTCGTCCCAACGCACCCGTGCGCGATGGGTCGCATAGTTAATATTGACCTCGATGACCCCAGGCAGGGCGGCAATGTACCGCTCGTTCAACCAGACACAGGCGGCACAGACAATTCCTTCGATGATGAGTGACGCCTCGCGGACATTTTCCCCCACGCCGCGCACGAAACTCTTCTGCACCTGCGGGTTATCGTAGACCTGAACCTGGCGCAGGAATTCCGGCACGACCTCACGGGCAGTGGGTGATGCAGTCGTGCGATGGCGGTAAAAATCCGTCAGGCCCGAATCCACAATGGTCTGCGCCACCGCTCGACAACCCGGGCAACACATGGGACGCGACGATCCGTCAATGACCACTGTGTAGTCGCCGCCTGGGGGCACCGGTAAACCACAATGAAAGCAGGTTTTTGCTTCCGCGTGTTGTGCAACGGCTTCGCTGGAGGACATTACGCTTGGATTTCTCATGCCGGCCTGACGGCCCGGCAGGGTGACCGCCGTAGCGCCGGGAGTATTTGATCTAGATCAAAGTCTTTGTGTCACGGCCAAGTATATTAGCGCCCGCTTATCTTTTGACAAGGGGCCGACTCCAGAGCCGGCACATTTTTTTCAAATTCCTCATCAGGGGTACAGACAATGGCAAAATCCACAACAATGAGCATCGCGGGCATGCTTGTCGCCGCCGCCACCCTATTCGCCGCGACCGGAACCGTGCTCGCCTATGACGCAGGCGACCGCCTGTTTCGCGCCCGCATCATCAACGTCAACCCCAACGACGACAGTGGGCCCATCGTCATCAACGGCGTACCGGTGGCCGGATCCGGCGTCACGGTCGACGATGCCTACACCCTCGATTTAGATTTTACCTGGATGCTCACCCCAAACTGGGGTGTGGAATTGCTGCTCGACCTCAGTTCGTCCCATGACGTCAGCGCCACCGGCGCCGCCCTCGGCGGTCTCGGCAAGATCGCCGAGGTCAACACCTTGCCGCCGAGCCTGTTGCTGCAATATCACTTCAACCCGGGCGCGCAGATCCAGCCCTATGTCGGCTTCGGCATCAACTACACCACTTTCCTTGACGAGGAGGTCTCACCCTCCCTGAATGCTGCCCTCGGCGGCGGCGCCAGTATTGACCTGGATGATTCCTGGGGCTGGGCCGCGCAGATCGGTGCCGACATTGCCACCGGCGGTGATTGGTTCTGGAACGTCGACGTCAAGTACATCAATATCGAAACCGAAGCCGAGATCCGTGCCGCGGCTGGTCTGGCGACAGTGGACGTGGACATCAACCCCACCGTGATTGGTATCGGTGTGGGCCGGCGCTTCTAAACCACTGCAAAGCCGATGTTCGAAGCGGGGCTATTCCCCGGCCACGGTCGTGCCCACTTTGACATAGATCAAAGTGGGCCACCGCCCGCTAAACGTAACATCGCCTTTCCATCAGGGGCCCGTTACGATCCGCCGCAGCCGCCATCACGGACGATGCCAGCGAAGTGCCGTGGATCGGTCGTGGCCATACTGAAAACGACAAACGCGGAGAGCTGATTCCATGGTGCTAGATCACGTCTGGGGGCTATTTGCGCACCCGAAAGAAGAATGGCAGGAGATACACGATCGGCGCTGCAGTATCGGTAAATGTTACTGCTCCCATGTCCTGCTACTCGCCGCAATTCCGGTCATTGCCGGTTTTATCGGCACCACGCAGGTAGGTTGGCAGATTGGCGCCCGCGAGGCGGTCAAGCTGACCACTGAAAGCGCGCTCAAGATCTCGGTACTCTATTATCTCGCGCTTCTCGTCGCCGTGTTTACCGTCGGTGCCTTGATCCACTGGATGAGCGAAACCTACGGCGAGAAGAAATCCTTACCCCAGTGCATCGCCCTGGCCTCCTATACGGCCACACCGTTGTTTCTAGTTGGCGCCCTGCAGATTTATCCGACGCTTTGGGTCAACCTTCTTGTTGGACTACCGGCGTTGGCGTACACGGTCTATCTGCTCTATACCGGCGTGCCCATTATGATGGAAATCCCCAAGGAAAAGGGCTTTCTGTTCTCCACTGCCGTGCTCGCGGTCGGTCTGGTCACCCTGGTGGCAACCATGGTGGCAACCGTAATTCTGTGGGGCATGGGCATCGCCCCGGAATTCACCAGCTGACCTCAGTCGACGGACGAATATACAGCTCACCAATTCAACACAAATCGTGGAGAGGCATATGCCTACTCAAAACAGTTACAACTACAAAGTGGTTCGGCAGTTTGCCATCATGACCGTCGTCTGGGGCATCGTCGGCATGCTCGTCGGCGTGCTCATCGCCGCGCAAATGGCCTGGCCGGTATTGAACTTCGACATACCCTGGCTCACCTTCGGCCGCCTGCGTGCGCTGCACACCAACGCAGTGATCTTCGCCTTCGGTGGCTCGGCATTATTTGCGACGTCTTACTACGTCGTGCAGCGCACCTGTCACGTGCGCCTGTTTAGTGGTCCCCTGGCGGGATTCACCTTCTGGGGTTGGCAACTGATCATCGTGTTGGCGGCGATCACCCTGCCGCTCGGTATCACCACATCCAAGGAGTATGCGGAACTCGAGTGGCCCATCGACATCCTCATCACCCTGGTGTGGGTATCCTATGCCGTGGTGTTTTTCGGCACGCTGATTAAACGCAAGATCCCACACATCTATGTCGCCAACTGGTTCTTCGGCGCCTTTATCATCACCGTGGCAATACTGCATCTGGGCAACAGCGCCGCGCTGCCGGTCAACTTTCTGAAATCCTATTCGGTGTATTCGGGGGTGCAGGACGCGATGGTGCAGTGGTGGTACGGCCACAATGCGGTGGGCTTCTTCCTCACTGCCGGCTTCCTCGGCATCATGTATTACTTCATCCCCAAGCAGGCGGAGCGGCCGGTCTACTCCTACCGCTTGTCGGTGGTGCATTTCTGGGCCCTGGTCTTCACCTACATCTGGGCGGGACCTCATCATCTGCACTACACTGCGCTGCCAAACTGGGCCCAGTCCCTGGGGATGGTGTTCTCACTGATCCTGCTGGCACCGAGCTGGGGCGGCATGATCAACGGCATCATGACCCTGTCCGGCGCCTGGGAAAAACTGCGCACCGACCCTATTCTGCGCTTCCTCATCGTTTCCGTGTCCTTCTACGGCATGTCCACCTTCGAGGGGCCGATGATGGCGATCAAGACGGTGAACGCACTGTCCCATTACACCGACTGGACCATTGGTCACGTGCACTCCGGTGCGCTCGGCTG
This sequence comes from uncultured Gammaproteobacteria bacterium, assembly GCA_947259975.1. Classification (GTDB taxonomy): domain Bacteria; phylum Pseudomonadota; class Gammaproteobacteria; order HyVt-429; family HyVt-429; genus CAMYOD01. The sequence continues at coordinate 22,836 of CAMYOD010000043.1, forward strand.
GGTCGCCCTGGTGTCGATCGGTGCGATGTACTATCTCATCCCGCGGCTGTTCGGGCGCGAAATCTACAGCGTCAAATTGATCGAGGTGCATTTCTGGATCGCCACCATCGGCATCGTGCTGTACATCACGTCGATGTGGGTCGCCGGTATCATGCAGGGCCTGATGTGGCGCGCGGTCAATACCGACGGCACCTTAACCTACAGCTTCGTGGAAAGTGTGCAGGCTATGCATCCATTCTATATCGTGCGTTTCCTCGGCGGTGCATTCTTCCTCGTCGGCATGTTGATAATGGCATACAACGTCTGGCGCACCGTGGTCGGCGCGAAACCCGCCGAGGCCGCGATCCCGGCACCGGCAACCGCACACTGAGAGGACAAGAACGATGGCATCTGGACACGACAAAATCGAGAAAAACGTCGGCCTGCTCATTGTGCTGGTCATTCTGGTGGTCAGCGTGGGCGGCCTGGTCGAAATTGTGCCGCTGTATTTCATGAAATCGACCACCGAGGCGGTGGCGGGACTCAAACCCTACCCCGCCCTGCAGCTGGCGGGGCGTGATATTTATATCCGCGAGGCCTGCAATGCCTGCCACTCGCAGATGATCCGGCCGTTTCGCGCCGAGACCGAACGCTACGGTCATTACTCGGTGGCCGGTGAGTTTGTCTACGACCGGCCGTTCCTGTGGGGCTCGAAACGCACAGGGCCCGACCTGCACCGGGTCGGCGGCCGTTACAGCGACGACTGGCACCGGGTACATCTGATCAACCCGCGCGACGTGGTGCCGGAGTCGATTATGCCGGGCTATCCCTGGCTGCAGGAAAACGCGCTGGATGCCAGCGACATCCAGAAGAAGATGGAGGTCCTGCGCACGCTCGGGCACCCTTACACGGACGAGGAGATTGCCAAGGCCCCCGATGCCCTGAAAGGCAGGACCGAGATGGACGCCATGATCGCCTACCTGCAGGGGCTGGGCACCGCAATCACGACCAGGAGATAGCCAATGACCCTGATCCATTCGATATGGACCGCGTTACTGCTCGCCGTATTTGTCGGTATCGTAGTCTGGGCCTGGAGCAGCAAACGTAAGGACGCCTTCGAGCGCGCCGCGCATCTGCCCCTGGAGGACGATAACGAACTCGATCCCGTCGCCGCGGAGAAAAAACATGGCTGATTTCGTAAGCAATTTCTGGAGTTGGTACATCATCATCCCCACGGTCGCGGGCATCATCGCCTGTTTTCTGCTCGTCCGCTGGATGTCCGGCGGCACACCGCCGAGCGATAAACCGGAGACCATGGGGCATGTCTGGGACGAGGACCTGGCGGAGTACAACAACCCGCTGCCGAGTTGGTGGCTAAAGATGTTCTATATCACCTTGTTCTTCGGCATCGGCTACCTGGCCCTGTATCCGGGCCTCGGGACCTTCGCCGGGATTCTGGGTTGGTCCCAACAGAACCAGTACGAGCGCGAGATGCAGAAGGCGGATGAGAGCTTTGGCCCGCTCTATGCGAAGTACCAGCAGCAGGATCTTGCGGTGCTGGCCGGCGACGAGGAAGCCATGAAGACCGGCGCGCGGTTGTTCGCCACCTACTGCACCACCTGTCACGGCTCCGATGCCCGTGGTGCAACGGGCTTTCCGAATTTACGCGACACGGACTGGCTCTACGGCGGTGAGCCGCAGGCCATCAAGACCAGCATCCTGAACGGTCGCCGCGGCGCCATGCCGGCCTGGGCCGCCGCGCTGGGTGATACGGGTGTCGAGAACGTGACCCAGTATGTGCTGAGTCTCGCAAACCGTGAGCACGATGCCACGGCCGCGACGGCCGGCAAGGAAAAGTACAATCAGCTCTGCATCGCCTGTCACGGTCCAGAGGGCAAAGGCAACATCATGCTCGGCGCCGCGAACCTGACCGATGCGGTGTGGCTGTACGGCGGTTCACCCCGCGCCATTGCGGACGTGATCGCCATTGGTCGCAACGGCAATATGCCGCCGCATAAGGACTTCCTCGGTGAGGCGCGCGTGCACCTGCTCGCGGCCTATGTCTACAGCCTCACGGCGCTGGGCCGCTAGCGGCTGTCCCCGCGTCAGTCGGCGGGCGATAATCTTTTCTTCGGCGATTCACCCGCTTCAGGCGCCATGTGCCTGAAGCGGGAATTCAATGCAGCAGAGCGAAGGTGCAACATGAATATTCCCCGATCCCAACAGATCATTGCGGTGCTGTGGCCGTCGTTCCTGACCGCGGGCGTCGCGACTATCCTGTTCTTTGCCGCGTTCGATCCCGCCGAGTTTCTCGCCACCACCCGCTTCGCCGAACTGAGCCGCCAGGGTGCCTACACGATCGGCTTTTTTCTGTTCTGGGTACTGACCGCGACGTCGTGTGCCCTGACCTGTTATTTTCAACGGCCGTGTGAGGCGAAATAGAGGAAAGAGTAAAGAGAAAAGTCAAAAACAGTCGTGTGCGATCGTCCCACACGCTAAAAGAACGCCGCCCCCTACTACGCACGAATTCCGTCATAGTCAGACCGATGTCCGACAAGAAACCCACCGCTGAACTGCCTGCGTCGCTCTACGCAAAGCACGAAAAGATCTATCCGCGCGAGGTGCATGGCGTGTTCGCGTTTTTGCGTACTTCGGGCGTGTTCGTGCTGCTCGGCCTGTACTATGTTCTGCCGTGGCTGCAATGGGCCGGGCGGCAGGCGGTGCTGCTGGACCTGCCGGCGCGCAAGTTTTATATCTTCGGCATCACTTTCTGGCCGCAGGATTTCTTCTACGTCACCCTGATCCTGATCGTCGCCGCGTTGTCGCTGTTTTTCTTTACCGCCCTGTTCGGGCGCGCCTGGTGTGGTTATGCCTGCCCGCAGACCGTCTGGACCGAGGTCTTCCTTTGGATCGAGCGCAAGATCGAGGGCGACCGGCCGAAGCAGATGAAACTGGACAAGGCGCCCTGGAGCCGCCGCAAGTTCATTATCAAGGGCGCGAAACACACCGCCTGGATCCTGTTCGCGGCCTGGACCGGTTTTACCTTCGTCGGCTATTTCACGCCGATCACCGGTTTGGCGGAAAAGATCGTCACCTTCGGGCTGGGACCTTGGGAGACCTTCTGGATCATCTTCTACAGCCTCGCGACCTACGGCAACGCGGGCTGGCTCCGGGAACAGGTCTGCATCTACATGTGTCCATACGCGCGCTTCCAAAGCGCAATGTTCGACCGGAACACACTGATCATCTCCTACGACGAAGCGCGCGGAGAACCGCGTGGCTCGCGCAAGAAGGGCGCGGATTACAGGGACCAGGGGTTGGGGGATTGTATCGACTGCACGATGTGTGTTCAGGTCTGCCCCACCGGCATCGATATCCGCAACGGACTGCAATATCAATGTATCAGCTGCGCCGCCTGTATCGACGTGTGTGATAACGTGATGGCGCAAATGGGTTACCCAAAAGGGCTCGTACGGTACACCACCGAGAACACCCTCGAGGGCAAGCGACCGCACATCCTGCGTCCGCGGGTCTTCGTCTACGCGGCCATATTGGCGACGGTGCTGACCGGGCTGGTCTATGCCATGGCGACACGCCTGCCCATCGAGTTGGACGTCATCCGTGACCGCAACACGCTGTTCCGGGAGACGGATGCCGGCTTGATCGAGAACGTGTACACCTTGAAGGTACTGAATATGGACGACGTCACACACACCTATACCCTGGCAGTCAGCGGCATTCCAAACATGAAACTGCACAACGACTCGGCAACCATACGCGTTGCCGCCGGCGAGGTCCGCGAGTTCGCGGTGCGCCTGCAGGCCGATCCCTACGATCTGCAGGACCGCAGCTCCGAGGTGCGCTTCACGCTCCAAGCGAAGGAAAATCCGAAACTCAGCATCATCGAAGAGGCCCGTTTCCTCGGCCCCGTACCCGGAGTCCGTCAATGAATACCAACTACCGACCGGGCGCGTCGCAGCCCTGGCACCGCCACCCCTGGGTATGGTTCCTGATCGCGATCCCGCTGTCGGCGGTGATCGTCGGCGCGGTTATGCTCTGGCTCGCGATTTCGAGCGAGGACGGTCTGGTAGTGGACGATTACGACAAGCACGGCAAGGAAATCAACCGGGTGTTGGCGCGTGACGACGCGGCACGGACACGGGGTATCGCCAGCCAACTGGAATTCGACTATGCACGACGCGCCGTCGCTCTGCGCTTGATGTCGGAAACCGATTATCAGTTACCGGATCGCGTGCAGCTGCGCCTGCTGCACCCGACACGCAGCGGCATGGATCATGTGATTCAATTGACCCGCGCACCGGACAACCGCTACCACGGACCGCTGCCCGAACTTGCCGAGGCCCGTTGGCATGTTTTGGTGGCGGCGGACGACTGGCGGCTGGTCGGCAGCCTGCAGGCACCGCAATTCGCGATGATCCAGCTCGCCGCGCCGCCCGCGCGCGACGACTAGGGATCGTCGCATGGAAATCTCTGCCACCGTCCCGGCGGCATTTTTGATCGGTCTGTTCGGCTCCATACACTGTGTCGGCATGTGCGGCGGCATCGTCGGCGCCTTCACTTTGGGCCTGCCGCAACGCACGCGAGAATCCTATGGCCGCCTTCTGCCCTACCTGCTCAGTTACAACGCCGGCCGCATTGCCAGTTATGCCGCCGCCGGCGCGTTGGTGGGCTGGCTCGGCGGTCAGGCTTCGCAGGTATTTGCCGAACATGCACAGCTGGTCGGGCGATTGATCGCCGCCGCCTTTATGCTGGCCCTGGGCTTGTATCTGGCCGACTGGTGGCGCGGCCTGGTGCGCCTGGAACAGCTTGGCGCCCACCTGTGGCGCCGTATCGAACCCCTGGGCCGGCGCTTCGTACCGGTCACATCACCGGCGCGGGCCCTTGGCCTGGGGCTGGCCTGGGGCTGGCTGCCCTGCGGATTGGTGTACAGCGCCCTGGCCCTGGCCCTGATCGCCGGCAGCGCCGGTCAGGGCGCCCTGTTGATGCTCGCCTTCGGCGCCGGCACCCTGCCCATGCTGCTCACGGTTGGCAGCGCCGGCCGCTGGCTTGACGCCCTGGTCAAGCGGCCGCTGGCCCGCCGGGCGGCGGGGCTGGCAATGATCGCATTGGCCGCGATCATGGTCCTGCCCGGCGGTCACGCCCATCACGCCGCGGACGGCAACCAACCGGGCGAGGCGATGCACCACCACCACTGACGGGGGGCGACCGCAACGCCGTCTTGAATAACCCCAGCCCGTTTGCCATAATTTCACCGCGCCCGTCATGTCTCCCGCGCAGTCTGGAAGCGGCTTATCATTGTTGGCGGTGCCGCTATCAGGGGAGGGTCCGAGCGTGTCTCTGCCAAAACCGATTTACAATGCGCTGCCATATATCTATCTGCTCGCCGGCGTCCTGACGCCGCTATTGCTCTATTCGCGCATCGCCGCTATATCCGCCGTATTATTCTTCGCCGCTGGAGGTATTACGCTGGCGGAGCGCAGCCTCAATCGAAGGGGACAGACCTCGCACGACCGGGACCTGGCCAGTTCCTAGCGCCCTTTACCTCAATCCCATGTTCGCGTAACGTCCGCGCAGCGACGTCCTTGCCGTGCGTATCTTGACGGCGCGTGGCCCGCAGACCCTCCCAGGAAGACACCTTGCCCGATACCGTTACTACGCTTGTGGATCTCATGCGTCACGGCGAACCGGTCGGGGGACGCAAATACCGCGGTCAGATAGACGATCCCTTGAGTGACACCGGCTGGGCACAAATGCGTGACGCGGTGCCGCGGCCCTGCCCCTGGAACGCAGTCGTGAGCTCGAGCCTACGACGCTGCTCCGAGTTTGCACAGGAATTGAGTGAGCAACAGGGCCTGCCGCTGGCGCTGGATGCACGGCTGATGGAGCTGGGGTTTGGGAGCTGGGAAGGCAAGACCGCAGACGAATTAAAATCCAACGACCCAGGTATTCTGATGCGGTTCTGGTCCGACCCCACGCGCTACCGCCCCGACGGTGCGGAAACTCTGCGGGATTTTCGCGACCGCATCGACGCCGCCTGGCGCGACATCCTTGCCCGGCACCGGGGCGGTCATGTTCTAGTGGTGGGACACGCCGGCATGATCCGCATGCTGCTCACCCTGGTCCTCGACATGCCCATGGATCGACTGTTTCGCTGGCAGGTGCCGGGGGCGCATTTCACCCGCTTCCAGATCGAAGAATCCGACGGAATCGCGCTGCCCCGGCTGTTGTTCCATGCCGGCCGGTTATAAAAGAACGCGCAGTTCGGCTGTGGATTGATCTGTGAACTGTGCACTTGGGTAACCGATCCGCCTAGGATAGAATCGCCACACCACCGGGATAGCCCGGTGGCCGCGCCCAATTCCACCAAACGCCTCAACGAATTTTCGGAGACAGTCGAATGAACAAGTCCAGCGCCGCCGCGCTAATGATGACCTGCACCCTTTTTACCGCCACCGCATCCGCGGCCGACGGTCACGTCTATGCCGGCCCGCAGATCGGCGCCATCGCACTGGACGACGATCGCGGTGTCGGTCTGGACGATCCGATCCTCGGCGGCGTGAATATCGGCTACTCGTTCAATCCTGACTGGGCGGCGGAATTGAGTCTGGGCACCGATATCGGCGGCGACACCGACATGGATTACGTCGGCGTCAATGTGTTGCGTTACCTGCGCGAGACCGACTGGCGACCGTATCTGGCCGCGGGCATCAGCCAGATTGCTATCGACGATGTCGTCGAGGAGAAAACCGAGCAGGTGCACGCCGGTGTCGGAGTGGCCAGGATGTTGAAAGACGACCTGGAACTGCGCGCCAGCTATCGCCACTACTATGATGTCGGCCACTTCTCCAACAACGACGACGCAGTGATGGTCAGCCTGAACTGGCACTTCGGTAGCCACACAAGGGCGCCGGCACCGCAGGCGCAACCCGAGTCGGTGGCCGCGGCGGCGGAAGTGGTGGAGACCGTGGAATTGCTGGTGCAGTTCGCGTTCGACAAATCGGCGATTCGTTCGGTCTACGAACTCCAGTTCCGGGAAATCGCCGACTTCATGAAGCGCCATCCGGACCTGGACATGACCATCGAAGGACACACCTGCAACATCGGCAGCGAGGTCTACAACCAGGGTCTGTCCGAGCGCCGCGCCGAGGCAGTCCGACAGAAGTTTGCCCGCGACTTCGGCATCGATCCAGCGCGTATGCGCCCCGCCGGTTACGGCGAGTCGCGCCCGGTGGCGGACAACGGCAGCAAGGAAGGGCGTGCCCGCAACCGCCGCGCGATCGCGGTGATCCTGCAACCGAAGACGGGGAACTAGAACGCTGTTTGCGTAAGCTGACCGGGCCCGGACGGGCCCGGTCTCACGATCATCGTTACGGCGCGATCAAGTTGAAGACCTTGGCCACCAGCTTGGCGAGCCCGGCCAGGGTCATGACCTCGTCCGGACAGAAGTTGTTGTCACTAACGTCGCCACAACCCTCCACGTAACCCGCCGATTGCAGGGCGCGAATCGCGTCTTCCGCCGGATGGCCGTCGGGCACGTCCAGATAAGGCCCGATCCCGCCGGGAAGTTCCGGGATTTCTGCCGCCTTAGTCAACATCTTCGCCGCGCCGGCCTTGGTGAGCACGCTCTTCGGACAGTAGATGGTATCGGCCGCGTCACAACCCTCGGTGATGAGCTGCTGGATGATGCCGAGAATGAAGTCGTCGGCAAAATCCCCCGCCGTCACGTCGCCGGAGACGATGCCGCCCGGCGCCAGGTCCGCGTCCGGCGGCGCCACCGGATTGTTCTTCGCCTTCCACAGCCAGATCGCCGCCAGTTCCCGGATCGCCACCTGGTTCGGGCAGAAGATGGTCGCATTGGCGTCATTGGTGCCGCAACCGCTGGTCACGTTGGCATCCGCCAGCGCCTGGATCGCCTCAAAATCCGGGTGATCGATGGGCACATCCGCATAGATCGGCGTACTCAAGACCACGAGATTGTCCGCGCCCCCGGGCACGGTCACGGGAACGCCGCCGACATCCGCCATCACGTCACTGGTGATGTTGGTGTACTCGCCCGGCGCAGCCCCGTCCGGTACTTTGACGGTGAGGACGATACTGCATGAGTTGCCTCCGTTCAGCGACCCGCCGCTATAGTCGAAGAAGCTGCTCGGCAGCGCCGCGGCCATGCCGCCGCAGGTGTTGGTCACCGCACTGGTGGCGTTCAGGCCGGCTAAAGCTGCACTGAGATCGTCGCTGAAAGCGATATTGAACGCGTTCTTCGTCGCATCCAGGTTATCGAGGGTGAACTCCAAGGTCACCGTGCCACCGGGCACGACCGGATCGTCGGTAAACTCCTTGGTCAATACCAGACTCTGGATCTGCAGGTCGTCCTCAGCGGGCGCCTCACTCGCATTGACGCCACCCACCATGGCGGTTACGTCACTAGTGGTGTTGGGGTAATCCCCGGCGGCGGTTCCACCCGGCACTGACAGGGCGACGCTGAAGCTGCAGGAATCGCCCGGCGCAAGCGTACCACCCGTGAAACTGAGGACACCGCTACTCTCGGTGAGTGTGCCACCGCACGCGGGCTTAGGCAGTATCTCGTTCGCTCCCAATCCCGGGAGTACGGCGCCCAGATCGTCATCGAAGGCAATGGCCGTAGCGTTGGCGGAGTTATTATTCGGGTCATGGAACAGGGTGAACTCCAGGTTCACCACACCGCCCGGTGGCACCGGATCGTCGGTAAAGGACTTGCTCAGGATCGGCGCGCCCACCACGATCAGGTCGTCGCTCGCGGCGGCGCCCTCGACGGCCTGGCCGTCGACCATAGCGGCTATGGGGCCGGTGGTGTTGTTGTAGAGGCCCGCGGCCGCGGCCGCATCGACGTCGAGTGTCACCGCGAAGGTGCACGACGCCCCCGGCGTCAGGCTCGCGCCCGAGACCGCCAGCTGCGCCGGCGTCACAATGGCAGGCGGCGCCGGATCGACTAACGGGGTGAACACCATGGTGGAACCCGGACCACAGAAACCATCCGACAGAACCGCGCCCGTCGGTATGACAGTGTCGAAGACATCCTCGAACGCGATCGCGGTGGCGTTTGCACTCGCGTCGGTGTTGGTGATGGTGAACTCCAGGGTCACGTTGTCGCCGCCGGCCACCGGGTCATCGGTGAATTCCTTGCTCAGGATCGGTGCGGTACTGACCCTGAGGATGTCCTCAGCCGCATTGGCCACCACCGGGCTCCCGCCGACGTCCAGTGTGAGGGCGCTGGTGGTGTTCGTGTAGCTGCCATTGGCGGCACCCGCGGGCACATCCAAGACCACGCTGACGGAACAACTGCCCTCCGCCGGCAGCGTGCCGCCGCTGAAGCCGATGGTGGTTGTGCCGACGCCGGAGACGCTGCCGCCACAATCATTCGCCAGCAGGCTGTCGAAGGTGAGGCCCGCCAGCGGTGGAGCCAGAGTCGTGAGGTCGTCGGTGAACGCGATGTTAGTGGCAGCGTTATCCCGGTCCAGGTTGTTGATCGTAAACTCGAGGGTCACGGTCGCACCCGGCGGCACCGGGTCGTCGACGAAGGACTTGACCAGGGCGGCTTCCGCCGCTTCCAACGCGGCGGTGGCGAAGCCGCTCGAGACCGGGCTGGCGGCCCCACTCGTCAATTCGCCTGTGGTATTGACGAACACACCCGCGGTATCGGTAGTGACGTCGACACTGACGTTACAGGTCGAAGCCGCGCCGACCGATCCAAGGGCGAGGGAAATACTGTTCGTGCCGGGCACGGCGGTCAGGGTTCCACCGCAGGTATTATTCGCGTTGGCCGGCAATGCAATCACCAGCCCGGCCGGCAGCACGTCGAGGAACGCCAGACTGGATGCAACCGCCCCGTTGACGCTGTTATCGACCGTGAGTGTCAGGATGCTGGTACCGCCCGGCGGGATCATGTTCGGCGCAAAGCGCTTGCTGAAACCCGGTCGCGCCGGATCTACGGTGAGGGTAGCGGAGGCCGTGCCACTGTTACCGACGGTAGAAATCAGGTCACCGGTGACGTTGCCATAGCTGCCCGGCGCCACGGCGGTCACATTGACGCTGACCGTGCAGGCACTGCTGGCACCCAGGCGCGCGCCGGTCAAGCCGATGGTCGTGCCACCGGCCGGCGCACTGAGGACACCGTCGGTACAGCTTGTTGTTGCACTCGCCGGCGTTGCGATCACCACGCCGGCGGGCAGAGTGTCGGTGAACGTGATGCCCTCCACCGGGGCGGTGTCCGGATTGGTGATGGTGAACAGCAGCTGACTGACACTGCCGGAGCCGATGGTGGCCGGGACGAAGGCCTTGGCGAAGCCCAGCGGCGGCTCGATGATGAGATCGGCCGTGGCCGGCGCCGCCACCGGCAAACCGTTCTGCAAAAGATCACTGGTGGTATTGGTGAACGTCCCGGGCGCGGTCGGGTTCGGCACCGCGAGGGTCACCGGAATACTGCAGGTCGCATTCGTCCCCAGGCTGCCGCCGACCAGAAATACGCTACTGCCGCCGTCCTGCGTATCGAGCGTGCCGCCGCAGGCGGCGATCGGCAGGCCGGTGGCGATCAGGCCCGAGACCACCGCGTCGAGGTCATCGCTGAAACCGAGGTTGGCGACGGCGGCCGCGCCCAGATTCTCGATGGTGAAGGTGAGCTCCGGTGCGCCGCCGGCCACGGTTGACCCGTCGAAGGCCTTGCTGAAGAGCAGGGCGCTGATCTGCAAATCGTCGCTCGCCGGGTCGCCGGTAATTGCGGGGCCCTCCACGCCAAGCGTGCCGGTCACGCCGCTGGTCGTATTCGGGTAGCTGCCGGCAGCCGCGCCGCCGGGCACGGTGAGATTGAGCACAATGCTGCACGATTGACCCGCCGCGACACTGCCGCCCGAATAGCTGAAGTTACCGGTGGGGAATCCGGCCGCCATGCCGCCGCAGGTGTTGGTGGTCGCGCCTGTGGCTTCCAGTCCCGGCAGCACGGCGCCCAGATCGTCGCTGAAGGCGATGTTCTGGGCATCTTCCGACGCCATGTTCGTCAGCGTGAACTCCAGGGTCGCGTTGGCGCCACCCGGCAGCACCGGGTCGTCGGTGAATTCCTTGGTTAGCTGCAGGAACACATCGTTAATCACCAGGTTGTCACTGGCACCATCGAAAGTGACCGTTGCAGGCATTAGCGCATCGACGCCCGACGTGGAATTGACGTAGCTGCCGGACGCCGCCGCGCCGGGCACGTTTAGCACCACACTGAAGGTGCACATCTCCCCCGGCGCCAGGGCGCCGCCGGAGAAGCTCATGACGGTGTCGCCACCAGTCCAAAAAATTGTGCCATTGCCGGCACCACAGACGTCGGTCACGGTTGAGCCGTCGACTGTCGTGATATCAGGCGTACCCCCGAGAATCGTCGCCATATCGTCCGAGAATCCAATGCTGGAGGCGGTCTGGGTGTTGCTCAGGTTTTCGATCTTGAACGCGAGGGTAACTGTACTGCCGGGCAGCACCGGATCATCGACGAAGAACTTGGTCAACTTCAGGCCGGCGATCTGGAGGTCGTCCGCGGCCGGGTTGCCGGTCACGGCGATGCCGTCCACCGTGGCGGTGACAGTGCTGGTGGTATTGGCATGTGGACCGGGCGCCGCGCTGCCGGGCACATCGAGAGTGACGGTGAAGGTGCACGAGGCACCCGCGGCGAGGCTGCCGCCGCTAAAATCGACGGTCGCGCCGCCGTCCGCGGTACTCAGCGTGCCGCCGCAGGTCACCAACGGCAGGCCGGTGGCGGTGAGTCCCGCGAGCGCCGCAGCAAAATCGTCGGCGAAGGCGATGGCCGTGGCCGGCTCGGTATCGTTCTGGTTGGTGAGCGTGAACTCGAGAGTTACCGTGCCCCCCGGCTGCACCGGATCGTCGGTGAACTCCTTGGTCAAGGCGACACCGCCCACGACCACCAAGTCGTCGGTGGCCGGGGGAGCGGTGACGGAGCCTTCGCCACTGTCCGAGCCGGTGAGTTCGCTCGTCGTATTGGGATAGACGCCGCCGCCGGCGCCGGCGGGCACGTCGAGCACCACGGAGAAGGTGCAGGAATCGCCCTCAGATCCAGCCTCTTCCAGGATGCCGCCGGTAAAGATCAGGTGGGTCGGGTCCGGGGGTATTACGATCGTAGTCGGGCCAAGTATGATGTCCGGCGGATCCAATACCGTGAGTTCGGAGCCGTCGCCGCAGACATCGGCAAGTGGGTCGGTGGCGTTACCGTCCACCAGGCTGTTCGCAGCCAGACCCGGCAGGACGTCTTCCCCTAGAACATCTTTAAGAAGATCCTCGAATTCGAGGTCGAAAAATGACTCCTCCGTGGCGGTGTTGGTGAGCGTAAACTCGAGGGTCACGGTGCCGCCGGCGCCCACCGGGTCGTCGGTGAACTCCTTGGTGAACAGCGGAAAGTTCCCGATCGTCAGGTCGTCGCTGGCAGTGTTGCCGGTGTACGCGTCACCGCCGAGGTTGCCTGTTATCGCCAAGGTCGTGTTGGGATAGGTGCCTGGCGAGGCATCTGCCGGGACGTCGAGCACGACATCAAACGTACAGGAACCCTCCGGCGGGAGGGTGCCACCGGCGAAGGTGAGCGTGGTGGTGCCGGTGAGCGTCGAGCCGGCACCGCACGGCGGAACCGGCACCGGGCCCGAGGCGAGGCTGAGCCCGGCGGGGAGGGGATCGGTGAACGTCGCTCCGGTTAGGGTATCCGTGCGACTGGGATTGAGGACGGTAAACCGGAGTGTAGTTGTCGCGCCCGGCGGCACCGGGTCGTCGAGAAACGTCTTGTTGAGATCTTCGAGCGGCACCTCGAGGCTGGCGGTCGCGAAACCGCCCGATGCTGCAGTCGGTGAACCGTGAATCGCTTCCAGCGTGGTGTTGTCGAACACGCCAGTAACATCGGTCGTGACGTCGACGGTGACGGCACAGCTAGACATCCCGCCGATAGAACCGAACGCAAGGGAGATCACCGACGTTCCGGCGGTGGCGGTGACCGTTCCGCCACAGGTGTTGGAGACACTCGCAGGTGTGGCAACAACCATCCCGGCCGGCAGGGGATCGGTGAATGTTACAGCGGACTTCGTTACCTCATCGTCGTTGGTGAGGTCAAAAGTCAACGTGCTGGTGCTGCCGAGGGGGATCGAACTCGGCACGAAGGATTTCGAGAAACCAATCCGAGTAGAATCGACCGTGAGGTCGGCCTCCGCGGTACCGCTGTTGCCGAGCGAGGAGGTCAGATCGCCCGAGGAGTTGGTTGCAGTCGCGGTGCCAACCACGTTGACGGTCACCGTGCAGGTCGCGCCCGCGCCGACCCCGCCGTCGCTGAGGCTGATGGTACTGCCGCCGTCGGGGGCGGAAAGGGTACCGCCGCAGGTGTTGTCGGCGGACGCCGGCGACGCAATGGTAATGCCAGACGGCAGGATATCCGTAAAGTTCAGATCGTCGGCCGGTTCCGTCTGGGCCGAGTTGTCGATGGTGAATGTGAGGGTGGTGGTGCTGCCGGGGCCGATGGTGTCGGGACTGAAGGTCTTGGAAAAGGCGGGATAACCTTCGGTGGCATTCGCGACTCCCGCGAGGCCCAGGGCGGACGCCAGAAAGAGGAAACTTGAAATCAGCGCGGTGCGGAAATGCGTTTGCCGTATACCCATCGACAAAGAACCCTCGGTCAGTGCCGGCGGCATCGCCGACCGGAATCGTTATTGTTTCGCGGCATGCACATCCGCCGCGCCTGTGTCCTGGGGCGAGGGCGAACCGCCCTGTGCCGAAGAGTCCGCGCCTCGGCGATCCTTGAACTATTTATAACTATTCGGGTCGCTGTTCACAACGAATCGCCATTTTCCGCCTTCGCAATGACGGATGCAACCGCGGCGGCTGCCCGTAGGCAGATACTGGCCCGCGACGGCGCCACCGACCATGATGCCACGGCTGCAACTGTCTGGCAGTTAATTGTATGAATTTATTGATTTAATGCAGGGCCGGGCGCCACTCCAGGTCCTGGACAATTTGCGCCTCCGCATCGGCCAACTCCGCGAGTCTTGTGTAGACCGCATCACGGGAGAAATATTCCAGCGCGATCTCGGTGAAGGCATCGCCGTGCTTGGCTTCGCAGGCCCACAGGTCACGATAAAACGCCGCCAGTTCGGCATCTTCCAGTGCTTCGGAAATAATCCGGAAGCGCTCTGCGCCGCGGGTCTCGATCACCGAGGCCACCAGCAGGCGATCCAGGAAACGCTCGTCGCGGCCGTGGCGACACAGGTCCACAAGCCGCTTGACGTAAAGGTCCCGGGTATCGTCTACCAGCGTCAGGCCACGGCGCGCCATCATTTGATAAACCTGGTCGAAATGTTCGAGTTCTTCCCGCGCCAGCTCGATGAGCCGCGGTATGGCCTCGGTACGATCCGCATATTTCACCACCAGGCTGAGGGCGAAAGCGGACGCCTTGCGTTCGCAATTGGCGTGATCCTGCAGGAACTCGTCGAAGTTATCGACGATGACCTGAACCCACGCGGGATCGGTGGCGACCAGCAGGTCGGTGCGCTTTTTTGCCATAACTTATTGAGATTTATAGAAGACTTCAGTCGGGTAGTTTACCATAGCCACATGACTGCGGCCTTCTGGTGGCACGGGCTGTCGCCCGCGTCACGCCAAACATAGTTCGGTCTTACGCGTCGCCGGGGACACAAAGCCAAAGGCCACGATTTCCGTCATACAGCGATGCGCCGACAGGCCAAGCAAGCTGAGTCACCACCGCGCTATATGTACACGATGACAGACCTACAGACAGCGAGAAACTATCTTGACCGGCACGGCGGGCTCCCGGCGGCTATAAAGGCGCCACCTCAGCCTGGTCTCGGCCTGGTGATCGTGATCCCCTGTCGCGACGAACCGGATCTCTTCGCGGCGCTGGAGTCCCTGTGGCGTTGCGAGCGTCCCGCGGTGGCCTGCGAGGTGCTGGTGGTACTGAATGCAACGGCAGATGATGGCGTGGATGTACGGCAGCAGAATCAGCGTACGGCGCGGGCGTTTATCGCGTGGTCAACCGATCACTCGACACCGGAACTGACCTTCCACCTCATCGACGTCGGCGCCCTGCCGACGAAGCATGCGGGCGTGGGCCTGGCGCGCAAGATCGGCATGGACGAGGCGGTGCAGCGCCTGGCGCGGGTGGACCGTCTGGATGCGCCGATTGCCGCTTTCGATGCAGACTGTGGCTGCGCGACGAATTATCTGCAAGCAGTCACGGACTATTTCCAGTCCGGCCCGACGCGCCATGCCTGCGCCATCTATTTCGAGCACGATCTGGCCCACGCACCGAGCACCGATTTGCGCAATGGCATCACCGCCTATGAATTGTATCTACGCTACTATGTACATGGCCTCGAATATGCCGGCCTGCCCTACGCCTTCCATACGGTGGGCTCAGCCATGGCGGTGCGCGCCGAAACTTACTGCCGCCAGGGCGGCATGAACCGGCGCCAGGCCGGTGAGGATTTCTACTTTCTCAACAAGCTCGCTTACGTGGGCAGAGTGGACGAATTGACCGGCACCGCCGTCTACCCGGCCGCGCGGGTCTCGCATCGTGTGCCGTTCGGTACCGGCCGCGCCCTGGCCGAGTGGCAGACGCAGGATCAATCCGGCTTGCTCGTTTATCACCCGGACACATTCAACGACCTGCGACAGCTGGTCGATCGGGCGACAGCGTTTGCGCAAAACACTTCTCCGCCCACGACGGCGTTTCTGGACGGTTTACCGTCGGCCCTGACCCGCTTTCTGACCGACCTCGATGGGGTGGCGGCAATCGACGAATGCCGCCGTCACAGCACGTCGGCGCGCACGTTCAAACAACGTTTCTTTCGCTGGTTCGACGGTTTTCGTGCCATGAAATTCGCCCGCTACGCACGCGCGGAGCATTACCCACCCATGGATGTGCGGGAGGCGGCACTGGAGCTCTTGCGGCGACGGGGTCTGCAATCCGGACTCGAAGCCACAGCGGACAGCGCCGCCCTGCTGGCCCACTATCGACGGCTCGATCGCGCACCCACGAGCGTGGCTACACGTGATTGCGCAGCATGAGTTCCTGCGGGTGGGGATTCAAGTACACCTGCCTGGCCACGTACGGGTCGGGGAAACGACGGAAGTAGTGCTTGAGTAGCGTGATGGGCACGATCAGCGGCACGTAACCCAGGCGGTAGTTTTCGATCACCTCCAGCAACTCGCGTTTATCATCGCTGTCGAGAACCTTTTTCAGGTAACCCATCAGGTGCATGAGCACATTGGTGTGGCGCTTGCGGGTGGCGCGGTGGCGCATGGCCTCCATAAAACCCACCGCATATTCTTTCGCCAATGCGCGGGGCGAACGGCGCACCTCGTTGGCCACCAAGCGACCAAGACGTCGATAGTTCTCGGTACCGTGCGCCAGCAGGGTCATTTTGTGGGTGGTGTGAAATTCTACCAACCTGGCCATGGTGAACCCCGCTGCCGCCAGGTCCTGCCAGCGGCGATAGGCAAACACCCGCTCGATGAAATTCTCCCGCAGTACCGGGTCGTTGAGACGGCCCTCTTCCTCTACCGGCAACAGCGGCTTGGCCTGCATAATGGCCGTGGCGTAGATTCCCCGTGTCTTCTTGTTCGAGGGCTGATTCGATTTGGCATAGAGCTTGACCCGCTCCATGCCGCAACTTGGGGACTTACTCTTTAATATATAACCGCTGATTTCGCCCAGCTCCTCTGCCATGCGCGCACCATAGGCGGCAAGCTTATCGGTGAAATCCTGGCTCGGGTCTTTGACGCCCAGGGCGCGGGGCGCATCCGCATCGCCCACCAGCTGGATCGGCTCCCGGGGCACGCCCATGCCGATGGCGATTTCGGGGCATGCCGGCACGAATTCAAAGTATTCGCTCAGCGTACCCGTTATAAATCCGTCCTGCTTGTGATTGCCATCGAAGCGGACCTTCTGGCCCAACAGACAGCTGCTGATGCCGATGCGGATTGGC
The DNA here is from genome assembly GCA_947259975.1 of uncultured Gammaproteobacteria bacterium. GTDB lineage: Bacteria > Pseudomonadota > Gammaproteobacteria > HyVt-429 > HyVt-429 > CAMYOD01. Next base: position 39,836 of record CAMYOD010000043.1, read on the forward strand.
GCAGGGCTTTCGCTGGTGGGCATCTAAAGAACTGCGACTGGGCGCCGCACTAAGGACGCAAAAAGAAACGTTGGCCGCGGTAACTCAAAATCGCACCGTCCGGCGTGATTTCCTGCACCGTGGCCGCACCGGCGACGGTCTGCCCTTCCAGATAACGGGCAAAGTCAATCATGACGAAGCGCCGGCTCGGCTCGTCGGAAAACGCTACCACGTTCAGCCTCATCTCCGGCATCCCGGCACGCATTTGCGGCGCGAGTTCCGCATACTCCAACACCCGCGGTGCCGACGCCGTCGTCGCAGCGGGCTCGGCACGCGTCGCGGTTGCGGCGAGCGGACCCGACGTAGCCGGGGAAACCGATGTCTCAGGCGGGGCATCTTGTTGCGCGTCAGGTTCCGGTTCCGGCGTCGCCACCGCCGCGGTGATCGGCGGCGCGGCCCGCGGAACCGACGGCACCGCCACCGGCGACGGTGTTGGTGCCGCTGACAGGGATGCAGCGGGTGATGCGGCCGAAGGTAACTCCGGGCGCAACACAAACCAGACAGCCACGGCCGCAAGGATAACGAGCATGCCGGGCACGACGATCCAGCTTGCCCAGTGATGCCCGCGGCGCGCTGTCGTTGCCGATACCGTCCCCAGGTTTGGCACGTTGCCCAGCGCCCGTTCCCGTTCCGATTTTCGCAATGCGTCTAGGAGATAGGACATGCGCGGGACCCTACAGGCGTCGCTCCAGCGCCAACACGGGAATCGCCGGACTGCTGATCGCCGTGTTGAGATGAATCAACGTTTCCACGCCGACGGTACCGTTCTCGGCCAGAGCCGCGTCACGCTGAAAGTCGGCCACCACGGAGCGCAGGTTTTCGTCGAACAGGCGTGCCTCGGTCGCCGCCAGTGCATTATCTTCAATCTCGGCACCCACCGCATCCAGACGTTGCCGCAACCAAAGCACTTCATCGCCCTCGGCACCCGGTTTGATGGATTCGATGCCAAGCGGCGGCATCCAGAGAATACGGAAATCGCCAAGCCAATAACGATCGAGTTCCGCCACCGTAATCCGCTGGCGACCGTCGGGCAGTTCGACTTCGACCTCATCACGATCGATTGCGGTGACCACGGCATACTGTCGGTCGCCGCCTGGCCCGGTGAGCTGCAACATGGAGGGGCGGTTATAGCGGCGTACATCCTCCCAGGTGCCGTTCAGCTCGAGGCAACGCAATCCAAGCAATTGAATGTGGTCGCAGGGCGTCTCGGCGCGCGCAATCTGCGGGTCGACGCCCCACAGCGTGAGCAGTTGCGCAAATGCGTTGTGCTCATCGGAAAAACTTGGCGCGGCGGTCGCCACATTCGGCGGTGCGATTGCCTGAGTTGGCGACGCCGGGATGTCTACCGGGGGCACCGGTTCCTCGGCGGCAATGTTCGCTGCCGGAGCAACGGCAACACTGTTATTGGTAAATTCCGTAATTGGATCAAAACCAAACCGCGGGCCGAGTACCGCGATCCCAACGCCAATCACGAGCAACAACGGCAGGGCGACCAACCATGCGCGCGACCACGCCACTCGCGCCGGTGGTCGCTTACCGAGGACTTCGCCGGCCGCATGTCGCACGGTGCGCGCCTCAATCGACCGGCGATCCTGCGAGTACGCACCCAGCAGGGCACGATCGCAGACGATATTGATCAAGCGCGGAATCCCGCTCGAGTAGCGATAGATCGCGCGCAGTGCGCCAGCGGAAAAGATCGGCTCCTTGGTACCGGCCACCGCCAGGCGGTAGCGCACATAAGCGCTGGTCTCACGCAGCGACAGTGGCTCCAGATGATAGCGTGCGGTAATACGTTGCGAGAGCTGGCGTAACTCCGGACGCCGCAACATCCGACGCAGCTCGGGTTGGCCGACGAGAATAATACGCAACAGTTTGTCAGTATTGGTTTCAAGATTGGTCAGCAGTCGAACCTGTTCCAGCACTTCAATAGACAGATTCTGTGCTTCGTCGACGATCACAATCGTGCGACGTCCCTGCGCGTGCCGCTCCAGGAGATAGCGGTTGAGGTGATCGACCAGATCCTTTAACTCCGCCGTCGCAGGATCGTAGGCCACGTGCAACTCATCACAAATGGTGGCGACGAGGCCCCGCTCGGAAATACGCGGATTCAGGATGAGTGCGACATCGACGTTGTCCGGCAACTGATCCAACAAACAACGACATAACGTGGTCTTGCCGGTACCGACCTCACCGGTCAGCTGGACAAAGAAGCCGCTGCCCTCGATGCCGTATACCAGGTGCGCGAGCGCCTCCCGATGGCGGGGGCTCATATACAGAAAGCGGGGATTCGGCGCGATTGAAAACGGCGGCTCAGTCAGACCGAAGTGGGCCGTATACATGACGCGATAGACAGTCGTTTTAGCGGTTAAGTAAGCCTGGCGCCGTTGCCCATGGCATGGGCGCCGCAATGGCGCACATTGTGGCCCATCGCCTGCGCGCTGACAACCGGGGCAACGGCGGTATTAACCGCACAAAATGAACTACAGGCGGGCTACGAGGGCGGCGCCGGGACTAATGCCTGATACGCGGCTTCATGCCGACGGGGATGGACTCGCTGCCCACCCGCGCGGTCGATCCTACGTCACGGCCATCGGACACCAGCGTCGTCGCGGGTACAGTGGCGCGCATCGCCTGCAACACATTCATCAGAGAAACAAACTCATCGCATAGGCTGGCGTACACCTCCGCGAGACCTTTTTCGATGGATTCCGACAAGGTGTGATAGGAACTGCGTCCGAGATCGACGAAGTAGCTTAACTTCAAGGGGCGTCGTTGCGCGCGCTTGGGAAACAGGCCGGTGAATAACAGGCATTGGTCACCGACGCTACGCAGGGCGACTTTGCGCGATTCTCCCGCCTTGTGCAGCGCGCGCAGGTACTCAACGGCAAGAATGCGTGACGCCATATCCGGGCGTTTGGCGAATCGCATCAACAAAAACACCAGATAGCTCTCGACGTCCTCGTGCAATTGGCAGTTCGCCGCCTGCTCCGCCTCGTTGACGAGCTGATACCACTGTGCCGTGGACGTAGGATGTGTAATCAGTCTTTTCATGTTACAGACTCATACCCCTATCTGGTTTATCGGCGTATCGCGCTATGACTTTACGGTATTCCCCTTACAATTAATCGGCCTATATAAAAGTGTAGCCGGTTTTCTAAACAAAATCCCGCGCCCGATCCTGCAGACGCTTACCGAATCCCATCCCGCTGAAGCACTCCCGTATTGCGTCATGCGAACATGCGGTCCGCTGCAACGACGGGTTGTCGTACTCGAGCGGCGCATCCGTCGCGATACGCGCCAGGTCCCGCGACAAGTAGGCCGACTCGGCATGCCGGTTCAATAATGATTTGATGCGCGATTGACCGCGTAAGTTCAAATTGTCGACGCGTCGCAGGTCCGTATAGATTTCTTCGAGGACACCAATCCCGGTGACCAGACGTGCCGCGGTTTTCGCACCGATCCCCGGCACACCGGGAATATTGTCCACCGCATCGCCCATCAAGCCCTGGTAATCGATGAATCGCTCCGGCATGACACCGAAGTGTTCATAGATCTCGTCGCGGTCGAATTGACGATCGCGGGCGAAATCCCACAGCCGGTCGTCGTTCTCAATCAGCTGCGCGAAATCCTTGTCCGGTGAGACATAGATGATTTGCGTATTCCGGCCGCGCATGCGTTGTGCGAGGCTGCCGATCAGATCGTCGGCCTCGTAGCGATCACTAACGAAGACTGGCAGGCCGAGAAGTTTGGTCACGCGTTGACAGGCCTTGAGCTGCGCTTCCAGTTCCGGCGGCGGCAGTTCGCGGTTGGCCTTGTAGGCGGGATAGATCTCGTTACGAAAACATGTCGTCAGACTTTCATCAAACGCCACCGCCACCCGCGCCGCACCGGTGCGTGCGAGGAAGTCAAACAGGAAATGGCTGTAACCGTATACCGCGTTGACCGGCGCACCCGCCGCATCGGTCATGGTCGGCGGAATCGAGAAATACGCGCGAAAGATATACGGGCTCGCGTCGATTAGATAAAGCGATGTGGACACGGTGGTACGGTCAATGGGACTTGCTGGCATCCGGCGCTTGCACGAGACGATCAAGGATAAGACCGAAAAAACGCTCGCCGCCACCGGCGGCGCTGAAACGCCAACCGAGATGAGTCTGACAGGCACCACAGGCCGCAATCACCCAGGTGTAACCCTCAAACCAGGTATATAGGTCGGTTTCCTCGCCGGACGTGGCGCAGCCGGGGGCGTTGGCGAAACAGCCGATATGGAAACGCAGACCCTGCGGGTTTTCGCAGTGATGGTCATGCATGCCCCTGACCTCGATGCGTGCATGGTCGTCGGTGACGATCTGACGGCAATGCGCACAACACAAGGGTCGCGCCGCGTGGACCCAGAGCTTCGGCACGATGTCGTGCAATCCTTCCGGGGCCGCCTTGTCTTCATTACGAAGGAAACGGTGCACGGGTGTTACAACGCCCATCGAATGATGCGGCTGCGTCCGGGTTGTCGCTGCGACAATCATACTGCTTGTTTGCTGTCGGCCGGAAAGCGAAAGGTTTCCACGTGCCATGCGTCAACGGCGGCATGCAGAATGAGGCAGCCCGGCCCGCCGAAAGTACGATTACGCCCGGACGCGCCCGGGTTGAGTACCCAGGGATCATGCTCCTGATCGCAGACCTGATGGTGACTGTGGCCATAGACAATGGCGCGCGCGGCGGGAAACTGGCGCCGCAAGCGTCCATGTCGATCCCGGTAGTCCCACACCTTGTGCCCATGCACCACGGCGAGCGCGCCGCCGGGCAGGTCGATGACCGCGTCGTCCGGAATCTCGGCCAGGCGGCCGTGTTCCGCGGGGTCCCATTTCGACGGCACGTCGTTGTTGCCACGCACCGCCACGACCTCGCTCACAACGGCACGCAGCTCATCCAGCACCCCGGCGCCGACGATATCGCCGGCATGTACCGCCATGTCGCAGTCGCCGGCCAACTGCGCGACGTTGGGGTCCAGATAACCGTGGGTGTCGGAAACGATGAGGATTTTCTTACGGCCGGACCGGGTCATAACCTTGGAAAATGCGCTACGGTTTCGTGGTATTCTCGACAATGAAAAACACAAGAGCGGACTAGAGAATTTACACTTTCCCAACTCCCATGTATACGTTGCGTATCCACGGATACAACCATGCGTAAAATCAAAATGACACTAGGCAGCGTGGTGCTGGAGGCGGAACTTCTGGACACCCCCACCGCGGATGCCATTTACGAAAACCTCCCGATCGAGTCCGAGGCACAGACCTGGGGCGAGGAGGTCTATTTCTCCACCCCGGTGCACGTGACCCGGGAGGCAGATGCGCGGGATGTGGTCGAAGCGGGCGAGCTTGCGTTCTGGGTGGAGGGTAACTGCATTGCCATCGGCTACGGCCGCACCCCTATTTCGCAGGGAAATGAGATTCGCCTGGCCGCCAGGACCAATATCTGGGGTCATGCGCTGGATGACGTTAAACAACTGGCGGCGGTAAAGGCCGGCGATCCGATACGATTGGAGATGGTCTAGCGGGGCTACAGCAAGCCTTTCAACCCCGACGTTCCCATGGCGAGAAAAAAAGGCACTTTCAAAAAGCGGCGTGACAACCGCCGCAAAGCCGCCCCTGCACCGAAAGAACCGGCCTGGCGCGGCTATCTCGCGACGGCCGTTCACGGCGGAAGGAAATTTTTGTCGCCGCTCGACCCCATGGTCGCGTTGCTACGGCGCCATCAAAACTGGGTCACCGCCGGCGCGTTCCTCCTGGTGCTTGCTATTGGACTGCTAGTCCGCCTGGAAGACGTCGGCGACTGGAAACGTCTTGAGAACCGCTCGCTCTATCAGGGCGAGGCGCTGCTGACCACCTTCGACGGTTATTTCTACCTGACTCTGGCGCGGGACCTGATGGAAGGCACCTACGCACCCCTGGATGAGAAACGTGCGGTACCGGACTACCCGCCGCGCCCGCAGCCGCCGCCGCTGCTCTCGGTCGCCGCCGCAGGCGTGGCCAAGCTGACCGGTATCTCGCTCAATTGGGTCGGTGCGGTGATGCCGGCGCTGTTGGGGGTGCTGTTGGCGCTGCCCCTATTCGCGCTGGGTTATTTCTACGGCGGCCGGGTCATGGGGCTCACTGCCGCTCTCGTGGGTGTACTGTCGCATTACTATGTCTATCGTAGCAGTCTCGGCTGGTTCGATACCGACTGCATGATCGTCACCTGGGCCCTGTCCGCCGCCTACTTGTTCCTGCGCTTTGGAGTGGAGCAAGGGCCTCGGCGCTACGTCTACTTCGCCGCCGGGATGGTCATCTATGGATTATTCCTCTGGTGGTGGGATCAGGCGCCGCACGTCGCAACTGTCGTAACTCTCTTGCCGCTCGGTGTTGCGTTGGTGTTTTTCTATCGCCCGACAGCTCGCGAGGCACTTTTTTTCGCGGGCAGCATCGCTGCTGCCGTTGCGGGCGTCCTCGCCTGGCAAGGAATCGATTTACCCTTACAGATAATTGAGCGAATCGTCGGACAGTTCAGCTATATCTCAAAGGAAGTTACTGGCTACTTCCCGAACATCGGCGTATCGATTTCCGAGCAGGACAAACCGACCCTGAAGGAGATTATTACCGTCACCACGGACAGCGTTCCGGCCCTGATTCTGGCCGCTGCGGGACTGATACTTCTGGTTATTCGCAAGCCGAAAGAAAGCCTGTTTCTATCGGTGCCGGTGCTTTTGGCTCTGCTGTCCTTTTTATTCGCGCGCCGATTCCTCATTTTCCTCGCACCTATCACGGCCCTGGGTCTGGGCTATCTGGTCACCCATCTGTGGAATCTGCATAATCGTTGGCGGATCTTCGCGGTACTTGCTCCCGCATTGGTCATCTACCTGAGCCTGCCGGCCTTTCACAAGGGCATGGAGAAGAACTTTCTACCGAAGGAGCCGCCCTCGATCATACGCGGCATGGACGAAGCATCACGAGTCACCGAAAACAATGCCGTCGTGTGGGCATGGTGGGATCATGGATATCCACTTGTCTATTGGGCGCGCCGTACAACTGTAAACGATGGCTCAACGCACACTGGTGAGCGCTCGGTCTACAACGGCATTCCCTACACGACTTCCAGCTACCGGCTGGCCGCCAATTTCATGCAGTTCTATGTTCTGCGCGGTGTGAGCGGCATACAAAAGCTTTATGAGGCGCTGGACGGTGATGCCGCCCGTGGCCTGACGCTGATAAAGAAGGTGTTTGCCGTGGGGCCACAAGCAGGCCGCAGGTTGATCGATCAGGCCCGGCTCAAGCCGGTCGATCACTGGGAAACCACCGACGACTGGCTGGAATATCTATTCCCTCCGGAAACGCGCCCGGTCTATTTATTCGTTGACTGGCGCCTCATGCGCACCACCTACTGGTGGTACTGGTTCGGCTCCTGGGATCTGGAGAAAGGCGATGGCATCCACCCGCGCTTCGAATTCGATACCCGCACGCTACTCGAGGGCAATAAACTGCGAACGAACAAGGGCGTGGTGGTTGACCTCAAAACCGGCATACTCCAAACGAAAAACAACAAAGGAGTTCAGCTCAAGAGTGCGTTTATCAATGACGGTAAACAGCGTCGGCAATTTAATTACAAGCCGAGTGCAAGATACACCTTTGAAGCCTTTCTGCCGTCGCGCTTTTCGACATTGCAGGATACGTCAATATCCGAGTCCGTATTTAATAAACTTTTCATCCGACAGATAGCGCCGCCGAAATACTTTCGCCTGGTCAGCAGCGGTATGCCCGGTTACCAGTTATGGCGCGCACAGGGAGATCGCCTTTGAGAGACGACGGTGTTTACTACTCATGGTCCGCACAAATGGCAAGAACATGATCCCGGAGAATAAAACGAGAATTTCAATTCGCAGGCCGTGCCCAACTAGAGGTCAGGCTACCAGCATCCGGATGACAATTTTACGCGCCCAGATTATCCATATGGACTACCCCTTTCTTGTCAAAATAGCGTATTCGGCTCAACTACCAACCCAGCTAAAACTTGCTGGGGCTCGCTGACTCTTGACAATGGTTGATCGCGGAACGCATCGATCGCGGATGGTCGTACGCGCGGTCATTGCGATTATCAGTATTACGCTCTTACTGATCTACGTGCGTCCTGCCAACCTAATTCCGGTTATTGACCGACTCAATCATGACTGGATCCTCGCATCCGCGCTGTGTATCGTAACATCTACGATAATCGGTGCGTTTAACGTCTACCTTTTCATCTCGCATGACAATCGGATGTCGCCACTCTCCTTCCTTGGCGCATACTGGATGTCCTGGGCAGCAGGACTTATTGTACCAGGCCAGGTAGGAGATGTTGCCAGCCTTACTCTTCTGCTACGCCGTCACGGACTGGACTGGCCCAAGGTTGCCGGTCGGGCGGTCCTTGATAAATCCATCAGCCTCGTCGTGATGCTTGCCTTCGCGAGCTTCGGTCTCACGATGATCTTGGGAGACGGCGAATTTACAGAGGCAGTGGTCGTGGCGGTGATTGTGTTCGTGACCAGCTTGATAGTGCTCGGAGTCGCGCTAGCCATGCTTTCACCTTGGCTAACCAAGAGGAAGTGGCGGATCTTAAGCTACATCTCCGTATCTCTGCAGGACATGCGACATCTTATTCATGCCTACCCAGTTCGACTTGCGGCGAATTTCGTACTCACCTTTGTTAAGATTGTGCTTATCGGGTTTGCCTACTGGTGTATGTTCACGGCAACCGGTCTAACTGACGTAACGGCGCTGCTCACGATCGCGCTCGCGGCTGTGAGCTCAATCGTGGCCTATATTCCTATTAGTATTAACGGCATTGGTGTCGCGGAATCCACGGGTCTTGCCGTGTTTTCGGCCGTCGGTGCGACTTCGGCCACCACGCTTACGGTCTATCTTGCCTTGCGGCTCGTCGTCTTCGCTCTCGCCTGGATACCTTCTTTTGCCATTATTTTCTTTACTCGGCATCCTCGCAATCAAACGCCACGCCGATAAGAACTCGCTTGTAGTGGATGCATATGATCCAGATCATGAGTGGTATTCGAGAGGCGTGCGCAACGACCCGTTTGAAGGCATGTAAGATTTACCACGGGGAATGGGTTTCCAGACCACATAAGGCTTCGCTGGATACATGCGATCGCTCTGGACAGCGCTTCTTCAGTTAACGCCCCTGCATGGCAAAACCACGCTTTTGACGATATGCTCGCCGGAAAGCGCGTTCCTTACCATTCGACTAAATCAGCCTTGCTTCAATTAGACTCGAGATGCCACACAATTACACTATTCCACAGCGACTCAGAATCCTGCTCGGCCGTTTGCCCGGTGTGAAATGGCTGTACGATTTTCTACGACTCACTTTCGTGCCCACGTTTCGCGAAGATGGTCTCGCGACTGTCAACAACAGTGACTTCATGCGTGATCCGCAATTTAAACAAGCTTACACGGCAGCACTGCAACAACACGCTAGTTTAAAGAATGTGCGCTGGAGAGCCCATATAACACAATGGGCTGGGTTTCATGCGAGCCAGCTGACCGGTGACTTCGTGGAGTGTGGCGTAAATCGTGGATTTTTCTCGATGTCTCTTATGACTTACCTGGATTTCGAGCAATTTGTCGATCGGACCTTCTATCTTATAGACACCTATTGTGGGTTAGTACCAAAACAAGTCGCCCCCGAGGATCATGCTGCCTTCCGTAACTATTACACAGATTGTTACGATTTTGTCAGAAACTCCTTCGCGAAATTCGAGAATGCCAAAGTGGTTCGCGGCGTTGTTCCGGACGTTCTGCACACGATTGACTTTCGGAAGGTCGCTTATCTTTCCATCGATATGAACTGCGCGGAACCTGAAGTCGCGGCACTGGAGCACTTTTGGCCGCTTATGGAATCAGGCGGAATCATCGTCTTGGACGACTACGGGTTTCCCGGACATGAGTGGCAGAAGACGTCAGCGGACAAATTCGCTGCCCGCGTAGACACGAAAATACTTCAGCTGCCCACCGGACAAGGGCTTTTGATCAAGAATTAGCCCCACATCGGTCGCGCCCAAAATTGATGAAAGACTCGGATGAGTCCTGATACACGATGAAGACCAACGCTCCTCAATTCTGGGAACGCTACCGGCTCGCGTGAATCGATTCACCAAAGTACGAATATTGAGATATTTCCTACTCCTCAACCGAATCATTTAAGATCTCAACAAGTTTTCGAATCGACTCGTGTGCTGCGAAACGCTTCTTGTAGAGCGCGCGTGCCCGTTCGGCGTACTGCAGGCGTCGCGCCGGATCACGTGCCAAATCAACGATACCCTGTGCTAAATCGTCCGGATTCCCAGCTTCCACAAGAACAAAAGGTGATCGCGAAGCGCCGGCCATGACCTGACGTGCGCATAGCGTGTCTCCAGTAATTATCGGTCGACCAACGGACATGTAGGAATAATTCTTGAGCGGCCACACTCTTTGTGCCTTGTCACTCACGCCGAAAATGCCCAGACAGATGTCCGCGTTGCGGATCTCGGTGGCCAGAGCCGTCGGGCCCTGCCAGCTTCTTTCCCAAGACACGTCTTCATAACCCGCCGCACTCAAAATGCTGGCAAATTGGGCTGCTGTCTGACCATCACCAACGATGCGGAATTGGATATCCGCGCGGTTGCGCAACTTAACCATTGCACGGGCGATCACATCTGTCCCTTGTAGGGGAACGAACGTGCCGATAAAGAGCACGCGACAAACCCCTCGTCGTGCTTGATATTCAGTATTGTGGTAAACGTATTCGTCGATTGTAAGCGGCAATTCGGTCACACGCCGTGGGTCGAGGGCGAAAGTCTTTGCAAGATGAATTCCATTAAAAGATGTGTCGACGAGCACTCTATCTGCATGCTGGTATGCCCGTCGCTCGATCGCAAATAACACTCGAGTGAGTGGATTCTTCTTGCTTAACAACCGCCGGTCTATCACAACGGTATCGTAGAGGGATACAAACGCATCCAGAACAATATACGTCGGGCGCCAGCGCCGCGGCATGAAGGAAAGCAGGAACAGCATGAAGACACCGGGATACGGTAGATAGAATCTATGCACCCGGGGACTAGTGGCCAGTGCCGATAACACGCGAATGTGTGCATACACGAGCTGAACGACACGGCGAATTTTGTCAAACCACCCACGCTCTTGACCGATTGCCTGAAGGTCCCGCAAACAAAAGTTGATTTCGCGCACATCAAATCGTGCCGATTCTTGCAGGCCCAGTACGCGGTACTTCACGCTGGGGTAGGCATCTGATTTTATATAAACTCCGGCGATCGTGAGCGGCTGCCGCCTGATCGATTCGGACATTTCATCCGGCATTTTCTAAGAGATCTTGTGTGCAAGGACGATATAGCCGTCACCGTAATCGCTGCGCTTGACCAAATTCTGCAGAGCAAATAGCGGTGTCAATATCTTTGCTATGGGCAGGAACGACAAGCGCTTCACCACATTTCGCTCGGAGCCGCTTCGCATGGTTGCCTCTCGTTGGTCGGCCGGTTCGTTCTTGTTCTTGCGGCGATAGTAGTAGTTGGAAAGTGGATTTGTGATGTATGTCAGCGGGAAACCATAGCACCATAGGGTGTCAATTTGGAACCCATGCCGGGCAAATTTGTCTGCGATTTCGGAACGTTCGTAACGACGGATATGTCCCGCATATACATCCGCAGCCCCCCACCTGCGCATAAAAGCCGGAACCGAAAATACGAATGCACCGCCCGGGCGCAGCAGCCCGTTCACCGCCTCGAATGCCGACTCGTCGTCCTCTATATGTTCAAATACCTCACACGCGACGACCAGATCGTAGTCGCCAGACCTTGTTAACTCGCGAAAATCCACATGTTCGACAGTCAGTTGAGGTGACCCGGAAACTCGCCTGCGCAAGACATCCGTGCTTGACGACGCAATCTCAACCAATAATCCCTTCGCGGCAGCATAACGTGCGGCGAGAAAGCAACTTACATCGCCCGAACCAGGACCGATCTCAAGAAAATTGCTGAGGTCCGGTGGCAAGGAATCGACAATTTGCTGGAGGAGCGATGCCCGCATGAGAAAGCGCGGCGCAGGAGCAGTTACGTGGTCAAAAACGCGGGTCGTGCCGCTCATTTTCACGATACGCGAGGGAGTCCTCGTCCATTATGCGGTCTTATTGCCACCGCGATGATATTCACGCCCGGACCCCGACTCTTTTCGATCGCAATGTCGTCTTCGCTCATTTCTTCGAGCCAAGGCCTATCATTGACCTCTGATACAGGCCTGGAACGAAACATCCCTAATAGTCCAAGCCCAAGCTGTCTCCAGGATTCTGGCGCGCCAGGAAAGGTAAAGGGTAGCGTTATCCATTTAAGCGTATGCGTGCGACGTAATTCTTTAGCAATCACATCTTCTCGGCCACCCATAGATAGCAACTCAACGTCGCTGAAGTGATCCTGAAATAAATACTCGATCTGATCGGTATCATATTCCGTAAGGTGAAACCGGTTCCATGGTTGTTGCCCACGAAACAAGCGCGTGGTCCGATCGGGAGTGGCAAGCACCAGGCAACCACCGGGTCGCAATACACGCCGGATTTCTGACAGGTACGCTTGAACATCAGGGACATGCTCGATTACCTGGAACGACACGACGGCATCGAAGCTCTCACTCTCGAATGGAAGTGGCGATTTTTCTATGGGACCAATCGTGTCGAATCTGAGATTCGGGAGCGAGTGGTGATCGCGTGCGTAACTAATCGCATCGTTAGAAATGTCTATACCAACTATCTCGTCACAGTGCGGCGCGAGCATCGCGGTGCCATAACCCGTGCCGCACCCGAAATCGAGAACACGCCTACCTGAGACGTGTGGTATCGAAAATTGGTAAGTAACGATATGGAACAGATAAATCAGATAGCCCTGTCTTGAGCTAAGATAATGCTCTTCAATTACACGCTCACCGGTTGGTTCGATTCTGGAAGGCATCGTTGGTTTGGTCTCGCTCAGAACTGCACCCCAATACTGAAAAAACGAGCATCGTTCTCCATCGCCGTGATCTCCACTTCCACCTGCGCAACACCGATACCGAAACCAAGACCCACGCCGTAGGCGGCACCGGTTTCGCTGTTGCTGACGCCGCCGACGCTGGTGTCTACATTCACCACGCCGCCGCGGGCCTTGAAATACACGGGTCCCGGGCTGCGGAACGCCACATAAGCGCCCGCGGTATCCACCTCGATCTCGCGGCCACGCACGGTGCCGTTATCCAGCGAGGTGGATAGCTCGCCTTCCAGCGCGAGTTGACCGAGCGCGATACCCTGCCCGTAACCGAGCACCAGCGCACCATTGGTGGGATCGTCGGCACCACCGATGTCCACTTGCATGGGTCCGGCCTTGGCACCGAAATAGAGGTCGCCGGCATGGGCGGTGGTGACCGGTAATGCGGCAAACAGCAGGCCGGCGATGAAGAGAAGGTTGCGGTGCATTGATTTATTGTTGTTCATCGCCGCCATCATACTATGATTTGCGCGCCTGGTGTTTGACGTGCGGTTCCTTGCGCCGGGAACCCGCCACCGACAAATACCCGACTCCGGTACAGACGGACCCATAAAATTATCGATTCCGCCACGCCAAAAACAATCAGAAATCCCGTTGCCGACTTAAACGGCCGCTAGCAAACGATTACTTATAACTATTGCAGTTTGGTATTCGCGATCTGCGCCAGCGCAGGGGGCGGTGGCAGCAATCCCACCCGTTTAAACATCCATGTAGCGGGCGGGAGTAGCCGTCGCTCCAGGCGATATTACTTGGCCGCCTGGGACTGGTAATAGTCGATGAGGATCTGGGCCACCTCCGGGCGCGAGAATTCCTTCGGCGGGGCCTTACCTTCACCCAGCATTTCCCGCACCTTGGTGCCGGACAGCAGCACGAAATCCTCTTTGCTGTGGTCCGGCGCCTCGCGCATCATCACCACCTTGTTGAGCTTTTTCGACCAGGCGGTGTGATCCGCCTCGAAGATCTCGATCTCCAGGGCATCCGCAGGGACCTCATTGTGGAAGATGGTCTGCGCATCGAAGGCGCCGTAGAAGTCACCCACCCCGGCGTGGTCACGGCCGATGATGAAGTGCGTTGCCCCCATGTTCTGACGGAACACCGCATGCAGCACGGCTTCCCGCGGGCCGGCATAGAGCATGTCGAAGCCGTAGCCGGTGACCATGGCGCTGTTGGGCGGAAAGTACAGCTCCACCATCTTGCGGATGGCGGCGTCGCGCACCGGCGCCGGAATGTCGCCGGGTTTGAGCTTGCCCAGCAGCATGTGAATCACCAGGCCGTCGCAACCGAGACGATCCATGGCCATGTGGCACAGTTCCTCGTGGGCCAGGTGCATGGGATTGCGGGTCTGAAACGCCACGACTTTCTTCCAGCCGCGCTCGGCGATATCGTTGCGAATCTCCACTGCGGTACGGAAGGTGTCGGGGAAATCGGCCTGGAAATAGGAGAAACTCAAGACCTGGATGGGTCCGGAGACCGCGTATTTGCCCAGGCTCATGAAGGTGGCGACGCCGGGGTGCTCCGCATCGGTGGTACCGAAAATCTTCTCCGCCATGAGCGTCAGCTCGTCATCGCTGACCTCTTCGATGTTCTCCACATCCATCACCGCCATGATGGGATGTTCTTCGACGTTGGGGTCGCGCAGGGCGATGCGTTTGGCGCCCTTGATGGCTTCGATATTGTTGGTGAGATTCAGCACCGGCACCGGAAAGAACAGGCCCTCGGTGGTTTTCATGTTTTGCGCCACACTGATGGCGTCGGCCAGATTCATATATCCGGTCAGCGGATTGAAGTAACCGGCGCCCAGCATCACCGCATTCGCCGCGGCGGCGGAGTTGAGCATCAATGAAGGCAGGCTCTCCGCCTCATGGGCCAGCGCGTCATGCGCCGAGGAATCGTAGACGAACAAGGGGTTCAGGGTATCTGACCCATGGGGCTTGATCATGATCGGTCTCCTTGTGAACCGTTATCTTGAAAAAAGGGGTCAGTCCCCTTTTCCGTTAAAGTGCAGTCTATACAGGCGGCCGCCCACTTCCGCGAAATGGGGACTGACCCCTTTTTGCTGATCGGTGCGTGGTCGGTGTCTATTCGCCTTGGAGGGCGCGGATTCTATAGCGCATCACCCTCGGACGGCAACGGCTTTCAGCGCCCGCAAGCCTGTGGCGCCATACGCAGCGGTGCCGCGGTCTGCGCCGTGAATCACCTAAGTGCTTGATGAGTGCGCTATAATTTCGCTGACACGCCCGCAATCGCTTTGCCCGGCGCGACGCGGTTTCGCGCACAGCGGGGCAATTCCGGCGTGAATTTGAATTCGCATCTGACCGCACCGGGAGCACACCGAATTGGAACCCACTAACCCCTTGAGTTTGCGCAATAAATCCGGTCAGACCGGCCTGCGGGGGCGGTTGCAAAAGTGAGTATTACGGTCAGGTATTTCGCTCGCCTGCGGGAGCGCATGGGGCGCGACGAAGACGTCCTCGAGGCCGAGGGCATCAATTCGGTGGCGGACGCCTGGGCACGGGCGGCACCCGGCATTGAGCTCCCGGCCAATACCCTGGCGGCCGTCAACCTAAGCTATGCGGATGTGGACGCGGCGGTTAAGGATGGAGATGAGATTGCGTTTTTCCCACCGGTGACCGGCGGCTGAGCCGTAGCGGACGTAGCGAACCTAATTGGCGGACTGGTCTTCTTCGGTGCCGTCCTCAACCGACGCGACACCGGTCAGTTCACGATAACGCACCAGATCGCGATTATATTTTTCCACCACATCCGCGCGTTGTGCGCGTTCTGCATCGTTCGCGGCGGTGTACTCCGCGATCTGCGTTTCCGTATCCGCGATTTGTGTCGCGCGAAGCTGCACGCTGCTTTAGCTTGGCAAGTGCGGACTGCGACTGTTTGATGAGCGCGTCGTTGATCGCCACGGTTCGATCGATGTGCGCCAGGCGTTCGTCGCGCGCACGAATGATCGCATCTTCATCGTCGTAAATTGCCCGCAGGCGTTCGAGTTCGCCCTGCAGTTTATCCGCGGCCTCTTGTTCAGCCCGGGCCTTTTCCTCCGCGGCCTTGCGCGCCGCCAGTTCTTCTTCGCTGACCGGTGCCTCGATCTCCTGCACTCTATTTCCTTCCTGGTCGATCTCGGTGATGCGCGACTTGGCACATTCCCGCGCCGCCGTATCGCCATAATGCCACTTCCCGTCGGCGTCCTGGCATTTCATAAACGTCTGGGCGGCGGCGCCGCCCGCCGCCAACAGCAGGAACAGGCCGGCCAATACGCCCGCGGGATGATGTAATTGTCTGAAATCCATGAGAAACCTCGTTTGTGACGCATTCGCGTCTCACACGTTCAA
>CAMYOD010000044.1 GCA_947259975.1 uncultured Gammaproteobacteria bacterium
AGTATTAAGACGATCACCGTCCGCAATCTGATTACATTTCTACTGGTATTAGCAATCGTCACCGTGTTCATCACCGGGATGAACTTTCGAGCGCTTTCCAAGCAAGCAATGATGAATCAGGCCCTTGCCCATGCCGAGCTCGTTAAATCAGGACTCACGGCGCAGATGAAGGCCGGAATCATGGAGGGGCGCGACTACTATCTCGAGGAGATCATGCGCCAGCACAACGTCAATACGCTGCACGTAATCCGCGGCGAGCCGATCATCGAGCAGTTCGGTAGCGGCACGGCATTGGAGAGGGAATTCGACTCCGTTACCAAACAGGCATTTAAAACCAAACATCCGGTTTTTATCCTCGATGAATTCACGCTTCACCCCACGGTGCGCGCCATCATTCCCTACATCGCCACCAGCGAGGGCAAGTTAAACTGCCTGGGCTGTCATCAGGTACCGGCAGGCACGGTGCTCGGCGCCGTAGACATCGAATTGGATGTGAAGGATTACCAGCGGCGCTCACTGGTAGTGTTGGCGGGACTTGCTGTGACCTCGGTCATCTTTTTGATATTGATCGCCGTAAACACCTCTCACACTATTCGTCGGCATGTCCAGTCTCCTTTGCACACCCTCGTTGAGGGGGCAAAAATCGCTTATCGCAAACATAGCCCGGTGAATCCTGAAATGTTTACCACCCAGGAGATCACTTATGTCGCCAACGAGATCAATCTGTTCAACTCCAAGGTCATTGCGCATCGTGACTTGCTGCGAAAGAAAAATAAGGAGTTGATGGCGCTCAATGACGAAATAGAGGGCACCTTGCGAGACACCGTCTACGCCATGGGCGTGATCGAGGAACAGCGCTCCAACGAAACGCATAATCACACCAAGCGCGTGACCCTGTTCTGTCAACTGCTGGCGAGAGAGCTGGGGCTTGCCGATGAGGATGTTGACATGATCACTGCGTCGTCGCCATTGCACGACATCGGCAAGCTGGGGATTCCCGACGAAATCAATTTAAAGCCCGGCAAGCTCACCGATGACGAATTCAAGATCGTGCAAAACCACACGCGTATCGGCTACGCGATGCTCAAGCACTCGACACGGGATATCCTCCGGGCAGCGGCGATCATCGCCCTGCAACACCACGAAAAATGGGATGGCAGCGGATATCCGCAGGGACTCGAGGGAGAAGAAATTCATGTTTACGCGCGCATCATCGCCCTCGCCGATGTCTTCGATGCGCTCATCTCACCCCGCGTCTACAAAGAACCTTGGGAGTTGCAGCGGGCCGTCAAGTGGATTACCGAACAGCGGGGAAGACACTTCGACCCCGCGGTAGTGGATGTGTTTGTCGACCACGTCGATGATTTCGCCGCGATACACAAACAATATTCCTACGATACCGACACCGACTACGAAGATCTGTTCGCTATCGCCCAATAACGCTGGAGGGGAAACAGGAACGACTGGGTAACGTGGTCTATACTGGATTGAAGTGTGCAAGGCCGTACGCCCGGATTGCGTGAAAGCACCAGCGGGCATTGTGAGATCGGAGCAATGTAGAGGAACACCAACCATGGAAGATCTCGCTACAAATGTGACACAGACAAACGATCAAATAACCCAGTCGTCTTATGCGGCAAAACAGTCTACCTGGCGGCCGCTGGCGCTATCGATGCTAGACCTGATAAGCAACCGCAAACGTACCCGGGATTTTCTCGGCACCCGGGCAAATTTCATTCAGGGCCGTATCCGACTGCTGGCGCTGGTGTTTGCCGCCATCGTGGTACTTTGGACCGCGCTCGACTACGTTATTATCGACAGCAAAGAGACGGTGATCCGGCTCGCGGTGCTGCGCATCCTGTGCGCCGTGCTTTATCTAAGCCTGGCCAGTTACGGCACAAAGCTGCATGACCTGCCACGGGCACGCCTGAAACTGGCCTCGCTGGTTATCTTGCCGTGTTTGTTCTACATCGCTTCGCGTTTCGTGCTCGAAGACGCCGGGGCCGTGGGTGCTCTCATGTTGTATACCTTTTTTCCATTCGTGGTGGTTGTCCAGCTCGCCATCTTTCCATTGCCGTTACTGGAAGGATTGGCGTTATTGGTGCCGGCGTTTGTGACCCTGGTCGCGGTTGAGGCCCACTTCGCCAGTTTGCTGTCGCTGTCGTTTCTCGGCGATCTGTCATTGCTGGTACTGCTGTCATGTCTCGCGCTATGGGCGTCGATGTCAGAGTTGCAGATGCTGCTGCGGCTGTACCGTCAGGCGACCCGCGATCCGCTCACCGGTTTGTTCAACCGCGGCGCACTCATGGAAAGAATGCAAGTGGAAGTAGAACGTGGCCGACAGCATGGACATAAACTATGCGTATTGCTCTTCGACCTGGATAAGTTCAAGCGTATCAACGATGACTACGGTCATCTAACTGGGGATGCAGTACTCAAGACCTTCGCCCAGATACTGGAGCAGGGATTACGAAGCTCCGATCTTGTCGGCCGCTACGGCGGCGAAGAATTCCTCGCGGTGCTGCCACGCACCGACACCGCGGATGCGGAGGGACTTGCTGAAAAGATACGCCAGATGTGCGCCGAGACCACGATTGCCGCTCGCGACGACAGTAAACTCCATTTCACCACCAGCGCCGGCATCGCGCGGCTCAGACCGGAAGAGACCGCCGAGGTGTTGCTACTGCGGGTGGACGAGTCGCTATATCAGGCCAAAGAGGGGGGCCGCGACCGGGTCATTCTCGCCGCCTAGCTGATTGGCACCCGCCCACGCGATGCCCTATATCCATAGTAAATGATAGGTTTTTGTTAGTCTTGAACGCCCGGACAGTCACGATTAGCGGTCGCCATGTCCGCCTGCGGTGAGGGTGACTCCAAGCGGGGGTGATCTATACTTTTAATTAAATGCTCGCGTTCCCTTGCCGGTGTGATCGCCGGGAAGAGGCCTGGGGTACGAGCAAGTGAATAATAGTGTTGGGGAACGGTACATCAGCAGTGACGGAATCCACGATCCACGCGGAACGGTCGAAATCCGGGGTGGCACCGCCACACGGCGACGGATCATTTCCCACCGGTCCAAAATTTAGCTGGCGGACACTAGCATTAAACATGTTGGACTTGATAGACAACCGCCATCGCACCGCTGATTTTCTAGGTACGCGTGCGAGTTTCATCCAGGATCGTATCCGCGTTCTGGCCCTGGTGTTTGCGGGCATCTTACTGGTGTGGATTGGCGTCGATTATTTTTCCATCCCCGATCGAGCGACGGTGGCGTGGCTCGCGGCGCTGCGTGTTCTTTTCGCCGCGCTTTACCTCGGGCTGGCGTTTCTTGGCGACAAGCCGCATGATCTGCCGCGGGCGCGTTTGAAATTGTTTGTCTTGGTCACCTTACCGTGTTTGTTCTACATCGCGTCACGCTTCGTGCTCGAAGACGGCGCGCCGCCCAGCGCACTCATGGTGTATGCCTTCTTTCCGTTCGTGACCGTCGCGCAGCTGGGGGTCTTTTCGTTGCCGCTGTTGGAGGGGTTAGCGTTGGCGGCGCCTGCGTTTATGACCCTGTTCGTGGTCGAGGCAGTATTTGGCGATTTGGTGTCGCTGACATTTTTGGGCAACGTGACGTTGCTGGTGTTGTTGACGTGCCTGGCGCTGTGGGCATCGATGTCGGAGTTACAGATGCTGCTGCGGCTATACCGTCAAGCGACCCGCGATCCACTCACCGGGTTGTTCAACCGTGGCGCGTTGATGGAAAGAACACGAGTGGAGCTAGATCATACTAAGCGAAACGGACACAAGCTGTGCGTCTTGCTGTTCGATTTGGACAAGTTCAAGCGCATCAATGACGCGCACGGACATCTGACTGGGGATGAGGTGCTGAAGACCTTCGCCCAGGTATTGGAGCAGGCATTACGAAAATCTGATCTCGTTGGCCGCTACGGTGGTGAAGAGTTCCTGGCGTTACTACCGCGTACCGACACCGTGGATGCGGAACGACTTGCCGAGCAAATCCGCACAGCGTGCGCCGACGCCGAGGTCACCAACCCCGACGGAGACAAAGTCCGCTTTACCACCAGCGTGGGTGTTGCGCGGCTCAAACCGGGTGAGACCGTTGAGGCCTTGCTGCGGCGGGTGGACGAGTCGCTGTATCAGGCCAAGGAAGCGGGGCGGGATTGTGTCATCTTGGCAGCTTAGGCATCCGTGTCGCGGCGCACGCATCTGGTCGAATTGTAGCCGATACGCGTGCTCTGGTGTTTCTTCTTAAATGCACAAGCTGCAACGCATCTTCAGAGTTGATGCGGCGGGGTCAATAAACATGTTGCTTGGGATAACCGGTAAACAGCACTTTAGCATACAAATAACGGGCATTGATGCCGTTTTCCCACGAGCGCGCGGCGCTGCCCAAAACACCATTCGTCATTATGGGCGATAATAATCAAGCCCACCGCTCGCCGCTTAGCCTCACCAAATTGGTGCTGGTGTTGTTTTCGGCTTCGGCGTTGGTAACCGTGGCGTTGTTGTTGACCACATCGCTGTGGTTGAAACGTGCGGCAATAGAAGATCTGGCCACGTCACACGCGCGCGAATTCGCGAATCTAGCGTTCGGGAACCTGTATCTGGTCATGCGTCAGGGCGGTGGCCGCGAGGATATCGACAACGCGATTAACGAGCTGCGGAAGAACAAACAAGATCATATCATCCGAATCATACGCGGCGACCTGGTTGCCCGCCAATTCGGCGGCCGTGACGACGACAGTGCGCTACGGGCGGATCCGATGGTGCGCCAGGCCTTTGAGCAAGGCAGTATCGGTCTCTCCATCGGCGAGGAGAAGATTCGCTATGTTTACCCGGTGAAGGTCGAACAGGATTGTCTTTCGTGTCATCAGTCCGCCCAACTCGGCGACGTCAATGGCGTCATTGACATCATTCATCCTGTTGATCGCCTTACGGTACCGCTCGACCCGATGCTGCAGCTCATGATTGGGTTTAGTTTGTTGTTCCTGGCAATTTTACTGTTTGCGGTGCACGTTAACTTGCGCCACTTCGTGGTCCGGCCGCTGAGCGCGATGGCCGGAGTAATGAGGGACATCATCGATGATACCGACTTGAGCCGGCGCGTAGCACACAAGAGCCAGGTACAGGAAATCAGCGGGTTGTCGCACTCGTTCAATCACCTGCTCGAAGCGATCGAGGACTACAATCGCCAGCTCGAAGAGCTCAGCAGCAACGACCCGCTGACCAGGCTCAATAACCGCTGGAAATTTGAGCAGAGCATCAACGCGCAGATTCAATTCGCCGGTCGGCATGGCGCACCGTTCTCAATGCTGGTCTTCGACCTGGATCATTTTGGTTATATCAATGATGTCCACGGTCATCCTATGGGAGATCTGGTACTCAAGGAGGTCGCTCATGTGCTGCGTAACGGAGTGCGGAGCCAAGACATCATTGCCCGCATTGGCGAGGACGAATTTGCAGTCATCCTCCCCGACACCGCGCTGCAAGAGGGGCAAGTCATGGCCGATGCCCTATGTCGCGCCATCGCGGGAATGGAGTTTCAGACCACCAAAGGACCGCTGCGCGTGACCGCCAGCATGGGTGTGGTCTCGTACCCGATGCACGGGCGCACCAGCGAGAGCCTGTCGATTACCGGCGATGTGGCCATCACCAAGGCCAAGGCCCTGGGCCGAAACCGGGCAGTAACCGTTGATAGCGCCGAGGTGAAAGATGCGACCCGGATCCACGGAAGAGACGTGTGGCTGCGCAAGGCGATTGCTGAGGAGCGGGTCCTACTTTATGCGCAACCGATCGTCAACGTCCGCGCCAACCGCATGTTCGCATGCGAGGTGTTAACGCGCATCCAGGACGGTGACCGCCTGTTGAGCGCCGACCACTTTGTCCCCGACCTGGAACGCCATGGCCGCATCGAGGACCTGGACCGATTCGTGCTGGAGCAGGCGCTCGATCACAAGCGTCGCATTGCGTCGCTGGCGGGTGTCAAACTGTTTATCAATTTATCAGCGGTGACCATCGAGAATCACGAATTCATGGAGAATCTACCGGCACTATTGCAGGCCCAGCAAACACCACCCGGAGAAGTGGTCATCGAGATCACCGAAAGGGAGGCGCTCCGCCAGCTATCGAAACTATCCGGCCTGATACGTGAACTCAGAGAAGAGGGCATCCTGTTCGCCCTCGACGACTTCGGCAGCGGCTTCAATTCGTTTCTTTACCTCAAATATTTTCCGGTCGATTTCGTCAAGATCGAAGGCAGCTTCGTGCAACATATCGCCCACAACCGGCGTGACCGGCTGATCGTTGAGCATATCCATCAGGTAGCACAGGCGTTAGGAGTCAAGACCATCGCCGAGCGTGTGGAGGATGAGAACACCCATGACTTGGTGCGCGCACTCTCCATCGAATTGGCCCAGGGTTATTACTACGAGGCCCCAACCCCGCTGCAAGACGTCGGTCACAGCGCGTTTTTCGACACCGTCTCTTCGCGCTTACTGGGCCGAACCGGCACCGATAATGGCCGTTTCTGAGCTATCACCCGCGCCCACCTGTCCGTAGCGCCGAACCTCGCACACAGTCCCGTAGTCGATACCGTAAGCCCGAGTGCCGTGGGTGATCAGTCCCAGCGTGCCGGATACCGCCGCGGCGCCGTGTTGGCCCCGCGACTCTGCACGGTACCCAACTGAGAGCGCCACGGCGTCACGTTAATGAAATCACAACATACGGGTCTCCAGTTTATTTGCGGAGAATGGTCGCGGGACGCTTGGGTAAAAATATGCTGGGCTGGCGCGCCCGGATTTAGAAAATCGCGGGCACGGCAACCAATTTGGCAGTGAATTACTCAACATATTGACTAGAATCAAAACAGTAAACGATAAAATTCCTTAAGATATTTTATGGAAAAACAGCGGCCTCAAACCGACCAATGAACCGTCAATCTACATTGCCTGATCCGTCTCGATTCTTCGAGATCCGCTTCGAATCCATTGGCGGTCTGGGCGCCCATGCCGCCGGTCAGATCCTGGCGCGCACCGCGGTGCTGCATATGCATCTGAACGGCGCGCATTTCTCCTCCTACGGTTCGGAAAAGAAAGGTTCGGTGGTGCGCTCTTACATCCGCCTCGGCGACGCGGACAAGGCCATCCGCACCAGCGCTCCGATAGACTCGCCGGATGTTGTCGTCGTGTTTCATACCGCTCTGCTGGAACAGCCGATCACGCTGGCCGGTCTGAAATCGTCGAGCACGCTGATCTGTAACGCGGCGGCGGGCGAACTCCCCGAGGGACTTTCCCGTGTGCCGGTCGGTGCCAAGATTGTCCGCGTCGACGCGCTCAAGATTGCGGTGGAAGAGCGATCCCGTCCCAACGCCGTGCTGCTCGGGGTGCTCACTGCGACGTTACCATTTCTTGACGCACAGGCGGTGCTCACGGGCTTGAGCGAAGGATTCGCGCACCACAATCCCGAGGCCGTGGCCGCCAACGAACGGGCGTTTGCTCGCGGGCGCGAGGAGTTCGAGGTGCTCGATCATGTTGGTCACGGATGCGAAGATCTTCCCGTCATGCGCCCGCAACCGGTGTGGGGTTATCAAACGGCACCCATCGGTGGAGTGCTGCCGCTGCCGGGTAATACCGTGTGGAATGACCTAACCACCTCGCGTACCGGCTGGTTGCCGGTCTTCAATACCGAGGAATGCATTCACTGCGGACTGTGCGTGCTGGTGTGCCCGGACTTTTGTCTGGTGTGGTCTAACGAAGGCGCGGGTACCGTACCGGCCCTGGAGTGTCCGGATTTTTCGCTGACCTGGTCTACCGAAGGACCCGCTGAAGAAGCGCCTAGCGCCCGTATGCTGGGCGTGGATTATCGCTACTGCAAGGGATGCCTGCGCTGCATCGAGACCTGCCCCACCGAGGCCATGACGCGCGAAGCAGAAACGCCGGGATTGGCCGATCGTCTGCAGGTTCCGCTGTATCCCGAGATCAACAAACGCGTCGGAGGTACTCGTGGCAACTAATATCCAGGCGGCTGCACAACAATCCACAAACCGACCACGATGCGGCGCACCCATGCCTCAGCACGTCGATTTTTTGAGTGGTAACGAGGCGGCGGCGGCTGCCGCACGCGATATCGGGTTTCACCTGATGGGATACTTTCCGATCACGCCTTCCACTGAGGTCGCGGAAAACCTTGCCAAGATGCAGGCCAACGGCGAGCATGAAATCGTCATGGTCCCCGGAGACGGTGAGCATGGCGCCGCAGGCATCTGTTATGGCGCCGCGATCGGTGGCGGTCGGGTGCTGAACGCGACTTCGTCCCAGGGATTGCTCTACGCGCTCGAGCAGCTTCCGGTCCAGGCCGGAACCCGCATGCCGATGGTGCTCAACATCGCCACGCGCGCCGTTTCCGGTCCGCTCGACATTCGCTGTGATCACTCCGACATCTACTTCGCCCTGAACACCGGTTGGATCATCCTGCTGGCGAGGGATCCACAAGCGGTGTACGACCTGAACTTCGCGGCGGTAAAAATCGGCGAGCACGCCGACGTACGCCTACCGGTGCTTGTCGCTTATGACGGATTTTTCACCAGTCATCAGAAGCGGCGACTGGAGTGTTTCGACGATCCGGAGGCGGTGCAGCATGATTTTCTCGGCACACCCGACCCCCCATACACCGCACTAGACCCGAGGCATCCGGTGACCTTCGGACCTTATATGAACGATCCCGATCTTATTAATAATAAGAAACAACTGTCGCTGGCGATGGAGGCCGCGCGCCAAGTAATTCCACAGGTGCTCGAGGAGTTGTACACCGTCAGTGGACGCCACTATCCGGTCATGGACGCCTATCGAATGGATGATGCCGAAGTCGCCGTTGTTCTTTTGAACTCCGCCGCCGAAACCGCGAAGGAAGTCGCGGATCGCTTTAGGGATAGCGGCCAAAAGGTCGGGGTGCTATCGCCGAATGTCCTGCGACCGTTTCCGGCCGCGGCGTTTCGCAACGCGCTGGCAAACGTGCAGGCGGTTGTCATCGGGGACCGGGCAGACTCCTACGGCGCCGACGGCGGCAATCTGTCTCTCGAAGTACGCGCCGCACTGCAACAGGATGAAAGCAATCGCACCTTGGTGCTAAGCCGGGTTTATGGCCTCGGCGGAAGGGATTTTGACGATACCGATGCCGAGCAGTTTTTCGACCAAGCCTTGGAGACCGCGAAGTCGCGTACCGTCGCGGTGCCGTTTGCCTACCACGGCACGTGGGCCGGTGACCCCGACAAGACACCGCCCAGCGGCCTTCCCGCCATCGAGACCGCGGAGGTCTCCCGCGGTATGGCCCGGGTGCGGGAGAATCCCGACAGCGGGCGCCTCGAGGTCGAGCTCGAACCGCTGTGGGCGACGACCAGCATGCCGGGGCGCATCGCACCTGGTCATGGGGCGTGTCCCGGATGCGGCGTGTTTCCGGTGTTGCATCAGATTTACAGCGTTCTCGAAGGAGACCTGGTAGTGCTATTCCAGACCGGATGCGCCATGGTCGTGACCACCGGCTACCCCAACACCGCCCACCGCATCACCTACATTCACAATTTATTCCAGAACGGCGCGGCCACGCTAGCGGGTCTGGTGGAGATGTATCACGAGCTGCTGCACCGGGGTGAGCTGCCCGACTCCCCGGATATTACGTTCATGATGGTCACCGGAGACGGGGGTATGGACATCGGCATCGGTCCGGCCTTGGGAGCCGCCCACCGCAATCACAACATGATCATCCTGGAATACGACAACCAAGGCTACATGAATACCGGTGCCCAGCTTTCCTACGCCACGCCGCTAGGTCATCGCACCTCGACCAGCGAGGTGGGGCGCAAACGCGCAGGCAAGGTGTTTCATCACAAGGACACTGCCCAGATCTTCGCCGCCTGCCATTTGCCCTACATATTCACGGCTAGCGAGGGTTATCCGGAAGATCTCATGCGCAAGGCCGCCAAGGCCCAATGGTATGCGAAGCGCGAGGGCCTGGTGTATGGAAAGGTGCTGTCGTTTTGCCCGCTCAACTGGCGCACCACTGACGATGCCGCGCAAACGGTACTCCAAACTGCCGCCGATTCATGTTTCTTCCCTATCTATGAAGTAGAAAAGGGACATACCGTAATCAATTACGACCCGGACCTGTTGGGTCGCCGCCGAAAGGTCATCGATTGGTTGGCGTTGATGGGAAAAACCGGCCACCTTATGTCATCCGACAATACGAAACATCTGGCGGCCGTGGAATCCGAGGTCGATCGGCGCTGGCGGCGTCTCAAGGCCATGCACGAAAACCCGGAGCTTTGAACCTTGGCGGTAATCCTCGAAAAACGCGCCTTAACACCCATCACTAAGCTATTTCGCGTACACGCGCCGCTGATTGCCGAGTCTGCCAACGCCGGGCAGTTCGTAATCGTCCGTTGACGATCACCGACTACGACCGCGACCGCGGGCTGGTAACCATCGTGGTGCAAGAAGTCGGCGTCACGACGCGATACTTGGGAGCGTTAGACGAGGGCGACGAGATTCTGGACATCGTGGGACCGCTCGGCGAAGCACCACAATTCGAGCCCGGTGGACACGTTATTGGCGTCGGCGGAGGTTACGGCGCAGCCGCGTTGCTGTGCCTGATGCGTGAGCGCAAGCAGCAGGGAGACCGTACTACGATCATTGTGGGCGCGCGGCAAAAAGACTTGTTGATACTCGTCGATGAGCTTCGCGAGGTTTGCGACAACCTCGAACTTTGCACCGACGACGGCTCGACAGGGTTCAAGGGCCTGGTGACCGAACGGCTCCAACAACTCATTGACGGCGACCAGTCCGAGCGGCCCGACTACGTTCTGGCGATTGGTCCGATGCCGATGATGCGCGCGGTGGCGGATACCACCCGCACCACGGGCATTGCGACCCAGGCCTCCTTGGATCCGCTGATGATCGACGGCACTGGAATGTGCGGCGGGTGCCGCGTCACCATCGGTGGAGAAGTGAAATTCGCCTGCGTGGATGGGCCTTTCTTTGATGCACATCAGGTGGACTTTGACGAAGCAGTCCAGCGCAGCAAGATGTACGTGAAGGAGGAGGCCCTAGCCGCGTGCCGGCGGTCCGAGGGTGGTATGAGCTGATGCCAGTCAAACGCACCGACAAAACTCCGATGCCCCAGCGCGATGCGACGGATCGCGCCCAGGACTTCGATGAGGTCAACGAGGGTTATTGTTTCGCCCATGCGATGTTCGAAGCCGAACGCTGCCTGCGTTGCCAGGACCCGGTGTGCATGGAAGGCTGCCCGGTACGCATTCCGATCTCCGACTTCGTGCACGCCATCGCCGCCGGTGACCTGCCGCGGGCGGCATCGATCCTGCGTACGGCGAATCCGCTTCCCGCCATCTGCGGACGGGTGTGCCCACAAGAGTCGCAGTGCGAACTCAAATGCCATATGGCAAAAAGGTTTGGCCCGGTGGCTGTCGGCCACCTGGAGCGGTTCGTTGCCGATTGGGAACGCTCCCAGCCGCTCGGCGAATCCCCGCCGCCGCCGTGGCAAAGTGCACGCATCGCGGTGGTCGGCTCAGGACCCGCGGGTCTGGTGTGCGCCGGTCAGCTTGCGCGCCAGGGCTATCCGGTAACAGTCTACGAGGCCCTGCACGCGCCCGGCGGCGTGTTGCGTTACGGAATCCCCGAGTTCCGCTTGCCCAACGCCATTCTCGACTGGGAAATCGACGCCCTGAAGCGGCTCGGTGTGGAATTCATCAACAACGTCATCATCGGCAAGACGATTGCCCTCGATGACCTCTTCGACCGCCACGGATTTTCGGCAGTGTTCATCGGCACCGGCGCCGGCCTGCCGAAATTCCTCGGCATCCCGGGAGAGAATCTCAACGGCGTCTATTCGGCCAATGAGTTTCTCACCCGTATCAACCTCATGCAGGCGTTTCAGTTTCCCGAGGCCGATACCCCGCTCAAGGTCGGAAAACGTGTCGCCGTCATCGGTTCGGGCAACACCGCCATGGATGCGGTGCGTTCGGCGCGGCGCATGGGCGCGGAACAAGCGCTGGTTGTCTATCGGCGCAGCGAGGCGGAAATGACCGCGCGCGTCGAGGAATATCACCACGCTATCGAAGAAGGTGTGAAGTTTCATTGGCTGACCAACCCGGTGGAGGTCATCGGTGACGATGACGGCTGGGTCACCGGACTGAAGTCCCTGCGCATGGAGTTGGGCGAACCCGACGAGTCCGGGCGCGCACGGCCGGTGCCCATCGAGGGCTCGGAGTTCGTGTTTCCGGTTGACAATGTGGTGTTATCCATCGGCACCACGCCGAACCCACTGCTGGCGAAGACCACTCCGGGACTGGCCACCCATTCGTGGGGCGGCCTGGTGGTCGATGAGCAAAAGGGCGAGACCAGCCGCCGGCGCGTCTATGCCGGGGGGGACGCAGTGACCGGCGCGGCGACCGTCATTCTCGCCGCCGGCGCCGGTAAGAGTGCCGCCGAGGCCATCCATCAGGACCTATCGGCAGGGCTATAGCCCGCCTGCTCGCGAGCGTAATCTGTATTAAACTACGAATAGCGAACGATGAGGGCGAAACATCGCGTCTTTCGGTGGCCGGGGAATGCCCATCGAAACCCAGGTTAACACCAATTTTGTGAGATAATCCGCGCCATCCCGGATGGCTAAAGCAACTGCTAAGCGTGTACTTGGCTCCCATCAAGGCCGCCAGACACACTTCGATCGAGAGAAAAGTTATGTATAAGATCCTGGCTCGTGAGGATTTTTCCGACGTTACCTTCCTGCTCGAGGTCCACTACCCGATGCTGGCCAAGGCCGCGAAACCGGGTCAGTTCGTGATCGTCATGGTGCACGCGGATGGCGAACGCATCCCGTTGACGATCGCCGATTTTTCCATTGAGCGCGGTACCATCACGTTAGTCGTCCAAGCGGTGGGTAAGACCACGCGGGAAATGCAACAGACATGCAAGGTCGGCACCGCACTGTATGCCGTGGTAGGCCCCATGGGCATGCCCAGTCATGTCGGTGAAAGAAAAAAAGTGGCCTGCGTTGGCGGTGGACTCGGGGTCGCCCCGGTGTATCCGCAGGCGCGCGCGTTCAAGCAGCGCGGGGCATACGTCATCGGCATCATCGGGTTCCGCAACAAGGATCTGATCTTCTGGGAAGACAAGTTCGCCAGTGTGTGTGATGAACTTATCATATGTACCGACGACGGTTCGGCCGGTATCAAGGGACTGGTTACCGACGGCATCGCGAAGGCCATCGAGGTACACCCCGATATCGAGGAGGTCATCGCCATCGGTCCGCCGGTGATGATGAAGTTCTGTGCCGACGCGACCCGGCCCCACGACATCAAGACTATGGTCAGTTTGAATCCGATCATGGTCGACGGCACCGGAATGTGCGGTGGGTGCCGGGTGTCAGTGGGCGGCGAGATGAAGTTCTGCTGCGTCGACGGTCCGGACTTCGACGGTCATCAGGTCGACTTCGATGAATTGATGAGCCGTCTGGCGCGCTTCAAAGGGGAAGAACGCGAAGCGCTAGAGCGTTGGACTAGAAACGAAAACTGTCGGCTGATGGGAGAGGAACCACATCCATCGGGATAAATCCCGCCGCACACACGCTATTCGCAGAGCGTCTAAGCGGCGCGTTCCTGGCGGGGAAGACGCACCCGGGTGAATTGCTTCTGCCGGGTGTCGATGCCAAAGATGCGCGGCCGCGCGGGATCCGAGGCCTTCATATCGTCGGTATCATTTATACCCAGATAGGCCTTGATGCTCTGTGCCGCGCGGCGCCCGGCGCCCATCGCCAGGATGACCGTGGCTGAGCCGGTAACGATATCGCCGCCCGCAAACACTCCAGCGAGTGAGGTGGATTGCTCCTCGTCGGCCTCGATGTAGCCCCACTTGTTCTGCTTGAGCTTTGAAGTTTGACCAATGATGGGGTTAGCGTTGGTACCGATGGCATAAATGACCGTGTCGCATTCAAACTCGAAATCGCTGTTGTTTATCGGCACGGGTCGCCGCCGTCCGGAAGTATCGGGCTCCCCTAGCTCCATACGCATGCAACGCAATCCGCGAACGTTGTTGTCATCATCACCGAGGATCTCGACCGGCGCCGTCAACCACTGAAATATCACGCCTTCTTCTTTGGCGTGGTGAAGTTCTTCCACACGCGCCGGACTCTCCGCCTTGGTGCGGCGATACAGGCAGTGCACTTCTTCGGCGCCCAACCGCAACGAGACACGCATCGCATCCATCGCCGTGTTGCCGGAGCCGATGACCGCTACTTTGCGCCCCAAGCCCAGCGGCGTGTCCTTGGCGGGAAACTCCCCCGCAGCCATCAGGTTACATCGCGTCAGGAACTCGTTGGCCGAAAGCACCCCGTTCAGTGATTCACCCGGGATCCCCATGAAGCTTGGATATCCGGCGCCGGTACCGATGAACACCGCATCGAAGCCCATCTCATCGCGCAGTTGTTCGATAGTGAACAGCCGCCCCACCAGGGTGTTGCATTCGACCTTGACCCCGAGCTCGATCACCTTTTGAAATTCTGCGTCGACCACCGGATTCGGCAGGCGGAATTCGGGTATCCCATAGGTCAGCACCCCACCGGGCCGATGCAAGGCCTCGAAGATCGTCACCTCACAGCCCGCTTTGGCAAGGTCCGCGGCACAGGCGATCCCCGCCGGTCCGGCACCGACGATGGCAACTTTGTGACCGCCCGGTTCGATATCAGGTGTATTGGCCCAGCCCTCGGCGATCGCCATATCGCCGACATAGCGTTCGAGACGGCCGATGGCCACCGGCTCCAGGCGTTGGGCCACCACACAGACCTGTTCGCATTGATCCTCTTGCGGACACACCCGCCCGCAAATAGCCGGTAGCAGGGTCGACTCCGCGAGTATGTCGTAAGAGGCGCGGAAGTCTTTATCGCAGATGGCCTGGATAAATCCAGGGATGTCGATGCCGACCGGACAACCCGCGACACAGGGCTCCTGGGGACACATCAAACAGCGCTCGGCTTCGTTGAGAGCGTCTTCGAGCGTGTAACCGAATGTCACCTCATCGAAATTGCCGGTCCGTTCTTGAGGATCCTGCGCCGCAATCGGCGTGCGCTCCTGGGGAATGGTCCTGATCGTCTTCTTGGCCATGCTTATCTCCGACTCGCAGCGTGCATCGTGACGGCCGATCTAGTTGAACGCCTCGGCACGCCGCATCAATTCCTCTACACCCGGTTCGTTAGCGTCAACCGGCTTACCGGGGTGAATGATACACACCGGACAGTTTTCCGCCGCCTCAACCAGATCGCGAAACGTCCCGGCGCCGACATCTTTGATAAAGGCCTGCTTCGCCTCGTTATACGCAAACATCATACCGTTGCGGTCCGTGCAGTCGTTGCAGCTCGTGCACAGTTCGGTTTCGATATAGGCCTGATCCGTGACCGGCGCAGCGGCCGCCTCAGATACCGGTGGGGTGTCTGCTGGGGTTATCTCCGCGGTGTCAGTCGCGGTCCCGGTCACCGCAACCGATTCTGCCATGGATTCCGTAGCCGCGTGACTGGCATTGCGTTGTTCGATCGCGCGCTTCCTCTCGGCCTCGAGCAACCGCAGGGCATGAGAGTTGCGGATACCCCCGAGTTCTTGGAGGCTGCGCCACAAGTCAGCACAGCGGCGTGCGGCAGCCACCAGTCCACGCCGCACGATGACTCGGTGCAGGGTGTTGCTGTCATTGACCATCAGCAGATACGGTACCTTGCCAAAGGTCTCGCCCTCTTGTAACGCGAGATAATCGCCGAGCGGCACCATGTTCGGGTGCCAGTCCTCCGGCGGCACCGGCACATACTGCGCCGCAAAGCGCGGATCCATAGCCAGAAAATCGACGACGGTAAACGCGATCTCTTCGGACATCGCGCGCCCCTCAGAATCCTCGTAGCTGAAATGGTGAATCGGCCAGGGTTCCTCGGACTGAGGATTGACCAACAACTCGAAGCGCTGCGCCCAATCACCACCATATCCCGGGTGGTGAACGAAGCATGGGAATGCCCGCCCTTCGACAGCGCTGGCACACCGCAGGTAGCGCGGCACGGACTCCGACTCCTCATCCGGCCCGGTGTACACACAGTACAGCGCAGCGCCCTTATAGCGAAGTCCCTCCGCCACCTCCGACTCGAGCCGCGGCAGGTGCGAGGCGGCAGACTGCAGTACGAAGGCAGTGCGCAGTCCGGTCGCCATGCTTCCTAGACTCGTGCTCCAACCGCCGAATCCCGCCTGGCCCGCCGCCAGCGGCAATGTGTCGGGGATGACGTACAGCTCGAGAACGACCTTTATCGGCAGGTCCGACGATAGAATCTCGATCAATGCAGATTTGTTCTCGGCATCCAGGTGTCGACCATCGATATGCACGAACAACGGCGGCAGGCCACGTAACTCCTCCGGTGTGAGCTGCTCCTGGTCGAATGCGGCGAAGAAGGCGTCGTGCCGTGCTTCGTCATACCGGTTCTCGACCTCGAGGCGGGCAATGCGCACCGCGCGAAATAGTTCGACGATGCGCTGCATCTCGGCATCCAGGAGCTTCAACGCCTCAACGCAGCTGTCAATGGCGGTATATTCGCGCCCGCCGCGCCGGTGTGACTTCCCGTTTCCCGCTCCGAGTTGCCTGCGCTGTGCCTCCAGGACCTTGAGCACCGAGTGTAACCGCTTGCGTCGGTTGCTCTTGAGCGGTCGTTGGTGCTTGCTGCTGCGCAGCACCGACGATAATCGATCAAAGTCGATGCCGCCCGCGTGCTCGTCGCCCATCGAGGTGCGCAGCGAATCGGCAGACGTCGCCCGCGCAGAGCGCATGCGATCCGCATCGATAATCGCCGTAAGCTCCGCGATCAACTCGTCGAGGGTCTCACGCGCGTGTAGATCCTGTTCAGTTTGGATCCGCTGCCAAGCATGCATGAAAAACCTGCGCGTGACCTGTCCATCGCAGCAGGCGACGATTCCATCTTCGTTGAGCTCCAAACGCGCCGACTGGAGATTGGTTCGCAGTTGTTTGCGGCGGGCTTCGTCGTTAGTCTGCGCATAACACCGGTTGGCGGCCTCGATCCAAAGCGATTTGAGTGATGATTCTTCACTCCCGGCAGCCAAGTCTTTGATAGCTCGTTCTAATTGATACAGATCCCGGCGGTAACGCTCTCCAGCAACACCCTCTTGCGCATGTGCATCAACTAGACTGTCGATGAGACCAGACAGCGGCACTGCAATGCGCTCGGCGCCGGGCGCCAGCAACACCACCGGAAAGTCGTAACGCAATGCGTCCAGATCACGGTAGGCGCTGAACAGGGCCGGCGTCAGTACCGGCGCGGGTCCGGTTTCCGGCGTTTGTGGCAGCTCCGGGGGACCGAGATGAATGCGCAGGAGCTGCTTGAGCCGCCCGTCCTGGCGCACCGCCACCAACTCTTCACCGTGTTCTTCGAACCTATTCACCGGTACCTCTTAGTCGCTTGTGTACGTGACCCCTTTGCAAATAAGTCTAATGTCCAGATCTTAAGCGCCTTACGATGCGGGCTGCACCGTAAACTTGTCAAACTCCCGCTCCAACGCCGAAATCTTGTCGCTCACCGACATATGCTCGACGCCGGCGCGCACGTCCTCGTAGCAGAGCACATCCGGGTTACGGTACAGGATGCCTAGAGGCACCCGCTCCCGGTTGTTGGCCAGTTCGCGGGCGCGATCTATGTCCCGAGGATCGTGTTCCTCACGGTGTTTGAAGCGTTTCGCCACCGCGTCTTCTACTTGTAACCCCTGGGCATGGGTGAGCAGCACCATCCGCTCCGGATCCTTGATATATTCCTCGAAATGATCGGGCAGATAATTCGGGCAGCGCTGCATAATGCACACAAAGGCCAGTCCCCGGTGATGGAACGCCTGCTTGATAATGTCGCACAGCACGCTTGGTACCCAGTCCACCGCATGGGCGACAAACGAGATGTTGGACATGCCGAGGGTCGCTGCGAGCGGATTGAGGGGTTCGAGGTGAGCGCCGTGGGGGCTGGTGTTGCTCACCAGCCCGCGGGGAGATGTCGGTGACACCTGCTTTTTGGTGAGTCCATAGATTTGGTTGTCGTGCAGCAGAACGGTCATATTCATGTTATAGCGGATGGCGTGCAGCCAATGTCCGGCACCGATACTGCAGCAGTCCCCGTCACCGGTGGTCACGAATACATGCAGGTCGGGGCGCCGGATTTTTATGCCTTCGGCGACCGGTAATGCGCGACCGTGCAGCGCATGGAATCCGTAGGTGCCCATATAATGCGGCAGACGTGACGAACAACCGATTCCCGACACGAACACGGTCTTCTCTGGGGCAAGTTGTTCCTCGGCACAGAGCTTTTGTACCGCAGTGAGAATCGCGTTGTTGCCGCAGCGATGGCACCAACGTGAATCCACACCTTCGAAGTCATCTAAAGAATAGGCCTCGTCATCGAGGTCGGAGACGCTTGGAGACAGTACCTTGATGGGATCGAACACGGATCACCCCCTTGTCAATTTGTTACGAATTGCCCGGGCCACGGACCGTGGTTTCAGCGGCTGCCCCTGCACTTCGGTCCAGCAATCCACGTCCACCAGATAACGCGCCCGCAATAACCATGCGAGGCTCGAGTAGCGGCGATTTTCCATGTCGATCAACTCGTCGTCGACCCGGTCACCCCAGTTCATCTCCACGGTCATAACCTGCCGATAGTGTTTCATGATGTCACCGATTCCCGACGCCATCGGCTGTAAATAAGTCAAATGCAGGGACGCCACCGCCTGTCCTTCTGCGCGCAGCTGCTCCACCGCCTCCTCGATGACGCCTTTGGTACTGCCCCACCCGATCACCAGCAGGTCTCCGTCCACATCGCCGTACACCTCGGGTAGGGTGAGGGTCTTCTGGAACGCAGCAAGCTTCAGACTGCGGTGCCGGAGTCCCTCCTCGTTGGTCGCCGGATCATAGGCCACACGGCTCTTACGATCGTGGGCCAGGCCGGTAAGCGTGTGCATGCCGCCCGGTTGGCCCGGCGTGAAACGGCGGTGGAGACCGGTGGTGCGATCCCAGTCGTAGGGCGCCTCACCCTCGGGAATCGCACTCTGATCGACGGGCGCCGCAAACCAATCTTTTCGCAACCGCGGCCGCGCGAACGGCTGCTGCGCAGTAGCCAGATTGGCGTCCGTAAGCAACACCACCGGCAGATTGAACGCCTCGGCGATTTTTCGTGCCGTAATCGGCAGATAAAAACAATCCTCAATGGTTGCGGCGGCCAACACCACCCGCGGCGCATCGCCGTGGGTGCCGAATATTGCCTGCAGCAGATCGCCCTGCTCGACCTTGGTCGGCAGGCCGGTGCTCGGTCCGCCGCGCTGGACATTGACGATAACCAATGGGATCTCAGCCATGGTCGCAAGTCCGATGAGTTCCTGCTTGAGGGCCATGCCCGGGCCCGAGGTGATGGTCACTGCGCACTTTCCCGCGTAGGAGGCGCCGATGGCGAAGGCGCATGCGGCAATTTCATCTTCCGCTTGGTGCACCAGCCCGCCAACACTCTCGAACATCTCACTCAAGTAGTGGGAGGCCGACGTCGCCGGCGTAATCGGATACATCGCGCATATCTCCATGCCGGAAGCCATGATGCCGAGCGCCAGCGACGTGTTGCCGCTCACCACGATCTGGGCTTGTTCACGCTTCGCGCTGGGAATCTCGAACCGCAGATCAAGATTATCTCCCACCCAATCATAACCTGCTTCCAACAGCTTGTAGTTGCGGTCCACGATATCCGCGCTCTTGGACCGGAACGTGAACGCCACCTGTTCACGCGCCAGTTTGAGGTCCTGGCCATAGAGCCGGTTGAGCATGCCGAGCACGAACATATTCTTGCCGCGCTGGGGAGTACTCGTATGTTGTAGACACACCTGCTCCATGGGAATCTCGTAGACCCGGTAACCATCGGCTACCAGCTTGTCGTGGGTCGACGTGTAGGCGGCGACAATGGACGGGTCCTGATGGTGACGCCACTTAGTTTCCAACAAAATAATGCATCCGGTCTTGAGCGCTCCGGCGCGTACCCGGCCCAGCAGCACCTGCTCGTTCAATGCGACTACTAGATCGGCTTCGTCTCCCCCGTTGGCCACGTCGAAAGATCCGACACGGATACGGTTTCCACTGGCACCTTCGATGCTTCGCGCCGGCGGCTCGATCTCGGCGGGAATGATCTCGACGGTCCAAATACCGTGACCGCTCTTCGCCGCGATACTCGCGAACGATTGACCGCACTTCTGCGCACCTTCGCCGGAGTCACTGATTATCTCTATGACGTGATCGCGGAGCCGCTGCACTTGCGGCTCACCGGCTACGACCGGGCTGGACTGCTCATGATTCAGCTCGGAGAGCGCAGTAGAGTCATTCATCAGCTGTTATCGTCAACGCCTATCAAGTCATTCCGTTTGCGGTACGGCACACCGCGCGGCGCCGGCCACACATGCCAGCAACACCCTCGTATCGCCGCCGAGCAACGAACCGCTGTTCACATCTTTGTTTCGGTAACACCGTACGCCTCAATCAAACTCCGGAACCACTCCACACCCCAACAGCGGTCCTGACACGGCCTCGACGGTCCTGCTGCACCCCCTAGCCAACCTGTAGTGGTTTTAACGACCACGATAAAACTCCAGATGCTCTTGTTCAGCTTGGCTTTTTCCAGATTATAGCGCAATTCGAAGGGTTTTTGGCCACCGTTGCGTTGCCACATCAAGTCTTAGCGCGATCGGGGTCTGGGTGGCGCATGGTCCGCGTGCCGACTCAACACGCGGGGACGAAATTTTGGTGGTGTGTCGGCCTACAGGCGCCACGACAACACCCAGGGTTGGAGCGCCAGCCGGTGCGTCGCGACGAGCGAATGTTTGGCGGCGATGCCGGGCCCGCGTATTGCGCCAGGGCATTGAACAAAGACACAAAAATGGGGCCGTAGTCTTCGGACTGCGGCCCCGATTTGTGGCTACCCGGTCCATCGGGTCAGCAGGAAGGGTTAGTTATTTCTTGCCCGCGGCCTTTTCCATGTTCGCGATCTTCTTTTCCAGATTCTTGACTTTCTTGTTGAGGCTCGCGAGGCTCGCAAAGTTGAACCATTGTTCGCCTGCCACCGGATAAGTGAGCTGCGATCCGTACACGCGCCATGACTCATCCCAGTTGGCGACATCCTTGAAACCCAACGCGCGAAGCTGCAGATAAGTCATGGTCGAACGGGTTCCGGTCTGACAATAGGCGAGGGTGCGCTTGGACTTGTCCAACGAACCGAAGGCCTTCTCGGCGGCATCGGGATCCAGGTAAGCCACCGGCTGCATCTTCCCGGTCTTGGCGTTCTTTTCCTGCTTGAGGGTGTCGATGTGCGACACGTTTACGGTGACGTTGGGCACATGGCCGCCGCGGATAGCGCGGATATCCTTGCCGATGAATTCCTTCTTGGTCCTTGAGTCTACCAGCTGTTCTTTCGCTTCACCGGAGGCGATCTTGAGCACCTCATCGGTTTCACCGTATCTGCTGGCGACGACATTCGCCTTGAAGGTGGTCGGCTCTTTCTTGACCAGCTTGTTGTCCAGCCGGTAACCGGCCTTGCGCCAGGCATCCACACCGCCGTTCAACACGTGCACTTTGTCGTGGCCAAGGTACTCCATGATCCAAAACCCCACGGTGGCATCCAATAGGGTTCCCAAATCGCCGCCATAAAACACCACATGGGTGTTGTTGCCTATACCCACCGTCCCGAGCAGTTTTTCGTATTTTCCGGGATCTCGGAACACCCTGGAAGTGGCATCCCGCAGCGCCTTCTTACAGCGGTCGCCGAGGCTGATGGCGCCGGGAATATGTCCCTTCGCATAGGCCTTGAGGCTGCGGCAATCCACCACCACCCAGTCGGGCTTGTCGATATTTGCCTTCACCGCCTTCGCATCGAGCAGCAGGTCGGGGTTGGCCCACTGGCCCGCCGAAAC
>CAMYOD010000045.1:0-731 GCA_947259975.1 uncultured Gammaproteobacteria bacterium
TGACGGATGCCTGCTCAGAGCGATCCGACAAGATCGTAAATCGAAGCGGTTTTTGTTGCTGCTGCAAGAAGCTGTCGATCGCGGATCGGGCTTCGCCGACATTGATCGCAACAATCTCGACATCACGGCCATTGTACGCCGTGTGAATGTCTTCCAACTGTGGTAGTTCGGTCCAACACGGTGGACACCCGCTCGCCCAATAACTCACAACCACGACCTTGCCGCGATAATCGGATAAATACACGGGTGTCCCGTTGAGCGATGTGCCCAGCAATACCCGAGGTCCTGCTGTGTCCGGTAATACACTACCTCTGAGCTCCTCACCCACGAATTCGCGGGTCTGTTCGATGGGATAGGCCTTGGTGACCTGGGCCGACTCCGGTAGCGGGGCAACCACGGGCGCGGAATGTCTGGGCGCACTGCTGACACAAGACGTCACCAATACTGCCGCGGCCGCGGCGGCAATCCCCATGGCAAGGGTGCGTATGTGTAAACTAAGTTGACTCACAAACAAAAGCGACTGTTTCAGAACTAATCACCAACCACCACGGCGCTTCGCCACTGGGAACACAAAAATATATCACAACCGCATTATTCCGTGACGACGCCATTACCCCTGACACAATTTTTCGACGACATATACTGTGGAAGGATCATTCAACGGGGGGCAGGCTAGCGGCCGTACCATATGGATGCGTCATCTTGCCATGCGCTGGGTGCAGGTAAGCTGG
>CAMYOD010000045.1:844-2693 GCA_947259975.1 uncultured Gammaproteobacteria bacterium
CCACAGGCCTGCTTCACGGCGAACCGCACGCTGATCGAGGAGCCAGTCGTTGTAGCTCTCGATCACGATCCAGCCGCCAGGGCCATCGAGTGTGGCCGCCCGGTAGCGACCATCCATTTCGCCCATCAAAGCGATTTGCTCGGCGCTCAGTTCAAGCGGCTCGAGAACGTCGTCGTAGCCGAATTCCCGCAGTGCATCTCCCGCCACCGCGGCCATAATCCGCTGGTCGCGAATGCTCAGCAAATCTTTGTAGATGCCCACGTGTTTATCTGAGACGGGTTCGGCCAGTGCCCAATTGTCCTTGGTCTTGCCGCGGCGTTTCGCGATCGGCGTGGTATGGAATTCCATCAACTCGTCGCTGTAGTCCTCCTGCAAATAAGCGCAAAGCCGTTTGAGGTGTTCCACGGGCGCGCGCACAAAGTCTTCATATTTGATGTCGAACCACTGGTCGTCAGGCAACGCCTCCCGCCATGGCTTCACCGCCTCCTGGCCCATCAACCAGAGTTCGGCGGCACTGTAGATGTTGGTGGGACCAAATGAGGAATCCAGGAACTCCGCGCTGGCGTCACGCCCGTCGCGGTAGATAAACACGAACTGGGCGTTGGGGAAGTCTTCCAGAATCTGTTCCACGTAAAAAAGGTTGTAAGGGGTCTTCTCGCCCCAGCGTGGCTTGCCCTGCTCTTCGGCATAACGCCCGAGCATCGCTGCGTAGACACCCGCGAAACTCTGCTCCAGGGCGAGCGCACGCGCCACGATCTCATCGCCAAACGTGGCGGGGTTCACCGTCATGCCCCAAAACGGCGTGCGCAACCCATAGGCCATTTCGCGGCACAGCGTGCGAAAATTCTCCATCTCGCTCAGATCGCCGTAGGTAAACAGGTATGGCCGGAAACGGGGGTAATACCAGGCGACCTCCGGTACCGCCAGACGGGGATGGCAGCCCAGGATCGCCATGATCAAGGTGGTCCCCGAGCGTTCGGAACCGAGGACAAACACCGGACGTTCGTTAAGCGTTAAAGACATCGTTGCGCCTTCTCCCAAACATTGGTAACGGGCGGACCTGCGATCTACCCGCTGCCGTTACTCAAGGCCATCGCCGCCAACAGCCCGGCCTTTACCTCGTCGACCATGTGCAGAAATTCTTCGCTCTCACGGCGCTGATCACGGTCCACGGTAATGTGGTATTCGTTGACGATATGTGCCGGCTTATCGCCCAGTAGTAGCACCCGATCTCCCAGATACACGGCTTCCTCGATGTCGTGGGTGACAAACAGGATGGATTTATGGGTCTCCTGCCAGATGCGCAGCAGTTCGTCCTGCAGACCGGTGCGGGTAATGGCATCGAGGGCCCCGAACGGTTCATCCATCAGCAGAATCGCCGGGTCAACGGCCAACGCGCGGGCGATGCCAATGCGCTGGCGCTGGCCGCCGGACAGCTGATACGGCCAACGATCCTCGTAGCCGGCAAGTCCGACGAGCTCCAGGGTCCACTCCACCCGTTCCTTCTTCACTGCTGCCGACACGTCGATGCCGTCCAAGCCGAGCGAGATGTTGTCTCCCACCTTGCGCCACGGCATCAGCAGCGCCGCTTGAAATACCATCGCGATAGGTCGTCGTGTTGGGTCATGCGCGGCATCGAGCTTGACCGTTCCTTCGTAGGGCGGGATGAGATCGGCGATCACCCGCAGTAACGTGGATTTACCCGCGCCCGATACCCCGACCAGGGTCACGAACTCCCCCTTCTCAACGCTCACATTCAAGTGACGGAAGATAATATTGTGATCGTCCCCTTCGGCGAAGGCGACCGCCAAATCCTGGGTTTCGATTATCTTTGCCACGCCAGGATCCT
>CAMYOD010000046.1 GCA_947259975.1 uncultured Gammaproteobacteria bacterium
TATCGAGTAAAACCAGATACAAGATACAAGGGGCAAGATACAAGGGCCGAGACGGCATGCGTGTTCTTACTTGTATCTTGAAACTTGAAACTTGTATCTCTAGGTAAAACAAATGGCAGCTGAAGCACAAAAAATTCGTATCCGGCTTAAGGCCTTCGATCACCGTATGATCGATCGTTCGGCGCAGGAAATTGTCGAGACTGCAAAGCGCACCGGTGCGATCGTGAAAGGACCGATTCCGCTGCCGACGAAGTGTGAACGCTTTACCGTGTTGCGCTCGCCGCACGTGGACAAGAAGTCACGCGATCAATTCGAGATTCGCACGCACAAGCGCATCATGGACATCATCGAGCCCACGGATAAGACCGTCGATGCCCTGATGAAGCTGGATCTCGCCGCCGGCGTGGACGTCGAAATCAAGCTTAGCTAACAAGCACAGATACAGAGCCAATAAGATGCCAATCGGTGTAATTGCACAAAAGGTCGGTATGAGCCGCGTCTTCACAGACGACGGCGCCTCGGTGCCGGTGACCGTATTCGAGGTCGCGCCGAACCGTGTTACGCAACTGAAAACCGACGCTGCCGACGGATATACGGCGGTTCAGGTGACGGTAGGGTCGCGGCGTCCGCATCGCGTCACCAAGCCCTTGAAGGGCCACTTCGCGAAAGCCGGTGTGGAAGCGGGTCGTTGTGTGCAGGAATTTCGTGTCGACAGCGACCAATTGGGCGAAGAGTTCGCGCCGGGCGCCGAAATCAAAGCGGACATCTTTAGCGCCGGGCAGATGGTTGATGTCACCGGAAGATCTATCGGTAAGGGCTTTGCCGGAACTATGAAGCGCCACGGTTTCGGCGGTGGGCGTGCCACTCATGGCAACTCCAAGGCCCATCGTAAGCCGGGTTCTATCGGCCAGAATCAGGATCCCGGCCGCGTCTTTCCCGGCAAGAAGATGGCCGGGCATATGGGCAACGCGACCCGCACACAGCAGGGTCTCGAAGTCGTGCGGATTGATGCCGAGCGCAATCTGCTTTTGGTAAAAGGTTCAGTCCCGGGACCGAAGGGTGCGGATGTTGTCATCAAACCCGCGGTCAAGGGCGGCGGACAGGTGAAGGACTAGAACGGTGCAAGTTTCTGTCATCAATGAAATGGGCAAGAAGGCGGGTTCGCCGCTCGAGTTGTCCGACCAGAGCTTTGCGGCCCGTTTCAACGAGCCGTTGGTGCACCAGATCGTGGTCGCCTTTCAGGCCGGCGCGCGCGCGGGCACGCGGGCGCAAAAGAATCGCTCGGCGGTCAGGGGCGGAGGTGCCAAGCCGTGGCGGCAGAAGGGGACGGGCAATGCCCGCGCGGGAACCAACCGCAGTCCGATCTGGCGGGGCGGCGGCAAAGTGTTCCCGGCACAGAACCGCGACTTCAAACAGAAGGTCAATCGCAAGGCCTACCGCGCCGGTGTGCGCTCGATTTTGTCCGAACTGTTGCGTCAGGATCGGCTGGTGGTCGTCGATGCGATCAAGATCGACAAGCCCAAGACCAAGGCGCTGGTCGAGAAGCTCATCGCCCTCGACGCGCCGAACGCCCT
This sequence comes from uncultured Gammaproteobacteria bacterium, assembly GCA_947259975.1. Taxonomy (GTDB): domain Bacteria; phylum Pseudomonadota; class Gammaproteobacteria; order HyVt-429; family HyVt-429; genus CAMYOD01. The sequence goes on from CAMYOD010000046.1 coordinate 1,575, forward strand.
CATCGTGACGGATGACTTTGATCTGACTCTGGCGCTGTCGGCGCGCAATCTGCCGGGTGTCCACGTGGTCGACGTCATAAACGCGAATCCGGTGGTTCTGGTTGGTTTCGACAAAGTGATTATGACCGTGGATGCGGTGAAGAAATTCGAAGAGGTGCTGAAATGATCGACGAGCGACTGCATCAGATCATTCGGGCGCCGCATATTTCAGAGAAAGCGACGATTATTGCCGACGCCCACCAACAATTCGTCTTCGAGGTAATGGTGGATGCCACCAAGCCGCAGATCAGGCGGGCGGTGGAAAAGATGTTCGACGTTGAGGTTGCCTCGGTGCAGGTCGTAAATGTGAAGGGCAAGATCAAGCGCTTTGGATCGTCGCCGGGCCGCCGCCGCCGCTGGAAAAAGGCTTATGTGCGGCTGAAGCCGGGCCATGACATCGACTTTGTCGGTGCGCAGAAGTAAGGGTACGTTCAGATGCCACTGAAAAAACTGAGACCATCGAGTCCGGGTCAGCGCGGTCAGGTGCGGGTTGTCAATCGCGATCTGCACAGCGGCCGGCCCCATGCCGGATTGGTCGAGAAAAAATCGAGCATAGACGGGCGCAACAACCAGGGCCGCATCTCTGTGCGGCATCGTGGTGGTGCGCACAAGCGGCTATATCGCAATATTGATTTTCGGCGTAACAAGGATGGCGTGCCCGGCAAGATCGAACGCTTCGAGTACGATCCCAACCGGAGTGCCAACATCGCACTCGTTCTCTACGCCGACGGTGAGCGCCGCTATATCATCGCGCCGCGCGGGATGCAGGTCGGCGATCCGGTGATGGCGGGCTCCGAGGCGCCGATCAAGCCGGGCAGCGCGTTGGCGTTGCGGGATATCCCGGTCGGTACGACGGTGCACTGTGTGGAAATGAAGCCAGGCAAGGGCGCGCAAATTGGTCGCTCCGCCGGTGCCGCCCTGCAGTACGTTGCCCGCGAGGGCCATTATGCGCAATTGCGCTTGCGCTCCGGTGAAGTGCGATTCATTCACCTGGACTGTCGCGCCACCGTGGGTGAAGTGGGCAATTCGGAACATTCATTGCGCAAGCTCGGTAAGGCTGGCGCCAAACGCTGGCGCGGTATCCGTCCGACCGTGCGCGGTGTTGCGATGAACCCGGTGGATCATCCCCATGGCGGTGGCGAAGGCCGCACCTCGGGCGGTCGCCACCCGGTGAGCCCGTGGGGTGTGCCGACCAAAGGATTCAAGACCCGTCGCAACAAGCGTACGGATTCGATGATTGTTCGTAAGCGTAAGCGCAAGTAGCGGAGAACGTACGTATGCCCCGTTCGGTTAAAAAAGGCCCTTTTGTCGACCACCACCTGGTGGAAAAGGTCGAGAAAGCGAAGTTGGAAAGTAGCCGTAGACCCATTAAGACCTGGTCGCGGCGATCAACGATTACGCCGGACTTTGTGGGCTTGACCATTGCCGTACATAACGGCCGGCAGCACGTGCCGATCCTGGTGTCGGAGAACATGGTCGGGCACAAGTTGGGTGAATTTGCCGTGACCCGCACGTTCCGGGGACATATTGCCAGCAAAAGGGCGAAGTAGGCAGCAAGAAGATGCAAGTAAGCGCAATAACAAAGTACATTCGCATGTCGCCGCAGAAGGTGCGGTTGGTCGTGGACCAGGTGCGCGGACTGTCCGTCGCACGCGCCCTTGACGTGTTGCGCATGAGCAACCGCAGTGCAGCGCTGCCGGTGCGCAAGACATTGGAATCGGCGATCGCCAATGCCGAGAACAATGAAGGCGCGGACATCGATGAATTGAGCGTTGAGGCGGCCTATGTGAACGTGGGCCCGACCCTGAAGCGTTTTCGTGCCCGGGCCAAGGGGCGTGGCGCCAGGATTCTCAAGCGCAGCAGCCATATCACCATCACCGTAGGTGATGGCCGAGGAGAAGACTGATGGGTCAGAAGGTCATTCCAACCGGATTCAGGTTAGGAGTCATTAAGGACTGGAACGCCCGCTGGTATGCCGGCGGTACCCAGTATGCGCAGCATTTGACCGACGATCTGAAGGTACGCGAATACCTCAAGAAGCGCCTGGCGAACGCGGCCGTCAGCCGGGTTGTGATTGAGCGGCCGGCGCAGAACATGAATATTACCGTCTATACGGCGCGCCCCGGCATTGTCATCGGCAAGAAGGGCGAGGATATCGAGCGTCTGCGCGGCGAAATCCGCAAATTGACCGGATTGCCGGTGCAGGTATCGATCGAAGAGGTGCGCAAGCCTGAATTGGACGCCACGCTGGTCGCGGAGAACATTGCGCAGCAGCTGGAAAAGCGAATTATGTTCCGGCGCGCGATGAAGCGCGCGGTGACCAACACCATGCGTCTCGGCGCCAAGGGCGTTAAGGTAATGGTCGCAGGTCGGTTGAATGGCGCGGAGATCGCCCGCACGGAATGGGCCCGCGAGGGACGTGTCCCGCTGCATACCCTGCGCGCGGATATCGACTACGGATTCGCCGAGGCAAGCACGACTTACGGTGTCATCGGCGTAAAGGTCTGGATCTTCAAGGGCGAGATTTTTGAGGAGGCGGAAGAGGCCGTCGCCGCGCCCGAGGCCGAAGCTGCGACGGCAGGTGCCTGAGGGGATCAAGCATGCTGCAACCGAAAAAAACCAAATTCCGTAAACAGCAGAAGGGTCGCAATCGTGGTATTGCGACGCGCGGCAACAAGGTGAGTTTCGGCGAGTACGGGCTCAAGGCGATCACGCGTGGGCGCCTGACGGCACGTCAGATCGAGGCCGCACGCCGAGCGATTACGCGTTATGTGAAACGTGGCGGTAAGGTCTGGATTCGGGTATTTCCGGATAAGCCGATTTCCAAGAAGCCGCTGGAAGTGCGTATGGGTAAAGGTAAAGGCAACCCCGAGTATTGGGTGGCCCAGATTCGGCCCGGCATGGTGCTGTACGAGATGGAAGGTGTGAACGAAGACATCGCGCGTGAGGCGTTTCGGTTGGCAGGCCGCAAGCTTGCGGTACAGACAACATTTGTTAAGCGGCAGGCGGCATGATGGACGCGAAAGAAATGAGATCCAAGTCGGGCGACGAGTTGCGTACTGAGCTGATGGGGCTGCTGCGCGAGCAGTTTAATCTCCGCATGCAGCGGGCAACCGGACAGCTGGGCAACCATGCGCAAATACGCAAGGTACGTCGCGATATCGCGCGCGTACGAACCATTATGAATGAAAAATCGAGAGCTGGATCATGAGTGAGGCGGCGAAACAGGCGCGGACCGTTACCGGCAAGGTCGTTAGCAGCAAGATGGATAAAACCATCACGGTGCTGGTGGAACGCCGGGTGATGCATCCGCTCTACCATAAGTACATTCGGCGCTCGACTAAGTTGCATGCCCATGACGATGCTAACGAATGTGGCGACGGCGACACCGTAATGATCGAGGAGTGCCGTCCGCTGTCGAAGATGAAGAGCTGGCGTTTGGTCAAAGTGTTGGAAAAAGCGAACTGACACGCGCGGAGATGACCCAATGATCCAAATGCAGAGCATATTGCAGGTTGCCGACAACAGCGGCGCGAAGAAGGTCCAGTGCATCAAGGTGCTGGGCGGTTCCAAGCGTCGCTATGCGAATATCGGTGACATTATCAAGATCAGCGTGAAAGAGGCGCTGCCGAACAGTCGCGTCAAAAAGGGCGACGTGTTCAATGCAGTTGTCGTGCGCACCCGTAAGGGCGTGCGTCGCGGTGACGGTTCGCTGATCCGGTTCGACAGCAATGCCGCGGTGCTGCTCAATCCACAGCATCAACCGTTGGGCACTCGTATCTTCGGCCCTGTGACCCGTGAGCTGCGGACCGAGCGTTTTATGAAGATCATCTCGTTGGCGCCGGAAGTATTGTGAGGTCAATTGAGAAGTGAACAGACTTAGAAAAGGTGATGAAGTGATCGTGCTTGCCGGGCGGGACAAAGGCAAACGCGGCAAGGTGTTACGTGTGCTGGAAAACGATCGGCTCTTTGTCGATAACGTAAATCTGGTCAAGCGTCACACCAAACCCAACCCTAACAAAGGGGTTGTCGGCGGTATCATCGAGAAAGAAGCCTCGATCCATACCTCCAACGTGGCGTTGTATAACCCCGCCACCAAGAAGGCGGACCGAGTCGGCTTCAAGATACTCGAAGACGGCCGCAAGGTACGGGTGTTCCGATCCAATGGTGAAGTAGTTGACGTTTAATGACGGTCTAGCGAGATGTCCAGGTTAAAAGACTTTTATTCCGAAACCGTTGTGCCGAAGCTCATGGAGCAGTTCGGCTATGACAGCGTGATGTTGGTACCGCGGATGAGCAAGATCACTCTCAACATGGGTGTAGGCGAGGCCATCGGCAACAAAGCGGTTCTCGAGCACGCGGTTGGCGATCTCGAGCGGATCAGCGGCCAAAAGGCGGTAATCACCCGCGCGCGTAAATCGGTCGCCGGTTTCAAGATTCGCGAGGGTTGGCCGATCGGCTGCAAGGTCACCTTGCGGCGTGAGCGCATGTTCGAATTTTTTGATCGTCTGGTCACGATCGCGATTCCGCGGGTGCGGGATTTCCGCGGCCTGCCGGCGAAGTCCTTTGACGGGCGCGGTAATTATTCGCTCGGCTTGAAGGAACAGATCGTGTTTCCCGAGATCGATTACGATCAGATCGATGCGTTGCGTGGACTGGATGTGACCATAACGACGACTGCGCGTACTAACGAAGAGGGCGAGGCGTTATTGCGCGCTTTCAATTTTCCGCTGCGAAGCTGAGGACGACTCATGGCAAAGAAATCAATGATTGCGCGTGAGGCCAAACGGGCAGCGACCGTGCAACGATTTGCACAGAAACGTGCCGACATCAAGGCGCGGATTGGCGACCCGAACTTGAGTCTCGAGGAACGCCGTGCCGCGATTGTCGAGCTGCAAAAGCTGCCGCGCGACGCGAGTCCGTCGCGGATGCGCAATCGCTGTAAATTGACCGGTCGCCCACGGGGCTACTATCGAAAGTTCGGACTCAGCCGCAGCAAGTTGCGTGACGTCGTCATGCGCGGCGAGGCACCGGGAGCAAAGAAAGCGAGTTGGTAATTACAGATACAAGATACAAGACGCAAGATGCAAGCAAGAGCGATCGGCATGCATCTGAATCGCCGCATTTACTTGTATCTTGAATCTTGAGACTTGGAACTGAATTTAATGAGTATGACTGACCCCATCGCGGACATGTTGACCCGCATCCGGAACGGCCTGAAGGCCGAGAAGGTTTCGGTGACCATGCCGGCGTCGAAAGTTAAACGTGCCATCGCCGAGGTCTTAAAGGCCGAAGGCTATGTCGGTGACGTCTCCGAAAGGGAAGTCGACGGCAAGCCGGCGCTGGAGATCGAGCTGAAGTATTACGAGGGCAAGCCCGTGATCGATAAGATCGATCGTGCGAGCACCCCGGGGCGTCGCTACTATGTCGACAAGGAGTCGCTGCCGTCGGTACTCGGTGGTATGGGCGTGGCGATCGTGTCGACCTCCAAGGGCATCATGACCGACCGCGCCGCGCGCGACTCGGGTGTCGGTGGCGAAGTCATTTGCACTGTATATTGATGAGCGTATAGCCATGTCCAGGATAGCTGACACACCCATCGCGATTCCCTCGAATACCGAGGTCAATATTCAGGGCGACGTGATCACCGCCAAGGGTCCCCAGGGGCAGATGACATTCACGCGTCATGCACTGGTTGATGTGAAGGTGGACGGAGATCAGTTGACGTTCGCACCGAGGGACCGCAGCAAGCATGCCAACGCGCTGGCCGGCACCAATCGCGCCATCGTCAACAATATGGTTAAAGGCGTGACCGAAGGTTTCGAGAAAAAGCTGACGATTATCGGTGTCGGCTATCGGGCCCAGGCTCAGGGCAAGAAGTTGAACCTCAGCCTCGGTTTCTCACATCCGGTTGATTATGCGGTGCCGGAAGGTGTCACCATCGAGACGCCCAGCCAGACCGAAATCGTCGTCAAGGGTGCCGACAAACAGAAGGTCGGTCAGGTGGCGGCGGAGATCCGGAGTTATCGTCCACCCGAGCCGTATAAGGGCAAGGGTGTGCGTTACACCGACGAACATGTGATTCGCAAACAGGCGAAAAAGAAGTAACGCCGCGCGAGTTTGACTTTCCCGGCACGGTCCGGGTACGAGATAGATCGAGACAATGATTCGTAAACAGACACCTCGGAAGAGACGATCACAGAAAACACGGGCGCGTATTCGCGAGGCACGGGTAGAGCGCCTCAGCGTGTATCGCACGCCGCGTCATATCTACGCGCAGATCTTCGATGCTTCCGGTGAGCGCGTTGTCACCAGCGCGTCGACCGTTGAGCCGGAGGTCCGCAAGAGCCTGAAGAACGGCGGCAATGTCGACGCGGCCAAGCTGGTGGGCGCGCGTATTGCCGAAAAAGCGAAGGCTGCGGGCGTTGAGCGCGTGGCGTTCGATCGTGCCGGATTCAAATATCATGGGCGGATCAAGGCGCTTGCCGATGCGGCGCGCGAGAAAGGTCTGCAGTTTTGAGGGGTAAGTCGTGGCGGTAATGCGGAAACAGAGTGACACTGCAGCGGATTCAAATCAGGAAAAGCTGATCGGGATTCGTCGCGTGGCGAAGGTCGTGAAGGGCGGTCGGCAGTTCGGCTTCTCGGCACTGACCGTGGTTGGCGACGGCAATGGACGCGTCGGCATGGGTATGGGCAAGGCGCGGGAAGTGCCCATCGCGGTACAAAAAGCGATGGAAGAAGCGCGCAAATCCATGGTCGCAATACCGCTCAATAAGGGCACCTTGTTCAACAGCGTGACGAATGTGCACTGTTCGACCAAAGTGATCATGCGTCCGGCCCCCGAGGGTACCGGCATCATCGCCGGCGGTGCCATGCGCGCCGTCTTTGAGGTCGCGGGTGTGCGTGATGTCATTGCCAAGTGCATCGGATCCACCAACCCGATCAACGTGGTAAAGGCCACCATTGAGGGCCTGAACTCGATTCGCAGTCCGGAGCAGATTGCCGCCAAGCGCGGTAAATCGGTCGCGGATATTCTGGGTAGCAAGTAGGGCGCGGACGATGGCGACGAAAAAATCCGTAAAGGTCACCCTGGTGCGCAGTCTCAGCGGGCGCGGACGCAAGCATATTGCCTGCGCGCATGGCCTGGGTCTGCGCAAGATGCACCGCACGGTGATCGTTGACGATACGCCCGAGAATCGCGGCATGATCAACAAGATTTCGTACATGCTCAAGTTCGAGGATGCATGACATGCGACTGAATACATTAAGTCCGGCGGACGGCTCACAAAAGGCGCGTAAGCGCGTCGGTCGTGGCTCGGGTTCCGGTGTGGGCAAGACCTGTGGTCGCGGCCACAAAGGTCAGAAGTCCCGTTCCGGCGGTTATCACAAGGTCGGCTTCGAAGGCGGCCAGATGCCGCTGCAGCGGCGTCTGCCCAAGCGCGGCTTTCGCTCGCACATGCGGCGCTCGCGTGCCGAGGTTCGGCTGCATGAATTGAACGGACTGGATGTCGACGTGATCGACCTGGACGCGCTGAAGAAGGCGCGTATCGTGCCCAAGGAGACCGAACGGGCCAAGGTTATCGCCAGCGGTAAACTTGAGAAAGCGGTAACCCTGCGCGGCATCGCGGCGACCAAGGGTGCCCTGGATGCGATCAGCAAGGCTGGGGGCAAGGTAGAAGGCTGATGGCCAAGGCGAGCGCGCCGGGAGTCGGCAGTCTCGGGCAGTTGACCGAGCTGAAGCAACGGATCTTTTTCCTGTTGGCGGCCGTGCTGGTCTATCGGATCGGTACCTTCGTGCCGGTGCCGGGCATCGACGCGGCGGCCCTGGCGGAACTGTTCGATCAGACGCGCGGTTCCATCGTTGACGTGTTCAACATGTTCTCCGGTGGTGCGCTGGAGCGTTTGTCGGTCTTCGCGCTGGGCGTGATGCCCTATATTTCCGCCTCCATCATCATGCAGATGATGACCGCGGTGGTTCCGAGCCTGGAGCAACTGAAGAAGGAGGGCGAGGCCGGGCGTCGCAAGATCACTCAGTATACGCGCCGTGCGACGGTGGTGTTGGCGGCGTTTCAGGCACTGGGTATCTCCATCGCGCTGGAGGGTCAGCAGGTCAGCGGCGAGTTGGTGGTCCTCAACCCGGGACTGCAGTTCAAGATCACGGCGGTGGTGACCCTGGTCGCCGGCACCATGTTTTTGATGTGGCTGGGTGAACAGGTTACGGAACGCGGCATCGGCAACGGCATCTCGATGATCATCTTTGCCGGTATCGTCGCCGGGCTGCCATCCGCAATCGGCGGTACGCTGGAGCTGGCGCGCACCGGCGCATTCAGCCCGATCGGCGTGCTGACGCTGTTTGTGGGCGCCATTGTGATCACCGGAGTGGTGGTGTTCATGGAACGCGGGCAGCGGCGGATCACGGTAAATTACGCCAAGCGTCAACAGGGCCGGCGCATGTACGCGGGGCAGAGCAGTCATTTGCCGCTGAAATTGAACATGTCGGGGGTAATTCCGCCGATCTTTGCGTCGAGCATCATTTTGTTTCCGGCCACGCTGGGTAGCTGGTTCGGGCAGCAGGAAGGCTGGACGTGGTTGCGCGACATAGCGACGACACTGTCGCCGGGTCAGCCGGTGTATGTGTTGGTTTATGCGGCGCTGATTATATTTTTCTGCTTTTTCTATGCGGCCTTGATTTTTAATCCGCGCGAAATGGCGGATAACCTGAAGAAATCCGGCGCCTTTGTGCCGGGCATACGTCCAGGTGAGCAAACGGCCAAGTATATCGATACAGTGATGACGCGGCTGACGTTCTGGGGGGCGATCTATATCGCCGTCGTATGCCTGATCCCGGAATTCTTGATCGTGAAGTGGAATGTGCCATTTTATTTCGGCGGCACATCTTTGCTGATCATCGTGGTGGTGACCATGGACTTCATGTCCCAGGTCCAGTCACACCTGATGTCGCGGCAATATGAAAGCCTTCTGAAGAAGGCAAAACTCACAGGTGGTATGGGAGTACCGCGCTAGGTTTCGTGTCGGCGCCGTAATGGGGCGGGCGCGATAGAGTCTGGAGTTACAGGAAATGAAAGTCAGAGCATCAGTGAAGAAGATCTGCCGGAACTGCAAGATTATCCGGCGTCACGGCGTGGTCCGGGTGATCTGCACGGATCCGCGGCACAAGCAGCGGCAGGGGTAAGCATGTTCGGCAAGCTATTGATTAATCCGGCTTATCCCAGTATCCTTGCGCGTTTTTCGCCGCTCGCGCACTCGCTAGGAGAGAACTAGGCATGGCCCGTATCGCCGGCATAAATCTGCCCAATGCCAAGCATCTGGATGTCGCGCTGACCTCCATTTATGGGGTCGGGCGCTCGCGCGCACGTAATATCTGCCAGTCCGTCGGCCTCGAGCCGACCGTGAAGGTCAAGGATCTGACCGAGGCCGACGCCGAAAAACTGCGTAAAGAGGTCAGCAAGCTCACTATTGAGGGTGACCTGCGGCGTGAGATCACCAGCAACATCAAGCGCCTGATGGATCTCGGCGCCTATCGTGGCTTGCGCCATCGGCGCGGGTTGCCGGTACGCGGGCAGCGCACCAAGACCAACGCGCGCGGTCGTAAGGGCCCGCGTAAGCCAATCAAGAAGTAAGGTCCAGTCATGGCAAAGACACCGACGAAGACGAAAAAGCGCGTCAAGCGTAATGTCACCGAAGGCATTGCGCACATTCACGCTTCGTTCAATAACACGATCATCACCATCACCGATCGACATGGGAATACCCTGTGCTGGTCGACGGCGGGAATGGCCGGATTCAAAGGTTCGCGCAAGAGCACCCCGTTTGCCGCCCAGGTCGCGGCGGAGCGTGCCGGACGCGCGGCCCAGGAATTCGGCCTCAAGCATCTGGATGTTCGGGTGAAGGGTCCGGGGCCTGGTCGTGATTCGGCGGTGCGCGCACTCAACGCGGTTGGGTTTGAAATCAGTAATATCGATGATGTTACGCCCATTCCGCATAACGGCTGTCGCCCGGCAAAACGGCGTCGCGTCTAGCTGCGGAGAAGATTAAGTGGCACGTTATATTGGTCCAGTTTGTCGCTTGTGTCGTCGTGAGGGCGGCAAGCTTTATTTGAAAGGCGAAAAGTGCTTCACGGACAAATGTCCGGTCGAGAAGCGCAATTATCCGCCCGGGCAACACGGTCAGCGCCGTACCCGTGTATCGGATTACGGTCTGCAGTTACGCGAGAAGCAGAAGCTGCGTCGTATTTATGGCCTGCTCGAGAATCAGTTCCGCTCGTATTACGAAGAGGCGGATCGCCGCAAAGGTGCGACGGGCGAAAATCTGTTGCAGATTCTGGAGGGTCGACTCGATAACGTCGTTTATCGAATGGGCTTTGGCATCTCCCGCACCGAGGCGCGTCAGCTGGTGCGCCATGGCGGGGTCCTGGTCAACGGCCGACGGGTAACCATTCCGTCCTACCAGGTGCAAGCGAACGACGTCCTGGAAGTGTCGACCCGTGCCAGCCAACAGCTTCGGGTCAAGGCCTCGATCGAGGCTGCCGAGCAGCGTGGTGTCCCTGAGTGGCTCGACGTTGACTTCCAGCACTTAAAAGGCACCTACAAGGCGCCGCCCGGACGTGAGGACCTCCCGTCCGAGATTGATGAGTCGCTCGTTGTAGCGCTCTATTCGAAATAGTCGTCGGTATTCTAACGAGGAACTACCATGTCGGAATCAGTTGCCGAGTTTCTTAAGCCCCGCCTGGTGGACGTTCAGCAAGTGGATGCCACCCATGCGCGCGTGACGCTCGAACCCCTGGAGCGGGGATTCGGGTATACGCTCGGGAATGCCCTGCGTCGCATCCTGTTGTCGTCGATGCCGGGTTGCGCCGTCACCGAGGCCAAGATCGCCGGAGTGCAGCACGAGTATTCGTCCATCGAGGGTGTACAAGAGGACGTGATCGAGATTCTTTTGAATCTCAAGACCCTGGCCCTGCGCATGCACGGTAGTCGTGGCGAAGCGGTATTGTCCCTCAAGAAAAAGGGCCCGGGCGCGGTCACCGCCGGTGATATCCAGGAAGAGCATGACGTCGAGGTTGTGGATCCGGGCTACGTGATCTGCAACCTGACCAAGGACGGCAATATCGAAATGGAGCTGACCGTCACCAGCGGACGCGGTTACCAGCCGGTCGAGGCGCGCATCAGCAAGGATGAAGAGAGCAAGGAGATCGGGGTTGCCCGACTTGATGCCTCGTTCAGTCCGATTCGTCGCGTCTCCTACAGCGTGGAGAACGCGCGCGTCGAGCAGCGCACCGATCTGGACAAGCTGATCATCGATATTGAAACCAACGGTGCGATTGATCCCGAAGAGGCGATTCGCCGGGCGGCGACGATCCTGCATGACCAGGTCTCGGTATTCGTGAACCTGGAAGAAACCGCCGCCGAGGCTCCGACCAAGGAAGAGCCCGAGGTTGATCCGCTGTTGTTGCGGCCGGTCGACGATCTGGAGCTGACGGTGCGTTCCGCCAACTGCCTCAAGGCGGAGAATATTTATTACATCGGTGACCTCATTCAACGCTCCGAGGTGGAATTGTTGAAAACGCCTAACCTCGGCAAGAAGTCGCTTACGGAAATCAAAGACGTGTTGGCAACACGCGGTTTGTCCCTGGGGATGAAACTCGAGAATTGGCCGCCGGCCTCGCTCAAGGTTCCGCCCGAGGAATCGACACCGCCGGTGCCGACGGAGCAATTGGGGTCATAAGCCATGCGCCATCGTAAAAGTGGTCGCAAACTGAACCGGACCAGCGCGCACCGCAGCGCGATGTTCCGCAACATGACGGTATCCTTATTCCGTCACGAGCAGATCCGCACGACCCTGCCGAAGGCCAAGGAGCTGCGGCGCGTGGCCGAGCCCTTGATCACGCTCGGCAAGAGCCCATCGGTGTCGAATCGTCGCCTGGCGTTTGCGCGTCTGCGCGATCGTGAGATGGTCGGTAAGCTGTTTTCCGATCTGGGTGCGCACTACAAGGATCGGCCGGGCGGTTATCTGCGCATACTCAAATGCGGCTTCCGAGCCGGTGATACCGCACCCATGGCCATCGTTCAGTTGGTGGATCGACCGCTCGGCGAAAGCGCCGCGGAGGAAGCCGAGACGTCGAAGAAGGACAAGCCCAAGCGCAAATCGAAAGAGGCCGCCGCGGCCTGAATTGCCGCGCGTCACCGCGAAGAAGTAACGAAGGCCCGCATTGCGGGCCTTCTTTTTGTGCACCTGCGTTTACCGCGCGTACAGCCGTGTGGCGCCCGCGGGTGGCGTGCGGAAACGTTTGTAACACCACTGGTACTGCTCGATGCGCTTACGCACACAAGCCTCGACTGCGCCATTGATCCTCGCCGTGGCCGCGGCCAGGGAAAGATTTCCGAAATCCGCCGCCACCGGCTCGAAGTGCAGGTGAAATCCCGCCGCGTTCTCCAGGCGCTCGGCGAAGCCGACGACGACACGGGCACCGGTGTGGCGCGCAAGACGCGCGGGCAGGGTGGTGGTTTTCGCCGGCACACCAAAGAAGGGTGCGAACAGACCGCTGCCGCGGGTGCCCGGATCTTGATCCGGCAGCAGGCCCACCACACCGCCGTCAGCCAAGGTTCGATACAGGCCGCGCACGCCCGCTGCATCGGGGGTCGCCAGGCGTGCGCCGTAGCGGGCGCGCACCTGTTGCAGGAATTCGTCGAGGCCGGCGAAGCGCGGCGGCGCGTAGAGCACCGTCATCGGGTAGTGGGCCGAGCAATACAGGCCGGCCAGCTCCCAGGCACCCATGTGCGGCGTGGCCAGCAGTACGCCGTGACCGGTGCGCAGGGCGTCTGTGACCGCCGCCTCGCCGCTGGTGCTGCGCACCAGGGCGAGGGTCGGGGCGCGATCCCACAGCCACAGGGGGCCGATCTCCGTCGCGGTCTTGCCGGTTTCGATCAGGCTGCGGCGCAGGAGGCGGCGGCGTTGCGTTGCCGTCAGTTCCGGGCAGCAGCGCGCGAGATTGATACGCGCCGTACGCCGAAGATCATTGGGTATGATCGCCAGCAGGTGGCCGATGCCGGCGCCGAGTGCCTGCACCCGGCGCAGGGGCAGCCGCGCCAGGACGCGCAGCAGGAAACGAATGACCGGTGTGGCGCGGCCGGTGAATTGCAGCCGGCGCCGTCCGGCGACGCGTCGGCTGAGTGTGGCCGCATCACGCACAGAGTTCCCGATACAGCCGGAGGTTGCCCGCCACCATGGCTGCGATGGAGAACTCCTGTTCGACGATACGCCGCCCGGCGGTGCCCATCTGCGCCGCCTGTTCCGAATCTTCCAGCAAGGCGAGCACCCGATCGGCGATGGCGGCCGCGTCACCGGCCGGTGTCAGGTAACCGTTGACACCGTGGCGCACGACTTCGGGAATCCCGCCGGCATCGGCGCCGACGATGGGGACGCGCGAGGCGGCGGCCTGAAGTAGTGACACGCCCAGGCCCTCGAGTTCCGCCGGGTGAATCATGATGTCCACGCAGCCGAGAATCCGTTCCAGGTCGTTACGGAATCCGGCGAAGTGCACATGGGCGGAGATATTCAGGCGCGTACACACCTCACGCATCTCCGACTCCAGGGGCCCCTTGCCGAAAAACAGGAAACTGACCGATGGATAGCGCGCCACAATTGACGGTATGGCATCGAGCAGATGACGATGACCCTTGCGCTCGATGAACTGCGCGACAATCACGCACACCTTGTGGTCATGCGCGATATTAAACTCACGCCGAAACCAGGTGCGTTCGCACGCCCCCGTGTAGCGTTCCGTGTCCACAGCGCTGTGAACCAGCTCAACACGTTCGCCGGCGAGACCTTCACGCAACAACACGGTACGTATCGCCTCCGAGATGGTAACGATACGATGGTAGAGCGGGTACTTGATGCGCACCAGCCAACCGGATTCCGGATTATCGACCCGTCGCGTCAGCACGGTCTTGGCGCCCGCCAGACGCGCGGCAATGCCGCCGAGGACATCGGCCCCGCGCCGACTGTGCAGGTGCACGACATCCGGACGCTCACGGCGCAGAATACGCCACAGCCTGAATACGAACAGGAAATCCAGGTCGCCGCGCATTGGTAGCGGGTAGACCGCATCGGCGGTCGTGGCGGCAGCCGCGGCAATCTCGCTGGCGCTGGGACAGACGAGCACATTCTCGCAGCCGTGCTGCTGCAGGCCGTTGATCAGATAGAGCACTTGCAGAGCGCCCCCATACAGATTGCGGCCGGTTTCGACGTGGACGATTTTCATGACCCGGTCGCGGTGTCGTCGACTAATGTGCGGGCGGTCGCAAACACCTCAGCGGCGGTGATGTCCCGCATACAGGTGAACGCTCCGTCGCAAGTGGGGTGGCGGCGGCAGGGCGAGCACGGCAGGTCTTTATAGATGATCTGTGCGCGCGGACTGCCGGTATCCAGATAGGGGCGCGTCGACCCGAATAACGCGACACTGGGAACGTCGAAGGCGAGCGCGGTGTGGGTCATGCCGGTGTCGACTCCGATTAACAGGCGCGCCGCCTTGATGACCGCGGCGCTTTGCCGCAAGGTGCTGCACCCGGCCAGGTTGATGCCGCGGGTGGTCCGGGCGACCAGTTCCGCGGCCGCGGCCGCATCACCCGGCCCACCGAGCACCACCACCGCCAGGCCCAGTTCGGATTCGAGCCGATTCGCCAGCTGCACCCACTGTTCGCCGAACCAGTGTTTCTGCGGCCGCGTGGTGTAGGGACACAACACCGCGTATTCACCTGCCGGCAGCTGCGCCTCGATCAGTGCGCGGGCATGGCGCTCGTCGTCCTCGTTGACGGCCACAGACATCGGAAAGTCACCCGCCGCCAGGCCCAGGGCTTCGATCAAGGCACGGTATTCGGAGCCGATGCGCGGATCGCCGCCGGGTGATGTCACCACCTGTGTCATGAGCGCACCGCTGCCTTCCCGGCAATCCAGGCCGATGCGCGTGGTCGCACCGCTGAGCCGCGCCCATAGCGCACTCTTTAACAGGCCCTGAATATCGATCACCGTGTCGAAGCCCGCCTGGCGCAATTCGCGCACAAAGCGCTTTATTTCCCGTGCCAGGGTAATGAAGCGGCGGGCGCGCAGCAGTGTGGTCCATTGCCGGCGCGGCCACTCGATCACAGTGTCGAGTCCCGGGTGGGCGGCGAGTAACTCGCTGAATTCCGCTTGCACCAGCCAGCCGATCTTCGCTTCCGGATAAGCGGATCGCAGCACGTCGATAATCGGTGACGCCATGACGAGATCGCCGATTGCGCTCAATCGGATGATTAGTATTTTTTCGGGATGCGCGATGGCCGGGGTCATAGGGTCGGCGGCCCGGCGGGTCCTCGCATCGACGCCGTCAGGCGGCGATCGGACGGGCGGGCCGGGTTTTCGTGAATTCTATCAGATCTGCGCCGGCGCAACGGGTTTTGCCCGGTGACCCGGTCAGGAGATGAACGTCAGTGGATCTGCGTCAGGCGCGGGTCGGCTGCCGTCGCCCTCGATAAACAGTCGATGCCACACGGCAAATTGCAGCAGGGTCCATAAGGGTCGCGTGTGTCTGCCGCCGCTGCGCTGGGCCGCGATCAGGCGCTTTACGCCGGCGGTATCGAACCAGGTGCCGACGCCGGCGCTGTCGGACAAGCTTGCCGCGAGCCGATCGAGCAAGGCGGAATCCTGCATCCAGCGTCCTACCGGTACATAAAAGCCGCGCTTGCGCCGCCACAGGGATTCCTTCGGCAGATAGGCTTCCGCCCAGCGGCGCAGGAAGGCCTTGCCCTGTCTGTTTTCGATCTTGAGTTTGTCCGGCAGGGCCAGGCCGAACTCAACCACGCGGTGGTCGAGGAGGGGGACACGACCCTCCACCCCCCAACCCATGAGCATGCGGTCGACCTTGACCAGCAGGTTGTCCGGCAGCGCCGTGACCAGGTCGGTGTATTGCATCTTCTGTAGCGTCGACCATGTGTCGGGTGTGTCGCCCCAGGCGTCGACGATGGGCGCACGCCAGTGACGCGCCGCCTCCCGCAGGTTGGGTGCGAACAAGCGGCCCGGCCAGGCGCCGCGATATATGCCGCGTACGCGAAAGCCGCCGGTGCCGCGCGCGAGCAGGCTGCGTGCGGCGCGTTCCAGCGCCGGCATCCGGTAGCGACCGTAACCGGCAAAGACCTCGTCGCCACCCTCACCGGTGAACACGACCTTGAGTTCGCGCCCGGCATGTTCGGCAAGCATGGCGGTGGGCAGGTTGGCGAAGTCCTGCATCAACTCGTCCGCTGCCCATACACATGCCGGCAGCCGATTGAGCATTTCGGCCGGATCGGGCCGCAGGACACTGTGGTCGCTATCAAAGTCCCGCGCCATACGTTCGGCGTTGGGTAATTCGTCGGCGACTTGCCCCTTGGGAAAGCCCACCGAAAAACTGCGTATCGGCAACTCGCTGAAGCGACTCAGCAGGGCCAGCAGGACCGAAGAGTCGACACCGCCGGACAGAAACAGACCGTAGGGCACATCCGTGCGCATGTGTTGGCGCATGACCGTATGCATCAGGTCATCGAATTGCCGACTGGCGGTGGCAAAGTCTATGTCCGTCGGTTCGATATTGCGGGCGGACCAGTATTGCCGGCGGCTGATTGTCAGATCCTTACTATCGAGACATACGATCTCGCCCGGCAGTACCCGCTCCACGTCGGCAAGCACCGTGCCGCGCCCGCTGGTGAATTGGGTCTGCAAATATTGCCCCAGGCCCTGCGGGTCGATCTGCGGTTGGTAACCGGGCAGGGCGTGCAAGGCCTTCAATTCGGAGGTGAATGCGAACCCATCGGTTAAACGGGCCAGGAACAGGGGTTTGATGCCGAGACGATCGCGCGCCAGCACGACGCGGGCCGCATTCCTGTCATACAGGGCGAAGGCAAACATGCCGACGAGACGATCGACACAGTCGAGGCCGTACTCCGCATAGGCGTGCACGATGGTCTCGCAGTCAGAGTGGGTGGCGAAGCGGTGACCGCGCGCTTCCAGCTCGGCGCGCAGCTCGACATGGTTGTAGATCTCGCCGTTAGCGACCACGACGATGTTCTTGTCCGGCGAGTAGAGGGGTTGTTGGCCACCGGCGACGTCGATGATGGACAACCGCGTATGCGCCAGGCCCACGCGGCGATCGACGTAGGTACCGTGTTCGTCCGGGCCGCGATGGGTCAGGCGCTGCGCCATCGCTCGCAATACCGTGTTATCCGCCGGTCGCTCGCGATTAACTACGCCGCTGATGCCGCACATCGCCTCAGCCCTGGCATGCCGTGGCTACGGCGGCGTGGTATCGATAATCCGCTGCGTGCTTCAAGTCGTTGCGTCCGTGCGCAAATGATAGGTATACGCGAGACCGCCGAACAACAGCCACAGGAAACGCCAATCGGAATGAATCATACGAAAGTCCGTGAAACTGGTCAGTGCCAGCAGCCACAGGACGCCGACCAGATAGAGATGAATATCCTCCGCCATGGTGCCCGCGCGCCGCGCGGCGCGCAGCGCGCGCAGCAAATACCAGACACCGATAGCGAGGATAATGAGGCCGACCAGACCGAGCCGCACCAGGACCTCGAGATAACTGTTGTGCAAATGATTCCACCGATGCAGTGCCTCGATTTCATGGGCGTCGATAAGCGGTTCACTGGCACCCGGGCCCCAGCCCAGCAGTGGACGTTCGCGCCATTTCGCCCAACCATAGCGATACAGATGGAAGCGTACGCCGGAACTGCTGCCCGCATCATGTCGTACCTGCGCCGGATCGAGCCGTGCAATCGAGGCGATGGTCTCGGCCTCCCAGCCAAAGCGCGTCTTGAGGGTGTCCATGTTGCCGTAGATAAACAGGGAGGCGATCAAGGTCACGGCGACGATTACCGGCGCCAGCCGACGGCCGGTTTTATGCTCGGCGCGCGGCTGCCATTGACGCAGTCGGAACCAAACCAACGGCGGCGCGAGCAGTAGCATGGCCAGCCAGCTGCCGCGGGAGCCCGACAGAATCAGGCCCTGGCTCAAGCCAAGCAATAGCACCACCCAAAGGGCGAGGCGCAGATAAAAACGTGTGCCGCGCCGCGGTCGACCCCAAAACCGGGGTGCGAGCATGAGCAGGCCGAGCACGCCGACACTGCAGTACAAACCGAAGGGCAGGGCGGACATGCCGAATCCGGAACGCCCGATGGTTGCCACCCGTTGCACATCTTCGGCGTCGATGCGGTAGAAAAAATTCAGCACGAAACCGGCCAGCGCAAGACCCAGGACCCATAGTGCGCGTCGGGTATCGGCGCCCAGCCACCAGGCAACCACCACGAACAACCATAACTGTGCCAGGTCGACCGCGTCCGCCAGGTGCAGGTCGCGGTGCTGTGGAAACTCGATGACCGCCAGGAGTGTGCGGGCGACCAGATAGATGAGGAAGACCAGCGCAACCCACAGCAAGGGCTCGCGCCGCAGGCGACGCCAGATCGTACCGATGCGCGCGATCGCACCCAGCTCCATGAGGAACAGGCCGAGATAGGCCGCCGAGGGGGCGAGACGTGCCGCGAACGCAAACAGGTACAAGCCGCTCGTCGCGACGCGTGTTATCCGTGCCGGCCATCGTTTCTCTGGGGAGGCTGTGGTCACGTTGTCGTCGCTAATGGGCGTATCCGGCTGGAGTTGGGGACGTCAGGGCCGCGTGCGGCGTTGTCTGTGGTGGCCTGTATGGTACACAGCGCGCGTTGCGAGCGGAAGCCACGGCGCGGCTTTCACGACACCCGCGTCGCCAGGCCCAGTGCGGTCAGATAGGCGTCGGTGCTGTGTTCGATCTCGTAGGGCCGCGCCGCTTGTTGCAGCGTTGCCCTGGGTAATGGGTCCGCCAGTACCGCGATGATCCCTGCCGCGATGGCGTCGGTGTCGCCCATCGGTACCAGCGGGCCATAGCGCCCGTCGGCGAGAATCTCCCGTGGTCCGCTGGGACAGTCGGTGACGGCCACCGGCGTGCCCAGGGCGAGGGCCTCGATGATCACGAAGCCGAGTCCCTCCAGGCGCGAAGTGTGCACAAATACATCGGCGGCGGCCATGTAGGCGTAGGGGTCGTCGACAAAGCCGGGTAGTGCAAAATCCTGATCGACTCCGAGTCGCCGCGCCAGATCGAGAAGATGTTGGCGACGTTTGCCCTCACCGAGGATGACGAGCCGCATGGCGCGCTGTTCGCGTGCCCTGGCAAACGCACGGACCAGGGTTTCATAATCTTTGCGGTCATTTAATTCGCCGACGCCGAGGACCACAGGCACATCGTGTTCGCGAAACCACGGATGATCCGGCGGTGACGGCGCGATATCAAACAGCTGTTCTGGAATTACCGGGCTTGGCACTACTTTGATGTGCGCACGTTCGAGCCCGGAGTAATCCGCCATGTCGTCCGCAACACCCTTCGAGGTTACGATGACACCTGCGGCGCGTGGATAGAGATAGCGCATCGACAATGTCTGCAGCGTACGCTCGACAGGTCCGCGATCCGCGAGGTCGACGGATACGGTGGTACCGGTGCTGACGTAGAACTTCGTCGGCACCCTGGCGATGGCGCGCGCCACCAGGGCGGTGCGATTGACCCGATCCTTGTCGGACAGACATACGGCCGGGCGTGCCCGGCGCAAATACCGCACCAACGCGGGCAGGCTCGAGTACACGTGCGCGGCGCCGAGCTCGATCTCGCGCACCCGCGGGTGCGCTTCCTGCAGCCACGGTCCGTGTTTGCGCACACGCAGCAGGTCGACATTGTAGCCCCGCTTGGCCATCGCCGGCACAAGATACTGCATGGCGCGATCGACGCCGCTATGACCCGAGGTGGCAAAAAACAGGGCGATCGTAGGCGGTTGGGGCATGGGTTTGGTGTGTGACGAGACCCGAATTCGAGTGCCATCTGTTATAATTTCACGCTTATATGCGGCGCAGGTCTATCCCAAACGACGAAGCATTGATTCCAATGGTCGCCGGTGAATCTACGTCCGGATAATACTGCCCAATCCTATGCCGCACAAACAACGTCTCTGCATTTACGCACCCAGTTACGATGATGGCGGTGTGGGCCGCATGCTGGCCAATCTGGCGCGCGGCATCGTGGCACGGGGTTATCCGGTGGACTTTCTGGCGCAGCCGCGCTGGGGCCCCTTTAAGGACAGTCTGCCGGCACAGGTGAACATCATCGATGCCGTGCGCGAATTCTCGAGCGCCGCGGTGCCTGACTTAACGGCATACTTGCGTGCGCATGAGCCTGCGATAGTCATTTCGGCGAAGGAGCGCGCCGACAGCGTTGTGGTCGCCGCCGCCCGCGCCGCGGCCGGCGAGACCCGGGTGGCGACGATCATCGGCACCGATCACGTGCAGCGCTTTCGCGGGGCCAACGTACTCCGGCGCTGGCGCGCCTATCGACGACTGCGCCGCCTGTATCGACAGGTCGATATCCTGATCGCAGTGTCCCAGGGCGTCGCCGATGCGCTCGCGCACATCACGGGCGTGGCGCGGGAGCAGATCTTTGTCGCACCCAATCCGACAGTGGGTGCGGAGTTTTTTGCACTCGCCAAACAGCCGCCGCAACACCCATGGCTGAACGATAACAAGACCTGCCCCGTGGTACTTGGGGTCGGACGGCTCGGTACGGTCAAGGATTTCGCGACCCTGATCCGCGCCTTCGCGCGGGTGCGCAAAGAAATGGCCGTGCGTTTACTTATTATCGGCGAAGGCCGCCGACGCCGACGCCTGGAAAAACTTGCGCGGCGTCTTGATGTGCAGGATGACGTGTCGCTGCCCGGATTTGCCGACAATGCGTACAGCTGCATGGCGCATGCGGATCTGTTTGTATTGTCTTCGCACCGCGAAGGCTCACCCAACACCCTGATCGAAGCGCTGGCGGCGGGCACTCCGGTGGTGTCGACGGACTGTCCCAGTGGGCCGCGGGAGATTCTCGCCGACGGGCGCTATGGACGCCTGGTGCCGGTGGGCGACGTCCGCGCCATGGCGACAGCAATGCGAGAGGCGTTGGCCGAACCCCGGGGCGCGCGGGACAGTCGCGCCGCGGTCCGGCAATTCGAGATCGATGCGAGTACGCAACGGTATCTCGAGATTTTTGGGTGGGAAGAAGAATAAACAAGTCACAAGTTACAAGTTACAAGTTACAAGTTACAAGGCTCACCTCTTTATTGTTTTATCTTGTATCTTGCAACTTGAAACTTGCAACTACCGTTTGCTACAGAATATGAATTCGCCAAGAGAAAAGATTGCGATTTTCGTTTCGTTCTCCGGCCAGGGCGGCGTCGAGCGTATGATCGTCAACCTGTTGCAGGGCATGGTGGATCGTGGCGCGCAGGTCGACCTGGTATTGGTCAAGGCGGTCGGTGCCCACGCCAAGGCGATTCCGCCGGGCGTCAACGTGGTACGGCTCAACGCCCGCCACACCTTGACCAGTTTGCCGGGTCTGGTGTGTTACCTGAGGCGTGCGCGGCCGCAGGCGGTGCTGGCGGTGAAAGACCGGGCCGGCAAAGTGGCGGTGTTGGCACGTTGGTTGAGCCGTGTGCCGACCCGGGTCGTGATTCGCATCGGCACCACCGTCTCCGCGGCGCTGGCAGGCCGCGGGCGGCTGAAGCACAGCGCATGGTATGCGCCCATGCGCGTATTCTATCCGCGCGCCGATGCGATAGTGGCGGTATCCGAAGGTGTCGCCCGTGACATCATGGCGATTACCGGGCTCGCAACAGAGCGGGTGGCGGTGATTCGCAACCCGGTGGTGTCGGATGAACTCCATCGCATCGCCGCCGGGCCGGTAAGCCACCCCTGGTTTCGTGACGCGGAGCCACCCGTTATCATGGGCGCCGGTCGCATTACCCGGCAGAAGGATTTTGCGACGCTGATCCGCGCATTCGCCCGCGTGCGCGCGCAACGTCCCTGCCGCCTGGTGATCTTCGGTGACGGCGCCGAGCGGGTCGACTGCGAGGCGCTGGCGCACTCTCTGGGGGTGGCCGACGATGTGGCGTTTCCCGGTTTCGTCACGGACCTGGCCGCCTACACCGCGCGAGCGCGTCTGTTTGTATTGTCGTCGCGCTGGGAGGGTTCGCCGAACGTGCTGACCGAGGCCCTGGCGTTGGGGGTGCCGGCGGTGGCCACCGATTGTCCCAGTGGGCCGCGGGAGATTCTTGCCGATGGACGTTTCGGCGCTTTGGTGCCGGTCGGTGACGCGGAGCAATTGGCGCGCGCCATCAGTGACGCCCTGGAGGCCCCGCTGGACTCGGCGGTATTGCAATCGGCGGTCGCCGACTACACGGTGGCGGTGAGCACCCAGCGCTATCTCGAAGTGCTCGGTGTACAGGTATAGCCATTTGAGCGCGTACCACGCGCGAGGATTTTGTTTTGTTGCTTTCGATTAAACACAACTTCCTGTTCGTTCACATCGCCAAGACCGGCGGCACCAGTGTTCGTGCCGCCCTCACGCGGTGGCGCTGGAGCGATCCGATGTACGTGCCGCAGTTTCTCTGCAGTAAACTCAGCGGCCTGACCGGTCACCGCATCGGTGCGAAATTCCCGCGCCACGCCAAGGTGATCGCGGCCAAGGAGATGCTGCCGCATGAACTGTTCGACAAACTGTTCAAGTTCGCGTTTGTGCGTAATCCATGGGATCTACAGGTCAGTTCGTTTCACCATATCCGTCGCGAGCGGCCGCATCTGCTGCAGCACATCGACGACTTCGAAGCATTCCTGCGCTGGAAGCTCGACCCCGCGCGGCCCTACCAGTTTCATGTTGACACTTCGATCCAGCTGCAGACCGACTACCTGGTCGATCTCAATGGCGACACCATCGTCGATTTCGTCGGCCGCTATGAAAACCTGCAGGCGGATTTCGATAGCGTATGCGAGCGAATCGGGATCCCCCGGCAGACGCTGCCGCGCCGGCGTGAGGCGAAAGACCGCGCGGCCTACCGTGAATACTATAAAGACGCCACGCATGAATTGGTTGCGCAGCACTTCGCCAAAGACATCGCCGCCTTCGGTTACACCTTTTAGTAAGATCGGGGCCAGACTAACGCAGAGCGTTGCTCTGACCCCATGAGTTTCGACTCAGCGCTGGTATTTCGCCATCGCCGCGCGCCGCTCCAGCTCTACCTGACCCTCGTGCACGAAGCGGTGCAGTTCCGCGGCGTCACTGCAATTGCGGTCGGGCATAGGATCGGCAGTGCCCTGCGCGGGCGTCTGCCATTGCTCCAGCAGCGCCTGACCCTCTTCGTGCCGCCGCGGATACACCAACGCATATTTACCATAGAATTCGGTCAGGCGGCGCGCGTAGCCTACACAGGCCGGGACTTCGCTAAATGCCGTGAGGCGTATCTGCGGGTACAGGGCGGCGGCCTCGGTGTACAAGCTTGCGGGCAGTTCCGCCGCGGCCCGTGCGCGGACTTTGCGATCGCGGTGGTCATTCCACAGAATCGCGCCGAGGATGAGCACGACTGTCAGCATCAGCACGGCGCTGATGCGCAGGTGCGGTCGGCTGGGGCGAACAAAACCCACATACGCCGACAACAGGGCGGTGACGAGCAGTCCAATCAGAATGATCCTTAATAATAGCAGCATGGTTGTTCTATCGGTGGCGCGGTGTTCTGGGAAGATACAAGGTACAAGATACAAGATACAAGGGGTTTTGCTTGAAACTTGTGCCTTGAAACTTGTAACTTTGATTTTCTGCTGCCGGATCCTTTGTTACCCTAATTCGCAAACATACAGCGACCCAATTGGCTATACTGCCACTATGATTGTCCTATTCACCGATTTCGGCGCTGGCGACCCCTATGTGGGTCAAATGCATGCGGCAATTGCCAAACATGCGCCGAATGTCCCCATCATCGATCTATTGCACGAGGTGCCCCGCTTCGATGTGCGCTCCGCGGCGTATCTGCTGGCCGCCTACGTCGAGGAATTTCCGCCCGGTACGGTCTTCTGTAGCGTGGTGGATCCGGGCGTCGGAGGGGCGCGTAAGCCGGTCATGCTGCAGGCCGATGGGCGCTGGTTCGTGGGCCCGGACAACGGTCTGTTGAGTATTGTCGCGCGCCGTAGCAGCGAGCAGCGCGGCGCGGAAATCCTCTGGCAGCCGCCACAGCTGTCGATGAGCTTTCATGGCCGCGATCTGTTTGCGCCGGTGGCGGCGCGTCTCGCCGCGGGCGAGGTGCCTGAGTCCCGTCCCTGTGAATTGACTCTGCCGGAAGGTACCGACTGGCCGGACGATTTGCATCGCGTGATCTTTATCGATCACTACGGCAACGCCATGACCGGTGTGCGCGGCAGCACCGTCGCGGACGACAAGGTGCTGCTTATCGGCAACCATCGGCTGCGCTATGCGGCGACCTTCAGTGCCGTGCATCCGACCGTCTGCTTCTGGTATCGCAATGCCAACGACCTGGTGGAGATTTCCGGCAATCAGACCGATGCCGAACAGAGTCTGCGTCTGTACCTCAAACAGGGTTTTGAATTCGTCGCCCCGGAAACGGTTCAGTTGCGCGGCGCAAGAGAAATCGGTTGATGGGGTAGGGCGGTATTCCGGCCGCCGCATAAAAACAGTTGCAAGGTACAAGGGACAAGATACAAGTAAAAATCCTTGTCCCTTGTCCCTTGTCCCTTGTCCCTTGTCCCTTGTCCCTTGTCCCTTGTCCCTTGTCCCTTGTCCCTTGTCCCTTGTCCCTTGTCCCTTGTCCCCGGCCTTGATGACGGCTTCATCTGCCGGGCTGGCCCATAAAAAAAATTAATCGACGTATAAAAAGGGCTAGCAAAGGATGAACCGCAGGCGCATGATGTCACTCAAACCCTATGACACAGCACGCCGCGTCGCGGCATCGGAAAAGAACTAGGAGGGCTTCATGAAACGACGGCTCTATTTTCTCTTACCCAGTGTTGAAGTCACCGCGCGCGCCCACGATGAATTGTTGTTGGCGCGCATCGAAGAACGCAACATTCATGTCATGGCCCGCGAGGGCACCGACCTGGGCGATCTGCCGCAGGCCGATCTTCTGCAAAGTAGCGACATCCTGCACGGCACGGAAATGGGCCTGTTTATCGGCGGGCTTACCGGGGCGCTGGCGGGACTGGCGGTGATGTATTTTCCGCCGGCCGGTTTTGAGGTCGGGCTGTGGGTGGTATTGGGTTGCGCCCTGGTCGGCGCGGTGTTCGGCGCCTGGGTATCGGCATTGATCGGTACCGATGTGCCCAATACCCAGTTGGCGCGCTTCGTGCCGGCGATGAACGACGGCGATATTCTCATCATGGTGGATGTCCCCAAGGACCGGGTCGACGAAATCTCCGCCATTATAAAAAAGCACCATCCGGAGGCGGATATGCAGGGCACCGAGCCCACGATCCCGGCCTTCCCCTGAGTTGGTGTGCACTCGAGTCGAAAAAAAGCGCCCGGACGGGCGTTTTTTTTACAGCGGCCAAAGGCCGCTGTAAAAAAGCTGCAAGGGACAAGTTACAAGACTTGAATCCGTGCTTTCTTTAACTTGTATCTTGCACCTTGTAACTTGTAGCTGAATTTATCCCGTCTTACGCGAAAGTTTTTCGGTGCCGAGCAGCGATTTCAGATATTGCCCGGTATAGGATTTCTTGACCTGTGCCACAGCCTCGGGCGTACCGGCCGCCACCACGCCGCCGCCGCCGGCACCGCCTTCCGGTCCCAGGTCCACCAGCCAGTCGGCGGTCTTGATCACATCCAGGTTGTGTTCGATCACCACCACCGTGTTGCCGTGGTCGCGCAGTCGGTGTAATACCGTTAGCAGCTGCTGGATGTCATGGAAGTGCAGCCCGGTGGTGGGCTCGTCGAGGATATACAGGGTCTGGCCGGTATCCCGCTTCGACAACTCCCGCGAGAGCTTGATGCGCTGCGCCTCACCGCCGGACAAGGTGGTCGCGCTCTGACCGAGACGGATATAACTCAGGCCCACGTCGATGAGGGTGTCCAATTTGCGTTTCACCACCGGCACCGCATGGAAAAACTCGCGCGCGTCTTCCACCGTCATGTCCAGCACTTCACGGATGTTCTTGCCCTTGTAACGGATATCCAGGGTTTCACGGTTGTAACGCGCGCCCTTACACACGTCACAGGGCACATAGACGTCGGGCAGGAACTGCATGTCGACCTTGATCAGGCCGTCGCCCTGGCAGGCCTCGCAACGCCCGCCCTTCACATTGAAGGAAAAGCGCCCCGGTGCGTAGCCCCGCGCGCGGGCTTCCGGCGTGCCCGAGAACAACTCGCGAATCGGCGTGAACAGGCCGGTGTAGGTCGCCGGGTTCGAGCGCGGCGTGCGGCCGATAGGGCTCTGGTCGATATCGATGATCTTGTCGAAATGCTCCAGGCCCTCGATGGCATCATGATCCGCCGGTTCCAGGCTGCTGCCATACAGGTGGCGCGCCACCGCCGCGTACAGGGTATCGTTGATCAGGGTCGACTTGCCGGATCCGGATACGCCGGTGATACAGGTGAACAGACCCACGCCGATGGGTACATCGATGTCGCGCAGGTTGTTGCCGCGCGCGCCGCGGATGGTGAGTTCCTTCTCCGGGTTGTAGGGCGTACGCGTGGCGGGCACGGCGATCTCCCGTGCCCCGCACAGATACTGCCCGGTGACCGACGCCGGCACGGCGGTGATTTCCTCGGCACGGCCCTGGGCCACCACCTCGCCGCCATGGGCGCCGGCGCCGGGACCCAGGTCCAATACGTGATCGGCGCTGCGAATCGCTTCCTCGTCATGCTCCACCACGATCACGGTGTTACCCAGGTCGCGCAGGTGCCGCAGGGTGTCGAGCAGGCGGCCATTGTCCCGTTGGTGCAGGCCGATGGACGGCTCGTCGAGTACGTACATCACGCCGACCAGTCCGGCGCCGATCTGGGAGGCCAGGCGAATACGCTGTGCCTCGCCGCCGGACAGGGTCTCGGCGGAGCGCTCCAGCGTCAGGTAGTCAAGCCCCACGTTCACCAGGAAGCCGAGCCGGTCGCCGACCTCCTTGATGATTTTCGCGGCGATCTCGCCGCGTCGCCCGGACAGTTGCAAGTCGCTGAAGAAACCCAGCGCCTCGCGGGTCGACATCTGCGTGATGTCCTGGATCGCCGCGTCGTTGATGAAGACATAACGTGCCGCCTCCTGCAGGCGGCTGCCGCCGCACTCGCTGCACTTGTGCGCGGCGATAAACTTGGCGAGCTCCTCGCGCACGGAATTGGATTCGGTCTCCCGGTAACGCCGCTCGATGTTAGGCACCACACCTTCGAAACTGTGCTTGCGTTTCTGGTCCCAGCGCCCCGAGCCCATGTAATCGAAGGCGATCTTTTCCTCGCCGCTGCCGTAGAGAATTACGTTGCGGACCTTCTTCGGCAGTTTCTCGAACGGCTTTTCCATGTCGAACTTGTAATGCTTGGCCAGCCCCACCAACATGTGAAAATAAAACGCGTTGCGCCGATCCCAACCGGGAATCGCGCCGGCGGGCAGACTCAGGCTCGGGTCCCGCACCACCCGTTCCGGATCGAAGAACTGACGCACGCCCAGGCCGTCGCAACTGGGACAGGCGCCGACCGGGTTGTTGAACGAGAACAACCTGGGCTCGAGTTCCGGCAGGCTGTAGCCACAGTGGGGGCAGGCGTACTTGCCGGAGAACAGATACTCGGCGGGTTCTTCGCTTGCGTCCCGCGGCACCACCGCGACAGTGGCCACGTTCTCCGCCAGATGCAGCGCGGCCTCGAAGGACTCCGCCAGGCGCTGCGCCTGGTCCGCGCCGATCACGACCCGGTCGATGACCACCTCGATGGTGTGTTTGACGTTTTTCTTGAGCTTGGGCGCCTCGTCGAGGGGATACACGGCGCCGTCGATGCGCGCACGCACGTAACCCTGACCGCGCAGTTGCTCGAGAATCTGTTCATGCTCGCCCTTGCGCTCCTTGACGACGGGGGCGAGCAGCATCACCCGTTTGTCATCCCCCAGCGCCAGGACCTGGTCCACCATCTGGCTCACTGTCTGCGCCTCGAGGGTAATCTTGTGCGTCGGGCATTGCGGGTCGCCGACCCGGGCATAGAGCAGGCGCAGGTAATCGTAGATTTCGGTCACCGTGCCGACGGTGGAGCGGGGGTTGTGCGAGGCCGCCTTCTGCTCGATGGAAATGGCCGGCGACAGCCCCTCGATCAGGTCCACGTCCGGCTTTTCCATCAGCGAGAGGAACTGGCGCGCGTAGGCCGAGAGCGACTCCACGTAGCGGCGCTGGCCTTCGGCATAGATGGTGTCGAAGGCGAGCGAGGATTTGCCGGAGCCGGACAACCCGGTGACGACGATGAGCCGGTCCCGGGGCAGGTCGATATCGATATTCTTCAGATTGTGCGTACGCGCACCGCGGATGCGGATGGTGTCCATGGGTTCCCGGATTCCGGTGAAAAACTGAACCTGCTACTATACTGCGCTTCGGTTTCACCAAGCAAAACGACCGCCCCTTTTGAGACGCAATCCCCTCACAGCCATCGAGCGCCGCGCTATCGGCACGCTCGCAGGCATCTTCAGCCTGCGCATGTTCGGCCTGTTCCTGATCATGCCGGTGTTTGCCCTCTATGCGAAAGGTGAATTGGCCGGCACCACGCCGCTGTTGATCGGCGTGGCCCTGGGCGCCTACGGCCTGACCCAGGCCGTGTTTCAGATCCCCTACGGCATGCTCTCGGACCGGATCGGGCGCAAGCCCATGATCGCCATAGGGCTGTTGATCTTCGCCGCCGGCAGCGTCGTGGCGGCGCTCGCGGAGTCCATTCACGGGGTCATCCTAGGGCGCGCCCTGCAGGGCACCGGCGCCATTGCCGCGGTGGTCATCGCGCTGGCCGCGGATCTGACCCGCGAAGACCAGCGCACCAAGGCCATGGCGCTCATCGGCGTGACCATCGGCGCCACCTTCCTGCTGTCCCTGATCCTCGGGCCGGTGTTCAACACCTGGATCGGCGTGGACGGCATCTTCTGGCTCACCGCCGTCCTCGCGCTGGCCGGCATCGGCGTGCTCTACCTGTGGGTGCCGACCCCGGTGGCCATGGCCCACGACCGCCGGATCAAGCCCGTGCCGCGCCAGTTCGCCGAGATCCTGCGTGATCTCACCCTGTTGCGCCTGGATTTCGGCATTTTCATGCTGCATCTGGTGCTCACCGCCCTGTTCGTGGTGGCGCCTATCGTGCTCGTGGAGCAGGCCGGGGTCGCCGCGGAGCGCCTGTGGACCGTGTATCTGCCGGTGATCGTGCTGGCCGTGGTGGGCATGGTGCCCCTGGTCCTGCTCAGCAGCCGCAGGGGCATGGTACGGGGCGTTTTCGCCTTCAGCGTGGCCTTGCTATTGGCGGCCCAGGGCGTGCTGTATGCCGCCGATGGGCGGCTGCCGTGGCTGTTTGCCGGGCTGTGGGTGTTTTTCGTCGGCTTCAACGTCCTCGAGGCCCTGCTGCCGTCACTGATATCGCGCCTGGCACCGGCCCAGAGCAAAGGCACCGCCATTGGCGTGTACAATAGCTTCGAATTCTTCGGCGCCTTCCTCGGCGGGGTGCTGGGCGGCGCGGTCTACGGCGCCTACGGCCTCGAGGGGGTGTTCGTGTTGTGCGCCGGCTTGCTCGCAATCTGGTTCCTGGTCGCGCTGCTGACCCCGGCGTTCACGCTGCTCGACAGCCATACGCTCAAAATCGGTGTGCAGGCGGAAGACGAGGCGCGAGCCCTGGCGGCAAGATTATCCGATCTGCCCGGGGTGGCCGAGGCGATCGTGATCGCCGAAGAAGGGGTGGCCTATTTAAAGGTCGACCGCAAGATCGTGGACATGGCGCAACTGGATGAGGTCGCCATGGCAGCGAGTCAGCGGGCCGCCGTCTGAGCCCGTTGTCACCAACGTAACCATAAACTTTAGAGGAAAGGGAAAATGGCGCGAGGTATCAATAAAGCAATCATCGTCGGACATCTTGGCAGGGACCCGGAAGTCCGTTATTCCGCGAACGGCAGTGCGATCGCAAACGTGAGCGTGGCCACCACCGAGGCGTGGAAAGACAAGAACACCGGGGAGAAACAGGAACGCACCGAGTGGCACCGGGTGGTCTTCTTCGGACGCCTCGCCGAGATTGCCGGCGAATACTTGAAGAAGGGCTCGCAGGTCTATGTGGAAGGCCGCATCCAGACCCGCAAATGGGAAGACAAAGACGGCAACGACCGCTACACCACCGAGATCGTCGCCAACGAAATGCAAATGCTTGGCGGCCGTTCCGGTATGGGTGCGCCTGCGGACGACTACAGCCAGGCCCCGCCCAAAGAACCGGCCGCCGCATCTGGCGGCGGTAGTAGTAGTGGCGGCGCCGACTTCGACGACGACATCCCGTTTTAATTTTTAGATGGAAAGGGGCCAGACCAACGCGCAGCGTTGCTCTGACCCCTTAACAAGATGTACGACGGGGACAGACCAATGCGCAGCATTGCTCTGTCCCCTCATCTCCCCAACCAAGGGAGGAGGACATGGAACCAGACGGAATTGAAGCAGGGAGACGTGCCCACCTCAGCGCGCGTGACAACCGTCGTGCGCCGCACGAACTTTTTGGCCGAGTATCCGGCGATAGCTTTCCGAGAATGCTACACCGCTATCCAGCGGCGCTATTGAACACTAATACCCTGAAAACAAACAACACCGGAATGCTACACCGCCAATCGGCCGCATTTCGAGCCCACTATTGGGCCGCATAATTTAAGTTATGCAGCACGCACCCGGAATATTGACTAACAGGTAACTACAATGAAGGTCAGGGACTTGATCAAGCTATTGGAAAAGGACGGCTGGTATTTAGTCAGGACCCGGGGAAGCCACCGTCAATTCAAACACCCATCGAAAACGGGTAAGGTAACGGTGGCCGGAAAGCCGGGCGTGGAGATGCCGCCCGGCACCCTGAATGCGGTACTGAAACAGGCCGGTCTCAAAGAGTGAGGTAACGCTATGCGATATGCCGTCGTCATCGAAAAGGGTGAGTCAAGCTATGGCGCCTACGTGCCCGATCTTCCGGGCTGTGTCGCGGCCGGTGACACAAAGGATGAAGTGATGCGCCTTATCCAGGAAGCCATCGAATTCCACATCGAAGGACTTAAGGAAGAAGGTCTCAACGTGCCGCCCCCGTCATCGAGCATCGAATTCGTCGAAGTTGCTGCATAACAACGCGCTCGAGGCCGTTCGCTGCGCTCACTCGGACCGCGCGAAGCGCGCGGCCGCCTCAGCTTAACCGTTAGCTTCCATAAAACTATAAAGGCCAGGGGATATTGAATATGAATGATACAAAAATGTTTTTACCTATTTGGGTATGGGTAATCGTAATTTTACAAATTGGCTTAGTACTTTTCTTTTCTGCTGGCACAGCCATGAATCCAGCGCAGTTCATTCCCGATGTAACTAACTTAAATTATGTTACTCAACTCTACATTACACGAAACGTAACAGTGGCCTTAGGAATAATAATCGCATTGCTACTCAAATCTCATAAGGCTCTTTTATTAATACTCATTGTGCGGTTACTTACGGACATAGCTGATGTTGTTACAGTTTATGCCTTAAATGTAGAAGTCATTAAAGAAAGCGTGCCAATGGTTGTCGTCCTACTTATTCTCCCTGCTCTCGCTGCTGTTGGTTACTTATTTAAGCGTACTAATCAATAAGTCATATCATTATGTTTGCAAAAAAGCTAACAATCAGCTCCAGCGGTCGCACCAAAGGCGCGCGCCGCTGAGCAAGGCGTTATCCTGAAAAATCAAATAGAGATGTATTCTATGGAAGGAATTGAATATTTATACGAATTATGCGAAGCGTTGCCACGAAGTGGTCCTGGTGACAATGTATCCACCAGGCGCGCGTTTTATTCTATTCCCCGACCCCAAAACCAACCCTTCATCCTGGACATCGGCTGCGGTCAGGGAATGCAGACCATAGAATTAGCACGAATCTCCGATGGAAATATCATTGCGCTGGATAATCATCAGGGATTTCTCGATCTGTTGATGGAGAAAGCAAGGAAACAAGGGCTCGAAGACAAGATAATCCCGCAAAATTTGTCCATGCTGGATATGGATTTCGAGGAAGAAACCTTCGATATCATCTGGTCAGAAGGTGCCTTGTATTTCATGGGATTTCAGAACGGATTGAGGCGATGCCATCAGCTTTTGAAAGACAACGGCTGCTTGGCTGTGACCGAACTTGTATATACCGTTACTGATCCACCTAATGCCGTTGTCGAATATCTTGGAACCGAATATCCTGACATTAAGAATGTCGCAGAAAACATCGAACTAATTGAGAAAGAAAGGTTTAATCTGATCGCAAATTTTACATTGTCCGAATCGGCGTGGCTGGATAACTACTATATCCCGATCGACAAAGAGCTGCCTCGTCTGACGAAGAAATATCAAGGGAATGAAGTCGCACAGACTATTTTTGAGGGTTTCAAACACGAGGTAGAGTTCTATCGGAAGTACTCGAAGTTCTACGGTTACGAATTTTTTGTAATGCAAAAACGTTAGGATTACCAAGCGTCAGCATCGTGCAAGCAACATATAGCTAGACAATCGAGGTGACGCCATACCCGCCGCTCTGGCCAGGATATGGCGCCCCTCAACTCAATCGTCAGTCGCAACGACATCACAAGCAGTATGGAAAAAACAGGTGTAAACATTGCCGGCATCTATCCGGCTGAAGCCAGGCGGCTGAAAATCATCCTCGTAATTACATCTTTGCTCTTGGGCGCGGGTCTGGTGGCGCCGATCATTACCTTGAAAAAATTTGTGCTGGTCGAAAGTACTTTCTCTGTCCTTAATGGCGCTATAGGGTTATTAAAAGAAGGGCAGATCTTCCTGTTTATCGTGATTACCGGTTTCAGCATCATTCTTCCAGTGCTGAAGATTGGTGTGTTGGTCAAGTTGCTCAACGTCCGCGAGAACAAAGTAGTTAATCTGGATAGATACTTACATTGGATGCATTTATACGGAAAGTGGTCGATGTTGGATGTCTTTGTGGTGGCAGTGTTGGTCGTCACATTGAAGCTTGGAGTGATCGCCAGCGTGGAGATGCGGTTTGGGCTGTATTTGTTTGCCGCAGCGGTGGTCTTGACGATGTACGTAACGGCAAGAGTCGTGAGTCTGAGCGATCGCGTAAAAAACGGCGGCTAAAATTACCCGCACCTTGGCGGCATCGCTTGCGGTGAAGCTGATCGAAAGGCTGCGCGCCCGAAAGTCCTGAAGTGAGTCAGGGTCAGGAAGAACGAGCCAGGGCACAATTGACGCGAATAGTTGCGTTAGGTTTCTGCCGGCCCCGGCGTCCCGATCATCCGACGCCCGCCTTTTGTCTGTTGCGTGCTGCCCGCTACTCGAATTCCATGACCTGAAACACCCGCCCGGCATTGCGTTTGGCGAGATACTCGAACGTGGGTAAATGGGCATACTCCGACTGATCGACCTCATAGGCCTCCTGTAGCGAGCCGCCGCTTTCGATGACCGCGGCGACCTTGGCGCGCAGGTCCACCAGGTAATCCCGGGTATAACGCGTCACCTCCGCCATATTGGTCGGCCCGCCGTGACCGGGAATGACGATTTCCGCATCGAGGGCGGCAAACTTATCCCAGGTCTCTACCCAGGCCGCGGTATCGGTGTGCTCGAAAATCGGCAACAGGCGCTGATGAAAGGCCATATCACCGGAGATCACCAGCCGCTTTGCGGGCAGCCAGACAATGATATCGCCCGGGCTGTGGGCCGGACCCAGATTGAGCAGCTCGATCCGTTCGCCGCCCAGCTCGATCACGCGCCGGTCACCGAAGGTTTCGTCGGGTAGCACCACGCGGGTGCCCTCGGCCTGCTCCTTGATACGTTCCCGGCTGCTGTCCAGCAGCGCGGCCTGGTTTTCGTCGATTTCGTGGGCCGCGTCTTCGTGGGCGATCACGATGGCACCCTGTTCCTGCCAGTAGTTGGACCCCAGCGCGGCGTGCGCCTGGCCGTTTTCCAGCACCACGTACTTGACCGGTTGTTCCGTGACCTTCTTGATCTCCTCGTGCAAGGCCTTGGCCAGCAGATAACTGCCGCCGGCATTGACGACCAGCACGCCCTCGGAAGTGATGACAAACGACAGATTGTTATTGTGGCCCGCGTTTTCATAGGTCGGCGGCGCCGTGGCGCCGATGGCCGACCAGACGCCATCGATGACCTTTTGTGGTTTGTCGTAGAGCATCGAATCCGGCGCCTTGTCGCTGGTATACAAGGCTTCACCGGTGAGCTCCGGCGTCGTCTCTGCGGCAACCGGTGCCGCAACCGCCTGTGGCTGCACTTTCGGCTTCGGCGGTGATTGACCTGATTCACAGGCCGACAGCAATGCGACCGACAAAAGCAGCGGCAGAATCAGTGGCTGTTTATTCATAATTGAGGTGTCCGCGGGTTTGATGGCTAAATAGGTGACACGCTGTCTGCGCAGCGTAGCAGCCTATTGGCTGTAAAAAAACCAGGGCGATCGAGCCAGAGCACAATTCATTCTAAAATTGGCTTCGCTTGCTCTTCGCTTGTCGGCTCGGAAGAATCGTGACCATGAAAAAATCCGCGCCTGGCGTATCCAGGCCGAATAGAATCTCGGTGGAAGGCTTGCGACGGCTCGAGCAACAGCTGCAATCGGGCGCGAAGATGAGTCAGCCGGTGCTCGATCAGTGGATTGCCCGCTATGGCGAGCCGGCGCGGAATATCATCGAAAAGTATAAGATAAAGGGGTCGGAGTGATTTATTTTTGAGCAGCGAGTAAATAATTGCTCAAAAATAAATCACTCCGACCCCTTTATCTCTTTATCTACTCATAATCCTCGTTCAAGGCCTTGAGAAAGGCGGTCAATGCGTCGATGTCGGCGGCATTAATGTGCATGCGATTCAGTTGTGGGCCGGCATTGCGAAGTTTGTTTGCGCGCGCCAGCTCTGACACCTGCAGATAGTGATTCACCACGTCCGCCAGGCGATCCAGGCCCCCGTCGTGCATGTAGGGGGCGGAGTGTCCCAGATCACGCAGGGTCGGGGTGCGGAAACGGGCCACCGATGTGTTCAGTAGCTTGGCATCAGCGCAGTCCTTCTGCGCTGCGCCATCACAGAGTAAGCGACGCAGTTTAGCCTGCGGTCCCGGCATGTCCGCGTTGGCAAATACGTTCCATAACCCGAGGTCGGCGTAGCCGGGTTTGTCCTGCTGCACGTGACCGCGAAAACGACCGCTGGCCGCCGGATGCCGTGCGCTGGCGGGCAGAAAATCGTCGTGTTTTGCGGTACGTGTTGGCAGATCCGGAATAGCGAGTTTGGCGAAGGCGCCGGCGCCGTGTACGGCATCGTAGCTTAGCTGGCTACGGCCCGTGTTGTGGAACTTGCCGTCGCTAAATTCGGGCGCCTGGTGACAGGTCACGCAATTGCCCGCCTTGTTGTCGAAGAAGACCTTCATGCCCGCCAGTTCTTTGGCACCGAAAACAAAAGCCTGGGAATGGGTTTCGAATTCCCCGTCTTCACTGGTGACAAACTTGGGCGCCGCGAGGTCTGCCAGTAACTGCCGCAGGCGGGCACTGTAGTCGGCGGCGTTCTCACCGGTGTCCGGCTCTGCCGGCAGGTGGTTCTTTTTCAGGAAGGCATCGTAGGGTGATGCCTTTTCGAAGGTGAGGTCATCCACGTACACGGCGATCAGACGCGTCACCGCAGCGAAAATTTCCTCATCACTGGCGGCGGCGACATCGAGCCGGTACTCGGCAGGCAATATCAGTGTTTCGGGCAGCGCTTTATCGGTCGCTTTCAACACCCGGGCATAGGCACCACCAAATTCCACACCGAGCGCATCGTCGCCCGTATCCTGGCGAATGATGTTGGCCACATGCCGGATCGCCTGCTGTCGTTCGCCCGGCAGCCAGCCGTAGTTGCGGCCGGTTAGCGTAGCCTTGACCAGGTCGGCCATGGTGGCGAATTCACCGTCGGTGTGCAGTACGGCGCTGTTGCCGCTACCCAACAGGCTCTGGGAATTGCGTGGCGTTAACGTGGCGCCGTCGGCGCGCTGCGGGATGGGGCTGTGGCGCGCATAGTCACTGTAACTGCGCATGCCGGCCCGTTCGTTATCGGCGTGCTCATCCACCATGTGACAGGCGCGGCAGTTCATGGTTTGGCCCTTGAAGGGACCGGGCAGCGTGCCGGCAACTGTAACCGTCGCGTCCATCACGGGATCCGCCTTGTCCGGTGATGCCACATGGTGCTGGGCGAAACGGGTTTCCAGAAACAGGCGCTCGCCGATCTGAATTTCTGCCGGGTCTTCTTCTTCATGCGCATAGCCAGAAAGCGTCAACAGCAAGCCGCACAGGAACAGGGAGACATTGCTGAATATTCGCTTGTGGCTAAAAAATTTCATGGCAATTTTCTTATTTGGAAACCGATGTTGGCACGCATACCGTAGGCTAGTATGCCATCGTTAACCGCTATTCAAGATCAAATACCGGCGAGGGCGCGGACCTGGGTGCCTTGGGCAGCACGATAAAGGCATGATCGTTTTTCACATGGCAGTCCATACAGGCGGCGCGCAAATCCGCGAACGCTTTACCGAACCGTGACCTATCCCCGGAGCCCGCGGCCTCGATAATGGCCGGGTAGCTGGCATCGAGAAATTCCTGTGCGGTAGCAGCCCGTTTCGGTCGGGTGATCTGGAGGGTCTCCACCAGGTCTTTCATCTCCTCGGCCTGATATTCCGCGAATTCCCATTGATCTTGCTTGGCGGCCCAGTACAGGTTGCGGTAACGATCGCCCAACTGCAGCATCAGGTTGGAGGCCCCGGGCATCACCTTGACCAGGCGTTCGACCTTGTCTTCAGTATTTGCGGTCTTGCGCCAGTCGTTCGCCCCCTTCGAGTCCGCTTGCGCACCAATCCACACAGAAAGACTTATTAACGCCGCAAGTAAAACTGCTCGCTTCATGCTCGTACTCCGAGTTTCAATTGATGTTTACGATGTTGGCGGCGTTTACGATTCTGCTGCCACCACAGCCACACCCCGCTTGCCGCTAATAATAAGAGAATGATTGCTGCCGCATCCATGACATAGACGCCATAGCGGCCAAAGAACCGACCGCTGTGTAGATCCAACATCACACGTTCCAGCGGCAGTATGTTGTATCGCTGCTCGCGTTGTAATTGATCACCCAGGGCGGCAGGCAGAACCGTGGGCGTGGCCCACTTTATCGCTCGATTACCCTGCCATGATGACCATTGCAGTAAATCGGCGTCGGCCCGGTATACCGCGTCGCCCGCACGTACCAGGAGGGTGCCCCGTGCACCCAGACCCATCGCGGTCAATTCCCCCGGCATGTTCTGGCGGATCATCACGCGATCGATCACCCGACCTTTTCGGGTCAATAGCAGCACGGTATCCGGCAGCCCGATCGCGATGATGGGTCCGAGGCCAACCGCGCCGACCATAGGCATATACCCACCCGGCACCTTGTGCTGGTCCACATATAATGACTCGGCGAACTGCGAGATATAGCTTTCACCCACCTTATACGCACTCGCTCCCTGAGATGCCTCGATACCGTACCAGTCCAGCACCAGGTCGGAACGAATGTACCGGCTGTCCAGGTTTAACATTTCGGTACGATTCAATACCAGGCCGGTGACGCTCAAAATAAACACCAGTACCGCGGCGGCGAGACCGAGATAACGGTGCCACAGATAGATCGACTTCGGCTTGAAATGGCGGCGCTTATGGCGAGTCATGCGCGCGGTTAACCTCTTGATGCAGAAACAGCGCCATGCGCGAGAGCTTTGTCAGGGCGCGCACCGAGAGTGTGGCCCCGGTGATGCCATCGATATGCCGGTCAAGCGTCAGGTCCGTACCCAGACTAGCGCCGATAAACTGTTTGGTAAAAAACGGATGGCGAACTTCCCAACCACGGCTCTCGCGAAAGATTAATACTTTGAGCAGCTCGATGCGGTCATCATCCACTACGATACCCACGGTAATCGGCTGCTCCTTGCCGATGGCCTCCAGCACCCAGGCACTACGCGCGCCTTTAAGCCAGTAGCGCACGCGCAGGCTGCCATACTCGTGGCCGAGCACACGTTTTACCCGGTCACCGACCTCACCGGTCAACCACACCACCTGCGGCGCCGGCGGACTGCCGGCGAACACCTCGGCCAGGAAATCCTCGGGTTCCTGATAGATGCCCCTGGCCAAAGCGACCGACGACAGCCAGCACACGACAAGAAATAACACTATGCGTTGGCGCTTCATCATCCGGTTGTGTGCCTCAATCAATAAAGGCACGGCCCGAACCGGGCCGTGCCAAATTGTTTACAGATTAGGATTAAGGATTAAAATTGATAACCGACACCGACATTAAAGCCATCCTGGTTCTTGCCACTGTCATGATCCTGGCTTTGATAGTCGGCTTTGATCACCACATCCGGATGCGGCCACCAGTTCATGCCGATATCCCATTGGGTCTTTTCGCTGCCGACACTATCACCGGCCTGATTGTCCCATTGGTTGTAGCGCGCGAACAGGCCCAGCTTTTCATTCACTTTGAATGACGGCTCCACATACCAGCCGGACTGTTCATCCGCCCCTACACCGGCAGGCCCGGTGCCGTCCAGATCCCAATGGGCGTATAGCGCCCGCAATCCGAATGGCCCGCGGTTGAAAATACCATGGGCCTCGAACAGGGTGGCGCTGCCGGCGGTGGGGTCCGACCCCTGGGTGATATCACCCTGGTGCTGGACGGTACCGGCGAGTTCCATGCCGGGACGCCCGGTCCACTTTACCCGTCCGGTGACGGCCAGGTCGCTGGCCTTGGCCTTGGCGGTTTTTTGGCGGCCCTTGCGTATTGCGTAGTTACTCCCGGCGGAGGTGTTCAGACCTTCGTGTACTGCAACGTCGTAACTCCAGCCCGGAGCCAGTTCGCCCTGCAGTGCCGCACCACCGGCCCACCAGGTGCTGGGGATGATGTCTTTCTCCACCGGGTTGCGCTCGACACCGTAGAAGGTATTCGGTTCGTGGGTCTCATTGAGAATGCCCGCGGGAATCAGGAATATGCCGGCCCTGGCGCGATGGGTGTCGTTCAGATCGAATTCGATGTAGGCCTGTTCCAGTTCCACCTCGCCGGGACCGCTCCCGTCGTCGGTGTCCTCGACCAGGGCATGTTCCAGCTCCAGTTCGGAGTGAAACCGCACCTTGTCGTTAAAATCATGTCCGAAGAACAGCACGAAGCGATGGAAGTCCAGCTCATCCTTGTCCTTGGCGCCGCCTTCACCGTCCAGGTTGTTGTAGTGCAGCTCGCCGTAGCCGCCAACACGGGTGCGTTCCGCCCAGGCCGCCTTGGTGGGTTTGGTGTCCACCGCCTTTTCCGCAGTTTCCACCGCGACCTCGGCCTTCTGGTCGGTCTGCTGGAGCTGGGACTTGAGGACCTTGATCTCGCGCTGTTGTTGCTGGATCAAGCGCCACATCTCCTCGACGGATGGGGTGCCGGGAGCCCCGGCCATGGCCGGGGATATGGATAACGAAAGGGCCCCGGCTATAGCCGGGGCCGCCAAGTACTTTAAGGATTTCACCGTAATCTCCTGACGACAGTCTGCGTTCAAAAAGAGCCGGGATTCTATTTACATACGAATACAAATGCAAATCATTCGCATTTGTATTCGTTATGGGGATGACAGGGCCCCTTATGGGCGATGTTTTTCGGAGGTGGGTCGGCGCCTAGCTTGGGGGCAAACGAGATCAGGACCGATCGAAATTTGCGGCCCGCAGACACAACCGTGCCACGCCCCCTACATGGGTGCGCGGTTTTGGTGCTGGTCGAGGCGCCGCAGGCCGCAGCGCCGTGCGACCGCCAGCGCCTCACCATACTCGTCACGGGTCAGCGGGCGATCCAGGGATTCGTATTCATCGGCGCGGTAACAGGGGTGATATTGATCCATCAAGTTCAGATAGGTGTTGGAGGAGATTTCCCGGGCGAGGAATTCCAGTACAGCCTCGGTGCCGGCCAGGCCATTGGGCAGGACCAGGTGGCGCACCAGCAGCCCGCGTTGGGCAACACCGTTCGCATCAATGACTAGATCGCCGACCTGTCGATGCATCTCTTTGACCGCAGCCCGATTCGCGGCGACATATTCCCGCACCTTGGAGTATTGGCGTGCAATCGTGGCATCGCCGTACTTCATGTCGGGCATGTAGATATCGACGATACCGTCCAGCAGGGTGAGGGCCTCGGGGCTGTCGTAGCCGCCGGTGTTGTAGACCAGGGGCAAGTGCAGGCCACGCTGCGCCGCGAGGTAGACCGCCTTGATGATCTGGGCCACGACATGGCTGGGGGATACGAAATTGATGTTGTGGCAACCCTGGGCCTGCAGGCTCAGCATCATGTCGGCGATCTCCTCGGGCTCCGTTTCGCGCCCGACGCCCTTGTGGCTGATCTCCCAGTTCTGGCAGAAGACGCAGCGTAGATTGCACCAGCTGAAGAAAATGGTCCCCGAACCATTCCGACCGCGCAGCGGATCCTCCTCACCCTGATGCGCACCGAAGCTGTGCACCACCGCCCGTTCGCCGGTGCGGCACACCACGCCCTTGAGGGTCTGCAGGCGATTGACATGGCAGTAGCGCGCACAAAGATCGCAGTCCTCGAGACGGCGCCAGGCGGCCTCGACCCGCGCCGCGAGACGCCCGTCGTGCAGTAAATCGATGTAGGCTGCCTGGAACATTAGGATCGGGCTCGGGGAACAGTTAACGTTACTATAGAAACAATTGTTCCATGACCCAAGGTATGCAGATGGCGTCGAGCCAGCCCCTGATGATCGATGGCGCCATGGGCGAGGGCGGCGGCCAGGTATTGCGGTCGTGCTTGACGCTGGCTCTGTGTCTCGGGCGGCCATTTCGCATGGTCAACATTCGCGCGGCACGTTCCCGGCCCGGGCTGCAGCGTCAGCACCTGGCGGCGGTGACGGCCGCTGCCGAGGTAAGCGGCGCACGGGTGGGCGGGGCGGAACTGGAGTCGCGGAACCTGCTATTCGTGCCGGGCGCGGTGCAGGGCGGTGACTACCGTTTCGATATCGGTACCGCCGGCAGCACAACCCTGGTACTGCAGACCGTGCTGCCGGCATTGCTGCGCGCGGAGATCCGTTCCGACGTGATTGTCGTGGGCGGCACTCACAATCCCCTGGCGCCGCCCTACGAGTTCCTGGCGCAGGTCTTCATTCCGTTACTCAGGCGCATGGGCGCGGATGTGCGCATCACCTTGCAGCGGCGCGGGTTCTATCCCGCCGGCGGCGGCCAGATCGATGCGCGCGTCACGCCGGTCTCCGAGCTGAAACCCTTGCACCTGCCCGCGCGCGGAGCGATCCAGGAATTGCGCGCCGAAGCCGTGGTGTCGCGGTTACCCGAGCATATCGCGCGGCGGGAACTGGATATGCTGCGCGACAAACTGGCATTGGACGATGCGGCGTTGGAACTGCGACGGGAACAGCGCGCGCCCGGGCCCGGTAACGTCGTCATGGTGATCATACGCAGCGAACACATCACCGAAGTATTCACCGGCTTCGGGGAGCGGGGACTGCGCGCCGAAACCGTCGCCCGACGACTCGTCGGACAAGTGCAAGCCTATCTGGATGCCGACGTACCCGTCGGCCGCCAGCTTGCGGACCAACTCCTGGCCCCAATGGCCCTCGCGGGCGGTGGCAGTTTCCTCACCCAGACGCCCAGTGGGCACACCACCACCAACATGGAGGTCATCAGACGGTTCATGGAGATCCGAATCGGCTGCGAACAGGTGGCGGCAAAACAGTGGCGTATCCAGATCGGCGCATAGCGCACCAGGAATCCGGGCCAACGAAGAAAAGAGGTCACGACGAAGCAAAGGGATCATGCGAAAAACCGGGTCAGAGAACAATAGTTGCTAATTCTCGCATCAATCATTCTCTGGGCTGGCCATCATTTTGTTATATTGTTGTCTGTAATTACGAGGGCATGGCATGAGCGAAGACGCCAATTGGCTGGTCCATGATCACCGCAAGTATGACGCCGCGCTGGACGAGTGTGAGCTGGCCGCCGGCGCGCAGGAATGGAAGGCCGCGATCGCGCTATTCAAGGAGTTTGTAAAGGATCTCGAGCTGCACATGCGTATGGAGGATGAGGTGCTGTATCCGTTGTTCGCCCAGGAAACGGGCGATCCGGAGGGCGAGATCGAACTCTTGACCGATGAGCATGAGAATATTGCCCGCCTGCTGCAGGATTTGGCCATCATCATCAAGACGAAAAACTTCGATCACTTCGAGGACTCGCTGCACCCTTTGCACCGCATCATGAACGAACACAACGTGCATGAAGAAGCGGCGTTTCGCCGTCTCGGCAGCGATTCGTTGCTGATGCGCCGCGATGAAATCATGGCGCGCCTGAAGGCTGTGTAACAGAGAAATAATCAGCACGTAATCAAGAAGGGGACGAAGGGATCAATTTCCAATCCCTCCGCTCTGCTTTCTAGTGCAGTTCTGGCCCGTACGCCTTCGTCCAGTTGGGTCTATTCGTCCGACACGTCAGTTGGCATGGTTCGTGCTCTTTGCAGGAGAGGTCTCCAGCGCG
Source organism: uncultured Gammaproteobacteria bacterium (assembly GCA_947259975.1). Classification (GTDB taxonomy): domain Bacteria; phylum Pseudomonadota; class Gammaproteobacteria; order HyVt-429; family HyVt-429; genus CAMYOD01. The sequence goes on from CAMYOD010000046.1 coordinate 44,275, forward strand.
GATGGCCCAACAACGTCGATTAGGGCGAAATTGCAATACTCGCAGCCTGTTTCCGCGCAAGCGGACGGCGGCAAGGAATGCAGAAAAAATGTGACCCGGCGCGCTGCACCAACCCAGGCGGACCCCGCACAACAAAGGTGCAAATGTATATGGACGGAACATTGACCCAGAACCTTGTCGAGTCACCGATTCAGCGCTACCTGGACGCTCTCTATGAGCGCTTCCTGCCGCTGCGCGATGGCAATGTGGCCGATTACATCCCCGAACTCGCGACGGCCGACCGGGACGCGTTCGGTATCGCCCTGGTCACGGTGGACGGCCATGTCTACCAGGCCGGCGACACGCGCCAGCCATTCACGATTCAATCGATTTCCAAAGCGCTGGTCTACGGCCTGGCCCTGGAGGATAACGGCGTCGATGCGGTCACCGCGAAGATCGGGGTGGAACCTTCGGGGGATGCCTTCAACTCCATCAGCCTCGAGGATGGAACCGGACGACCGCTCAACCCCATGATCAACGCCGGCGCAATTGCCACCACCGGCCTGGTGCACGGCAAGGATCGCAACGAAGTGCTGGCGCGTATCCTCGCCCGTTTCGGTCAATACATGGGTCACGAGCCGGAAGTAGACGGAGTCGTCTACGCGTCGGAGCGGGATACCGGACACCGCAATCGGGCGATCGCCCATATGTTGCGCAACTTTGACATTCTGGAAGGCGATCCGGAGGACGCCCTCGATGTCTACTTCCGGCAGTGTTCCATTAATGTGACCTGTCGCGACCTGGCGCTGGCGGCGGCTACGCTGGCGAATCGCGGTGTTAATCCCATTACCGGTGTGGTGGCGCTCAAGCGCGACCTGGTGGGCAAAGTGCTGAGCGTGATGAGTACCTGCGGCATGTACGACTATGCCGGCAGCTGGATCTATGAGGTGGGCCTGCCGGCCAAGAGTGGCGTCGGCGGCGGCATCATGGCGGTATTACCGGGGCAGCTCGGTCTGGGTGTGTTTTCACCGCCGCTGGACGCGCGCGGCAACAGCGTGCGCGGTATCCGGGTATGTCAGGAGATATCAAAGGAGTTCGACCTGCATCTGTTTAATGCGGCACGAATCGCGCCCTCCGTGATCAGGGCGCGCTACGACGGCAGCGGTGTGCGTTCCAAGCGCGCTCGCACGCGCGAACAAAGTGAAAAGCTGGACGAGGCGGGCAAACGCCTGCGCATCTACGAACTGCACGGTGATCTCGCTTTTGGCACCACCGAGATCGTGATTCATGATGTGACGAGCGCCATGACCGATACGGACTACCTGATTCTGGATTTTCGGCGTGTATATTCGGTCGATGGCGCGGCCGGCAAGCTTTTGCTGCGACTGTGCGAGGATTTTGAGACCGCAGGCAAACAGATTGTGTTTACTCACACCGGCAATAAATTTGAACTCGAGCGACTGTTGCGTCGTAGTCTTGAACGCGAGACGGCGGACCGGATACTGAGATTTGCCGATCGGGATCGTGCGTTGGAGTGGTGCGAGAATGAACTTCTCGGACAATCGGCATCCGATCTGGAACTCTCCATGTCGGCGGGTTTCACCGGGCAGGAATATCTCGACGGGCTGGCGCCCGATCAGTTGGCGCGACTGGAATCGCTTCTCGAAAAGCGTCGCTACGCAGCGGGCGAGTTAATTGCCCACAAGGGTGACCCGGCAAATGAGATATTTTTTCTGACCCGAGGTGCAGCGAGCATTTCCCTGCCGCTGGTGCACAACGCGCGTACGCGGCTGGCGACCCTATCGGCCGGCATGGCGTTCGGCGAGTCGGCACTGATCGGCGACTCACACCGAACCGCGGATGTACGGGCGGAGACCGATGTGGAGTGCTACGTGCTGCTGGCAAGTGAACTGGCGGACGTTGACGATCCGGAACTCACACAGATACGCGCGCGGTTGATCGAAAACCTCGCCTGCGGCCTGGCCGACAAACTGCGCAGCGCCAACCTGGAGATCCAGTCCTTGAGTTAGTTGACGTTAGTGCGCGGGGTTAATCACTGAATCTTGCATTCATGGCAGCACCCGGCAAAATCGCGTAGTGCGATTCCAATACGCAACAAGCTCATGGGCTGCCACACTATGGATGTCACGAAGTTTCGTCATACCGTCATGCAAAAGGGTCTGCGGGGCGCCGACCTCGACGCCGATCCATTTCGGCAATTCGAACGATGGTATGGCGAAGCCATCGATAGCGGGATCCCCGAGCCCAACGCCATGAGCCTGGCGACGGTCACCAACGACGCCGCGCCGCGGCTGCGCACCGTGCTGCTCAAGCTGTTCGATGCGGACGGCTTTGTCTTTTACACCAACTACGCCAGCGCCAAGGCCAAACAGATCGCGATTAACGAGAACGTCGCGCTGCTGTTTCCCTGGGTCGCGCTCGGGCGCCAGGTTAAAATCACCGGTACCGCGGCGCGGATTTCGCTGGCGGAATCGGCCGGTTATTTTGCGACCCGCCCGCGTGGCGCCCAGATCGGCGCCTGGGCCTCGCCGCAAAGCGAGGTCATCAGTTCCCGTTCGCTGCTCGATGCCAAGGTCGACGAGATGAAACGCAAGTTTACCGCGGGGCACGTGCCGCTACCGTCGTTTTGGGGCGGGTATCGCGTCACGCCGGCGACGATCGAGTTCTGGCAGGCACGGGAGAACCGGCTCCACGATCGTTTCCTCTATACCCGTGACGATGATGGCGCGTGGTCCCATGCGCGACTGGCGCCCTAGGCTCGCGCGCGAGTAGAATCGGTGATAGAGGCGAATCAGATCAAGGTTTGATTGCCTTCAGGTTGGCCGATTTCTGATCGGTTAACGATTACACCCACCCCGATGCAGAGGACGCAGACATGGAGTATGCCGATTATCCCCCCACCGCCGTTGCAGACGTTGCGAGATTGCGTCGGCGCATCGAGCAAGCCAACATTCCGCAAAAGTTGGTGGACCGAAATCTTATCGTCGGCACCTGGAACATTCGTGGTTTTGGCGACTTATATGAAGCGTGGGATGAAAACGACGACAGCCCCAAGCGCAATCTGCGCGGATTGGCCTGTATCGCCGAGATTGTCAGGTGCTTCGATGTCATTGCGATTCAGGAGGTCAAGCGCGACACCACCGGCATTCGCAGACTATTGGACGACTTTCTGGGGCCGGACTGGGATCTCGTGATCAGTGACGTCACCGCCGGAAGCAAGGGTAACTCCGAGCGTCTGGCCTATATCTATGACAAGCGGCGGGTGCAACCGTCCGGGTTGGCGGGTGAAATTGTGTTGCCGCCCACGGCTACAGGCGACCCGGTGGAGCAGTTCGATCGCACGCCCTACATCGTCGGCTTCCGTGCCGCCGGTGAAAATTTCGCGTTGTTGAGCGCCCATATTCGCTACGGCGAGGATGCCGCGGATCGGCTGCCCGAGATACAGACTATGGCCGAGTACATCGCCGCGGAGATTCGCGACCGGGTGGGTGCCAGTACCGAGGCCAATAATTTGATCGTGCTCGGTGATTTTAATATCGATGAGCGGGGCGAAAATCAATTGTTTCAGGCCTTCGTCGCCACCGGCCTGTTCGTGCCGCCGGCCTTGTTGAACCAGAAGACAACGTATAGCTCGACACCGAAGTTCTATGACCAGATCGCCTGGTTTATGGGTGGCCTGGATCTATTGTCGAGCAATGCGGCGGGCGTGATCGATTTTGCCGGCGCGGTGTTTCAGGAACTCACGCCGCGACAAATGACCTATCGGGTGTCGGACCACTTTCCACTGTGGGTGGAGTTCATTATCGATCGCAGTACGGAGCAGATGGCGGCAACCCTGGGCGTGGATCCGGCCATGCCGGATCCGTTGAGCGTGGTGCCCGACTGAAGACGCTCTCGCAAACACGCCCCCTATAATTCTCCGGCACGCTATTTTGCCGCCCGCCAGGCCTTCTTGAAGTCGGTCTCCTGGAAGCCGACGGTGGCACGCTTGCCGTCGGTGACCAGGGGACGCTTGATCAGTCGGCCGTTACCGGCCAACAGTTTCACGATATCCGCCTCATGCAACTTCGGCAGCCTATCCTTGATCTTCAGTTCCCGGTACTGCACGCCGCTGGTGTTAAAAAGTTTCCTGGGCTCCACGGCCGCCTGCTTTATTATTTGCTTGAGAGCGGCCGCACTCGGTGGCGTTTCGGTGATGTCGATAAACTCATATTTGATCTTGAGACTTTCCAGGGCCTTTTCCGCCTTACGACAGGTGCCGCACTTCTTATAGCCATAAAACTTCAGCATTGTGATCTCCAGCAGTCAGCGGGTCCGCGCACCGTTTTCACCCATCACGTCAAGGCGCTGCGCGGCGAAATCCCATTGTACTGGATTCACTTCGCTGTCATTGATACCCGCGTCGCAGGAGCGGATAATGTCTACCACAGGTGCTGCGGTCCGAATGTGGAGTAGGCGCCGATGTGCCGGCCCCGTGTGGACGGCCGTGCACGCCAAAAGAAACAGTAAATCAAAGGAGGCGTACGCAATGAACATACGTCGTAGAACGCTGTTTTTTGTCGCCGTCGCATTGGTTGGCGGAACCTTCTCTATCCCCTCGCATACGTTTGCCGCGAAACGCATTGTCTTCGGTGGCGGCCCCGCCGGCGGGACCTTTCAGGTCGTCGCCAATTCCATCCAGACCTACGATCCGGTCAAGGCGGCGAAAGATTATCGGGTGCGGGCGCAATCCTCCGCCGGTTCTGTGGAGAACCTGCGCAAGGTGAACCAGGGCAAGATGCACTTCGGCGTGGTCTATTCCGGGCACGTGTACCTGGGCCGGGAAGGACAGCTGAAAAACGATCCCAACAAGTACGAAAACGTCATGGCGGTCGCCTTCCTCTACGGCGCGCCCGCCCAATTGGTGGTACGCAAGGGTGCGGGAATTACGAGCACCCGGGACCTGGTCGGCAAAAAAGTCGGTGTCGGCAATGCCGGCTCCGGCGCCTTCGCCAACTGTGAGCTGTTCTTTACCCATATGGGGGTATGGGACAAGATCGAGCGCAACGCCATGGGCTACAATGACGCCGCCGCCGCCTTCGGTAACAATCAGCTGGACGCGTTCTGGTTGTTCACTGCGTTTCCCAGCGGCGCCGTGATCATGGCCGCGCAGACCAACGACATCGAGCTGATTGATCTCGGCAAGGATGCGCAGGCGAGCGGTTTTTATGACAAGTATCCCTACTTCTCCAAACTCACGGTGCCGATGGGTACCTACAAGGGCGTCGACAAGGAGGTGCCGTCGTTTCAGGACTCCGCGCTGTGGGTGGCCAACGCCGATGTGTCCGCCGATATCGTTTATGACCTCTTATCCAAGATCTACACCGACGAGGGCCTCGCCTACATGAGGGGCCAGAAAAAGACCTTCAAGGCCATGTCCATCAAGCGCGGTGCGGACGGGATCGTCACCCCGCTGCATCCGGGGGCGGAGAAGTTCTGGAAGGAACAAGGGGTTCTCTGATCCCGATTAACTGATTCATTGCAACGGGGCCTGTTTGGCCCCGTTGTTTTTCCACGGACCGAGGGCGGCGAGAGCGTATATGTTCGAACGACTTCACTGGCTCGAGCAACGCCTGTTCGACGTGCTGGCCCTGGGGCTGGTGCTGTTCTATTCCTATTCCGCGGTGCTCGCGCCCGCCGCCACCCAATATCACCGCGGCATCTATGTCCTGGTCACCTATGTGCTGGTGTTGCTGCTGTACCGCTCCAAGGGTCCCCTCGGGCGGGTCATCGACTACGTTTTAATCGCCGTATCGGTGATCTGTGTCGGTTACTGGATGGCCAACTTCGAGGCCATCAACTATCGCGCCGGCCTGGAGACCACCCTGGACAAATGGATCGCCATGGCGGGTGTCCTGGTCGGGGTTGAGCTGGCGCGCCGTGTGATCGGCAACATCTTCGTTATCCTCGGCGCCGTCATGCTGGTCTACGGTGTCTATGGCGATTATGCCCCGGAGTTGATTGCCCACGCCGGCGATACCTTTCCCGATCTTTGCACCAGTATCTTCTACAAGAGCGACGGTGTGTTCGGCATCATGGCCAACGTGCTGGCGACGTATATCCTTTTGTTCGTCATCTTCGGCGCGTTTCTGGAAAAGAGTGGGGCGCAACGATTCTTTATCGACTTTCCCCTTGCCGCGGTGGGTCACAAGATCGGCGGGCCGGGCAAGGTGTCGGTAATCGCCAGCGGCCTGTTCGGGTCCATCTCCGGCAGTGCCATTGCCAACACCGTTTCGACCGGGGCGTTCACCATACCCATGATGAAGAAGGCGGGCTTCAAGCCGCATGTGGCCGGCGGCATCGAGCCCGCCGCCTCCATCGGCGGCATGTTCATGCCGCCGATCATGGGTGCGGGCGGTTTTATCATGGCGGAGCTGACGGGCATGCCGTACTCGCAGATCATGCTGGTCGCGGTATTTCCGGCGCTGATGTATTTTTTCAGTGTCTTCATGATGGTCCATTACGAGGCCAAGCAGCACAACATCGTCGGCGAGAAGACCGAGTCCAGCGCGCTCGATATTTTCAAGCGCGAATGGTTCTACGTACTGCCGTTGGTGATCATCACTATTCTGATGCTTATGGGCTACTCGCCCGGTTACTCGGCAATCCTGGGTATCGTCACCTGCATCGTCGTGAGCTGGTTCCGCAAGGACACCCGCATCGGCCCGCTGCGCTTTGTCGAGGCGGCGCGGGCCGGCGCCGAGAGCAGTCTCAAGATCGGCGCCACCGTGGGCGTGATCGGCATCATCATCGGTGTGCTGACCTACAGCGGCCTGGTGCTGACCTTCGCCGATATTGTCATCGAACTCGCGGATGGGCGCTTGTTCCTGACCATCCTGCTCATCGCGCTGGCCTCGCTGGTGCTGGGCATGGGGGTGCCGGTCACGGCCGCCTATCTGATTACCGCGGTGGTGGCGGTGCCGGCGCTGACCCATCTCGGTGTCAACGAGATCGCCGCGCACATGATCGTCTACTGGCTGTCGCAGGACTCCAACATCACGCCGCCGGTGTGCATCGCCGCCTTCGCCGGCGCCACCATCGCCAAGGCCAACATGTGGAAGACCGCCTTCACGGCGTTCAAGTTTGCAAAGTTTTTGTATCTGGGCCCGTTTCTGTTCGGTTATGTGCCGGGCTTTTCGCTCAACGGCAGTGCCCGCGACATTGTCGTCGCGTTTGTATTGATCTTCGTCGGTACCTGGGCCTATTCCTGGTTGCTCAGCGGTATCTGGCTGAAGTATTTCCGTCGCACGGCCAACGCCTGATCCCGCAGCCCGGGCAACTATTCTACGGGTCGGCGCGCGCCGCCTGGACAACCCGCCAAGCTTAATCTCGCGCTACGTCCCTGTAGCGCTCGAATCGCGGCCTTGCGCTTTGCTGTCCCTGCGTCGCGCAAGGCCGGACGACGCTTGGTGGGTTGTCCAGGCGACGCGATAGACACTGCGCTACTAGCGTCCCGGCATAATACTTGACCAAAATAATCAACAATATTAGAATAGTAGTGTATTCTGTTACAAATCCGCGGGCCCAGCGAGGCCAGGGCGATCGCCGGCGCGGTATTCTTAAGTTAGTGCGGAGATTGTTATGCAATTATCAGAGTTTGATCGCGATGGCGATGGGTTCCTCAAAAATCTGGATGACTGGACGCCGGAGTTCGCCCGCCTGGTGGCGGCGGACGAGGGAGTCGATTACAACGACGCCCTGGATGGCGTCATCACCTGGGCGCGCGGATTCTTTGACGAATATCAGATGGCCCCGAAGATTGCGGACTTCAAAAAGGGGTTCTACGACGTGGGCGACTTCGAGGAGACCGGACGCAAGGCGGCGGCCAATTATCTTGCCCGCCTTACCAACGGCTCGGGTATGAAGCGGATCGACAAAATCGCCGGCTTGCCCAAACCCACCGGCTGCGTATAGCCAGTATTAAAAAAGGCCCTGCAAGCAGGGCCTTTTTTGTCATTCCCGTCTATTCGAGCTCAGTCTTCGCCGCCGAAGATGCCGAGCAGGTGCAGCAGGCTGGTGAAGAGATTGTAGATCGCGATGTACAGCGTCACTGTGGCCATGATGTAGTTGGTTTCGCCGCCGTGGACCATGGCACTGGTCTGGTACAGAATCAGCCCGCACATCAGCAGCACGAACATGGACGATACCACCAGCGACAGCAGCGGGATCGCCAGGAAAATGTTGGCGATCGCGGCGACAAACGCCACCAGGATGCCGGCGACCAGAAACCCGCCCATGTAACTGAAATCCTTGCGCGAGCTCAGCGCATAGGCGGACAGGCCGATGAAGATCGCACCGGTGGCGCCAAAGGCATAGGCCACCAACTGGCTGCCATTGCCGAGATTACTGATGTAAAGATTGAGGACCGGACCCAGGGTATAGCCCATGAAGCCCGTCAGCGCGAATACCGACACCAGCCCCCAGGCGCTGTTGCGTAACATATTAGTGAGAAACAGCAGCCCGAAATAGCCACCCAGTACCAGCCACACGTTCAGCATCGGCGCGTTGCTGAGCAGGGCCATGGTGGCGGTCGCCGCACTGAACAACAAGGTCATGGATAGCAGGAGATAGGTATTACGGATGACGCTGTTGGTGGCGAGTACAGCCTCCTGGCGACGTGCAACCGTGTTCGGGAACTGGGACATAATAAGCCTCTCGGTCGTGTGGATTCGTAAACTGACGCTAGTATAACAGGGTGTGCTCGGGACCTGCAGGCAAGCGTATCAATGGGGGTGCAGCCGGGAATATGCTATTAAGGTCTTATGGAATACGACGTTGTTGACGCCATCGTGGCCCCGGAAGGGCAGCTCGACCTGTTATCGAAGATGGAGGTGGGCAAACTGCTGGATACCAGCCAGGGCGGTCTGTTTACTATCTTCCGAAACTGCTCGCTCGCGGTGCTCAATTGCGGCAATTATCTCGACGACGGTAAAGAGCTGCTGGAGCGATATAAGTCGTTCGATATCCGCGTGGCTCCGGTCGAGCGCGGGATCAAGCTGGAATTAAAGAACGCGCCGGCGAGCGCCTTTGTCGACGCCAAACTGATCAAGGGCATCAGCGAGCACCTGTTCGCGGTGCTGCGGGATGTCATCTATGTCAGCGAAAAGATCAATGACAATCCAAACATCGACCTCACGCAGTCGGACGGCGTCAGTAACGCGGTATTCCATATCCTGCGCAACGCCGAGATTCTGCGCCCGCTGACAGACCCGAAGCTGGTCGTGTGCTGGGGCGGACATTCGATCTCGCGCCATGAGTATGACTACACCAAAGAGGTCGGCTATCAGATGGGGCTGCGCGGCCTGGATATCTGTACCGGCTGCGGTCCGGGGGCGATGAAGGGGCCCATGAAGGGCGCCACTATCGGTCACGCCAAGCAGCGCATTCACAGTGGACAATACCTGGGTATCTCCGAACCGGGTATTATCGCCGCCGAAGCACCCAATCCCATCGTCAACGATCTGGTCATTCTGCCGGACATCGAGAAACGGCTGGAGGCGTTTGCGCGGGTCGGCCATGGCGTGGTGGTATTTCCCGGCGGTGTCGGTACCGCGGAGGAGATCCTGTTCCTGCTGGGAATCCTGCTGCACCCCGCGAACGATGAGATACCTTTCCCGCTGATCATGACCGGCCCGGCCAGCGCGGCAGAATACTTCAAACAAATCGATCAGTTCATCGTCGATACCCTGGGTGAGGAAGTACGCAAATACTATCGCATTATCATCGATGATCCGGCGCGCGTGGCGCGGGAAATGCGCGACGGGCTCAAGGAGGTGCGCAGCTATCGTAAACACATCGGCGACGCGTACTATTTTAATTGGCGTCTCAGGATCGACGAAGAATTTCAGCGCGCGTTTGTACCCACTCACGAAAATATGCGCAACCTGGAACTGCACAAGGATCAGGATCGCCATCTGCTGGCAGCCAATCTGCGTCGCGCCTTCTCGGGCATCGTGGCCGGCAACGTCAAGGATGAGGGCATACGCGCGATCGAGGAGCATGGCCTGTTCGAGATCCGCGGCGACAAAGGACTGATGGAAAAGCTGGATGCGTTGCTCGCCTCCTTTGTTGCGCAGACGCGCATGAAACTGGAGGGCGAGGCGTACACGCCTTGTTATCGTATCGTTAAATAAGCGACCGAAGAGAATTGATTGGTCTCAAAACGGTGCCCCGCGACTCACGATCCGCGCCGTTCTCATCGCATCTCACCTGAGTGGGGCGGCGGTTTTTTGATCGCGAGCGGAGATGGTAGTCTCATGCCGCGCCATTACCGCGTGCCACAGCAATGTTGAAGAACCTCGAGGGGGTCAAGAAAAAAATGGCTAGTTTCGTTGGTACCGTATCGTCATTCATCACGGTCATTACATTAACCTTATTCACCGGTGCCGGGGTCCTCGCGCAATCGGAACCGGCACCCCTGCACCTTGAGGGCTCGGCCGCCACCAGCCCGTGGAAGCGCTACGCGGCGTGGACCGAGCGTCGCTTCGACAAATTCAGCTCGCGGGCCGCACACTGGCATTCGATCGGTCACGGGGCGGCAGCTGCGTCGCCTGTCATATCCTTGGCGAGAGCACGCCGGAGTTTCCCGGCAACGTCGGTCCGGATCTATCCACCCTGGGCGCGACGCGGGACCCGCAAATGATGTTTGCCTATACGTACGATGCGCGCAGTTTTTTCCCGTTAAGCATCATGCCGCCCTGGGGTACGCACGGCCTCTACACCACCGAGGAGCTGGTCGATATCGTCGCGTTTCTGGCCTCCCTCAAGACGCCGATGAAGTTCAAGGACGAGCTGGACGATCCTACCAAGCGCATCGTCCCCAAGGAGACCCGCGACAACCTGGATGATTTCGAGAATCCCGGCATGGATGTGGTGCCGGAGGGCAAAAAGTTGTTTGCAGCCCGGGGTCCGAAAAACAAGTCCTGTCTGGATTGCCATGCGGCGCCCGAACAAGCGTTCAAAACCTGGGCGGCACGCATGCCCAGATACGAGCCGCGACTGCAGAAGGTGTTGGGCGTGGAGGAGTTCGTGACGCGCCATGCCATGGCCACCACCGGCGACGCCCACCTGATGGAAAGCGAACAGAACATCGCCTTGTCTGTCTATCTGAAGTTTCTCGCCAATGGTGCGGTCATCGATGTCGATGTGGCAAGCCCGGAAGCAAAGGCGGCGGCGGAGCGGGGTCGCGCCTTGACCCAGCGCAAGATCGGCCAGCTCAATTTCGCCTGTACCGATTGTCATGAGCGCGCCGCGAATCGTTGGATCCGCGGCCAATGGCTGACTGGCATGCGCGGGCAGGTCGGACACTTCCCGACCTGGCGCAACGGTCGCGGCGAGGTCTGGGACCTGCGCAAACGGTTCCAATGGTGTAACGTGGCCATACGTGCCAATGAGCTGCCACCCGATGCACCGGAATACGGCGATCTCGAACTCTACCTCACCTCGTTGAGCAACGGCCTGACCCTGAGTGTTCCCGGGATTCGCAATTAGACCGCAAAACGCCGGCGCGCGCTCCACGGTAAATCGCGCGCCGGTCCCACTTGCATGTCCGTCAAGCCGCGGGCCGGGCTTCCGGTTCCGTATCAGGATCAAGGCCTCGGCCTGAGTGGCGACTAGCGGGCGACGCATGCACGAAAAACATTCCCATCCACAGGCAACCCGGGCCATGCGCCCGTGGAGCCTGTTGTTCTTTCTCATCTATGCGGTACAGAAGACGGCGAACCATTTCGAAGGTATCGCCAAGTACCCGGTGCGCAAATTCCTCAAGGCCCCGGAGGCCGAGGGTGGCCTGGGGCTGACGCCGGAAAAGGCCGGTGCATTTCTGACCGACACGGCGCTGGGTTGGTACATCAAGGCGCTGTTCGGCTTGCTCACCGACAACCTGCCGCTGTTCGGCTACCGGCGCAAGTCGTGGCTTATTATTTCTTCCTTGTTATGCGGGCTCGCGTGGTTCTGGGTCGCCATGAACGGCACCACCGTGCAGACCCTGCTGGTAGGCCTCGTGATTGTGAACGTGCTCATCGCCTTCAGCGATGTGGTATGCGATGGCCTGATGGTCGAAACGGCGCAGCGTTTCGAGCACGTCTACGGGCTGCCGGAGGGCACCGCCAATCGCCCGCTGCAGGCGGCGCAGTGGTCCGGCGCCATGATCGCGGTGTTTGTTGCCAGCATCGGCGGCGGCATCATCGCGCAGTTTTTCACCTTGCGCACGGCGGCGATGGTTTCGGGGATCGCACCCCTGTTGCTCACCATCGCCGTGGCCGTCATCGTCAAGGAAGACAAGGTGGCCTGGGACTGGCGCCGGGCCAACAAGGGTTGGGTCACCATCGGCGTGATCGTTGCGGTGGCCTACGCCATCCTGTGGCTGAAGGATATGGCCGTGGGCAACCCGTTCAAACCCTTCGAGCCCATCATCTCGGCGCTGCTGATTATCGGTTGCCTGCTGGCCATGGTGCGCATACCGCGCAGCCTGACCGCACCCGTTATCCTGGTGTTCCTGTGGCAGGCCACGCCCTTCGATACCAACGCGCAATTTGTGTATCACTATTTCACCCGCCACAACACCGAATTCGTCGCCGTCCTCGCGCAAGGCAATACCCTGACCGAAGTGCTGCGCGGCGTCGTCGCCTGGTTTGGTGTTGCGGATGCGCAGAATATGAGCGGTGGTGCGTTCGTGGAACTCTACTGGGGCTCGGTAATTGGTACCGTCAACGCCTTATTCGCGGTCATCGGCGCCCTGTTCTTTCGCCGTTATTTGCAGACCATCCCGTTTGCACGCCTGTTTGCCGCCTGCATTGCTGCACAGGCGACGGTCATTGCGTGTTTTTTGTCATTTTCGCAGCTACGTATCGCGAGTCCCGATTGGCTCATGGGCCTGATGGCGGCGGAAGGCTTCGTGTTCATGATCGCGACCCTGGCGGTACTCGGCTACGCCGCCAAGCGCACCCCGGAAAATAACCAGGCGTCGATCTTCGCGTTCTTCATGGGCATGTATAACCTGGGCCAGATCCTCGGCCGCGAGCAGGTGGGCAGCCGCATCTATACTGCCGTGGCGGAACGATCCGTGGACGGCTTCGTCGCGGTTCCCGGATCGATGCCGCAGCCGCACGCGGGCATGACGGTCACCGTCGGCCTCGCGCTGGTCTGGTTGTGTCTGGTCTATGCCTTAATACATTACATGATTCGTCACGGCCATATCGTCACCCATGCCGAAGACGCGCAGCACCGTTTCTGACTGAGGAGCACCAGGATCTGGGATCTCCGGGCTGGGTCCTACGTGTCACCCAAAATACCTATCGCCACGCTATCGGGCAGGCTATCAGGGCATTCGCTCAGCCAATAGCCGCGCGGTCTGTTCGCTCGCTTGCTTAGCATTTCACCGCTTGTCGGCTAATACGGCACGCGCGTAGAAACCCACCATTTGTCGCGTTGACTCGTCTCTTGCGCTCCGATATGTTGCGCCACGGCATTCCGTTGGTCTACACGCCGACTGAATGCGTTGCATACCAATAAACAATCAACAATCTCGATTACACGGATAAGGACGGGACGTAGTCATGGCAATGAATAATCGCACAATCCCCTGGAAGAAATTTCTCATTCTATGCGCGACGCTGCTGTTCGTTGCGCCGAGCTATGCCGCCTCCAAGGGCACGATCAGCGGCCAGGTCGTCGATACCGACGGCATTCCCATCGCCGGGGTCAGCGTCAGTGTCGAGGGCGGGCCCAGTGGCATCACCGATCCCGGCGGGCTGTATGTCCTGACCGACGTGAAACACCAGACGCGCATCGTCGTCACGTTCGAGAAGGACGGCTATGTTCTGACCCAAGGCGCAGCCAACCTGGGGCCGAAAAAGATTAAAAAACCCAAGAAGCCCAAGAAGCGCGATAGCGATAGTGACAGCGATAGTGACAGCGGCGAAAAAGGGGATAGCGATAGCGACAGTGACAGTGGCGGCAAGGGTAAAGCCAAAGGCAAGAAGCGCTTCGAGGCCACGCTCAATCGCACCATGCTCGAGAACGGCGCCGTACAGATTCTCAACAGCGAAACCGGCGGCGAGATAATGGAAGGCGGCTTCAAGGTCACCTTCGATCCTGACACCCTGACCGTGACCGGCGATGTGGAGGTCGTGATCTCCCCGCTCGACGTGTCCGGCAACCAGATCGCCGCCGCGCCCGGTGACTTCACCGCCAACACATTGAGCGGTGAGGCGGTATTGCTCGAATCATTTAGCATGGTAGACATTACGCTCATGCAGAACGGTCTGCCGGTAAACCTGGGCCCCGGTGCGACGGCGGAGATCGAACTGCTGTTACCGGAGACCACGTCGCTGGTGGTGGGTGACACCACGCCAATGTGGTTCTTCGATGTCACCACCGGGCGCTGGCAGGAAGAGGGTGTCGGCACGGTGGGAGATTCCACCGTAATCCCCGGCCGCCTCGCGATTTTCGCCACCGTGAGTCACTTCACCTGGTGGAACAGCGATCAGAGAATCAACACGACGACCGTGACGGGCACCGTGATCGACGGCAACGGCAACCCCGTCGCCGGCGCCAGTGTCGCGGGCACAGGCGTCGACTACGCCGGGCGCAGTTATGCGGTGCCGACGGATGTGAACGGCAACTACTGCCTCAATGTGCGCAGCAGTTCGACGACCGAGTTGATCGCAAGCATTACCGCAGGGGGCCTTTCCTTCACCTCGGTGCCCTTGCTGGTCGCGTCCGGCCCGACCCAGGCGAACTGTGCGGATGATGGTGGCGTCCAGACCGTGCCGGACATCGTATTGATCAACACGCTGTCTTGCGTCGAAGGTGATGTGCTCGATGAGAGCGACCAGCCGGTCGTCGGCGCTACGGTGTTTTCAACTGTCGGCAGCTATACCGCCACGGACGCGAACGGTATGTTTTCGCTGCTGGCGCCGGAAAACACGTCGGTCACTGTACTCACCACCGGGTTCCCGGCGGTCACAGTCACCACGCCGGCAAGCGACAGTGGCTGCGCGAGCGCACCCATTCGACCGGGCACCTCAGGTGGTGGCCTCGCTTGTATCACAGGCCTGGTGTTCCAATGCGGTGTTAATAATCCTTACCCCGGCATCACGGTTGAGGCGTTCGGCGCACCGGACACGCCGCCGCTGGGTGTCTCAAACACGACCGGCGCCGACGGTGTGTATTGCATCGACGGCCTGCCCGAAAACACGGCCGTGCAACTCATACCAATTCCGGAGAACTCGCAGTCTTTCGGTGACATCATTGGCAGTACGGGACCGGGCGGCGGCACCTGCGCCACCAACACCTGTAACCCCGGTCCGGGGGTGGATGTGTATTGTTTCTAGCTGATGGACTAGCTTCGTAGCGATATCGGCTACAATTGAAAACGGGCACATGATGTGCCCGTTTTCTTTGCGCCCCTTGTTCCTGTCTACTCGGCGATCAAGGTACAGCAATTGCCCAGCGGGCTCGTGTTAGGCGCCACAATCGCGAAGTTTCTGCCGCGTCTCAGGTCATGCAGGTTGGCCTGGAAGCGGTAACCGATAAAGGCGTTCGGATCGACCTTGATCTTGTAGGTATTGCCGGTGACATTGTCGCGCGCAGTCACCTGCTTCTTGCCGCCGTGCGTGGACGCAATGGTGTAGCGACCGCCGCCCGCTTGTGCGCCGGCGTTCTTCCAGCCACCTTTCGGCGGCTTGCCGCCGCCCTGCTGCAGCGTCGCGTTGGCCATGCGGGCGTTTCTCGCACCGGTCGCGGAGAACTTCTGGCCGTGTTTCAACTGACCGATGTCGCCGGCATCGAACTGTAGGCCGTTAAAGGCACTGATCGGCAGTTTGAACTTGACCTGTTGGCCGCTGGCCATTTCCTTGGCGGTGACCATCCAGCTGTTGGGATTAACGGCCACCACCTGGTAATCCAGCACCTGATGTGGGGCTTGCGCAAAGGCGCTGCCGGCACAAAGGAGCAGGCCGGGCAGCAGCGCAAATACGTTGTGTACTAAGCGTGTCATGATTGCCTCCTGCGACGATCCCCTGCGGATCAACGCGGCGCCAGCGTGTGTACAGACGAAAGGCTGACGCCTATATTTGCCATATATGCACCGTAACACATCGCATTTACCGGTTCCTTGATCTTGATGGTTGACCAACGCCGCGGCATAGGCGTGCTTTATCCCTGCGTACCAGGGTACCGCAGCGAACCTGCCCGCTGGAATGCGAATGAGAATCACGAACAAGTCGGCTCGCGCCCCTGCCTGTAACAGGACGCGGGGCGACATGCGCAGGGAGGGAGTGACTGGTTCTTATTCTGGCGATCGTGTTGCGTCAGCACGCGGCGCTGCTTTCCTGCTGATAGATCGATTCGCGCACGTCTGCCGAACTGCGGCGGGCGGCGCAGACCTTGGCTGCCAGGGAACGTGCCGTATCCATCGACGTGGCGGCGATGGTTCGGCGCATGTGGTCGAGGGACGCCGCCTCCACGGAAAATGCCCGGTAGCCCAGGCCCAGCAGCAGCGGCAGGATGCCCGGCAGTTGCGGCAACACGCCGCACAGTTGCACACGGTGCAAATTGTCGCTTGCCGAGTCCGCCGCCTGTCTAAGGAAGCGGTACAAGGACGGCGCATAAGGATCGAGATAACCCCGCAGTTCCGGCCGGTCGCGGTCGGCGCCGAACAGGCATTGCATCAGGTCGTTACAGCCCACGGCGACGAAGTCCACGGTCGCAAGCCAGTCGGCGATCTGCAGGGCCGCCGCCGGCGTCTCCGCCATGGCGCCGAGAGGGATCGACGCGGCCAGCTCCCCGTGTATGCGTTCCGCCCACACGCGCAGCTCGTCCTCGTTGGAAACATAGGGCAACAACACGCGCAAATCGAACTCGCCGGCGAGATTGTCGATGGCGGTGAGCTGGGCGCGGTACACGCCGCGCACCGGTTCCTGGTCGAATAGACGCACCCCCTGCAGACCGAGGGTGCCGGTCTGGTCCGCGGGCAACGGCAGCCAGGCCGGGTGTTTGTCGCTGGCGATATCGATGAGCCGGAAGGTCACCGGCAAAGGCGCGGCGGCCTCGCACAGCGCGCGAAACTCGCGGCGGTAAAAATCGGTGTCGGGAATGCCGCCGTCCGCGGGCAGCAGAAATTCCGTGCGCACCAGCCCGATGGCCTGCGCCTCAGCTGCAGCCGCCCGCCGTGCCGCGGCGGCATCCCGCACGCTGACCCGGAGTTGCACCTCGGTAGCGTCCACTGTGATGTTCGTGGTGCCGCGCGCCGGCGGTGCACGCAATTCGAGGCCGGTCGTGTCCGCGGTTATGAGGCCGCGACTGCCGTCGAGCGCGACTTCCAAGCCGTCATGCAGCGCCACCGCCTGTGCCGCGTCCACGATGACCGTGGGCACGCCGCTGGCGAGCAGGGGAATCAAGGCGTGGGAGAACGGCGCCACATCAATCAGTATGAACCCGGCGGGCAGTGATGTCAGTGGACCCAGTTCCGCCTGCTTTAATATGACAATACGATCCGCGACGTCCGTGTCCCAGCCACGACACAACACCCCGCGGGCCTGCCCGGGGACATAGGGCAACCCTGTCAGTTGTACGCCCCCCGCTGCCATACCCTGCTACAGGTTCGCCGTATTCGTACCGGTGACCCCGGCGGTGAGGGTGAAGCGCATCGCTTCCTCCATGCTCATGTCGAGGGGCCGCACCGCACTGCGTGGCAGCAGAATCGTGTAGCCGCCGATCATGTAACTGAGCGGCAGGTAGACCAGGACGCGGTCGTCGGCGCGCAAACCTTCCGGCAGCCGCTGCCCGGTCGCCTGGGTGACGAAACCGACCAGTTCCACGGGCGGGTCGCCGAGGGTGACCGCCACCACCTGCTCGAATTCCTTTTTCGTGGTCGGGACGATGAAATCGAAGAAGTCGCGCATTGCCCGGTACACGGAGTTGATCAGGGGCATGTGGTAGAACACCGCCTCGCCCTTGGCGAACAACCAGCGCACCACGTAGGCATGCATGAGCAGGCCGATGATAAACACGACGATGAGACCGGCGATCACCCCCATGCCGGGCCAGTAGCTGCTCGCCGGCAACACCTGGCGAATCATGCCGCCCAACACCGCCTCCATGGAGATCACCAACCAGTACAGCAGGTAGATTGTGAGTATGACCGGCAGGATGGTGACCAACCCGGTGAGAAAGGTTCTGCTGATGGATTTCACTGTGTAGACTCCCGTGGCAAGGGTTAGCGGTGTCAGAGTAAATGGCCGGGTGGGGTCAAGTCTACGCCTTGCGCGCTATTGTTTCTTAACCGGCGCCGTGACCGCTGTCGTCGATAGCAATGGGTTCGATTCGTTATGCGCAACTATCTCCTACCCGTGATTGGCTTGTGGACCGTCTGCCAGAGCAGTGTTGCGGTGGAACGACAGACCGGGGTCGACGAGCAGTCACAGTTGCCATACTGGCAGATCAGCGACCAAGGCATGTCGTTGCGGTTGGTGCAGCGTCTGCCCGCGCAGACCCGGGGTTTCTTTCTCGCCCGCGGCTTCACTGCGGAGCAGGCGGAGCGTATCGCCCAGAGCTGTGTCTTTCAGACCGTGTTCAAGAATGTTTCCCACGACACAGCAAGCCCGAGCCCGCTGAGCTACGACCTGCGTGATTGGGTCGTCACGTACGCGGGTCAGCCGCAGGGCATGAAAGTACGTGAAGACTGGGCCAAAGAGTGGCAGGCGGAAAAGGTAAGCAAGCCGGTCCAACTCGCCTTCGAGTGGAGCCTGTACCCTACGCAACAGGAGTACAAACCCGGCGATTACAACTGGGGCATGTCCATCTTCAATCTCATGCCCGACGCCGAGTTCGATCTGAAAATCGTATGGCGGCAGTTCGGGGAGACACGGCACGAAACGATCGAGAAAATGAAATGCGCCGCCGACATCGAACTGCCACCTGCGGAGCCTTTTTAGTATGAAACGCATCCTTCTTTTGTCGTTGTTCGTGCTAACAGTTGCGGGCGGCACCCAGGCCTCTGCGGCGGACAAACAGACCTTGCCTGTTTTGGCGAACCCGTTTCCCGCGCCGGACTTTGAGCTGAAGGGGGAGGACGGCGACACCTATCGTTTGTCCGACTACCGCGGCCAGGTGGTGGTGATGAACTTCTGGGCCACCTGGTGCCCGCCCTGCCGCGAGGAGATGCCGGCCATGGAGCGCCTGTGGGGCAAGGTCAAGGACAAGGGGATTGTGATATTGGCGGTGAACGTCGGCGAAGACGCCGATACCATCTTCGAATTCACCGGCCATTACCCGGTGAGTTTTCCCTTGCCCATGGACCAGGACGGTAAAGTGATTGCCGACTATCCGGTCAAGGGTCTGCCGACGACCTATATTGTCGATCCAGCAGGCAGGGTGACCCACCGCGCCGTGGGCAGCCGCGCGTGGGACGATCCGAAGTTAATCGCGGTGTTAATGAGAATGAGAGCGCAGGGTGCGGGCGGGCCTGTCCGCCTCGAACCTTGAAGCCCGTCTAGCTAAACATCCGGCGCCAGCGCTGCCGGAGGGCGGACTCGCAATCCGCCAGGCCCTTGCTGGGCGAACCGGCGTTTTCGAGTTCGATCAGGCGATCGGAATAATAGGCAACCTCGCGAACGAGTTGGTCTTTTTGGCCGCCGTCTCGGTCGGACGGTTGCGGCGATGGTTTGCGTGGGCTCACTAACGCGCCTCCAAATCAGGTTTTTCAGGGATCTATATCGTTAACGGCGCCTCGCGACACATCTTAAATCCCCGCTGGCTCTGGCGTCAGCCCAATACACCCCGCGGCAGCTGCATCGTGACGCAGTGCAGGCTGCCGGACTGTTGCAGTAGGGGTATGCAGTCGATTCCGATGACCTCACGCTCCGGAAAGCAGGCGGTGAGCCGTTCGAGCGCATGCCCATCCGCGGGATCGTTGTAGGTGGGCACCAACACCGCCTCGTTGATGATCAGAAAATTCGCGTACGTGGCGGGTAATCGTCGACCGCTTTGATCGAATATCGGATTCGGCAAGGGCAGGCCAACCAGGTCATAGGCCTTCCCGGCCGGTGTCCGAAGTTGCGCGAGTTCCGCCTCCAGGCGACCCAGGGATTCACTTTGACTGTCATGTTGTCCATCGGTGGACGCATACGCAATGGTGGTCGGGCTGCAGAAGCGTGCCAGGGTATCGATATGACCGTCGGTGTCATCGCCGGCGAGATGGCCATTTTCGAGCCAGTGCACGGTGTGGATTCCGAGCAGATCGGCGAAGCGTTTCTCCCAGGAGGCTTTGGTGATCCCGGGGTTGCGCGTCTCTGCAAGCAGGCACCGCGTGGTGGTCAGGAGACCACCGGCGCCGTCGCCGTCGATACTGCCGCCTTCGAGAATCAGGTTGATTGAGTCCAGTGCCGCGCTACCGAATGCACCCTTGTCATGCAGCGCTCGACTGATGCGGTCGTCCAGTTCGCTGGGAAATTTTCCGCCCCAGCCGTTAAAGTGGAAATCGAGCAGCCGTGGTGCACCGTTCTTGATCACGGCGATCGGTCCATGGTCCCGTGCCCAACTGTCATTCGACGGAATCGCGCGTAAATCGACGGCCTGGCGCGCGATGCCCGCATCGGCGAGCAGCGCGGCAACGTGGGCCAGATGAACCGGGTCGAAGCAGCTGATCAAAAGCTGTTCGCGCGCGGCAATGTGACGCGCCAACTCGATGAACACGGCTTCGACGGCGGCGAGCGCTGCGCCCCAGTCGCCGTGTTGATGCGGCCAGGTGAGCAGGATTCCGCTTTGCGGTTCCCACTCGGCTGGCAGACGTGGACGAGTACTGCGGTTGCGCATAGGTCGGTTTGCCGCGACGCGGGTCAGTGGGCGTCGAGCTTACCGAGTTCCTCGATGATGGAGAGCAGCAGGCTCTTGCCTTTGGCACCCATGCCGACGGCGAGTCTGTCGGCGTCGCGCTCGCCGTCGATCAAGGCGCGCAGCGTGCCGGCGATACGTGCCATGTCGCCGCCGACGGTGGACATCTGCTCGCCCATGTTGGCAAGTGTCTGTAGCGCTTCGGCGTCGCCGCGCCGCGCCATATGTATCATCTGCGCCAGGCCGGGCGCCGCCGCGGCGGCGTCCGCCGGTGCGTCCGGGTCGGGCAGGGTGTCGGGATTTTGCAGGCCCAATAGAATGCTGGTGACGATCACCCGATCTTCCTCATCGAGCTGCTCGAGCACCGCGGGATCGCGGCGCCCGTCGAGAATCAGCCGAATGGCGCGTACCAGATTTTCCCAGCCGGATTCGATAGCGTGCTGCAGGTATTCCTCGAGTGGTGGGCGTAGATCCCGATTCTCGCAGGCACGCACCACGGTGTGGATGAGTTCCGCGTGGACCTGTAAGATTTGTTGTCGGCGATCGTCGTCGGTCTCAGTAGGCATGGCGATGTTCGCGTCGGCTATCGCGGCGGTTACAGGGCCACCGTATTACAGCATAATGCGGCGGTAGGCAGCCAACCGGGTCCGAGTTGCGGACGAGACCCGGGCGCGGCCATGACTTGAAGATGCGCTATAGCGACCGCATATATAACTGTAATGTCCTGCAATTTTCCGATGGAGCATAGACCAAGATGATGAAGCGCATTTTGCTGTTTCTGATCACCAATGCCGCGATTATCGTTGTCCTGAGTGCGGTTTTTCGGATTTTTGGTATCGAGCCGTATCTGACTGAACAAGGAATAAACTATCAGTCGCTGTTGATTTTTGCCGCCGTGATCGGCATGACCGGTTCGTTCATTTCGCTTGCCTTGTCGAAGTGGACCGCAAAGCGTTTCACCGGCGCACAGGTGATCGAGCAGCCGCGCAACGAAACCGAGCAGTGGCTGTTGGAGACCGTCAAGCGACAGGCGCAGCTGGCGGGCATCGGCATGCCGGACGTGGCGATCTATGATGCGCCGGACGTCAATGCGTTTGCCACCGGCGCCCGCCGCAACAGCGCGCTGGTGGCCGTGAGTACCGGCCTGCTGCAGGCCATGAGCCGGGATGAGGCCGAGGCCGTGCTGGCCCACGAGGTGAGTCACGTCGCCAACGGCGATATGGTGACCCTGGCCCTGATCCAGGGCATCGTCAATACGTTCGTTATCTTCTTTGCCCGCATTATCGGCCACACCGTGGACCGGGTGATTTTCAAGAGCGAGAGCGGCCATGGCATCGGCTTCTGGGTCACGACCATCGTCGCCGAACTGGTATTGGCGTTTCTCGCCTCGACAATCGTCATGTGGTTCAGCCGCAAGCGTGAATTCCGCGCTGACGCCGGCGGTGCCAGGCTGGCCGGTCGCGACAAGATGATCAGTGCGCTGGAACGCCTGCAGGGTTCCGTGGACCAACCACATTTGCCCGATCAACTGGCAGCCTTCGGCATCTCCGGCGGCATCGGCAGCGGCATCAAGCGCCTGTTCATGAGCCATCCGCCGTTGCCGGAGCGCATCGAGGCGTTGCGCCGCGCCGCCGGCTAACGCCCGACGGCATTTGGTAGTGGCGCTATTTGCCTAGTCGCCTCGCGCGGCCCGCACCCCCAACCCGCTTAATTTCACGGGACCTCCCTGTCCCGCTCACAGCGTGGCCTCGCGCATCGTAATCCCTGCGTCGCGCGCGGCCGCACGACGCTTGCGGGGCCGGCGGCGTCGCCTGATTCACGTCGGCCTGCCGTTCCGCGGTGCGGGGCGGGGGCGGGCCGAGAGTTTCTCGGTGTTCGCCCGGCTTGCTGATCACCGCTGCGGGCGGCTATTATGGGCCGCGCCGCAACCGGTGCGACGTGGTGTCCCCGCGGCGGCGTAACACCAAGGGAGACGAGAATGACAACAACCTCCAGGATCCAATCGATTCCGCAGTACATTGCGCTCGGCGCCGCATTGGTTTGCATGACCGGCGCGGTTCATGCGCAACAAATAGACAGCCGATTCAATGCCGGCCTGGGGTACCGCAGCGACGATCTGGACTGGAACATCGCCGGTAATACCGCAGGCCAGAACCCAAATGTCCTTTCGGAACTCACATGGACCGGCCTGGACGCGATCATGTTCATCGCCGAAGCGGAGTTTATCGTCAATGATGCCTACGTCCTGCGCGGTAATTTCGCCACCGGCTCGATTAGTGACGGCGACAATCAGGATTCGGATTTTGCCGGCAACAATCGCACGCTCGAATTCTCGCGTACCAACAACGATGCAAGCGACGGCGATCTCTCCGATTACGGGCTTGCCGCCGGTTATCGTTTTGCGCTCGACGGCGGACGCACCCAGATCATTCCGCTGGTCGGCTATTCGCGCCACAAACAGGAATTGACCATCAGCAATGGCGTGCAAACCATCGACTCCCTGGGGCTGTTTGGTCTGGGACCGTTTCCCGGGCTCAACAGTACTTATGACGCGCAGTGGGAAGGTTGGTGGGCCGGGCTCGAGGTCGTGCATATGGCGAGCCAGGTCCTCACCCTGCGGGGTTCGGTAAAATTCCACGAGGCGGACTACGAGGCGGTGGGTGATTTCAACCTCAGGAGCGATCTGAAGCATCCGAACAGCTTCAGGCACGTCAGCGACGGCAGCGGAACCGTGGTCACCCTCGAGGGCAGCTATGCGTTTCGTCACGATATGCGCCTGAACGCCGGCGTGACCGTGCAGGACTGGTCCGCCGACGCCGGCATCGACCGCGCCTTCTTTATCGATAATACGATCGGTACTACCCGGTTGAATGACGTCAACTGGGACTCGACGATGTACTTCATCGAACTTGAGATCACCCCCGGTCGTGACAACTGGTGAGATCAGCGCCTGACCGCGGCGCTTGCCGCTGAGCCGGGATCCAACGCTGTTCCAACCGCCGGTTTGACCCGGCGCGTAATCTGGTATTGAATCCGCGCCTCGCTCAATTGCCGGTCTGACTGTCCATGTCATTGATTCGTCCGTTTAAGGGGCTGCGTCCCACGCCCGAGTATGCCCCGCAAGTTGTCGCACCCCCATACGATGTGCTTTCCAGTGCGGAGGCGCGCGAGCGCGCGGCGCAGAGGCCCTGGAGCTTTCTGCACATCTCCAAGCCGGAGATCGATCTGCCGGAAGGTACCGACCCGCATGCGCCTGCGGTTTATGCCAAGGGTGCGGAAAACTTCGCGGCCATGCTTGCCGCGGAGGTGTTGCGGCGCGAGGACGCACCCTGTTATTACTTTTACCGGCTGGACATGGGCGAGCATGTGCAGACGGGCCTGGTGGCGGTGGCCTCGGTCGCAGCCTATGAAAGCAACCGCATCCGTCGTCATGAGTTTACCCGCCCGGACAAGGAAGACGATCGGGTGCGTCAGATCGACAGCCTGAACGCGCAGACCGGGCCGGTCTTCCTGACCTATCGGCATGATCGGCGCGTCGATTCGATCGCCCAGGAGGTCACCGCCGCGACGGCGGATCTGGATGTGACCGCAGATGATCAGGTGCGCCACCGCCTGTGGGTCGTGCGCGACGCGACGCGGTTACGGGCGCTGAGCGAGATCTTTGATGGCATGGAGCGGCTGTATATCGCGGATGGGCATCACCGTTCGGCCGCCGCCGCCCGGGTGGCCGCGGCCCGCCGGGCGCAGACACAGACCGCCGGCGATGCTTCCCACGACTACTTTCTCGCGGTGATTTTTCCCGACGATCAAATCGATATCCTGGACTACAATCGGGTGGTGGCGGATCTCGGCGGCTTGAGCGAAGCCGACTTTCTTGCCCGGGTTAAGCAGGCCTTTGATGTGTCTGTCAGCGACGTACCGGCCAGGCCGCAGCACGCCGGTGAGTTCGGCATGTACCTGGCCGGCCGTTGGTACCGCCTGGCGATTCACGCCGATCGGGTACCGGCGCACGGTGCGGTGGACCAGCTCGATGTCAGCCTGCTGGATCAGAACCTGATCGCACCCATCCTCGGCATTACTGATCCCCGCCGCGATCGTCGTATCGACTTCGTTGGCGGTATCCGCGGACTTGCGGAACTCGAGCGCCGCGTCGACAGCGGCGAGATGGTACTGGCCTTCGCGCTCTATCCCACTCAGATCGACGACCTGATGGCGGTGGCCGACGCCGGCGATGTCATGCCGCCGAAATCAACCTGGTTCGAGCCCAAGCTTGCCGACGGCCTGGTCTCACATGTCCTCGATTAGTTGCTGGAACTGATCGGCGGTCGGCAGGACGAAACGTCCGCCGCGCACGCTTATTCCTTGAAGTGTTTGCAGAACGGGGGTACGCGGCCGCGCTCACGATAGAAGCGCGCACACAGCCGCCGTTTCTCCTGTGGGCTCATTTTTCGGAAGTGACGTGCGCGTTCCGCCAGTTGCTGCTGTTCGTGGGGGCTGAGTTGCATATAGCGTCGTGCGCCGCGCAGCAGCCGGCGACGAAACTCCGGCGGATAATTCGACCAGCGATGGGCATGGCGATGCAACACCTCGCGCTCCTCCGGCCGTAACTCATCCCAGGTGCGTTCATGCACGCCATCGCTATCATGCCCGTGGCGATGCTCCGATTTGTGTTCGGCCGGCATAAGCCAGCGCGGCGCACCGTCGTGATCCGCCAATGCCGGCGCCACGCAGCCGAGCGCAATCACGGCGCCCAGAAAGTTTCGTGCGCGGCGCAAAATGCTGCTGGTTCGCCTCATCGCTCAGGTTTCATTCCCGTTCGTGTCCGCGGACAAGCTCTGCTGCGACAACCATTCATAAAAGTCTAATTCGGCATACAGATCCGACGCACCGCTGATGCTGGCCTGCTCCGTGCCATTGAACGGTGCCGGCGCGAAGGACTGTAAATTGAATAGCAGGCCCACCGCGAGACCGACGGTCAATACCGCCGCCGTCGCCAGGGCAAAGCGCGGTGCCGTGCGTGAACGCGGTGTGCGGGCTTGACCGGAGAGCGCCGTGCGGCGGCGTGTTTCCAGCTGCTGTGCCACGAAGCCGTGCTCCGGGTGTGCTTCCTGGACCCGCTCGATCACCGTTGACCAGCGATCTATCGCGTGTCGGCAGCGGCCACACTCTTCGACGTGCGTGAGCAACGCCGACTTGCGATCCGGGTGTTCGTCCAGCAGGCCGGCGCGAAGAGTATCAAGCTCACGCATCGTTGGATGGATCTCGTGCCTAGTCATTTTTCCAAACCTCTTTAAGCTTCTCGCGCAATGCCTGCATTGCCCGAAAATGGTGCTGTTTGACGGTACCTTCGGAGCAGCCGAGGATCTCGGCCGTCTCACGCACCGCCAGTCCCTGTGCCTCGCGCAACAAAAATACCTGGCGCTGGCGCCAGGAAAGTTTTGCAACGGCTGCGTCGATTGCGTCGGCCAGTTGCTTGTTGCCTAACTGGTCTTCCGGCCCGAGGTTACGTGCGCCGGCTTCGGTTGCGGCGCCCGCCTCGAGTAAATCGACTTCGCCGTCATCATCGTGGCCGCGCTTGGGCTGGAACAAAGAAACGAATTTCGCCAGCCCGTCGCGCACGATCCGCTGACGCTGCATGTCGCGCACGCGATTGTTCAAAATCGTATAGAACAGTGCCGGCCATTCCTTGCTGGGCCGTTGTGAATATTTCTCGACCAGCTTCAACATTGCGTCCTGGACGATGTCCATTGCCAATTCGTCGTCCCAGATTGCGTAACGTGCGATACGGAACGCCTTTTGTTCCTCAGCGGCAAAGAAGGTATTAAACGCCGCATTCGGGTCCGAGGCGGTAACGGTGTCTGCGCCTGGGGCGTTGTCCTTACTCCATAAACCCGAATCGCGATGCATGCTTTGAGCCGTAACACTCATTTGAGGTTGGGCTCATTAACATACATCGTCGATATCTCTGTGTACATCGTTCGCGAATACTGCCGCCATTGCGACATTGGTTCGCACCACAGCACGTGAATCAATGATGCGACCCGTGCCGGTAACAATGCTTGTGGCCGTAACGCCAATAGCAGTGTTTATGGGTACGCGGTGCTTGATAGTAGCCGCCGTAACCGGCCCCGGGGTCGCCGAACCAGATCCCGAAATAGCTGTGATCGTAATCCCGGTGCCGCGGCCGGTAGCCGTAATAGCCGTGGTCGTACCGGTAATGCTTGTCATAGCGGCGCTGCTTATGGCCCTTATAACTGTGGCCATGACCATAATGCTTACCGTATTTGCGCTGCTTATGGCCCTTATAACCTTGGCCATGACCATAATGCTTACCGTATTTGCGCTGCTTATGGCCCTTGTGACCATGGTCGCGGTGGGCATGTTTACCATGCGTCTCATAGGCAACGGAGAGATGATCGTCACTCGCCGCGATCGCCAGAGACTCGCCACCGCGCGGTCCCGCCAGCGTCGCCGTCGCGCTCCCGAGCAGTACACCGGCAAGCAGCGTCGCGGAAAAAGTTGTGCGGATACGTGTCATGTTCAGGCCCTCCACCGTGGCTGCAGGTTGTTGCTCATACCCAGGGTAACGCCCGCCCGCGCGGCGCGTTGACACGGTGGGAGTGTGGAAATGCCCCGGCCCGTCAGTCAATCGCTGAGCAACGCCAGCAAGCGGTCGAACCAGCGGTCCGGCAGCAGGCGCTTGATGGGTGCGAACACATGGGTGGGCACGGTGACCCGGTAGCGTGGCCGCGGACGTGAGCTCTCCAGCGCCTTGATCACCGGTCTGAGCATGGCTTCGGGCGGCAGGGTGAACGGCACGTCGTCATGGGACTCCAGCCGTGCGATTACGGCGGCATACTTGTCGCGGTGTGCGCTGGCGGCAATATCCACATGCGCCCGGAACTCGCGATAGGCGTTTTCGCGGAAGCGGCTGCGGATCGGGCCGGGCTCGATAAGCGACACATGTATATCTGTATCACGTAGCTCCAGCCGCAGCGTATCGCTCAACGCCTCGAGCGCATACTTGGAGGCGTTGTAGGCGCCGCGGTAGGTCAGGCACATAAATCCGAGAATAGAGCTGATCTGCACGATGCGCCCGGCATTCTGGGCGCGAAATACCGGCAACACCTGGTTAATCAGCTCTTGTGTACCGAATACGTTGGTTTCGAATTGCCGGCGCAGGGCCTCACGGGACAGGTCCTCCACCGCGCCGGGCTGCCCATAGGCGCCGTTATTCACCAGTCCGAACAGGCGATTGCCGGTGGCATCCAGCACCTGCGCGACCGCGGTCGTAATCGACTCGGGGTCGTCGAGGTCGAGTTGCAGGCCCTCCAGACCTGCGGCCCGCAGTGCCTGCACGTCCGCCTCTTTGCGCGCGCCGGCAAACACCCGATGGCCGCGTGCCGTCAGTCCCTGCGCCAGGCTGCGACCGATGCCGCTGGAACACCCGGTGATCAGGATGGCGCGTTCGGTCGGAACAGGTATTGGCGTTGTCATTTTCGAGTACATTTCTCAGCTGCGCGGAAAGTCTAACCGCAATTCGAGGTTTAAACGACGGGAAAGCGAAGTGAATATTACGATTCAGAAACGTTGGACGATGGTTTATAATCCAGCCCCCGGGAACCGGTGCCCCAACGATCCGCCCCTGCTTCGTTAATAATCCCTACTAACAGCATCAGGCAATACCCTAAATGAGTTCGAATCTACGCGTTGGCGTCGTTGGGGTCGGGTATCTGGGCCGCTTTCACGCCCGCATCTACTCGGAGATGAGTGGTGTCGATCTGGTCGGCGTGGTGGACACGGATGCACGCACCGCCAAGACCATCGCTCACGAGTACGGCTGCGACGCGTTTGCCGACCACAAGGAGCTTTTCGGCAAGGTCGATGCGGTGAGTATCGTCGTGCCCACCAGCGTCCACAAAGACGTCGCCATCCCCTTCCTCGAGCGCGGCGTGCATATGCTGCTCGAGAAGCCCGTGGCATCGAACATTCGCGACGCCGAGACTATCGTGAGCGCCGCCGAAGCCGCCGGTGTCGTGCTGCAGATCGGCCACCTCGAACGATTCAACGCCGGTATTATGGAGCTGGCGGCGCGGGTCGAGAATCCGATGTTTATCGAAGCCCATCGTCTGGGACCTTTTGTGGCGCGCGCGACGGACGTGGATGTCGTAACGGATCTCATGATTCATGATATCGACATCGTTTTGTCGCTGGTGAATTCGGAGATTCATGATATCGCCGCAATCGGTTTGCCGGTCTTGACGAAGCATGTCGATATCGCCAATGCCCGTATCGAATTCAAGAACGGGGCCGTGGCCAATGTCACGGCAAGTCGTGTGTCGAACAAGAAGTTTCGGCGCATTCGGATATTCGGGCAGGAAAGCTACCATGCGCTCAATTTCGTCGATCAGCAGATTGAGGTCGTGCGTGCGGGCGAATGTGCACCGGACCAGCAGTATCCGGAGATCATCACCGAGAATGTGGAGGTCGACCCACGCCAGCCTTTGGATGCGGAACTGGAACATTTTGTAAACACGGTGCACGAACGGGGCACCCCTTTGGTGTCGGGTCGCGATGGACTGGAGGCACTACGTGTTGCAACCCTGGTTAAAGAGAAGATAGAAGCATGTCTGAATTAGACGCCCCGGTCCCGATGCTGGATCTGTCCAGCCAGTTCGAGTCACTCGCACCCGAGTGGTTGGCGA
This sequence comes from uncultured Gammaproteobacteria bacterium, assembly GCA_947259975.1. Classification (GTDB taxonomy): domain Bacteria; phylum Pseudomonadota; class Gammaproteobacteria; order HyVt-429; family HyVt-429; genus CAMYOD01. Next base: position 73,854 of record CAMYOD010000046.1, read on the forward strand.
GTATTCGTGAAACAGGCGCTGCGGGCAGCTTCATCCTGGGGCCCAATGTGCGCGCCTTCGAGGAGGAGGCGGCGCGGTTTACGGGTGTTCGGCACGCCGTCGGCGTCGCCAACGGCACCGATGCATTGCTGTTGTCGCTGCGGGCGCTGGAGATCGGCCCCGGCGACGAGGTGATTACGACACCCTGGACGTTTTTTGCAAGCGCCGAGGTTATCAGCCTGGTCGGCGCCACGCCGGTATTCGTCGATATCGACGCGGACAGTTTCAACCTCGATGTGCATCAGGTCGAGGCGGCCATCACCGGCAAGACCCGCGCCATCATGCCGGTACATATCTTTGGTAACCCGGTGGATATGACGACGGTACAGGCATTGGCGCAGCGGCACGGGCTGGAAATTATCGAGGATTGCGCGCAGGCGTTCGGCGCCAGCTGGGGCGGCGGTCGCGTCGGCAGCTTCGGCGCGGCCGGCTGTTACAGTTTCTATCCGACCAAGGTGCTGGGCGGCTACGGCGACGGCGGCCTGGTGACGACCAACAGCGACGAATTGGTCGAAAAGCTTCGTCGCCTGCGCAACCACGGCGCGACGGCACCCTTCATGCACGACACCCTGGGTTACAATAGCCGTCTGGACGAGATCCAGGCCGCCCTGTTGCGCATCAAGCTGCGCGATGTGAACGCGATCTTTGCCGCGCGCCGGCAGGTGGCCGCGGCTTACGACGCCGGCCTGGCGGACCTGGAGGTTATTACGCCGCCGCGACCGCAGGGTGGGGAGCATGTATTCAACCTCTATACCATTCGCAGCGATCGGCGCGATCAGATCCGTGCGGCGCTGACAGAGGCCAGGATCGGCTCGGCGATTTGTTACCCCTTGCCGTTACATCTGCAGGACGTGTATGCGTCATTGGGTCATCGGCCGGGCGACCTGCCGGTCTGCGAACGTCTGGCCGACGAAGTATTGTCGCTGCCAATCTACCCGGAGATGACCGAGGCGCAGGTGGCCCGGGTGTGTGAGGTGGTGCGTGCGGCGTTGTCGCAGGTGTAATAGCCCCCCCGGGTACACGCTACGCGGACGTGGCCGGCCACTAACCGCCCAGGTTACCGCTGCCATCATCGTCGGCGTCGCGATCCTGATCGTCCAGGCTGTGCCGGCGTATGCCGAGGCGGCATGTAAAGACACCACGCCGGCGTTTCTCTCGATGCCCCGCGGCACCCTCAGGCTTGTCGATGATGCCGGCGCTGTGCACGAAGTCAGCGCCCGGGTCGCGGCCACGGCGCGGCAGCGTGCCGGGGGCTTTCAACACCTATGCCCGCAGATCATCGATAACCAGCTATTGGTATTTGTATTCCCCCGCGCCGCAGCGGTTCGTTTTCATATGCGTAACGTGTATGCCCCCCTGGACATTGCGTTCGTGGATGCCGATGGCCGCCTGGTCGATATACAGCGCATGGAACCGGGCCGCAGGCTCTATGCGTCTCCGGCGCCGGTCCGCTTTGCGCTGGAGTCGCGCGCCGGTTTCTTTGCCGCACATGGGATTAGCGCTGTTTCCGGGCGCCTGATCGTCGACTCCGTGCCCGCATCGAGCCGGGATTGAGCGAGCACTATGTCGTCAACCTGCGCGCCCTACGGGACATGGAAGAGTCCCATCGACCTGCAAACACTCTTCGAGCGACCTTCACCGCCACTCTATCCGCGCTATTACCACGGCGCATTCTATTGGCTCGAGGCGCGGTCAAAAGAGGCGGGTCGCCACGTCTTGTTGCGGCGCGATAGCGACGGTGTCGAGCACTGCCTGACACCCAGGTCGTTCAATATCCGCACCCGCGCCCATGAGTATGGTGGCCAGTGTTTCGCGTTTGCCGGTGAAGATGTCTATTTCAGTAACTTTGAAGATCAGCGCATTTATGTTCAGTCACTCACTTCCGGTGCGCCACCCCGGCCCATTACGCCATCGCATTACGCGGATGGCGCGCGCGGTTTGTATGCGGACTTCGTCGTATCGGACGATGCCTCACATCTGGTATTCGTTTTCGAAAAGGAATACGACGACCGCGAGAATGTGAATACGATCGCGGCCATCGCTCTGAGCGAACTCGGGCCGGAGACAACCGATGTCGAGCCGGTGATCCTGGCGGCCGGTGCGGATTTCTACGCCAATCCGGTCGTGGCGGAGAACCCGCGGCGCCTCGCCTGGATGCAGTGGGATCACCCGAACATGCCCTGGGACAGTGCCGAAGCGGTGGTCGCGGAATTCCACGGTCTGGCGCTGGGCGTGCCGACCGTGGTGGCAGGGGGCGACGGACGCGCCGTATGCCAGTTGAGCTATGCGCCGGACGGGTTGCTTTATTTTGCCATGGACGGGGATGACGGCAGCGATGTGACCGGTTTCTGGAATCTTCACGCCTACGATAGCGCGGGGGTGAGGCGGATCACTTCGGATGCAGCGGAGTACGGTGCGGCCCATTGGATATTCGGTGAGCGGCGCGCGGTGTGGTGCGGCCCATCGCGCGTGGCGGCGGTGCGCACGGTGGCGGCACGCGATGAACTGGTCGATGTGGACGTACACACGGGGACAGCTACCGCGCGGTGCGAAGGCTATACGCAGTTTGCACGCCTGGCACCGGGCGCCCACCCGGGCACAGTGCTGGCGATCGTGGCGTCGCCCACACAGACGCCGGCATTGGTGCAAATCGGTGAGCGTGACGATCCGCCGCGCGTGCTGTGGCAGGACGAGACATTGCTTGACCAGAAGGACATGAGCCTCGCGGAAGCGATCTGTTATCCGACGCGGGACGGGCAACACGCGCATGCATTTTTTTATGCGCCAGAGAACTCCGCCTACACGGCACCGCCGGAGTCAAAACCGCCGTTGATGGTGATGGTGCACGGTGGCCCAACCAGCCGCAGCAGCGCCGTTCTTGCGCTCGACCGGCAATTCTGGACCACCTGCGGGTTTGCGGTACTCGATGTCAATCACCGTGGCAGCACCGGCTATGGGCGGGCCTACCGCCAGGCCCTGCGCGGTCAGTGGGGTAATCTGGATGTCGACGATGTCGCCGACGGAGTGCGTTTCCTGATCCGTGAAGGCCGCGTGGATGGATCGCGGATCTGTATTCGCGGCAAAAGCGCGGGCGGGTATGCGGTGTTGCGTGCATTGACCTGCTATCCGGAGCTATTCGCCGCCGGTGCAAGTTATTATGGTATCGGTAACCTGGTCACCCTGACCGAAACGACGCACAAGTTCGAGGCGCATTATCTGGATGGATTGTTGGGTGAGGCCTATGCAACAGGCGTGGCGCGTGCGCCCACGAGCGCTTATTATCAACGCTCGCCGGTGCACTTTCTCGATGCCTTACGCAGTCCGATGATCTTGTTTCAGGGGCTCGATGACCGTGTGGTGCCGCCGGCCGTGTCGCGCGAGGTGGTGGAAGCGCTGCAGACACGGCAGATCCCCCATGAGTACGTCGAATATCCCGACGAAGGCCACGGCTTCCGTCGCAGCGTAAATCGCATCGACGCCTTGCGGCGGGAATCGGCATTCTACGCGCGGGTACTGGGTCTCGGCGATGATACATAAGCGGGTTGGGTGTTCCGGCGGCGCGAGATGAGCTGGCAAACTGAGCCACCAGGAAAGCCCGTTAGCGGTGAATCCTGGCGCCGGGAAGATTACAATGCATCCTTTATGCTTCGTTGATTCAAACTGATCCATGGGCCAGGACATCGCAACAAGTCAGTTCTCCGAGTCGGACTTCGACCAGTTCATGGAGCACCTGCGCGTGGAAACCGGCCTCTTGCGCGAGTGGTTTTCGCAGGCCGCATTTGCGGACGTGCACGAAGTCGGCGGATTCGAAGTCGAGGCGTGGCTGGTCGACAACGGCGCGCGACCGGCGCCGTTCAACGAACAGTTTCTCGCCGCGCTCGACAATCCGAACGTGGTTCCGGAACTGTCAAAATTCAATGTTGAACTCAACACGCCGGAACGAACTCTCACGAGCGACGCGCTCGGCCGCATGCAGGCGGATCTGGAGGCGACCTGGCGACGTTGTGAGGACGTCGGCGCGAACATGGACGTCAAACCTGCGATGATTGGCATTCTTCCGTCGGTGCATGCGGACGATATGACGCTGAAAAACATGTCCGATCGGGAGCGTTATCGCGCGTTGAATGAGCAGGTGTTGCGCTTACGGCGAGGTCATCCGCTGATACTGGATATCCAGGGGCGCGATCGACTACAGATGCAGCATCACGACGTTATGTTGGAGGCTGCGACGACATCGTTCCAGATTCATGTGCAGGTCAATAAGTCGAATGCGGTACGGTTGTACAACGCAGCACAGATCCTGTCCGCGCCCATGGTGGCGGTCACCGCCAACTCGCCGTTTGCATTCGGCAGGGACCTGTGGGACGAAACCCGTGTTCCCCTGTTCGAGCAGTCCGTTAATACGTGTTATGAAAGCGATGTGCTGCGCTGTCCGCCGGCGCGGGTGACCCTTGGACACGGCTACATCCGTACTTCACTTATGGAATTGTTCGCGGAGAATCTGGAACATTTCCCCGTGTTGTTACCGCACCTGTTTGCGACACCGGTAGAGGACATGTCCCACGTGCGACTGCATAACGGTACGATCTGGCGCTGGAACCGGCCGTTGGTGGGCTTTGGTAACGATGGCACACCGCATCTGCGCATCGAGCATCGCACGGTGCCGGCCGGCCCGAGCGTACCGGATACGATCGCGAACGCGGCGCTGTTTTTCGGCCTGGCACGGGCAATGTGCGACCGCGATACGGCGCCGGAGAGCGAGCTCAAGTTCGAAGATGCGCGTCACAATTTCTATGCCGCGGCACGACACGGCCTGTCGGCGGAACTGAAGTGGTTTAATGGCTGGGTCGGTTCGGCGCAGGTATTATTATTGGAAAATCTCCTGCCGTTGGCGCGCAGCGGGCTGGCAGCCCTTGGCATCGACCCTGCCGAGATTGCCGCCTATCTTGAAATTATCGAGGCGCGGGTGCGCTCGGGACAGAACGGCGCACGCTGGCAGCGGGATTATCATGCCCGACACGGCTGCACCATGGCGGAACTCACGTCCGTGTATCTGGAACATCAACAGTTGGGTAAACCCGTCCATGAGTGGATGATATAAATGCTAGAAATATTGGATCAACTACCCGCCGGCTTTCTGGATACCGATGCGCGGCAATTGCATCAAGTCCTGTCCGGGCCGACGTTAATTCATCTGCCGGGACGACGCCCCGAGCCATTGTTCGTAAGCACGTTGCTGCACGGCAACGAGACGACCGGCTTGTCCGCCATCCAGACCTTATTGCGTAACAATGCGGATCGTGAGCTGCCGCGTGCGCTGTCGATGTTTATCGGCAACGTCGAGGCGGCCCGTTATGATCGGCGACGTCTGCAGGAACAGCCTGACTACAATCGCATCTGGACCGGAAATAACGGCCCGGAGTTTGAAATGGCACAGCAGATCGTGGATGCCATGCGCACCAAGAACGTCTTTGCCAGCGTGGATGTGCACAACAATACCGGTTTGAATCCGCATTATTCCATCGTGACGCATCTCGAGCACCGTCATTTACAGCTCGCCGCGATGTTTGGCCGCACCGTGGTCTATTCGACCAGGCCGGATACGACGAACACATTTGCGATGTCAGAGCTCTGTCCCGCGGTAACACTGGAATGCGGCTTGCCCGGTCAGGAGCGAGGCATATCGCATGTTCTGGACTATCTCGATGGGTGTCTGCATCTTGCGCAGGTGCCGGAAACACCCGTGCATGCGCACGATCTCGATCTTTTTCATTCGGTCGCCATCGTTACCGTGCCGGACCAGTTCAGTTTCGAGTATGGACCGGGAGACGCGGACATACAGCTTATGGCGGAACCTGATCAACACAACTTCCGTATGCTCGAGGCGGGTTCTGTATTTGCCCACGTCCGATCCGACACTGACGCGCATCTGCACGCCTGGGATGAGGATGGTAATGACGCCGCGGAGCGTTTCTTCAGCAGGGAGGCCGATCGGATTTACACGCGTCTGCCGGTCATGCCGTCCATGCTGACGATGGACAAGGCGATTGTACGGATGGATTGCCTGTGCTACTTGATGGAGCCGTTGGATTGGCAGGCCCTGTTGGCCCAGGGCGGCGACCAGCAATTGGCCTGACGCGCCTCTGCCGCGCCCGTTTGCATACCGGCCGGGGCAAACGCAGGTGCAACTATCGGGAAATAATCGCAATGATGTACACCGAACGGGACCGCACCATCGCCTTGGCGGCCGTCGTCCAATGCGCGGCATTGGTACAACAACTCGCGCGCCAGGGAACAGCGGACGCGGCTGCGCTACGCAGCGTGATTCAGTCGGCCCTGATCGAGGATGCGGACGTTACCGAGGGTTTTTACGGCGGCGTCGCAGGCGTGACCCTGGGCCTGCAGCTGATTCGTGACAAGCTCACGCGGCGTGGCGACAAAAAGGATATGGAAGTCGCGCGCTATGTCGTGGCATTGATGCAGTTGGAAGCGCGACTGGCCAAGAGCCCGCAGGTCATAGATCGAATCGCCCGCGGGATTGATGTCGCCAAATCGAAAGCAGAATATTTCCAACCCGAACATCCCGAGGACGCCGCGCATGCGGAGGTTTTGTCGAGTCTGGCGGACCTGTATCGCGAGACGCTGAGTAATCTTTCGCCGCGTATCATTGTCAACGGTGACCCGGAGCAACTTAAGAAGACCGCAGTGGTAAGTCAGATTCGCGCTACACTGCTGGCGGGCGTACGCGCCGCCGTATTGTGGCGTCAGGTGGGCGGGCGGCGCTGGCAGGTGCTATTTCGTCGCCGACGTTATGTCAATAATGCGATTCGTGTGCTCGACGACACTGCCGGCGTGCCGACCCTGCACTGAATGTGCACCTCAATCCGACGCCCCATCTTGCGCCTCGCCCAGGGCCACATTGGGTCGCCCCTTCTTATAACCCCGCGGGCGAATGGCGACCGTATTGTGAATCACTGTGCAGACAGTTCCGTCCGCAAGATAGTAGCCAAACTCAAACGTCGGCGTGCTGCGACCTTTGTCTTCGAGTTCGCGCCGAATCGTGTCCTCCATAGCGGGGTCCATATCGAAACGTAACTCCAGGTCGGTGCGCCCCTCGTGCCGGAAGTCCAGCTTCAGACGTCGCGTCCAAACGGAATAACCGGGAAAAATACGTACGCAGGCCAGTGCCGGCATGGGGTCCGCCAATGCGGCCTGAAAGCCACCGAACATATTTCCACCCGCGTTGCGGGAGATCATGGTCAACGGTAGCTTGATGCGGATACGGCGCCAGTCTGGTGACAGCTCCACGACCTTCACGCGCATCAGCCAGAATGGCGGAAACAACTCCAGGCGTCGGCGCGGTGACAGAAACCGCAGGCGCGCAATCCAGCGCATCAAGATAAATTTGTCCGTATCCGCCATCGAGTGCATCACTGTGCAGGCTATGGGCGCGCCGCCGCGATAGCGCGCTGCAGGAAGTCCAGCCGATCCACGCCCCAGAACAGCTGTGGCTTACCGGCGCCGTGCAGCACGAATGTCGGCACCCCGAATGCGCCGGCCCGATGGGCAGTGTCCGTGGTGGCGTACAACTCACTCATACACCGATCGGGGTCGGCAGGATGCGCCCAGGCGACCGGCAGGCCGGACGTGGCGAGGATCTCCGCCACCCAGCCGGCGTGGTCGGGTGCCATGGAGCCCGACCAGAGGGCGGCAAATACCGCTTGGCTGAACGACGCGCGCGCATCGTCCGCCAGTGCCTGGGCCGCGCACAGGGCCGGGCGCGCATCGAAAAAGGGCGGGCTCTGCATCTTGAACGGTATGCCCAGAAGTTCCGCCCAACGCGCCAGGTCACGCAGCAGGTACAAACCCTTTTTGCGTACCGTCGCGGGGGATTGATTGCCCGCCAGCTGCATGAGCTGAGGCAGCAGCACAGGGCGCCAGTGAATCTCAACGTCATTGCGCGCGCCGAAGTCCGGGACCTGTGTGGCGGCGAGATAACTGTAGGGGCTGATGAAGTCGTAGTAGAAGTCGACGTGCAACATAGGCGCACCTGAGCAGGTGCCACTATAGCTCGTGTCTACGCACTAAGACAGCCCGCTAAAGGGCGCAAGCGCGTAATCATCCCAGTTTCGCTTTCAGGATCTGGTTGACTTGTTGCGGGTTGGCCTTGCCCTGCGTCGCCTTCATGACCTGGCCGACAAAAAAGCCCATGAGTTTCTGTTGTCCGCCCCGGAACTGTTCGACCTGCGCGGGGTTGTTCGTCAATACCTCGTCGACAATAGCCTCGATGGCCGAACTGTCGGTGATCTGCTGCAGCCCCTGCTTTTCGATCACCGCGTCGGCATCGCCTTCGCCGTTCCACATCGCCTCGAATACCTCCTTGGCGATCTTTCCGGAAATGGTGTTATCGGCAATGCGCTTGACGAGTCCGCCCAGCATGGTTGCATTCACGGGCGAATCCGCAAGCTCGACAGCATGCTTGTTAAGATAGGCTGCCAGTTCCACCGCCACCCAGTTCGCGACGAGCTTGGCGTCGGCACCCGATTCCGCCACTGTTTGTTCATAGTAGTCAGCGAGTTCGCGGCTTGCGGTCAGCACGCCGGCATCGTATGCGGAAAGACCATAGTCGCTGATAAAACGGGCCTTTTTTGCATCGGGAAGTTCCGGCAGCGTTTGCCGTATCTCCTCGACGACCGCGTCCTCGATCGTCATCGGTGGCAGGTCGGGGTCGGGAAAGTACCGGTAGTCGTGGGCCTCTTCCTTGCCACGCATGGAGCGGGTCTCGTCTTTGGCGGAGTCGTAAAGCCGGGTTTCCTGCACCACTGTCCCGCCGGACTCGAGTACATCGATTTGACGTTCGATCTCGTGAATGATGCCGCGCTCGACGAAGCGGAACGAGTTGATGTTCTTGAGCTCCGCGCGGGTACCGAACTCCTTCTGACCCTTGGGCCGAATCGAAATGTTGGCATCGCAGCGGAACGAGCCTTCCTGCATGTTACCGTCGGAGATATCCAGATAGCGGACCAGGGCATGCAGTTTCTTCAGGTAGGCGACCGCCTCCTGTGGTGAACGCAGATCCGGTTCCGAGACCACCTCAATCAGCGGTGTACCGGATCGGTTGAGATCGATTCCGGTCATGCCGTGGAAATCTTCGTGCAGGGATTTACCCGCATCTTCTTCCAGGTGCGCGCGTGTCACACCAATACGCTTGGTGTCGCCGTCGATTTCGATGTCGATATGGCCATGTTCGACGATCGGCAGTTCGTATTGGCTGATCTGGTAACCCTTTGGCAGATCGGGATAGAAATAATTCTTGCGCGCGAACACCGAACGCTGATTAATCGCGGCATCGATGGCCAGACCAAGTTTGACCGCCATGCGGGCGGCCTCCACATTCATCACCGGCAAGACGCCGGGCAAGGCCACGTCCACGTCGCAGGCCTGTGTATTCGGGTCCGCCCCGTATTTGGTCGCGGCATCCGAAAAGAGTTTGCTTTGAGTGCGCAGTTGGACGTGCACCTCGAGTCCAATGACGGGTTCCCATTCCATATCTATGCGTTATATAAAAGTCAGTGTGAGTGTGACGGCAGCCACTAGGCCTGATCCAGCGGGATCTGGTTGTGCCAGTCGGTAACCTGTTGAAACCGATGACCGATATTCAGCAGACGAGCCTCGTCGAAGTAGCGGCCAACCAATTGTACGCCCACCGGCCGGCCGTCGTCGCCCAGGCCTGCGGGGATGGACATGCCCGGCAGGCCGGCCAGGTTCGCCGGGATGGTGTAGATATCGTTCAGATACATCGCAACCGGGTCGTCGGTCTTGCTGCCAAGATCGAACGCGGTGGTCGGGGTTGTTGGGCCGAGGATTGCATCACAGCTTTCGAAGGCGCGGGTGAAGTCATCCGCAATCAGGCGCCGCAGCTTTTGCGCCTTCAAGTAATACGCATCGTAGTAGCCGGCGGACAATGCATAGGTTCCGGTCATGATACGGCGCTTGACCTCAGTGCCGAATCCTTCGGCGCGTGTCTTCATATACATGTCGGCGAGGTCGCCGTAGTCCTGCGCGCGGTAGCCATAGCGCACACCGTCGAAACGCGAGAGATTAGAAGACGCTTCAGCCGGCGCCAACACGTAGTAGCACGGCACTGCCAGCGTACTGTTGGGTAATTCCACTTCGACCAGCTTGGCGCCCAATCCCTTGAGTTCCTCAATCACCGCATCGACCACCCGCGCCACATCCGCATTCAGTCCGGCGCCGAAGTATTCTTTCGGCAGCCCGATGCGCATACCGTCTATCGGATCCGCCAGGGTAGCGGTGAAATCCGGGACTGCTTCATTCAGGGATGTCGAGTCCTTGGGATCGAAACCGCACATCACGTTCAGCATCATCGCCGCATCTTCAGCGGAGCGAGTCATGGGCCCGCCCTGATCCAGCGAGGATGCAAAGGCGATCATGCCGTAGCGCGATACGCGCCCGTAGCTGGGTTTGATGCCGGTGATGCCGCAAAATGCCGCCGGCTGGCGGATCGAGCCGCCGGTATCGGTGCCGGTAGCGACCGGCGCCAGGCGCGCGGCGACCGCGGCGGCGGAGCCCCCGGAGCTGCCGCCGGGTACCGCTTTGCGATCCCAGGGGTTCAATACGGGGTTGAAGTAGGACGTCTCATTGGATGAACCCATGGCGAACTCATCCATATTTGTCTTGCCGAGCGTCACTGCGCCACTGTCATTGAATCGTTCGATCACCGTCGCGTCGTAGGGCGACACGAAATTCGCCAACATCTTCGAACCGCAGGTCGTCAGCATCCCTTTGGTGCAGAAGATATCCTTGTGTGCTATCGGGATACCGGTAAAGAGTGTCGTATCACCTTTACTTCGTCGTGTGTCTGCGGCCTGTGCCTGTGCGATTGCATCCTCTGCGTTTACCGTAATAAACGCATTGAGTTCCTCTTGCTGTGTAATACGATCGAGATAGAGTTGTGTAAGCTCGACGCTCGAGATTTGTTTTTCCTGGAGCGCCTTGGACAACTCCGCTACCGACATGGTATGCATCGTAAGGTTTGTTCCGTTTCGTTACTCGTTCGCTACTGGGTTGTGTGCAAAGTCCCAGGCGCGCGCAAAGCGGCAACAGGGAATCTTTGGTCGGTTTGGTCAGGCTTTTGCGCGCATGTTATTCGACGACCTTGGGGACCAGGTAAAGTCCGGCTTCGGTCTTCGGTGCGATGGCCTGGAGAGCATCGCGCCGGTCCGGTGCTGTTGCTGCGTCGTCGCGGAAACGTAGACGGGTATCCTGGGGATGCGCCATGGGTTCGACATCGTTCGTATCCGCCGCGTTCATCTGTTCGACCAGGGACAAGATGCGCGACAGGGTCTGTGTATAGTCCGCGATTTCATCGTCGGTCAACTTGAGTCGTGCAAGTTCGGCAATCTTTTCGACGTCTTGGCGCGACAGCGACATCATTTTGCTCCATGGTGGGTGAGAGGGCGGAAATTACCATATTCTGCCGGCCGGTTGAACATACCAGCAGCGGTTGTTAAAGTACCGCAGCCCTCAGTCCCTGGCCATCATAACTAACTATGCTTAAGCGCGTTTTCGGGTTTTTCTCCAACGACCTTGCCATTGATCTTGGCACCGCCAATACGCTCATTTATGTGCGCGGCAAGGGTATCGTTCTCGACGAACCTTCGGTTGTTGCCATCCGTCACACGACGGGAATGAACAATAAACAGGTGCTCGCCGTCGGTGGCGAGGCCAAGCTGATGCTCGGCCGCACGCCGGGAAATATTCAGGCGATTCGCCCCCTCAAGGACGGTGTGATCGCGGATTTCAATGTCACTGAGGTCATGCTGAAGTACTTTATCCGCAAGGTGCAGGAGAATCGATTTCTGCGTCCCAGCCCGCGCATTGTGATTTGTGTTCCCTGTGGCTCGACCCAGGTCGAGCGTCGTGCGATCAAGGAGTCGGCGATGGGCGCCGGTGCGCGCGAAGTGTATTTAATCGAGGAGCCGATGGCGGTCGCCATTGGCGCGAATTTGCCAGTGGCGGAACCCACCGGCTCGATGGTGCTCGACATCGGTGGTGGTACGACGGAAATTGGCATACTTGCGTTGGGTGGCGTCGTGTATTCACAGTCGTTGCGTGTCGCAGGCGACACGTTTGATGAGTCGATCATCAATTATGTACGACGTAAACACGGCCTCTTGATTGGTGTAGCTACGGCAGAGCGCGTCAAGAAGGATATCGGCACGGCGTGGTCCAAGTCGGAGCGTCTGGAAACCGATATCAAGGGACGCGATCTTGCCGAGGGCTTGTCGCGCAGCCTTGTGCTGACCAGCGATGAACTCTACGATGCAATCAGCGACGCGCTTGTTGCCATCGTGCATGCGATCAAGGTGGCGCTGGAACAGACGCCGCCCGAGTTGGCCGCGGATATCGCGGACAAGGGCATGGTGGTTGCGGGCGGTGGTGCCTTGTTGCGGGACATCGATAAGCGCTTGATGGAGGATACCGGACTGCCCATCGTTATTGCGGATGACCCGCTGACGCGCGTAGTACGCGGCTGTGGTCGCGCGCTCGAGGAGATGGAAGTGCTTGGTGATGTGTTCGCCCACGAATAGGAGTGCCGCATCCCTGTTAAATCGATTCCGCATTTATTCAATCCCGGTCGTTCAAAAGTTCTCGGTGGCCGCGACAACTCGCCTTGATCCGGCACCGACATGGCGCCATGATGTGCATTATAAATTCTCCGGTTCGCGGCCATGAAGTCTTCTCTGCTGCGTAGGGCGCCATCAAACGCAGCACGTTTCCTGTTCTTTGTTCTGGTATCGATCGCCGTGATGGTAATCGATTACCGCACGCAGTACTTCAAGCCTGCGCGGTCCGCGATGGCGCTGGCCGTTTATCCCATTCAGCTGGTTGCGGCACTGCCGGAACGGGTTGGGTCGGCGTTTGTTAATCTCTTCGTCAGCGAAGACTCGTTGCGGACACGCAATAAAAAATTGCACGCACAGCAATTGATGCTTTTAGCGCGCCTGCAAAAATTCGACGCCCTGGAGAGCGAGAATCGGCGCTTGCGAGAGCTTTTGGGCGCGGCGGAAAAGGTGGCGGATCGGGCACTTATGGCGGAATTGGTCGAAGTCAGCCTCGAGCCGTTCACCCAGAAGATCATGATCAATAAAGGTGAGACGCAGAACCTGTATATCGGTCAGCCAATCATCGATGCCTATGGGATCATGGGTCAGATCACCGAATTGACCCCGGTGACGGCGGTGGCGACCTTGATTACGGACCCGAGCCACGCCGTACCGGTGCAGGTCAAACGCAACGGCTTGCGTGCCATACTGTTCGGCACCGGCTCGCAGAGCGAGCTGGATTTGCCTCACTTGACGCCGATTTCAGATATCCGCGAAGGCGATCTCCTGGTGACTTCCGGGATGGGTGGCCGGTTTCCGGTTGGTTACCCGGTGGCCCGGGTCGGACGCATCGTGAGCGACCCCAACGAATCGTTTCTGACGATTAGCGCCGAGCCCATCGCGCGCCTGGACCACAGCACCGAAGTGCTGGTGATTTGGCCCGGACGCATCAAGGCCGACGCGTTGCCGCCGGCCGAGGAGGTTGCACGGTGATTGGTCGGGTCGGCCAGCAAGGGCACGGACGTGTCGTCGTCATTATTACGCTTGCTATCTCGTTGGTCCTGATGGCAATTCCCCTGCCCGAGTGGGCGGAACCCTATCGCCCGGACTGGCTTGCGTTGGTACTGGTGTACTGGTGCCTGGCAACGCCGAATTTGGTGGGTGTGGGGACCGGCTGGATCGTCGGCTTGACCCTGGACGTGCTGCAGGGTGGATTGCTCGGCCAGAATGCATTGGCGAAGACCGTACTGGCGTTTCTTGCGGTGACATTCCATTTACGCATTCGCATGTTCCCGGTTTGGCAGCAGGCATTCGTCGTTGCGGTGCTGGTCGGCGTGAATCAGGCGCTGTTGATTTGGGCACATGGCGTGCTCGGCATTTACAGCGGCACATGGGAAATGTGGTTGCCGGCCGCTACCAGCATGTTGATGTGGCCCTGGGTCTTTGTGGTGCTTCGCGACGTGCGTCGCTATGGCGGGGTTGGCTGAGTCATGGCGGAAATTGCCCTCAAGGATTCCTTTCGCGAATACCGCATCTTTCAGACGCGCCTCATCGTCGCCGGCATTATCGTGCTGTCTTTGACGATTCTCTTGCTAGTGCGGCTCACTCATCTGCAGGTGCTCGATCATCAACGTTATGCAACGCTGTCGCAATCCAATCGAATCAGCATCGAGCCCGTTCCGCCGGTACGTGGTCTGATCTACGATCGCAATGGCATCGTCGTGGCGCAGAATTTTTCCGCCTATAACCTGGAGATTGTCCCCGACCGGGTCCCGGACATGGATCAGTTATTGTCGGTATTGTCGGAGTTTATCGAGCTACGACCGAGCGATCTCGAACGATTCAACCGTCTGCGTAAAAAACGTTCGGGATTTGAAAGCATTCCGCTACGCAATCGTTTGTCGGAACAAGAGGCGGCGCAGTTTGCCGTGAATCGACACCGCGTCCCGGGTGCCGAGTTGCTGGCGCGTCTACAGCGCCATTACCCGCTCGGCGCCCTGGGGGTTCATGTGATCGGTTACGTGGGCCGCATAAGTGATCGTGATCTCGAAAAAATCGATCGCGTCGATTATCGCGGTACCGACTACATCGGTAAGCTCGGCGTAGAGGCTTACTACGAGCAGTCCCTGTTGGGCGATGCCGGCTACAAAAGAGTCGAAACCAACGCCCATGGACGCGAGGTCCGGTTGCTGGATCGCGAGCCGGCAGCCGCCGGCAAGAACATCCACCTGACGCTGGATGCGCGACTGCAGGCCGTTGCCGAGGCGTCGCTGGGAGACCGTCGCGGTGCCGTAGTGGCGCTTGACCCGAAGACCGGCGCGGTATTGGCCTTCGCCAGCACCCCGGCCTACGATCCGAATCCATTCGTCAACGGCATCGACGTGGAGTCCTACAAGGCATTGCGCGAATCCCTGGACCGGCCGTTGCTGAATCGTGCGCTCACCGGGCGTTATGCACCGGGCTCGACTATCAAGACGATCTTCGGTGTGGCGGCGCTGGAGGCCGGGCGCGGTGCGGCCAAGCGAACACTGTGTCCCGGCTGGTTTTCGCTGCGTCACAGCCAGCATCGATACCGGTGCTGGAAAGGCGGCGGACACGGTTGGGTCGATCTGCATGATGCCATCGTCGAATCATGCGACGTTTATTTTTATGATCTCGCCTCCGCGCTCGGTATTGATCGTATGCATGCCGTCATGAAACGTTTTGGGTTTGGTGCGCCGACCGGCATCGACCTCAACGGCGAGGCCAGTGGCCTGGTCCCATCGTCACAATGGAAGCGGCGCGCGAGGGGTACGCCGTGGTATCCGGGAGAGACGGTGATTACGGGAATCGGTCAAGGGTTCACGTTGGTGACGCCTTTGCAACTTGCGCATGCAACGTCGGTGATCGCAAGCCGGGGCGTCGGCATGCGACCGCGCGTGGTCAGCGCGCTACAGGATCGCGCCTCGGGCACGCGTGCTGAATATGAACCGGAAGTCATCACGCGCGCGCAGGTACGCAACGAGCGTTACTTTGATTTGGTGATACGGGCGATGACAGATGTGGTTCATGGCGCGCAGGGTACGGCCCGGCGAATCGGGCGTGACGCCAAGTATCGCATCGCCGGTAAGACCGGGACCGCGCAAGTCATTGGTATTGCGCAGGACGAGCGCTACGACGAGGAACGAATCGCGGAACGCCTGCGGGACCATGCCCTGTTTATCGGGTTTGCACCCGTCAAGGACCCCAGGATTGCGGTCGCCGTAGTGGTA
Organism: uncultured Gammaproteobacteria bacterium; assembly: GCA_947259975.1. Classification (GTDB taxonomy): domain Bacteria; phylum Pseudomonadota; class Gammaproteobacteria; order HyVt-429; family HyVt-429; genus CAMYOD01. The sequence continues at coordinate 89,773 of CAMYOD010000046.1, forward strand.
GAAAACGGAGGTTCCGGCAGTAGCACGGCGGCGCCGATTGCGCGCACGATCATGGATTACTATTTGCTTGGCGAGGGCGCCGGTGTCGAGGCCGGCGATCGTATTGCGGTCCCCGGTGAGGCAAGCCAGCCTGCACTCGCCGAGGAAACGCGCACCTAGGCCGTTGCCGCCAGCGGACATGGCTTCAAGAATTAGAGGATTACTGTGCTGGACCGCGTAGGCAATCGCTGATGTTTAGACGCGCATTCTCCCATCTCGACTGGCCGTTGCTGATCGCGCTGATCTTCCTTGCGGGCTTCAGTCTGACGATACTCTACAGCGCAGCCGGATCCGATGCGGACATACTGGGCCGCCAGGCGATGCGTATGGCCGCCGCGTTTGCCGTCATGTTTGTGATGGCGCAAATTCCACCGACAACCCTGGAGCGCTGGTCACCGCACATTTTCGGCACGGGATTTGTATTGCTGATCATCGTGCTGGTCGTCGGTGTGATCGGGAAGGGTGCACAACGATGGCTGGATCTGGGTATCGTACAGTTTCAGCCGGCCGAGATTATGAAGCTGGCGGTGCCCATGATGGTCGCATGGCTGTTTGCGAAACATCCATTACCACCCACCAAACGCTACCTCATTCTTGCCGGGTTCGTTATCGTGCTGCCGGCATTGCTGGTGGTCAAGCAGCCGGATCTTGGGACCGCGCTGCTGATCGCTGCCTCCGGCCTGATCGCGGTCTTGCTTGCGGGCATCAGTTGGCGCCTGGTGGGCGGGGTTACCCTATTAACAGCCGCTGCGGCGCCGCTGATCTGGACGCAGCTGCATGATTATCAGAAGCAACGTATCTTAACCATGTTCGATCCCTGGAGTGATGCCCTCGGCAGCGGCTACCACACCATTCAATCGACTATCGCCATCGGATCCGGCGGCGTGTTTGGCAAGGGCTGGCTTAACGGTAGTCAGTCGCACCTCGAATTTATCCCGGAACGCTCGACAGATTTTATCTTTGCGGTATTTGGCGAAGAGTTCGGACTCATCGGCGCAATTCTGCTCCTGGGTTTTTACGTCTTCATAATTTTGCGCGGGCTTTATATCGCGAGTTTCGCAAAAAATACCTACGCACGACTGGTGGCGGGCAGCCTTGCCCTGACGTTCTTTCTTTATGTCTTCGTCAACATCGGCATGGTGACCGGCATTTTGCCGGTTGTGGGTGTGCCACTGCCGTTGATCAGTTACGGGGGCACGTCCATGGTGACCCTGATGGCGGCATTCGGTATTCTAATGAGTATTCATACGCACCGTCGATTGATGTCTGATTAGTAAGGAGGAACACGTGCGCTGGTATCTGACTGGAGTATTTATCACATCGCTGGCCTGGTCGCAGCCGGGCTCGGCACTGGTGGTGGCGGATGTCCCCGAGTTGCAGCGATTCGTGTCCGAGATGGTGGCGATGCACCGGATGTCTCGGTCCGACCTGGTGCGTTTATTCGGAGAAGTGCAGATCCGTGACGACATTCTGGCGGCGATCGAGCGACCGGCCGAACGATTGCCCTGGCACCAGTATCACAAACGTTTCGTGAACACGCGCGCTGCGCGCAACGGCGCGGTGTACTGGAAAAAACATGCCGCGGTGCTGGCGCGCGCCGAGCAGGTCTACGGGGTGCCACCGGAAGTGATTGTTGCCATCATCGGTGTTGAAACCCGGTACGGCAAGAACAAGGGGCATTTCTCCGTGCTCGAAGCCCTCACCACGTTGATGCTTGACTACCCGCGGCGGAGCCCGTTTTTTCGTAGTGAGCTGGAAGCGTTTCTGCTGCTGGCGCGCGATGAGGGTCTGGACCCGCTCGCGGTCAAGGGGTCGTATGCGGGCGCGATGGGCGAACCGCAGTTTATTGCCAGTAGCTACCGGCGCTACGCCATCGATTTTGACGGCGATGCGCGCCGCGACCTGCTCAACAATAGTGCGGACAGCATCGGCAGCGTGGCGAATTACTTGCAGCAGCACGGATGGCGCGCCGGTGAGCCGGTGGTCAGCCGTGTCAAGGTCAACGGATCCGGGTTTCATATGCTGGTGGCCACGGATAGCGAGCCGGAGATTCCGATCGCCCGTTTTCGACGCCACGGCGTAGTACCGGCGACCCATGTCGCGAATGAGCAGCTCGCGGCCCTGCTTGAATTGCAGGACCGGCGCGGGCCGATCTATCGTCTTGGATTTCACAACTTCCACGTCATTACGCGGTACAATCACAGCGTGCACTACGCGATGGCGGTGTATGAATTGAGTAAATTGGTGAAAAAATATTACCGGGGCGCGCGGCGATGATGCGGGTCCTGACGTTTATTCTCAGCCTGGCGCTGGTGCTGTCCGCCTGCTCGTTCGGGCGCGGCAAGCATGACGCCGGTGACGGGCCGCCACGCTTCCCGCGCGTAGACGTCTCGCGGGTGCCGGATGCGGTGCCGCGCCACGAACGTACACATCCGCCGGCGAGAAAACCGTATACGGTCTTCGGGCAGCGCTACGTGCCGATGCGCTCGGCGCGAGGTTATCGCGAGCGTGGCGTGGCCTCCTGGTATGGACGCAAATTTCACGGCAATCCGACGGCCATGGGCGAGCGCTACGATATGTACACCATGACCGCAGCTCACAAGACCTTGCCATTGCCGACCTACGCGCGGGTCACCAATTTGCGCAACGGACGTACCGTCGTGGTACGCGTCAACGACCGCGGCCCGTTTCATCGTGACCGCGTCATCGATCTTTCCTACGCGGCGGCGCATCGACTCGGCATCGCGCAAACCGGTACCGGTCTGGTCGAGGTAACGGCTATCGACCCGAGCGCGCCGGCAACCGTTGGCGCGCCGGTGGCGGAGGTTACGCATACCGATAGCGGCGCGGGTACGCAGGCACGGACACCCCAGTTGTACGTCCAGGTCGGTGCATTTTCGGAACGCGATAATGCGGAGCGCCTGCTGGCGCGCTTGCGCATGGAGCAGTTGGGACCCGTGATCATCGAAAATGGTCAGCGTGGACAATCGCCCGTGTACCGCGTACGCATCGGTCCTCTCGCCTCGGTAGACGAGGGCGATCGACTGATCCTGGCGGTTCGGCAGCACGGTATTGAGCGCCCGCACCTGATCGTGAATTAATCCGGATCGCCGCAGCAGACGATGCCGAATTCTCTTGCCACCATCGCCGCATCGGTCAAGACCGTTTATGTGAACGGCGAATTCACGTCGCCCGAGGCAGCGGTGATTTCGCCCTTCGACCGTGGCTTTATTTTCGGTGACGGCGTGTATGAGGTGATACCGATCTACGGACGCCGGCTGTTCCGCTTCGAGCAACATCTCGCTCGCCTGGAGCGCAACCTCGAAGAGATCGGAATCGCCGCGCCGCTAGCGCGGGCGCAATGGCACGACGTATTGACCGCGCTCATCAACGAGGCGCCGTCACAGGATCAGTCGGCCTACCTGCAGATCACGCGCGGTGTTGCGCCCCGCGATCACGGTTACCCGGTCGCCGCGCAGCCGACTGTGTTTGCCTATGTTCAGCCGTTGCAGCCCGTGGACGCCGAGATTCTGCGCCGGGGTGTCGCCGCGGTTACGGCGACGGATACCCGCTGGCAGCGCTGCGATATCAAAACCACATCCCTGTTGGCCAACGTCACATTGCGTCAGCGTGCCGCCGAGGCGGGGGCGACGGAGGCCATCCTGGTCCGCGACGGGATCATTGCCGAGGGTGCCGCCAGCAATATCTTCGTCGTTTCCGAAGGCGCCCTGCGGACACCACCACAGGGGCCGACCATTCTGCCGGGTGTTACCCGGGACCTGGTCCTTGAGCTTGCGCGGGGCCTGGCTATACCCTGTGACGAGACCGCGGTGACGGAGACAGAATTGGCGCAGGCCGAGGAGATCTGGATGAGCAGTTCCACCAAGGAGTTGCTACCGATCACGCGTCTTGACGGCGCGGCCGTAGGTGGTGGCGCCCCGGGCCCCATGTTTTCGCGCGTCTATGCGGCCTATCAGGAATTCAAGGCCGCGTTTCGCGCCGCATAGTGTAAACTTGCGGCTATGGGTCAGTCAGCACATTTCAGCACCGGCGAGGCATCCACCGAGAGCCTGCTCACGTTTCCCTGTCGCTATGAGATTAAGGTCATGGGGCGTGACAGCGTTCGTTTCGATGCGCTCGTACAGGGAATCGTCTCGCGCCACATTGGGCGTCATGACATGTTAGCGGCGAAGCGTCGCTTGAGCCGCACCGGTAAGTATGTCTCTCTGACCTGCATAATCCGCGCCCACAGCCGCGAGCAATTGGACATGATTTACGCCGCATTGCAGGAGTGCGGCGACGTGTTGATGACGCTCTAACCCACCGATCGCGGCCCGCCGGTAGCGGGCTATGCCAGCACCGTTTGTTGCAGAACCATGTCCTTGCAAGACATCATCAATCAGAGCGATACCGCCAGCTACGACGACGTGTGCGTACGTCGGCTTGGGGTGATGCCGTATCAACTCGTCTGGGATGCGATGCAGGCGTTCAATCGTAGCCGCGACGCCGACACCGCGGATGAGATCTGGTTGCTGGAACACGCACCGGTCTACACCGTAGGGCTGAGCTGTGACGCCGGGAGTTTCATCGTGCCGGAAAGTATTCCCATTATCGGCAGCGACCGGGGCGGCAACATCACCTATCATGGCCCGGGCCAGCTGGTGGCCTATATCATGGTCGATATGCATCGGCGTGGATGGGGCGTACGGAACCTGGTCGAGCGTCTCGAGCAATCCGTCATCGATCTGTTGGCGGCGTATCGCGTCAGTGGGCGTCGGCGCAGCGGCGCCCCCGGTGTGTATGTGAACGACTGCAAGATTGCGGCGCTCGGCCTGCGGGTGCGCCGTGGTTGCAGTTACCACGGCCTCAGCCTGAATGTGGACATGGATCTGACGCCGTTCGCGCACATTGACCCGTGCGGCTATCGCGGACTCGCCGTGACGCAACTGCGTGACGAGGCTGTTGCCATCAGCGCGGACCAGGCGCGCGATGAGCTTTTGCAGCATTTGCGTGATAATCTGTGGGTTACCGAATCGCCGCAACCAGGCGTCCGCTCCGTTTCCGCATAATATTCAGACGACCTGCCGCATATTCGTAAGCCATGCCGGATAACGACGACCCCTACGCATTTCGCCCCAAGCCGCCCAACCCCCTCAAGGGCGCCTCGAAAACCGCGCGGATACCGATCAAGGTGGTGCCCAGGGATACGCCGCTGCGTAAGCCGCCCTGGATACGCGCGCGCGCGCCGAATCTGCCCGCGGTGATACGGCTCAAGAACTTGCTCGAAGATCACGGCCTGCATACGGTTTGTCAGGAGGCCGCGTGTCCCAATATCGGTGAATGTTTCTCTCATGGGACGGCAACGTTCATGATCATGGGCGACATTTGTACCCGGCGCTGCCCATTCTGCGATGTTGCGCACGGCCGTCCGCAGCCGCTCGATACCCGCGAGCCGGAAAATCTGGCGCGTGCCATCGCGGCGATGGACCTGCGCTACGTGGTCGTCACCTCAGTGGATCGTGACGATCTGCGTGACGGAGGCGCGAGCCATTTTGTCGACTGTATCGCGGCCATTCGCCGGTCCGTGCCCGAGATTGTCGTCGAAATCCTGGTGCCGGATTTTCGCGGTCGCATGGACGCAGCATTAGCGCATTTTCAGCGAATGGTGCCGGATGTGTTTAACCACAATCTCGAAACCGTGCCGCGTTTGTACAAGAAAGCCCGACCCGGCGCCGATTACGCCTGGTCATTGCGTTTACTCAAGGAGTTCAAGCAACGTCACCCCGCGGTGCCGACCAAGTCCGGCCTGATGGTGGGGCTGGGTGAGACCAACGCCGAGATCGAAGAAGTAATGCGGGATCTGCGCGCACATGATTGTGACATGCTCACCATCGGCCAGTACCTGCAACCCAGCATCCATCACCTGCCGGTGGAGCGCTTCGTCACGCCGGCTGAGTTCGATGGGTTCGCCGCCACGGCCAGGTCACTCGGGTTCCGCAATGTGGCGAGCGGACCGATGGTGCGCTCCTCCTATCACGCGGACCTGCAGGCCGCCGCTGTCTAATCTTGGACGTCCTGATCCCCAAAGTCCTTGGATTGTTTCTGGTTCCGCCGGCCCTGCCGCTGGTGTTCCTGCTGTTTGGATTGCTCCTGGGTCGCCGCCGCTGGCTCGGCGGCCTCCTGCTCGTGTTGGGCACCGGGCTGCTGATTGCCTTCAGCCTGCCGGTGGTCGGTCGCGCGCTGTTGGGTACGGTCGAGCATGCCGGTGTTGTGGATCCCGCTACGGTGACGCCGCGACCGCAGGTGATTGTCGTGCTTGGGGGTTCGCTACACGTCAACGCACGTGAGTACGGCGGGGAGGATGTATTGGGCGGCGCGGTGCTGGAACGCCTGCATTACGCGGTGCGTCTGGCGAAACAGCTGCGTTTGCCGGTAATGGTCAGCGGCGGCGCGGTATTTGGAAATGATACGCCGGAGGCGCGGGTCATGGCGGCGTCATTGCAGCGTGACTTCGGTTTGGTGGCGAATTGGGTCGAGGACCGGTCGCGCACGACCTGGGAAAACGCCCGTTTCAGCAATGAGCTTCTCGAGCCGCAAGGCATCAGGTCGATTTTCCTGGTAACCCATGCCTGGCATATGCCGCGGGCGCGCTACGCGTTCGAAACCGCCGGCCTGCAGGTCACGCCGGCACCGACGCGCTTCATCGAACAAGCCGAAGGCGAGCCGACGGTACTGGAATACCTGCCGTCCATCGATGGCCTGGTCATGAGCCACATCGCGGCGCGGGAATATCTGGGCCTGCGCTGGTATCAGCTGGCCGACCTCATGTGGCATCAGTTTCGTTGACTCAACGGGCGTTGAACTCACGGTCCAGTGCCGCAAGACGTTCCCAGCTGCCCACGTCCTCCCAACGCCCCCGATAGTGTTCGCCGCTAACGCCCCCCTCGGCGGCGGCCTTGAAGAGTAACGGCGCCAGTGGAAAGGCGACGGGCTCACAGTTGGCGAACAGCGCGTGGCGGTACACCCCAATACCCGTGAACGTGAGGGCGGAACCGGCTATTTGGCCGGGTGCGCCGATGGCGCCATCGCGCAGGACGAAATCGCCGTCCGGGTGGTGGGGTGGATTATCCGCCAGCACCAGGTGGGCAAGACCGGGCAGTGACTGCGGTAGATCCGCGAATGGGTAGTCGGTCCACAGGTCACCGTTGATGACGACGAAAGGATCCGTGGTCAACGCCGGTAGCGCCTTGCAGATGCCGCCACCGGTTTCCAGCGCGCCGGCCGATTCGTCGGAATATCGAATCCGCAGACCATAATGACGGCCATCGCCGAGTTGGCCCACGATTTGCTCGCCCAGATGCGCGTGATTGATGACGATGCGCTCGTATCCCGCGCCCGCAAGCGCATACAAAAGGTGCTCGATAAGTGCCCGGCCGCCGACTTGCAACAGCGGTTTCGGCGTGTGGTTAGTCAGGGGGCGCATGCGCTCGCCTTTGCCGGCCGCCAGAATCAGCGCATCCATCATGCGCTTGTGTCCGTCAGGTCCAGGCGGTGGAGGAGATGGGCGAGATTCTTCAAGTCATCGCAGTGGCCGCAGGTGTCGACCACATATTGCAGCACGCGTGGGATATCCCGCAGATAACCGGGTTTGCCATCCCGGTGATTCAGGCGCGCGAAGATGCCGATGGCCTTGAGGTGGCGCTGAATGCCCATGCGATCGAACCACCACAAAAATTGATCCTCGTCGGCGCCGGCGGGAATGCCCGACTGCGCCGCAACCGCGAAATAATTCTTGGCCCAGTTTTCGACCCGGTCCCGCGGCCAGGCGATATAACAATCCCGCAACAGCGACACGAGGTCGTAGGTGACCGGCCCCAGCACCGCATCCTGAAAGTCCAGGATGCCCGGATTATTGCGCTCGGTCAGCATGAGATTGCGTGAGTGAAAATCCCGATGTACCCAGACCCTGGGCTGTTCCAGGGCCGCGCCGACGAGCAGGGCAAAACCCTCCTCCAGGTCGATATCCTGTTCCGGACTGAGATGGATCCCGAGGTGGCGTCCCAGGTACCAGTCGCGGAACAGTTCCATCTCGCGGCGCAGGAGCGCCTCGTCATAGGGGGGCAGGACGTCGCCGGCGGAAAACGTACCCGCCTGCAGGATGATCATGGCACCGATGGCATCGCCGTACATCCTTTCGACGGTGGCTTCGTTCAGATGGTCGAGATACAGGCGCGTGCCGAGGTCGCTTAGCAGCAGGTAGCCCTTTTCCGGGTCCGCCTCGAGCACACGCGGTGCGTTCAGGCCGAGCCCCAGCAGCCGCCCGGCGATATCGACGTAGGGTCGCGTGTCCTCCTTGTCCGCCGGCGCGTCCATCGCAATGAGGGTGCGATCGTCGTGGTGGACCCGGAAATAGCGCCGAAAGCTGGCATCCGCGGAAGCGGGCCGCAGTTCGCAGCCCGCCATGTGCAAGTCGTCCGCGAGCCACCTTTTTAAGCCATCCAGCCTTTCATCCAAAGCGCAGTAACCTCTATAATTCGGCGTTAGAAATATAACGACATATTCGCACGGTCGCGTTTATACCAATTTCTTGCCGACAGACTGACTCGCCATCACCACTTGCAGGGGCACCGATTCTATGCGACTTTATAGGCCACTGAAAAATGCGCCATCGATGAACAAAAACGAAATGCGGCAGGACGCAGTGGCGCTCGGCGCGCTTATGCTCTTAGTTGCGGTCTCCCCGGCCGCGATCGCACAGACCGACGGTCTTTGTGTGCCGGATCTTATCCCCTTCACATCACTGGATCCAACGGATCGAGGTAAGGACCAGGCGACCTTACCCATCAACCTCGAGGCCGATGAGGTCGAGTCGGTAAAAGACGGTCCGATCGTGCTCAAGGGTTCCGCGTTCGTGCAGCAAGGTACCCGTTCGATCACCGCGGACGAGATTCGTTACAGCCGAGCGGCCGGCGAGGCGGAAGCGGAAGGCAGTGTCTCGCTCACCACCCGGCGGGGCGACCAGATCAAGGGCGATTTTTTGCGCTACAAGATCGAGACCGGTATCGGCCATGCCACCAATGCCGATTTCAAGGTCGCGAACCCGAAACGCAAGACCGGCAAACCCGACACATTGGCGGTCAGTGGTCGCGGTACCGCGGACCGGATCAACTTCGAGGGCGAAGGCCTGATGCGCCTGCTCGGCGCCCGTTATAGCACCTGTGTCGAGGGCCAGGATGACGTGATGATCGTCGCCAAGGAGGTCCATCTGGATCAGGCCACCGGCGTGGGGACCGCAAAGAACGCCCAGGTGCGCTTCTTTGACACGCCGATCTTTGCCGCGCCGCGATTCACCTTCCCCATTTCCGATGAGCGCAAGAGCGGGTTTCTCGCCCCCGTATTCGGTAGCGAAGGGGATTCCGGCTTTGTGTTCGGCGTGCCGTACTACTGGAACCTGGCGCCGAACCGGGACGCTACCTTGATCCCCAAGGTCTACGCGGACCGGGGCCTGATGCTGCAAGGCGAGTTCAGGTACCTGGACGAGAACTTCGAGGGTACCGTGCGCGGCGCCTTTCTACCGGATGACAGCGAGTTCACAGGCGCCGATAAGGATCGTGGATCCTTTGTCTATGAACATGATCATCGCTTCAACGATCACTGGACCGGCGCGGTGGATTACCAGTGGGCGAGTGACGCGGAATATTACGACGATTTCAGTAATGACATCGGCATCTCCGGCAGTCAATACCTGCCGCAGCGTGCACGCGTCAATTACCGGGGCAGCACCTGGAACTTTGGTGCCAGCGTCGATGGTTTTCAGAGCATCGATGACACCCTTTCGCCATTCTCGGAGCCCCATGACCGCTTGCCGCGCGTGACGTTCTCCGGCCGCTGGCCGCGCCAACAGGGTGGTTTCAACTATGCCCTCAAGGGCGAGGTGGTGAATTTCGATCATGACCTGAACGTGGCCGGTACCCGTATCGACCTGACACCCAGTGTCACGCGGCCGATGGAGACCATCTACGGCTATGTCACGCCCAGGTTGGCGCTACGGCATACCAGCTACGCCGGCCTGGACAATCTGGCCGCCGGCGCCGATACGAGCCCGTCGCGTACCGCCGGGGTATTCAGTGTCGACAGCGGGATCTTTTTCGAACGCGATACGAGCTGGCAGAACAAGTCTTTCGTCCAGACACTCGAGCCAAGAGTCTTCTATGTCTATGCCCAGGACGAGAACCAGGACGACCTGCCGACTTTCGACACCGGGGTGCTCGATCTCAACAACTTCGCAAACTTCTTCCGTGATAATCGCTTCTCGGGAGCCGACCGGGTGGAAGATGCGAATCGCATCACCCTGGCGTTGACCAGTCGGCTGCTGGACGGCAAAACCAGTCGCGAATGGGTGCGTGCCAGCATCGGTCAGATTTTCTATTTCGACGATCGTGACGTAGTGCTGCGTGGCGGCCCGGAAACCGAGTCAGACTCGGATATTGTCGCGCAGATCACGGCAAAGCTGCGCGAGGACCTGGTGACGAGTGCGTTCCTGCAATGGGATCCGGATCTGAGTGAATCGGCCGAGTCCCGTTTCGATATTGTTTACCGGCCCGATGCGCGCCGCACGCTGGGGCTCGGCTACCGGTTCCGGCGCGATAGTCTCGAACAGGCCAATATCAAGGTGGCGTGGCCACTGGGCGGGCGCTGGAGCTTCTACGGCCGGCATCTGCATGACCTGGATGCCAGTGAGGCGCTGGAGAGCTTTGCCAGCCTCGAGTACAACGCCTGCTGCTGGGCCCTGCGGGTCGGCGGTCAGCGGCGCGTGGACAACGACGAGGACTTCCGCAACGCCTTCCTGGTTGAATTCGAGCTGGTCGGGCTCACGCGTCTGCGCACCAGTCTTTGATTTCCTTGCCCGGCGGCGGGCCCCGTGGGCCCACCGCTGCGGTCGTTTCCGCCTGTAATCCACAAGCCTGCTGGGCCGTTGTATACTCGAGCGGTTAAGTTTTCGCCGTCAATCTGGAGAAGTAGTTTGTCGAAACGTGCATTTCCCACCCTTTTATTGTCGTTATGCGCGACTGCGATGTTGGGGGCCGACGCGCTCGGAGCCCCGGCCAGCCGGGAGAAGATCGTCGGATTGGATCGCATTCTCGTCGTCGTCGAGAACGACGTCATCACGGAGAATGAGTTTCTATCGCAACTGAATACGGTCAAGCGGCAATCGCGTTTGTCCAAGCGTGCGCTGCCGCCCGATGAGGCACTGCGCAAGCGTGTCATGGACCGGATGGTCATGGACCGAATTCAACTGCAGTATGCAACGCGCTCGGGCCTGAAGGTCAGCGAGGAAATGATCGACGAGGCGGTGGCGAAGATCGCCAAGCGGAACGGCCTCACCGTGCCGCAGCTGCGCCAGGCCCTGGCACGGGACAATATCCGTTACGAGTATTTCCGTAATAACCTGCGCAACCAGGTGACCATTCAACGCCTCGTCGATCGGGATATCAAGACACGCGTCAGCGTCACCGACAGTGAAATCGACAATTACCTGCTGACCATCGAACAGCAGGGCGGTATCGAGACCGAATACGATTTATCCCACATTTTCATCGCACTCCCGCGGGGTGCATCGCGGGCACTGCTGACGCGCGCCAGACAACATGCGGATGCGTTGCATGGGCATCTTGTGAAGGGTGTCAATTTCGAGCGCGCCGCGGCCGAGTTTTCGCGCGGACCCGAGGCGCTCAACGGTGGGCGCCTGGGTTGGAAGAAGCCCGGACAATTGCCGAAGTATTTTCTGCCCGCACTGCAAGACATGCGCGCCGGCGAGATCAGCCCGGTGATCCAGGCGCCCAACGGCTATCATATCCTGCGCCTCAACGACCGCCGCGGCGTCGGGCCGCAAACCGTGACCCAGACCCACGCCCGACACATCCTCATCCGTCCGGACGAGGTCGTGACCCTGGAGGAGGCGACCGAACGCATCACCCAACTGCGCGCCCGGATCGCCGCCGGCGAGAATTTCGCCAGCCTTGCCAAAGGGCATTCGCAGGACCCGGCCAGCAGTCTGAAGGGCGGCGACCTGGGGTGGGTCAGTCCGGGCACTATGGTGCCCGAATTCGAACGCGCCATGAGTGAATTGGGTGTCGGTGAGTTGAGTGCGCCGGTGCGCACGCGTTTCGGTGTGCACCTGATCGAGGTCATAGGGCTTCGCCAGCACGACGTGGGCAAAGCGCTGCAGCGGGATTACGCGCGCCGCCAGATTCTCGAGCGCAAGGCCAAGGAGCGATACGAGGTCTGGTTGCAGCGACTACGGGACGAGGCCTATGTCGAACACCGCGCCGATGAGCTCGATTAGGCCGCGTGTTGCGACGAACCAGGATTCGCTTTGCCGCGTGGGCAGGTTCGCTGCACCCACTCGCGACCAAAAGGCGATAGCGTCCGCGGCCACGCCTGACCGCCACCTCTAACCCCTTCTGTCGGACCTACCAGCGCGCATGCGTTGACCTCAGCCGGCGTTAGCACCCAATCCGGGGCGGCGCTGTGCCATCCAAATCCATTTCGTGCAGGCAAAAAAAACGGGCGCCGCAGCGCCCGTGCAATGGTCATTCGACCAAAAGGAGGAAAAGGGTTTATTTCCCGGAACCGTGGGAGCCGACGAACTCGGGGTAAGCCTCGAGACCGCACTCCGCCAGATCCACACCGTTGTATTCGTCTTCCTCGCTGACCCGCAGACCCATGACGGCCTTGATGATGAGCCAGACGATGAAGCTCGCGATGAAGACCCACGCCAGGATGACCACCAGCCCGTAAAGCTGCGCGCCGATGGTGGCGTCCGTGTTCGACAGCGGTACGGCCAGCAGGCCCCACATGCCGACCACGCCGTGCACCGAGATGGCGCCGACCGGATCGTCGACCTTGAACAGCTTGTCCATGGCGATGATGGAGAACACCACGATGATGCCACCGACCATGCCCACGAGCGTCGCGAGCAACGGGCTCGGTGCCAGCGGTTCAGCGGTAATGGCTACCAGACCGGCGAGGGCGCCGTTCAGGGCCATGGTCAGATCCGCCTTGCCGAACAGCAGGCGCGCGGCAATCAATGCCGCAACCACACCGCCCGCCGCCGACGCGTTGGTGTTGACGAACACCAGCGCCACCGCATTGGCCTCGGCAACGTCAGAGACCTTAAGCTCGGAACCGCCGTTGAAGCCGAACCAGCCCAGCCACAGGATGAAGGTACCCAGGGTGGCCAGGGGCAGATTGGCGCCGGGGAGGGCGTTCACCTGACCGTCCGGACCGTACTTGCCTTTACGTGCGCCGAGCAGCAGTACGCCCGCCAGGGCCGCCGCCGCACCGGTCATATGCACCACGCCGGAACCGGCGAAGTCGTTAAAGCCGGCTGCATCGAGGAAACCACCGCCCCATTTCCAGTAACCCTGCAGGGGGTAGATGAAGCCGGTCATGACGACTGCGAACAGCAGGAACGACCACAGCTTCATGCGCTCGGCCACGGCACCGGAGACGATGGACATGGCGGTGGCGACGAATACTACCTGGAAGAAGAAGTCGGACAGGCCGGAGTAGTAGGTATCACCCCCGCTCGCCAATACCGCTTCGAGGCTGTTGTCGTCCTTGCCCAGCAGGCCGCCGAAACCCGGCCACCAGCTGTTCACGGCCTCGCCCGGGTACATAATGGTGTAACCCATGAGCATGTACATGATGCAGGCAATGGCATATAGGGAAATGTTCTTGGTTAAGATTTCAGTTGTGTTTTTTGCTCGTACGAGGCCGGCTTCGAGCATGGCAAAGCCCGCGGCCATCCACATGACGAGCGCGCCGGATACCAGAAAATAAAAGGTATCCAGGGCGTACTTTACTTCAGTAATCGCTTCCACTTTTTGACCTCCGTTGAATTGGGTCAGGATGTTTTCGCGTGGTTACAGAGCGTCTTTACCGGATTCACCGGTACGGATACGCATAACCTGCTCGAGATCGAATACAAAGATCTTGCCGTCACCAATTTTCTCGGTGCGGGCTGCCTTGACGATCGCTTCCAGCACCTGATCCAGGATGCCGGAATCGACCGCCACCTCGACCTTGACCTTGGGCAGGAAATCAACCACGTATTCGGCGCCACGGTACAGCTCGGTGTGGCCCTTTTGACGTCCAAACCCCTTCACTTCCGTGGCGGTCATACCCTGTACGCCGATTTCGGCGAGGGCATCGCGCACATCGTCAAGCTTAAAGGGCTTGATAATCGCAGATACCATTTTCATGAATGTGTCTCCTCAACCATGAAAACGCCCACTGCTGGATGCGGCGGGCGTCAGTCGCTTTACAAAGACTTCGAAACGGTCAGTACCAGACGACCTTCACCGTTCGCTCCGTAGAGCGTTTCGCCGTCGCTGTCCGTGTCGTGGTAGGTCAGGTCGAAACCGAAGCCGCCGAATTCCTTGGATGCACCGATGCTGTAATCGACCGGATCGAGGCCGGTGTCGTAGTCATACTTGCCGGCATGCAGGGCTACAGTGAAACCCTCGCCCACCTCGAATTCGGCGCCGAGATCCAGGTAGCCGCCGAGGTCGGCGCCGGAGTCGGTGTCGACGTCGAAGGAGTAGGTCAGGCTGAACGGCCCGTAGCTGCCACCGAGATACAGTTCGGTGAAGCCGGTGTTGGCGTCGTCAAAATACTCGTAGCGAATCACGCCGACATCGAGACCCAGGTCGCCGATGCTCCAGCCATAACCGCCGTAGATGTCGAACTCCATGTGCTCCGGTCCGCCGAAGTCGACGTTAGAGCCCCAGACGCCGAAGTACAGGCCGTTGTCGTGCTCATAGTCGAAGCCACCGGACACGGCAGGTTCTTCCATGGTCTGCGAGAAACCGCGCCAGACATAATCGGTCGAGAGGGCGACATTGCCACTCCAGCCGGCGCTGGCGACGGTGCTGGCAGCCAGCAGGCCGCCGGTCAATACCGCCTTGTGAATCAACTTGGTACGCATTTTCGTTCCTCCGCTTAAGCGAGTAAACATTGGGCATAAGCCATAAAAACAGTGACAACCGCCCGGGCACACCGAGCCGCTGTTGGTGCGCTTTAGAGCAGAATCCGTGCCAACTTAATTAATATTGAAAAAACAGTAGGTTATGGTCAAAAATCAACCTCACACGAGGGCTACTTGCACCACGATAGACCTACAGCCCTCTGCACGTGCACATTTTTGGTGCACGGCGAGCGGGGGCGCGACCCCGGGCATCTGTTAGAATGACTCGGCAGATGAAATCCCCCGGCGACATTCTCGATGAAGTGACCGAACGGGTCGGCCGTGCCGTCCCCGGTGGTGTGGGTGAGGACGTGCGGCGAAATATTCGCGGTGCGCTGCAAGCGAGCCTCGACCGCATCGGTCTGGTGACGCGAGAGGAACTCGAGGTCCAGGAGGCGGTGTTACGCCGCACCCGGCAACGGTTGCAGGATCTGGAGCAGCAGGTCACCGCGCTTGAGGGGCGTTTGCTGAAGGAATAGGCGCGGACGCGGGTCCGTATCATCCAAGGAGGGAATCATGTCACTTGCGGTTGTCTACAGCCGGGCGCAGGCCGGTATCGCCGCTCCGGCGGTGGTGGTCGAAGTCCATCTCGCCAACGGCCTGCCCGGATTGTCCATCGTCGGCCTGCCGGAAACCGCGGTCAAGGAAAGCAAGGACCGGGTGCGCAGCGCGCTGATCAATTCCCGCTTCGAATTTCCGCCCCGGCGCATTACCGTCAACCTGGCGCCGGCGGATCTACCGAAAGACGGCGGCCGTTTCGACCTCCCCATCGCGCTGGGTATTCTCGCCGCCTCCGGGCAGATTCCCGGCGAACCCCTGGCCCGACATGAGTTTGTCGGCGAACTCTCCCTCAGCGGCCATCTGCGGCCGGTGCGCGGCGTCCTGTCGGTGGCGCTGGCAGGCCGTGTGGCGGCGCGCACCGTGGTGTTGCCGGGTGATAATGGCGCCGAGGCGAGCCTGGTCGATAATGCGAAGGTCTGCGCCGCCGAACACCTGCTGGATGTGACGGCACATTTGTGTGGCGAGAAGGAATTACCGGCGCCCCCACCCCCAACCGTCGCGCCGGCAGCGGAGTACGCGGATATTTCCGAAGTGATCGGGCAACAACACGCCAAACGCGCTCTGGAAATCGCCGCCGCCGGCGGTCACAGCCTGCTGATGCTGGGCCCGCCGGGTACCGGAAAATCCATGTTGGCGCGGCGCTTGCCCGGCATCCTGCCGCCGATGACCGCGGCGGAGGCGTTGCAGACGGCGGCGGTGTATTCGCTGACCACCGCGGGCCTGGATCCAGGTCGTTTTCGCCGGCGACCCTTTCGGGCACCGCATCACACCGCCTCCAGCGTCGCCCTGGTGGGTGGTGGCAGTCGCCCCCGGCCCGGGGAAATCTCGCTGGCGCACAACGGGGTGTTGTTTCTCGATGAGTTGCCCGAGTTCGATCGCCGGGTGCTGGAAGTGCTGCGCGAGCCATTGGAGGCGGGCAGCATCACCATTTCCCGGGCCGCGCGCCAGGCCGATTTTCCCGCCGGCTTTCAGCTCATCGCCGCCATGAATCCCTGTCCCTGCGGCTACCTGGGCGATGAACGCGGCCGCTGTCATTGCACGTCGGATCAGGTCGCGCGCTATCGCAAGCGTATCTCCGGGCCGTTATTGGATCGTATCGACATGCACATCGAAGTGCCGCCGTTGCCCCACGAACTGTTGCATAACACGGACGTCATACGCAGCGAGACGGCGGCCCAGGTGCGGGTACGGGTAGAACGCGCGCGTGAGCGGCAGTTAGATCGTAACGGCCGTACCAATCACGCGCTGGGCGCGAAAGATATCGAGGCCTGCTGTTCCCTGGAAGATGACGCTGCCGCGCTCATGGCGGAGGCGATCGATCGCCTTGGGTTTTCGGCGCGGGCCTACCACCGCGTCCTCAAGCTGGCGCGGACCATTGCCGATTTGGATGGTGTCGAGTCGATCAGCGCTGTGCATGCCGCGGATCCACGCAATAATCAAGGGATGAGGCGCACCGTATCGCCGACATGGATGTGTGCACCGGTAAGCACACGGGCGGTGATGCCACCGTGTCCGCGCATCGCGTTGTAGCCGCCGCGACCGAGCACCTCTTCCATGCGCGAGCAGGGACGGCAGTAGCCGGTACCTTCGAGTCGTGCGTCGCCGATAGTGAATACACGCTCCCTGAACGCGAGAAGATTTATACCGGAGACCACCAGGTTGCGCCGCAACCATTCCGGCGGTACCTCGGTATGGCCTGTCAGGGCGGCGATCACAGGCAGATGTTCCCACTGTATGAGGGTGACCTGGCGCCTACCGCCGCGACGCTGCGCACGATGATCGCCGCGCAGGCCCGTGTCGGCCTGCAGTTCCGCGGCCTCCGGCGCGGTGATCGCACCGCGCACGGCGGTGCGCAGACCAATCCACTCGAGGCGGCCGTCCGCGGCGTTGGCCTGCAAGTCCGCCAAAGTGGTTTCGTCGTCGAGTATCACCGGTCGCCGGGCCGTGATTCAGTGATGGGTCACGGTCTGCTGTTCCATGGCCTGTAGGCGTGCGGCATATTGTGCGGTGTCGATGCCGTCACGCCCAAGTTTGCCCAGTAGCTGCTGTGCCTGCTGGCACAGCACCGCGCGCTGCTCCGCGTCGAAAAGCCCCATGACGGTTCGCAGTGTCGTTTCTGTCTCATTCAGCAGGCTCGGCACCAGTTCCTGGGCGCCGATAGGGGATTCGGGATTCAGCAGGTCGGCCACCAGAGGGTGGCTGAGCAGTTGCTGGTGCAGCCGCCGCGCCTCGGTTTCCTGCTCCAATTCCGCAAGGGCCTGTGCATCGCCTGTCGCGCCGGCACGCACCGCGTGCATGATGCTCTCGATGAGTCGCGTCAGCGCCTGCTTTTCCGAACTGCGATCGCCGGCAAGTCCGGCACAGCGCTCGTACAACTCGTCGGCTCGTTCCTTGAGCTTCAGGACAACGTCGCTTTCCACGTTCGCGGCCAGTTCCGCGGCCTGTTTCAGTAACGCAACAAAATCATTCTGGAATGCTGCAAGCTGCCGATCGTCCCTGGCCTGGGCATCGGTTAGCTGCGCCGCAGTGACGGTACGCGTTTCGGTGGGAAACAGGGGGTTGTCGGCGCGACGCCGGAGATGGCGTTCGTGGCAGCCGGGGTCAATGCGAAAGTCGAGGCTCACTCGTATGATCTCTTTGTCGGGAACGGAAATCGATTTGTTATTTTACCTGCGTTTATTCCGGCGGGCGCCTTCCGGCACCGGAAAAACCAATCTGTCCCTTGTCATTTCTGCCGGGGCATTCATGGGCCCAATGCCAAAGGGGGCTCGTCGAGGGCCGCGGCCTGTTCACGCAGCGCGAGCACGTGCTCTTCCCAGTAACGTTGCGTGTTGAACCAGGGAAACGCGCGCGGAAAGGCCGGATCGTCCCAGCGGCGCGCGAGCCAGGCGGCGTAGTGGATCATGCGCAGGGTGCGCAGTGCCTCGACGAGATGGAGCTCGCGCGGATCGAAGGTCTGGAATTGGGTGTAGCCCTCCATGACGGCATCCAGCTGTGCGGTCATGGCGGGGCGGTCGCCGGAGAGCAGCATCCACAGATCCTGGATCGCCGGGCCGGTACGACAGTCATCGAAATCGACGAAGTGGGGGCCGTCGTCGGTCCAGAGGATATTACCCGGGTGACAGTCACCGTGCAGGCGGATCGTGTCGCAGGTCCCGGCACGGTCGTATGCCGCCTGTATCTGTTGAAGCAGGTCTTCTGCCAGTGTCCGGTAGGCGATGAGTAGATGATCCGGGATAAAACCGTGTTCAAGCAGGTAGGCGTAGGCATCTGTGCCGAACTCGTCGATACCGAGGGTGGGCCGGTGGCTAAAGGATTGCGTGCGACCCACCGCATGGATGCGCGCAATGAAGCGGCCAAGCCACTCCAGATTGTCCTCATTTTCCAGATCCGGCCAGCGGCCGCCGCGACGCGGGTAGACGGCGAAGCGGAATCCCTCATGGGCGAACAACGTGGCCCCGTTAGCGTCACGCCAGGGTGCCACCACCGGCACTTCATCCGCCGCCAGCTCCAGCGTGTAGGCATGTTCTTCGAATATCGCCGCATCGGTCCAGCGATTGGGGCGGTAGAATTTCGTGACCACCGGCTCCGCATCCTCGATGCCGACCTGATAGACCCGGTTCTCGTAGCTGTTCAATGCCAGCAGCCGCGCATCGCAGCGAAAGCCCACGCTCTCCACCGCATCCAGCACCCGTTCCGGAGTCAGTTCGTAGTACGGACTTGGGTCGTTGGTTGAGTTATCCACGGCAGCTAAAGATGCTCATCCAGGCTTCGGGTAAGGCGAACGTAGGCAGATGGCAGCTGGATTGCAAGCAAGAAAAAAGGCCAGCCCGTTAAGGCTGGCCTTTTGATCGGTGCGCGATCCACAGGGATCGCGCCGGCGCTACGGATAATTACTTGGACTCACCGACCATGTAATCAACCGCGGCCTTCACGTCATCGTCGCTCAGGCTGGCGTTACCGCCTTTCGCCGGCATATACCCGGCTTTGCCCTGAAAGCCATTGATGGCGTTGCTGTACATCTTATCGTTGCCCTGGGCAATGCGGTCCGTCCAGGCGGCCTTGTCGCCCAGCTTCGGCGCACCGGCGACACCGGTACCGTGACAGGCGCCGCAGGCAGCGTCGTAAGTGCCCTTGCCTTTGCCGTGCGCATCGGCGTTAGCGGCCGGAATCACAGTTTCCATCATGGCGTTGGCCGCGACTTTCAGGCTGCCCACCGGGCGGATGCGCTCGGCCACCGACTGGTTGGCCTCGGCCGCTTCGATCTGTGCGGTCACGCGGCCACCGATGCTGTTGGCAAGCAAATACAGGACTACGGCGAGAATCGCCAGGGCGCCAATCATGGCGGCGAAAAGCTTCGTAAACTGGCTGTCAGTCATCTTCCATCTACCTATAGATTAATAAACTTGTGGTCGACGAGGAGGCAAAAGCCTCTATAGAGGTCCCGTCGGCCACGCCCAAAAAACCTTTAGCAATATTAGTATACCCTAAAATACGGCAAAAAGCGCAAACCCACGTGGACTGGGGCTTTCCAGCCGGGTATCCTTCCGCCTCCCGCGCCCGTAGCTCAGCTGGGCGAGCCGGAGTGAGAAAAAGGTCCGGGGGACCTTTTTCCCGGCGAGCGGGCGAGACAGGGGACGTCGAGCCCCGGGTTCCGCGCGCGAAGCGGGGAAGCGAGAGCGCGCGGAAGAGCGCTGCCCGGCGGCCCGTAGGGCCGCATGAGCACAGAACGAACATAAGCGAAGACGACAGTATTTGCGCCCGTAGCTCAGCTGGATAGAGCGCTGCCCTCCGGAGGCAGAGGTCAGAGGTTCGAATCCTCTCGGGCGCGCCAATCTGGGATAACCCGCCGGCAGGCGGGTTATTTATGACGCGGCTGTCGCGCCGGACTCGACCCGCTGATCGGAATAGTCGCGGCGCGATATATTCTAGCGCTGGCCGATGTGCGCACTGGGCAGGTGTATCCGACCGCCGCAAGCAAACAGCCTATCTGGCCGGCGGCCGCGGCACGTGGTTCGTGTCCGACGCGGCTAGACCTTACAATGCCCGGCCATTTTATGCTCCTGGCTTCTTCGTCTGGAATGCGCAACATGCAAAACAAACACAGGGTCAGCTTCACCTATCTCTCCCAGGAAGACCTTCTCGGCGCGGGTTGTTTCGACATGCGCCTGGCCATGGACGTCGCGGAACAGGCGATGATCGCCTACGAGGAGGGGAAGGTGCTGTTCCCCGAGAAGATCGTGCAAATCTTCAGCCAGTCGACACAGGAGCGCATCAACTGCCTGCCGGCCACCTTGCTCGACGAAAAGGTGTGCGGGGTGAAGTGGGTCTCGGTGTTTCCACAGAACCCGGCGCGGCACGATGCGCAGAACCTTTCTGCGATCTTCGTCCTGTCCGAAATCGAGAAGGGCTTTCCCATCGCAGTGATGGAGGGCACGCTGGCGTCCAATATGCGGGTCGCGGCGATGGGCGGCATTGCCGCCAAGTACCTCGCGCGCGAGGATGCCGAGGTGATCGGTTTCATCGGTGCCGGCGAACAGGCGAAGATGCATCTCATCTCGATGAAGGTCGTGCGCCCGAGCCTGAAGCAATGCCGCGTGGCCTCGAAATCCGCGCACGAGGAGCAGCAATTCATCGACGAATTGTCGCGACTGTTTCCGGACATGGAGTTCGTCGGTACACAGACGAATCTGCGTCAGGCGATGGAAGATGCCGACATTCTGGTCACGGCGACCAGCGCCCAGGCGCCGCTGCTGCAGGCCGCGTGGGTCAAGCCGGGGAGCTTCTACAGCCACATCGGCGGCTGGGAGGATGAGTACGCGGTCGCCGAGCAGGCGGACAAGATCGTGTGTGACGATTGGGAGACAGTTACCCATCGGACGCAGACGTTGAGCCGTATGTTGCAGGAAGGGCTCATTACCGCGCACGACATCCATGCCGACCTGCATGAACTGGTGTCCGGCCACAAGGTTGGGCGGGAATCTGATGACGAGCGCATCTATTTCAACGCGGTCGGCCTCGCCTATATCGATGTCGCGATCGCGCTCGCTATTTATAAACGGGCACACTCGGCCGGTGTGGGCACGAAACTTGACCTGCAGCAAAGCATGATCTTCGAGCACGCCGATATCATGGACAAGGCACGTCTCTAACGCCGTACGCATTTCCCGGGCACGTATTCCCATGTTCAAACGTCTGGACCCGGCCGTGGCCGATACGGTCATGGTCACCATTGAAGGCGAGCCGGTCGCAGTAGCAGCCGGCGACACCGTGGCGGCCGCGGTACTCGCCAGCGGGCTCGCCTATACCCGCACGACACCCGTGTCCGGCGCGCGGCGGGCGCCGTTTTGCATGATGGGGACGTGCTTCGAGTGCCTGATGGAAATCGACGGTGTTCCCAACCGCCAGGCCTGCCAGGTGCGCGTGACGGAAGGCATGACTATTCGTCGTCAGCAGGGGGCAGGTCACTGGCCATGGTAGACCGGCGCTATGAGCTGGCGGTGATCGGCGCGGGACCGGCCGGGTTAACGGCGGCGACCACGGCGGCTGGGCATGGGCTGGACGTCGTCCTGCTCGACGAGCAGGCGGCGCCGGGCGGGCAGATCTACCGCAGTATCGAGGACGCACCGGCACGGCGCGCGGAGCTGCTGGGCCCGGACTACCGACACGGTGCCGGACTGGTCGAGGCGTTCCGCACCGGTGGCGCGCATTATTGCCCTGACACGTCGGTGTGGTCGCTGGGTGCGGACCGCGAGATCGGCGTTTTGCGTGACGGACGTGCGTCGCTGATCCGCGCGCAACGCATCATTATTGCCGTCGGCGCGATGGAAAGGCCGGTGCCGTTTCCGGGCTGGACCCTGCCCGGTGTGATGAACGCCGGTGCGGCGCAGGTGTTGTTCAAGTCTTCCGGCATCGCGCCGGCGCAGGGGACCGTCATTGCCGGAACCGGCCCGCTACTGCTCCTGCTCGCCTGGCAGTACCTGCGTGCCGGTGTGCCTGTCAGTGCCGTACTCGAGATGGCGGCGCCGGGTCACTTCCTGCGTGCGGTGCCGCGTCTGCCGGCGGCGCTGCTCGCCGGCCACTACATCACCCGCGGCATGAAGTACCTGTGGCAGCTGCGGCGCGCCGGCATCCCCGTGCGCTATGGGGTGTCCGGGCTACGCGCCCTGGGTGACGGCACGCTCGACGTCGTCGAATACTTGCGTCATGGCCGTCGTGTGCGCATCGCGTCCGACAGCCTGCTGGTGCATTTCGGCCTCGTACCCAATATGCATTTGGCCGAAGCCGCCGGCTGTCGCCATCGCTGGGATGAGGGTCAGCAATGCTGGCGTCCCGTGGTGGACGCGTGGGGTAACACGTCGATTGAGGGCATCGCCGTTGCCGGTGACAATGCGGCGATCGGCGGCGCGCGGACCGCGGCGCACGCCGGGCACCTGGCGGCGCTCGAGGCTGCGCACGCACTCGGGCGCATCGATGCCCGGCAACGCGACACCCGCGGCAAGGACGACCGCGCATGGATGCGGGCGGATCTGCGTATTCGACCCTTTCTCGAGGCCCTGCACCGTCTGCCGCAATCGCTGCTCGCTACACCCGATGACGACACCGTAGTGTGTCGCTGCGAGGAAATCACCGCCGGCGAGATCCGCCGCGCGGTGCGCGAGGGTCACGCGGATCCCAACCAGGTCAAGTTTATTACCCGTTGCGGCATGGGGCCGTGTCAGGGACAACAATGTGTGCACGCCGTGAGCCACATTGTTGCCGCGGAGACCGGTCAGCCCGTGGCTGGCCAGATCCCCCTGCGTGCGCGGCCACCGCTGCGGCCTGTCACCATCGAGGCGCTGGCGCAACTCGAGGCGGAAGCGGCGCCCACATGAATGCCGATGTCGTTATTGTCGGCGGCGGCCTGGTGGGTTCGTCCGCCGCGCTGCATCTGGCGCTGCGCGGGCAGCGGGTGATGGTAGTGGAGAAGAACAGTCCCGGGCGTCACGCCTCGGGTGTCAATGCCGGCGGCCTGCGCCGGCTTAATCGGCATCTACCGGAGATACCCTTGGCGGTCGCGGCGGCGGAAATGTGGCGCGACATGCGTACACTGGTGGGCAGCGATTGCGACGTCAAACTGGGTGGTCAGGTGCGGGTGGCGGAAAACGACGCCGATATGCATGCACTAGAGGAACGCGCCACGCAAGTACGCGCGCTCGGTTTCACGCACGAACAGGTCATCGATCGCGACCGGCTCTACCGGCTCGTGCCGGCACTCGCGCCGCACTGTGTCGGCGCACTCTACGTCGCGGGCGACGGCTTTGCACGGCCGTATCATGCGCTCACTGCGTTCCGCCATAAGGCCGAGGCACTGGGCGTGGACTACCGGACCGGCCTGCGGGTGACCGACGTGGATCGGCCGGGCGAGCGTTGGCGGCTCATGGCTGAGGACGGCGGCGTGTTCGAGGCACCGGTGCTGGTGAACTGCGCCGGTGCCTGGGCGCATCACCTGTGCGCCAGTTTGAATGAGCCGGTGCCGCTCACCGTCGGCGCGCCGATGATGATGGTCACCGAGCGCCTGCCCATGTTTCTTGAGCCCGTCGTGGCGGCGGCGTCGCGTAAGCTTTCGTTCAAACAGATGCAAAACGGCACGGTGTTGATCGGCGGTGCGCACAGGGGCGGTCATGACCTGGCGCGCGAGACCACGTCGATCGACTTCCGCAGGCTCGGCGAAAGCAGCCGTAACGCAGCAGCGCTGTTTCCGCGCATGCGCGACGTACGCATCGTGCGCGCCTGGGCCGGACTCGAGGCGTTTCTGCCGGACGACATACCGGTCATCGGCCCGAGCCTGACCGCGCCCGATGTCTACCACGCCTTCGGTTTCTGCGCCCACGGCTTTCAGCTCGCGCCGGTGGTGGGCAGGATCCTGTCCGAACTCATCGTGGACGGGCGCAGCAGCCTGCCGATTGCGCCATTCTCGATCGGGCGGTTTCAGAAGGTGGCCGTTGCGGACTGACGACTGCGCTCCCGCCGCCGGGCGCCGGTAGCCGATCGTCATGAAAAAAGCCACCCCGCAGGGTGGCTTTTCCAATTTCCCGATGTGTATCAGATTCCTGTTTTAGAGGCCGCCCGGCAGCCGCAGAATGCGGGAATCGCCCCACACCGCCCCGGATGGCGCTTTTTCGGTCTTGCTCTTCGGGCCGCCGCCGTTGGTCGGCTCCGGATTTTCCGGACAGGGACCTAGCGTATCACCATGGCCGAGGTGGCCGGGGATGGCGCTGGGCGGTAGCACCAGGGTCTTCTCGGCCGGGGTTCCGGGCCGGTGACAGATGGTTACGTTACCGGTCGGTTCGTTCACGGTAAGGGTCGCGGTGGCCGGCGGACTGACTACGAGTCCCTGGCTGAACAGGTCGCTGGTGGTGTTGAGGAAACTGCCCGGCGCAGCCGTCGTCGGCACCTGCACCGTAACGCCAAAGCTGCACGAATCATTACCAGCAAGATTGCCGCCGGTCAATGCGATCACGCTGGTACCCTCCACCTTGGAGCCCGGCCCGCAGACATCATTTTGCGGCAGGCCGTCCGCCACCATGCCTAATACCACGGCATCCAGGTTGTCGGTGAAGGCAAGTTGCGCAATGCCCTGGGTGTCGGCATTACTGAGATTGAACGTGAGCGTGGTGCTGTCACCTGGCTCCACCGGGCCGGCAAAGGCCTTGGTGAACGTGACTTCGGCACTGCCGACGTTGAAGCTGTCGCTGGCCGGATCGCCGCGGACATCGAGCGTGCCGACGTCACCGGTGACCTCGCTGGTCGTATTGTTGACGGTGCCGCCGGGCACGGCGCTTGTGGGCACCGTGACGGTGACCGTGAAGTCACATGATGCCCCTGGCGCCAGTTCGCCGCCGGTGAGGTCGATACTCATACCGCCGTCCGCCGTCGCGAGCGTGCCGCCGCAGGCGCTGGCCGGAAGGGTGCTCGTTACCAGCAGCCCGGCCAGCGCATCGTCCAGGTTATCGCTGAATTCGATTCCTGTAATCGTCTCGGTCGCGCTGAGATTGGTCACGGTGAACTTGAGATCGACGCTACCGCCCGGCACCACCGTATCAAGCTGGAACGCCTTGCTGATCAGCAGCTGCACCGCCGAAACAAGGAGCTCATCCTGTGCCGGGTCCAGCAGCAGTGATTCGCCGTCCATGTCGGCGCTCAGACCGCTGGTGACGTTGAAGTACGAGTTCTCAGGGGTGGTCGCAGGCACCAGCAGGGGGACATCGAAGGCGCACGATGTTCCGGCCGCAAGATTTCCATCGGCAAATGTCAACACTCCGCTGCCAAACGATAGGGACGAGCCTGCACCGCAAGACGCTGTGCTCGGCAGCGTGGTCGGAGCGAGATTCGTCAGGACGTCATTTAAATCGTCGGTGAAACCGATACTGGTCGCGTTCAGGCCGGCGCTCGTGTTGGCCAAGGTAAACCGCAGATTGACCGTACCGCCCGGGATCACCGGGTCATCGGTGAATTCCTTTTCCAGCGTCAGCCCGGCGACATGCAACGCGTCCGTGGCGACCGCGCCCGTGGTCGCCAGGCCGCCGACGGTGGCGGTGATATTCGAGGTCGTATTCAGGTGGTTACCGGGCAGCGCGTCAGACGGCACCGCGACGGTGACGGCAACGGTGCAAGACTCGCCCGGGGCCAGACTGCCACCGGTAAAGCTCAAAAATGTCGTGCCGACGATCTCGGAACCGGCACCGCAGACGGCGGTGGTCGGCAGTCCAATCGCGGTTAAACCGGCGAGCGCCGCCGTCAGATTGTCATCGAAGGCAATGTCCGTGGCATTGGCGGACGCGGACTCGTCGTGCACGATCGTGAATTCGAGGGTCGCGTTGTCGCCCGGCTGCGCTGGATCGTCGATAAAGGTCTTGATCAGTTCCGGCGCCCCCGCCACTACCAGGTCGTCGCTGGCGGCATCGCCCACCACGGGATTGCCGCCGACGGTGGCGGTAATCGGGCTGGTGGTATTTGGATAGGTTCCCGCCGCCGCGCCGGCTGCGACACCGAGCGTCACATCGAAGGTGCAGGATGCACCCGGGTCGAGACTGGCGCCGGAGACCACCAGCTTTGCCGGAGTCGCGCTGCTGGGCGGCGGCGGATTGGTCAACGGCGTAAAGGTGGCAGTGGCACCAGGTCCACAGAAGCCGGCCGCCGGGATGCTGCTGCCAGTCGGCAGGATGATGTCGAAGACATCCTCAAAGCCAATGCTGGTGGCAGCTGCCGCGGTGTCGGTGTTCGTTATCGTGAACTCCAGGGTTACATTGTCGCCCGCGGCCACCGGATCGTCGGTGAACTCCTTGGTCAGGACCGGGAAGTTGACGACGAAGAGCAGGTCGTCGGCGACATTGCCGGTGACCGTGTCGCCGGCGACATCCAACATAATCGCGGTGGTGGTGTTGGGGTAGGTCCCCGGAGCCGTAGCGGCGGGGACATCCAGATTCACACTGAAGCTGCAGAATCCTTCCGCCGGCAGGGTGCCGCCGGTGAGTGAAAGGATATCGTCGGTAAACGTGAGGGTCGAACCGGCGCCACAGGGGTCGGTGGGCAGCGCGCCGCTCGGCGCCAGCCCGGTGACCACGGCCGTGAGGTTGTCGTCGAAGGTGATGCTGGTTGCCGCCTCGGTGCGATTAAAGTTGGTGACCGTAAACTCCAGGTTCACGGTGCCGCCCGGTAGCACCGGGTCATCGGTAAACGATTTGACCAGGGTGTTGCGCGGCACGTTGAGTGCGGCCGTGGCGAAGCCGCTCGATACGTTCGGATTGATACCGCTGGCCAACTCGCCGGTGGTGTTGACGAACACGCCGGTGGTGGCGGTGGTGACGTCGACGCTGACGGTACAGGTGGCTCCGGCAGCGAGCGAGCTACTACCGAAAAGGGAAATCACGCCCGTCCCGGGGATGGCGGTCAGAGCGGCGCCGCTACAGTCGGTGGTGGCGTTCGCCGGTGTGGCGATGACCATCCCGGTCGGCAGATTATCGATAAAACTAATGCCGAACACGGCGGCCGCATTGGCGCTGTTGTCGATGATCAGCGTGAGCGTGCTGGTGCCGCCCGGCGGGATCGGGCTGGGCGCGAAGCTCTTGCTGAAGCCGGGCCGGTCGGTGGCGACGGTGAGATCGGCCGTCGCGGTGCCGAAGGTGCCGGCATCCGAATCCAGAGCGCCGGAGACGTTTGTGTGTGTGCCCGCGGTACTGCTGGTGACATTGACGCTGACGGTACAGGTTTGACTCGCCCCCACTTCCCCGTCACTGAAGCTGATGGTACTGCCACCGTCCGGCGCACTGACGGTGCCGAGACAGGTGGAGGCCGCACTTGCGGGGGTCGCGATGCTGACGCCGGTCGGCAGGTTGTCCGTGAAGTTGAGACCTCGGACCCCGGTCGCGGCGTTGTTATTGGTGATGCTGAATTCAAGCGAACTGGTGCTGCCCGGGCCGATGGTGGCCGGGTTGAAAGTCTTGGCAAAGTCGAGAGCCTGTTGCGCATGAACTGCGCCGTTGAAAAACAACAGGGACGACAGACCGAGAACAAAGGCAAGAACGAGGCGGCTGCGCGCACGTACGGTTCCAGCTAATCCAGCCACGGGGCGGGCATCAATCATTGATCTCTCCTCCATCATTATTCTTTGCAGCAGTAAAAACCCGCCGTCGACCCTGCGAAATCTGGGAACGCTTGGGTCGCGCGGTAGCTACCGACGATACCCGTTTAGTGTAGCAGTTTTATTGCAATTTTTGACCGCCGCGCGCGGCGATCCGAGGCACTGCTCAATGCCGCATACACTGGGTATTTGCGACCACCACCGCCCTCCCGGCGTCATAGATTTGACACGAAAACACCGACCTGCACCGGCGCGCCGGGGACCATTTCCCGCGCCCGACCGCGGCGATGGCCGGGGTTAGTTTGTGCCGCCCGCTGCCGGCGGGTCAATACGAAAATATCAGAGTTTTTTATCCCGCGCCCGGTTCCAGGCGGTTAGCCCGCGGGTACCGGGCCGCGCCCGATCTAGCGCCGGGCGTCACGCCCGGCGGTGGAGAACACCAGGGTCGTAATCTGTTCCGAGACCAGCCCGATCAGGAAAACCAGAACCGACGTCACCAGCAATAACGCGCTCATGTTTGTGAAGCGGCTCATGGTGGCAAAGGTGTATAGGTAATAACCGAAGCCGAGGAGAAAAAAGAACAGGCTGATGGGGGTAAATATTTTTAACGGCGAATACAGGGTGCCGACGCGAAAGATGATCAATAGAAAACGTACACCGTCGCGTACGATCCGCAAGTGGCTCTTGCCCTCGCGGCGCGCGGCATCGAAAGGTACGTAGGCGACGCTATAGCCGGCGCGGAAAAAGGCCATAGTAATGGTGGTCGGATAGGAAAAGCCATTCGGCAGCAGTGTCAGAAACTCGCGAAACTTTTCCGTGCGTACGGCACGCAGGCCGGAGGTCAGGTCTTCGATCCTGTGACCCACGACCCAGGATGCAAAGCGGTTATAGAAGCTGTTGCCAAACAGCCGCGCCACGCTGGCCTGTGATCCGGCACGGCGGGCACCGACCACCATGTCGTGGCCCTCTGCCAGCTTGGCGAGCAATTTGGGAATTATTGCGGGATCGTGTTGACCGTCCGCGTCCATGGTGACCAGGATCGCGCCGGTGGCCGCGCGCGCCCCGGTTTTGATAGCGGCACCGTTGCCGAGGTTGTAGGGATGCGAGATGACGCGGGCACCGGCCTCCTTGCCCACGGTCGCGGAACCGTCGTTGGAGCCGTCATCGACGACGATGACCTCGGCATCCGGGAAGTGCTCACGCAGTTGGTCGAGCACGCGGCGCAACGATTTTTCTTCATTGAAGACCGGCAGGACAATGGAAAGGCTCGAACGGATTTCGGGATCGTGCATCCTCACTCCAGGCGATGACTTATTCTTGTGTTTGGTCAGCGACTTGTCGGGAATCAACGCTGATCCGACGCGTCACGACACACTTTGGAATATGCCATTCCCGGCAGGATTTTGCACCTGCCGGGTAGGCTGAGAAATGGACCGCTCGTTATAAGTGTGGCGGGTGAGGCCGGCGGTGGGGTGTGGTCTAACAGAAATCAGGCGACGCGGACGGAGTTCTCGACCCGCGTCAGCATGACCTCCAGGGTGTCCACCTGGTGCACATCGATTTCGCAAACGCCGATGCCACGTTCGAGTTTGCGCACCAGCTCCATGGGATGACCCGCAAGCGCGCGCTCGATTCGGGCGAGGGTGACATCCGCGCCGACGCGGTCGGTCTGCGGCAGGATCATGAGCAAGCCGGCGGTATCGATATGGCCGATGATGTCCATGCTGCGCAGACAGTCACGGCAGATCTCGCCGACGCGACCCACGAGCGCGGTCCGCTGCTCCATGGTGAGGCCGTCCTGCTGCCCTAGCTCGGCGAGATTCGTGAGCCGCAGTATTGCCACCGACAGCGGCCGGCGCCAATGACGGCTGAATTTCTCCTCCTCGAGTAACTTTTCGATCACATACTCGCGCCGCAGGAGTCCGGTTTGGCGGTCATATTGGGCGGCATCGCGCGGCGTCGCGGATTCACCGTTCAGCAGATTACGTTCCAGTTCCTGGCAACGAGATTCCAGCTCCTTGACGCGGCGCCCCAGGACCTGGGTGCGCATCACCAGGGTCGTGATGTCCTCGAACACTACCAGCATCGCATTCGATTTCGTGTCTATCGTCTGCACCGTCACGGCGGCGAAGAAAACAGCGTCCCGCGTTACGCGCAGGCGTATATGTTCGCTCGGTTCGTTGGCAAGACGGCGAATACGATCCGTATAGTCGGTCAGCTCGGGAAATTCGCCAGTCAGGGCCTTGCCGATTAGTGAATCTGCCAGGCGCCCACTGAACCGGGACATGGTGGGGCTCGCCTCGCGAATGCAAAGATTCGAGTCCATAACGAGGAAGCCGCACCCGGTGTGTTCGATGAGGCTGTCGAGAACTGTGTTGGCTGTCGTCATGCGGTGGCCTGGCAGAGGATTGATATGGGCCTGTCTCAATCCATCGACCACTGCCACCGATTCTTTAGTGCACAACGAGTGGGACGGGACCCGTATGCGCGGGTACCGCGTGTCGCCCGTTCGTCAGGCGGCGGGTTTGAGGCGCTCCGCGGCGGCCTTTTTGACGAGAAAATCAACGATTTGCATGAGGCGACCATGACTGCCGGCCATGGTGGCGGTGGTGAGGTAGCGGCCGTCGACGATGATGCTGGGGACTCCCCTGGCCTGATAGCGGCGACCCTGGATGCGTGCCTGGCGGAACTTGCTGTCGACGGCGAAGGAATTGTACGTGCTGATGAATTTCTCCCTCGCCACGCCATGTTCGGCGGCGAAGTCCGCCAGCGCCGCCGCCGTATCGAGGCGCTTCTTCTTGACATGTAGAGCCTTGAATAAGGCCGGGTGCAGCGTGTCCATCACGCCCAGGGCCTCGAAGGTGTAGAAGGCGCGCGCGTGCGGCGCCCAGGACTCGCGCAGCACGGCGGCCATGCGGACGAATTCCGCGTTCGCCGGCTTATTCTTGAGCCATTTGTCCAGCGCGGGTTCGAGGTCGTAACAGTGCTGGCAGCCGTACCAGAAAAGTTCCCGCACCTCGATCTTGTCGCCGGTTTCCACCGGTTGCGGTTGGGACAACTCGACGAAATGAATCTGGCTGGTGAATTGCTCCGCATTCGCAATTCCGACAACTGAAAATAGCGTAACGATCGCAACTAAAACATTTTTCATCTACTTATCTCCGAAGATCCTCAATTTACCGTGACGCCGCCGGGCTGTTCATGCCGCGCCCAGCCTGTCGATGAGTTTCGCATGAATGTCTCCGAACGCGCCATTACTCATTATCACGACCCGATCGCCGGCGCGAAGTTCCCCTGGCAATTCACGCACAATGTTATCGATGGAATCGAATACCCGGGCCTTGTCGCCGATCTGGCGGGCAATGCTGCCGACATCCCATTTCAATTCCGGCGCACGATAGAGTATGACTCGATCGGCGATGTCCAGTGCGCCGGCCAGCCCGTTCCGGTGCACGCCCATGCGCATACTGTTGGAGCGGGGTTCCAGTACCGCAATCACCCGGTCCTCGCCACATTGGGCCCTGATCGCTCCCAGGGTGCTGTGGATTTCCGTTGGGTGATGGGCGAAATCGTCGTAGACATGCACGCCGGCCGGGCTGGCGCGCAACTCCAGGCGCCGCTTCACACCGCGAAACCGCGACAGGGCGTCGATGCCCGCGGCCATCGGTACGCCGGCATGGCGCGCCGCGGCCAGCGCCGCCACTGCATTGCTTGCATTGTGCGCACCGGCAAGCGACCACTCGACGGTGCCCGCAGGCGCACCGTCGAGGGCGACGTCGAAGCGACTGAAGTCGTCGTGCACAGGTGCAAATGACCAGCCGGATTGCTTCTGTCCGATACCGCCCTGATTGTGATCTTCGCGCCGAAAATATTCACATTCACTCCAACAACCCATGGCGAGGACGCTATCGATATCGTCGTCATTACCATTGGCGATGATCAATCCGGAGGATGGGATGGTGCGCACGAAATAGTGTGTTTGCAGTTTGATTGCATCCAGGTCGGGAAAAATGTCGGCGTGATCGAACTCGAGATTGTTCAATACCGCGGTGCGCGGGCGGTAATGGATAAACTTTGAGCGCTTGTCAAAAAATGCCGTGTCATATTCATCGGCCTCGATCACGAAGAATGGCGTTTCGCCCAGGCGCGCCGAGACACCGAAGTTGTCGGGTACGCCGCCGATTAGAAACCCCGGCGCCAGGCCCGCGTCCTCCAGGATCCATGCGGCCAGGCTGGCGGTGGTGGTCTTGCCGTGGGTGCCGGCCACGGCAATCACCCAGCGCTGCTGCAGCACATGTTCTGCGAGCCACTGCGGGCCCGATACGTAGGGCAGGTTGCGGTCGAGGATGGCTTCCACCAGCGGATTACCGCGACTGAGTGCGTTGCCGATCACCACCAGGTCGGGTGCCGGTTCCAGATGCTCCGGCGCGTAGCCCTCCATGAGGGTCACGCCTTGTTCGGCGAGCTGGGTGCTCATCGGTGGATAGACGTTCGCGTCCGAACCGGTGACCTCATGGCCGAGCGAGCGCGCGATGAGCGCCAGCCCACCCATGAAGGTGCCGCAGATGCCGAGAATGTGGACGTGCATATCAGCCTGTCAGCGGTGCAATAAACGGGATGGTCATAACCAGAACGATTGTCATGCACAGAAGGCTGACAAGTAAACTCAGCACAAAACTGATATCCAGGGCGTGGCGCAGAATATGCGCGGTCACCGCGAACGACCAGAGCGACAGCAGGCCGACGATGGCGGCGGGTATGGCGAGTTCGGGTGTGTCCTTGACCCGTTCGTACCAGCGAATCGCGGGCAAAGCGATCAGGCCGATCAGGGCGCTGGTGCCATAGATGGCACTGATGGTCTGTTGCCAGCGTGGACTGACGCCGCGGATGGAGAGCGCGGCCAGTATGACGGCACCCAGCAGCACGATGCGTATCGCCGCCGCAACGATCTGTTCGGGTGCCGCGAACGCGCCTGCAAGCGCGGCCAGCGCGGTGAGCACAACCAGGGTACGCGAGGTGGGTAAGTCCTGGGGCTTGGCCTGAAACAGGCAAATGTCAACGAACAGTCGAAGTAAGGCGAGCATAGTCTCGAGGTCTCATATAGTGTCGAGGTCTCATAATGGCTTTAATCTATCAGCGATCGACGATAGTGATGCGCACTGTCGTGCGCCTGTGCGCGCTATCGGCGAATTTGCCTGGATTGAAACATGACCCTGGTCTGGAACTGTAATAGCCAATTATAACAGTAAGCTACAAGTATCTCTTTTCCCATGAGCGCAGCATCGTACGCTAATGCGGCGATATATTTCCGCAATAACCGGCCCACGCTTATACTGCGACGCGCGCGAACAAGTACATGCACTTCGTCTCTTCCCTGGGGCCGCGTTTATCCCTAAACTTTAATGCATGGATGCAACCGTCATTCGCGACGCATCAGAACTTGTCGCGCTCTGCAAAAATCTCGCGCAATGCCCCTGGGTCGGCGTCGATACCGAGTTCGTGCGTGAGCGGACGTATTACTCCCAGCTTTGCCTGATTCAGGTGGCCAGCGCGGATACGGTGGCCTGCATTGATCCGTTGGCCCTGGAGGATCTCACGCCTTTGATGGATCTGCTGTACGACCCCTCAATTATAAAAGTGATGCACGCCGCGCGGCAGGATCTTGAGTTGTTCTACGACCGCCAGGGTGAGTTACCCACCGCCTTATTTGATACCCAGGTTGCGGCCACGTTTGTCGGTTATGGCGATCAAGTCGGTTACGGCCCGCTGGTCAAGGCCCTGTGCGATGTCGAGCTGGCAAAGGCGCATACCCGAACCAACTGGTGCCGACGCCCCCTCAGCAGTGCCCAGGTGCAGTATGCGGAAGACGACGTGCGCTATCTGGGCGAGCTTTATATGCAGCTGCGCGCCGCCCTCGACGGTGCCGGCCGGCGCGGCTGGTTCGAGGAGGAGATGGCGGCATTGACCGCGCGCGCCCTGTACCAGAACAATCCCGCTGAGGCCTATCGGCGCCTGAAGCGGGGTCGTGACCTGCCCGCCGACGCGCAACAGGTCCTGCGAGCGCTGGCGGCGTGGCGTGAGCAGCGGGCGCAGACCGATAACCGGCCACGCAGCTGGGTCCTGTCGGACGCAGCGCTGGTGGAGTTGGCGGCCAAATCACCACAGACGGTAGCTGAATTGAACGCCGCGCTGTCCGAACAAGCGGCTGTTTCCGCGCCGCTGGCGAGCGAACTCCTGGAGGCGATTCGTGGCGGTACGTCCGCCGCGCCGGTGGCGTTGTGGGAACGAAGCGTGCGTCTGAGCGGTGAACAAAAGGCGCTTTGTGGGAAGTTGATGGACCACGTACGCCGGCGCGCGGATGAATTGGACCTGGCACCGTCGATCCTGGCGACACGCACCGACGTGGAATCCCTGGTGCGCGGTGGTACGTCGGCGGGTTGTCTGCGCGGTTGGCGTCGGTCCGTGATTGGCGACGAGTTGCGAAACATGATCCAGGCGGACTCGCCGGCACCGGCACAGCAGGGCGCCTGATCGGTCAGACCTCGAGTATTTCGGTGTCGTCGTGTGCGTAGGCCGGCGCGCAGCAGCATAAAAATCGCAACGACGTCGTTCCCGTATTTGCTATCTTATGCGGCGTCATGGGCGGTATGCAGATCGTGTCGCCCACCGCGACGTCAAACTCGTCGTCTGCCAGCATCATGCGCCCGGTCCCTTCGATAATATGGTACAGCTCTTCGCTTTGGTGGTGCCGGTGCAGTGCGGTCACCGCCCCGGGTGCGACGGTCGCCTCGGCCAGGCTTTGTTGTCGATTGCCGTGTTGGGTCGGGTGCATCAGTTCGCGAATCACCGAGCCGTCCCTGGTCACATAAGTCGGGCAATCCCGATAATAAACCTGACGTGCCACGCAGGATTCTCAGCGCCCGGCGGTGTCTGTGACCGGCCGTGGCAGCAGGGCGTAGAGCCGACCTGCCTGCTTCATCTCACCGGCCATGCGTTCGGCATGGTCGCCGCGGCCCCAGAAGACGTCGGCGCGGACATGGCCTTTGATCGCACCCCCGGTATCCTGGGCGAACATCAATCGTCGGTAGGTCGCGTTATCGCCGGGCCGGGTCGTGTCCAGCCATACCGGGATGCCTAAGGGAATGGTGGCGGGGTCCACGGCGAGACTGCGCTCCGGCGTCAACGGAACATTCAGGGAGCCGCGCGGGCCCTGTGCTGTCTCGTCGCGGCGTGCAAAAAAGACATAACTGGGGTTGGAGTTCAGAAGCTGCGCGGATTTATCCGGGTTATCCCGCAGCCATGCACGAATGGTAAACAGGGAGACGTCTTCGAGCGCCAGCTCACCCATTTCCACCAGCCGTTTACCGACCGAACGGTACGGGTGTCCGTTCTGATCGGCGTAGCCGACGGCGATGACGCGGCCATCGTCCAGCTGGACCCGCCCGGAACCCTGGATATGCAGAAAGAACACGGCGGTCGGATCATCCACCCACAACAGCTCATTGCCGGCAATCAGGTTAGGGTCGGCGTCAAGTTCCGCGCGGCTGAAATAGGGCACGACCTTGGATCCCTGTATCCGGCCGCGCACCCGCCGCTGCTTGAGCTCCGGAAACAGATCGCCCAGTTCGATGGTCAACAAGTCCGGCGGTCGCCGGTAGAGAGGGTACCGATAACGCTCGCTACGCAACAGGCTGCCGTAGAGCAACGGCTCGTAGTAACCGGTAATCAGGCCGTCATGTTTGCCGTGGGCGCCGTGCACCCGATGCGCGACGAACCAGGTTTCGAAGAAGTGACGCGCCTGGGTATCGCCGGGTGGATTCGGCAAGGTCGCGGCGGCGTCGCAGAGTCGGCCCCAGGCGGCGTCACGACTGCGCT
Source organism: uncultured Gammaproteobacteria bacterium (assembly GCA_947259975.1). Classification (GTDB taxonomy): domain Bacteria; phylum Pseudomonadota; class Gammaproteobacteria; order HyVt-429; family HyVt-429; genus CAMYOD01. Next base: position 125,901 of record CAMYOD010000046.1, read on the forward strand.
GGCGCGCACAGCTTTGCAGCAGCGCCGGCCAGGCCTCGGCATGGCGATCATCCGCCCAGCCGGGGACTTTCTGCCAGGAGATGTCCGTGCCGATACCCGGTTCCGGCTGCAACCAGACACAGGAGGCCAGCAGTCCGGCCAGGCAGGCGGCGGCAAGTGGTCGTAGAATTCGGAACACGCGGAGATGTCCAGGCCGAGTAGGGGTCGCGATGCGCATGGTGCCCGATTATGGCACACCTGTTACTTCCGCAAAGGGTCCTACGCGTCCTTGAGGCCCGGCGTCCGAGATCGGCCAAGAGCGGACATTTCCCGGCTGCGATAACGGCCAAGCTGGGGCGGCCTCGAGCGCGTTGTTAGATTTCATTTTCATGTTAGGTATCGTTCGATTTCCAGTGCGCCATGAAAAACACCGAGAATGTCGATATCACCGTCGGATTTGAGCAGGTATGCAATCCGGTAGTGTCCATACAGCAGGATACGGACATTGCGGTCTGTGACCGGTTCGTAGCGGTGACCGATCTCGGGAAAACGGGCGAGGATCTGCGCCCTGTCATAGAGCGCCTCGACGAGCTGGCGTGCCGCCGTGGGATTATCTGCGGCGATGTAATCGAAGATGTCTTTTAGCCACCGCTCGGCCTCTCGGGTCCATCTCAGCCTTGCCATTGCCGAATCTGATGGCGCATCTCGTCGTTTGTGAGAGTACGATCTTCATCGGAGTCCGCGAGGCCTCGCTCAACCATCAATCCAAAGGCGAGTTCCCGGACGAGTTCATCGTAAGAACTGTCATCCGGCTGTTGTTCGAGCAGCCGGGCCAATTGTTCCTTTGCAGTTGCCATAGATACCTCCTTTGTAGCCTACAGTTTAGTTCGATTCACGTTGAAATGAAATCTAACGGTTAAGCTGAGGCGGCCTCGAGCGCATTGTTAGATGCGCAATTATGATTCTTGCCAAAGTCTGCCCGTCTTCCATGCGTATAGATAAATTGCAATATATTGAGGAATGAAGGCGACAAAGACCGCCATTATTAGGACGGCAGATATCGAATATATCGGTATCGTCGCTTCACCAAGCCAAAACGTGGAAAGAAGGCTATAAATCGCCCCAACCGCAAGCACGAAAAAGGCCAATCGCCATAGCTTCTCGCCGCCCACCGCCTTTCGATATGTATAGCCAAAGACGCCTAGGAGGGCGACTAGCCCAGAGACAATGCTAAAGACGGTCCCGAACCAGTTTGGTTCGACGTCTAGCGGAACTACCGACTTCGCTGCAACGTAGCCCCAGACAGCGAGTAGGTATAGTGCCACGAGCACCCAGAAATAGATCTTCCAGAACCTTTGGTATTTGTATGACTCGCTGTGCATCTAACGGTTAAGCCCAGCCGCGCAGGTTACTGCGTCGGCTGGGGCGCATTGTTAGACGGCGTTGTCGCAAGAACTCGCAAAATGATAAAAACAAGAGCCAGACAAAAGGGTGCGACAACCCACCAACCAAAGGAATTGCCGGGAGTGTTGTAATGCTTGTAGTAAACGAACGCATCCCATATCACTCCAAAAAGGCTAACAACACAGAAACCGACAACGATCATCGCGCGCCGGATCGAAGTACCAATGTAGCGGCCAGACATCGCACCGGCGAGTACCCCGAATATGCCCGTCAGCGTGGCAGGCCATCGAAAATCGGCAAAGAATAGTTGTCCGAATAGACTCCCCGATAGTGCCGAAAAAATTACATAGCCACGAGCAATAAGCATCAGCGCCTTCATTCTCCTTCAGCCGTCTAACT